>SUXN01000051.1 GCA_015060965.1 Bacteroidales bacterium | reverse complement strand
GCAGGGCTTGACCTTGCTTGGACGAAAAGAACACGAGTTACCTTTGCCTGTGGTTTGGTGAACTCGGCTACGAATCTGTTATGTCATTTTCTTTGGCAGGATAGTAAGATTCCTGCCGATAGATGCTTCGATTTGAAAAATAATTTGTACTTTTGTACTCAGATACTAAAAGAGTTATTTGAAAAGCGTGATGAATATGGCTCAGCCAGACAATCGTATTTTTTCTTATCCATTGCCAATTCTCACGTGAGTTCTTCTTAAAGGTTTGATAATCATAAATTCTATATCAAACTTCATCAAATATATGAACAAACGAGCGAGATAAGCAAAGTTTACTTTGACATTTCACTGCGAGTGCAGTCTATATTCGCAGTTTACTGCAAATATAACAACAAACGCGCAAATGTTGTGCAAGCGAATGGGTAAAATTTATTTTTACACGCAATGAGCGCAGCTAAACTTAGCTGAAAGCAATTAGGTAAAGAGAAATAAGAGATTCTCCCGTCGCTCTGCTATATCAGGATGACAAGCCTACTATAGATGCTTCGCTTTGCTCAGCATGACAGCCAATGCCATTAAAGATTATACGTCACACTCACCGTCATATTACGGCCGGGGGCGCTGATGCCGCAACTGTAAGGACGGTAGCGCCTGTCAGTAAGGTTCTCGAAGGTGGCATTCAATGAGAGGCCACCGGCGAACCTGTACGACGCACGCACGTTGAGGGTGAGCCATGCCGGAGAGTAAGCGTTGCCGTCCTTATCAAGGGCATAGAACTCGGTCTTTTCTTTCTCCTCTTCGGGCATATCATCTGCACTGCAATCAGCTTGGAAGGCAGTGAAAGCCTCAACAGTAAGCCTATCACATTTATAGCCGATAGCGGCGCGGCCAAAGAGCGGCGCGACGTGGCGCGACGGGGATTCATCGCCGTTGTCGAGTTCCTCGCGACCGCGTTGCCAGCTGACACGTGCATTGGCATAGAACCATTTGGCGAAACGGGCATCGACAGCCGCCTGCACACCCCACACATTTGCTACAGCTGCGTTCTGCAACGCCTGCACCCTGCACACTTCACCGCCATACTCCATTGTAGGCGAGCCGTCAAATGTGTAGTCGCGCCTTACTATGGCGTTGTCAAGGTGGGTGTAATATGCTGTAACATCGGCTGTAAGGAACGAGCCGAAGCGCTTGGCAATGCCTATCTCAAAATTGTCGGCATACTCGGGTTTCAATGAGGGGTTGGGAACTGTGACACAACCGTCGACACTATCGAACAGTTTGCCCATGTCATCGACATTGGGTGCACGGAAGCCACGCGCATAGTTCACACGGAAGAGCCACCCTGCCACAGGACGCCAGTTGACACCTATATTACCGCTCACGCTACCGGCCGAGGCGCTCTGCTTGGGGGCGAAAGGCACATCATAGCCGGCAGTAGAGAAGTCGTTGTCTATTCCATAATGGTTATAACGCACTCCGGCTGCTGCGTTCAAGCGGTTTGTGATGTGCCACTCGGCCTGCGCGTACACGCCTGCGCTGTACCAACGTGCCTTGGGATAACGTGCGGCCATAGGCTCGTCAGCACCTGTGAGTACATCCGTTGCCACACCTTTTGAACGCACGTTGTTCTGTACATATTCGGCACCGTAAAAGAGCGTAATATCATCCGACAGTTCCTTGAGGAAATCGACATTTGCACTCCAGGCGTCAACCTTCTCGCTCTGTGTCTCACGCGTAGGTTTGTTGAGGTCACGGCTTATACGGCTCTCCTCGAAGCGTTGCAGTGCCAGGTTCACGCGCAACGAGTCATACACAGCCCCGCCACCGACATGTTCCACGCGCAGATGGTTCATCATCCACTTCTGCGGACCATAGCTCCACTCGGCGTAACGGGGGAGCCCGTCGCGCACACGCTGATGACGGTCGTAGCGCGCATACTCCGATGTCTCGCTGAAGTGGAACGCATATTCAAGGTTCCACTCCGCTGTGGGAGCGTAACGCACCTTCTGCATGAAATTATGCTGCTTGTAGCCGCTTGGCGACTGCCTGCGTTTGTCGCCGTTGGCAACGACACGGTCTTCAAGCTCGCCGTCGGCATTGATGCCCGGAACAACGATATAAGGCATTATATACTCCTCGGGACCATGCAGGCCCTGTTCAAGGTCATCGAAAGAGGATGTAGTGAAGCTGGTGAGCAACGCCAAACGTTTCCACCCCACCCCGGCATGTACGTGTGCAGTAAGTTCATTGGATGCTGTTGCCGTGCGCACTGTTGCCGAACCGTATGCAACAGGCCTCTCTCCGGTAGCCAGGCAAGGCTGAAGGGTTTTGAATACCATCGCTCCGCCTATGGCATCACTGCCATAGCTCACGGCACCGGGACCGAAGAGCACCTCGGTCTCCTCTATCGCAAAGGGGTCGAGCGATATTACATTCTGTATATTGCCGGCACGGAAGATTGCACTGTTCATGCGCACACCGTCTATGCTGTAGAGCAGTCTGTTGGTAGCAAAGCCGCGTATCATGGGACTGCCGCCACCATACTGGCTCTTTTGGATAAATACCTCGCCTGTGAGGCCCAACATGTCGGCCGCGGTCTGCGGATTGAAGACGTTGGCCCCCTCAAAGGAGATACGCGTCACCTTCACAGGCTGCGACTCGCTGTGACGGCACCAACGGCTTGCCGAGAATACAAAGTCATTCAGGTTATAATCGAGGCTATCCTGAGCAAAGCCCACAAAAGGGAGCAACGCACATAAGAAAGACAGTATTGTGTTTTTCATAGTATCCATTACTTTACCAACAGTTTACCGGTCTTCTGATAGCCGGCCTCATCGGTTGCGAGATAGAAATATATTCCCGCAGGATAGCCTGTTGTATCTACAGCCATCCTTTCGGCCGACAATACATTTGCCACCACTTTGCCTTTTGCATCATACACGACAAGCGAAACATTGCCTGTGAGGTTACGCGGGACAAAGACGAACTCCTCGCCTGCAACTACCACATTTCCGCTCTCAAGCAGTAGTTCCTTGCCTACAAACAAAGGTGCTACAGATGTGTCATCGGGCACAGGCTTGCTGCCTTTTATCATACCCTCGATGCATTTAGTATCACTGCCGCCGGGCGTAGTAACAGTGAGGGTTATGTCGTATGTCTGGTCGGGTTCGATTGTTATCTGCGGGTTACGTACATTATCGGCAGAGATTGACAATGGAGCCGGGAAGATTTCCCATTCCCACTCAGCATTATCCTGATTCACAATACTGTAGCTATCGAGCTGTATTGTACGCGGATAATCGGCAACGGTATTGTCGCCCGAACCTGCATTCAGAATTATGGGCTGCGCAATGGGCTTGAACCGAGCATCGACAAGCTCGCGTTCCCAGATGCCATTATTTGTAGCAAGACGTATGCCCCCCTCCTTGTAGAACGGCAGCATCCTGTTGAGGTTTACGACCTTTGGAAGGCCGTCGCTGTAATTTATCCAGCCATTGGTCGTATCATCGCGGTAGAGCACCCTGCCACGCGGAGTGGTATATGACTCGTTAAGGTAACCCATGGTATATGCAATGGCATATACGGCATTCTTCTCGTTGCCGGTAAGGAAGAAACGGCCGACCTGATGAGACTCCAATTTATCGTCCCAGCTTGTAATTGTAAGGCCATCATCCATTTTCTCCCATGACGTGCCATTGTCAACGGTGCGCCAGAAGCCTCCGGCATTGCCGTCGCTCACCCATATCTCGTTCTCATTACGAGGATGTATTCCTATCTTATAGTTTATGCTGTGCGTCATTTCATCGGGGACAGTATATTCGTTGAACGTTGCGCCCGCGTCAAGCGAATAAAAGATACGTCCCCAGGTTGAAACCACAATCTTGTCGGGATTCGAACGCGAAACAGCAAATGCAGAGATCGGATTCTCAAAAGTGTACACCGTTGAGAACGATGCTCCATCATCGGTTGTACGCCATAAAGTTTTGTACTCCTCATCGTATGTTCCCTGAACTATGTAGAAGCACTGCGCGTAACGCGGGTCGAACTCAAAGCCTATTCCATGCTGTGAGGATTCCTTAGGATATGTCCAATAGTCGAGGAACGGCACGAACTCATCGCGCCAATCATCGGGCATGACAACATTCTCCGAGTCGCTGAACGCCACTTTACGGGGATTGGAGAGAAATACATAGCCCGTTGGACGCTCCGAGCCGCGCATAGAAAGTGTGACACCATTGTAGCGGTCGAGCTGCGACATATTGCCGTTGTGGTTGCGTCCGCCAACCATCACATCCTCGTTCCAGCCTTGGTCGAAGCCCCACATCTCCGATGCGTATAGGCCATACAGCTTTGGCTGTGCATCAGCAAGGAAGAAGTCATTGCTATATATCATTCCGCCATCGGTCGAGAGCCATGTATCGCCTGTACCGTTGGTCTGTATGCACTGCATATCACAATGGAGGTCAAAACGGCCGTAGTAACCGCCCACATTCTCAAGAGTATTGCCGCCGTCGCTTGAGCGGTAGAGCTGTATTACGCCCACAAGCAGCAGCTCGGGGTCGGTAGCCGAAGCGGTGCATACAAGGTCATAGTAACCCTGTCCACCGTTCTTGTCGACATGCTCCATTTGCCCTGTAGGGTCGGTCACCGTGAACGATGCACCGCCGTCGGTACTCTTGTAGAGCAAAGGCGGCCCGCTGAAATAGAGAGGGCCCGGTTGCGAAAGATGATTTCTTCGACAAGCCCAAAGATAGACATAATCAGCACCGTTGGGAGCTTCGCTCAAACCGATGCGCGCGCTGATAAGCGGCTGGTCATCGAGCGGCAGAAGATTCCACGACGCACCACCGTCAGTACTCTTGTACAGTTTCACTGTATAATCCTGTTCAATGGCAACATAGCAGACATCGGGGTTCTGTACTGAGAACTTTATATCGAAAACCATACCGCCAAGCATCCACTGCCATGTTGCACCGCCATCGGTTGAGCGCCACAGCTGGGCACGGTCACCGGCAAGTATGATATTGTCATCTGAAGGATGAAAAAGAGCAGAACTTGTACGCGCATAGGTATTCTTTTCTGGGGTTATATCATCCCAGCTCTCACCACCGTCATTGCTTATCCAGAAGACACCTCCTGCACCCACAAGCACGCGGTCGGGGTTGTCCGAACTTATGTCAATGGTGGTTATCTCTCCCGCCATCCATTCACCGCCGTTACAAGGAGTCCATGTCTCACCTTTGTCAATGGTGCGGAACACGAGTCCCGTCTCAGAACCGCAGTATAGGACATCGGGGTTGGAACGCGAGGCCCTGAAGCGCTGTATGTTAGCCTGGGCCGGAGAGAGTTTCTTATGCTGATAGTCGTATGTGACTATCGGAGATATCACTTTCCACGGAGCAACCGCCTCGCCGTCGCGTGCTGCCGAGCGCGCTGCCGCCGCACGTTCCATACGCGCCTCAGCTGCAGCTCTCCTCACCTCGCCATGATAGTTACTGGCCAAAGGCAGCCTGATCTTGCCGTCTGGCTGTACAAAACGCGAATAGGCTTTCTGGAAACGGCGGAAATGATTGACCACCTGCTTTGTCTCGGGGCTCTTGCGGCGTGCACCGGGATTGTCGTGAAGATACACGTTAAAACTGTCGACAAGGGCATTATAGTCGAGCCCGTCGGGGTTCACCATCTGTGCCATCCAGGCAGGTGAGCCTGCCGGCAGATAATTCAGTTTATATGGAGTAAACAGTGAGTCCTGTTTGACGCTCTCCTGTGCGCCACCACTCAATAGAGAGACCGCACATATTGCTGATAATAGTATTTTCTTATATTTCATATTTTCTTGAATTATTATTGTGTCGAATACAGTGAAGGAGAAAAACCGCGGACATGTCATTCTATATTTGCACTGTCTACTTTATTATAAATTGTCCAAAGAATTGCTGTGTCTTGTTCTTTATCGAGTAAATATACACACCCGTTGCGATGTTGTCAAAAGTCACCTCTGTAGCACCCTGCCCTGCCGGTATTGCAGCACTGTGCAACAACTGCCCTTTCATGCCGTGTACGGTGAGCTGTGCATCATCGGCAAGGCCGGTTGAGACGACAACGAGGGGCTCGCCCTTTGCAAGAAGGGTTTTCTTTATGCCCACCTCGCCTATGTGCGATTCGTCGATGCCGGTATCTCCCTCTATTGTAATCATATTCTTTATTGTCCGCGATGACGTTCCTGCAGCAGTCGTTACCGTAAGGGTCACATCATACTCGCCAGGATTACCGAACACCACACGCGGATTGCGCACCGTTGCATCGCTCACATACTGCGGTTGCGGAGAGAAGCTCCACTGCCATCGGGTATTCTCATCCTGTTTAACTATGCTGTAGCTGTCGAACTGTACCTCTTTCATCGGATTGGCGGTAAGGTTACCGCTACCCAGATTCAGCGCCATAGGCTGTGGAACCGCGATAAAATCCTGATGATAGAGAGGAGCCTCCCACAATCCCTGGTCTGTTGCCATGCGAAGCACACCGTTCTTGTAGAAAGGAACGACTTTCGAAATGCGCGCACCCGGGTTAAGACCACTCGAGTAGTCAATGAACTCACTCATTGTGTTGTCGCGGAAATAGACATTTGCACCGTCATAGCTTGTCACGTAGCAACTGCCGAAATTGTCACCCACAAGTATTATCTGGTGCACCCTTATATCGGACAGGTTGGCAAGGTCAAACTGTTGCCAGCTGTGTCCGCCGTCAAAGCTCTCAACCACAGCACCACGCTTGTCATTGCATATCACCAACAGATGGTCCTCGTCATTCGGGTCAACGACCACACGTGTAAAGTGCAGATAATCATCTGTTATCGGGAACGGCTTTGTACATTCATAAAAAGTCAATCCACCATCATCCGAGCGCCATAAGTTCCATGCGCCTACAATATACATCCGGTCGGGATCTGTACGTGCAAACTCATAGCTATAGAAATCCTCGCCGTCGCTGTCGAACACCTTCTGGAACGATGCACCTTCATCATATGAGAGATAACCCTCCCACACATTTGTCATGTCCTGCAGGAACACCTTAAGGGCATAGCGCGGATCAGTAGCAATCTCACCGTTTATGCGTAGCACCTCATAGGGTTTCTTCTCGGTGAACCAGGTGCGGAAATCCTCCTCTATCGTACCGTCAATCTCGCGTGGCATTATGCGTGTGGAAGCATCGGTGAAATAGACCTTCCAAGGGTTGCTCTTCATCACATAGCCTGTAGCAATCTCCACACCGCCCACGTGCACTGTGTTCCCCTCACCGTATGATGCCGCATGCACGACATCGCCGTTATGCCAGCGTCCCGCAGCCATCACATCCTCGTTCCAACCTACTCCAAGACCCTGGTAGTCCGACGCATATATACCGTCGTAACAGTCTTCGCCTTTTGTCTCGAAGAAATCGCGCGAGTATTTGATGCCGCCATCGTTACATATCCAGGTATCCCCGCAAGGATGTACTGCAATATCCTGAATATCGCAATGCATCCAGTCGCTGCGCTGATAACCTCCTATACCATGGTCGCGATAGTTGCATGTTCCCTCCTCTGTGGAGCGGTAAAGCGATGTCAGGCCAAAAAGCACGTGAGACGGATCAAGGGCCGATGCACCGATCATCATATCAAAATATCCTTGACCTCCGGCACTGTCCATTATTGGCGAGAATGTATTGTCCCAATGCCACTCGCCTTTATTCACAGTCTTATCTTCCCAAATATACCCGGCATCCTTGGATAGCAGAATAAACGGTTCTCCCTTGCCACCTTGCGGTCCGCCGTCATAGCCCCATGAGTCGCATGTTACAAGCGCATAGACATAATCCTCACCACCGGGAGCCTGGCTCACTGCAAGACGTCCACATATCATCATTGACACAGGAAGTTCTTTCTGTTGCCAACTGTAACCGCCGTCTTCCGAAATATATATGTATGCCCATGGGCCCACCGGTTCTCGGCGTACAAGATATATCCGTCCGGGATTGTCCGGCTGCAACTCATGGTCGAAACAAATACCGTTCAAGGTACAAGTGAAGTTACTTCCACCGTCATTGGAAAGGTAAAAACCACTGCCCGATTCATCTTCGTGTTTGCTTCCTGCCGAAGCTGTGATGTTCTGTCTATTATCCGGGTTTATACGTATCGAATTCACGCGGTTTGCAATTCCTGGGCATCGCGACCACGATTCACCGCCATCAGTGCTTTTCCACAACCATGGGCCACCACCTACATAAACTAGATCATCATCTACCGGGTCTATCGCTATACTATATATTGAGCCGCCGAAATTATGCCGCGGAGCACAAGGCAACCATGTCCGTCCATGGTCTGTTGTCTTGAATACGACCCCCGATTCTGTTCCACAATAAAGCGTTGCACTATCACTGAGGCTCACTGCAATCCGGAATACACACACCTGGGAATCCTTGCGTTTGACCTCGCCGTTCTTGTGCTCGTAAGTACGGTTCGGGCCAATATTCCGCCAAAGGAGCTCTTCTGCCATTGCATCACGCTCCGCCACACGGCTGTTCATAGAGTCTACCTCAGCAGCATATTGCTGTATTGTAGGCAAAACGATGCTGCCGTCGGGAGCAACGTATTCTCTGTACGCAGCCATCCAACGGCGGTAAAAGTTATATGCAGGTTTGTTGTCAACGGTCTTCACGCGCACATTAACGTCACTCGCTTTCCATTCATTGAAAAGGGACTGCATTTCATGAAAATTCACTCCCGACGGTGATTCGGCAATCCGTTTCATCCAATCGGGTGCGCCCAATGGCAAAGGTTCTGCAAAATAAGGATCGAATTGCCGGGGTTTCACACTTGTTGCTGCCGTATCGGCTGGCAATAGATATTGAGGAGATGCCACTCCTTGTAAAGAACCGGCTACAAGAACAGCCGTAAGAACTTTTTTCAATTTAATGTTCATTGATTTATTACGTTTTCCTTAGTTGTTTAATGCAAATATAAATTACCATTTTAACAATATATAATTCAATATAGATAATATATGTTAATAAAAACCTTTTTTCACATATTCCATTCCGACTGTTTTATAGCGCCTGATACCGGCAACATCCATTGGAACTGACGATTTCAAAAGCTCCACTGAGAAGCTCGTCAATGGCAAACATAAAAAAAGTTAACGACAAAAATATTTTCCATTGGAAAATTTGTAATAAAGAAAATATTTGTCATCTTTGCAGCGTCGTCAGACCATGAAGGGATTTTCCTTAAGACATTGATTAAACAACTTAGAAGACATCGGACATGAAAACAAAGACAAACCCTAAATTCATTATTGTAGGCGGTGTTGCCGGAGGTGCAACAGCTGCTGCACGAATTCGCCGCAACACAGAGCAGGCCGAGATTATCCTATTTGAGAAAGGAGAGTACATTTCATATGCCAACTGCGGTTTACCTTATTATCTTGGAAATGTAATTGAAGAACGTGAGCGCCTTTTCGTACAAACCCCGGAAAGCTTCGGCAAACGATTCAACATTGATGTACGCGTAAAAAGCGAAGTCATTGACATCGATACCGCAGCAAAGCAAGTACATATCCGCACTTCCGACGGACGCGAGTACACTGAAAGTTACGACAAGCTTTTACTTTCACCGGGTGCATCTCCTGTACGTCCTCCGTTGCCGGGCATTGACAACGAAGGTATTTTCACTCTGCGGAACGTAGCCGATACAGACAGGATAAAAAGCTACATGCAACAAAAAAAAATAAAGAATGCAGTGATAGTGGGCGGCGGATTCATAGGTCTGGAAATGGCAGAGAATCTACACCATACAGGAGCCAAGGTCAGTATTGTAGAAATGGGCAACCAGGTAATGAATCCTATCGACTTCTCCATGGCATCGCTTGTCCACAAGCATCTGCAGGAAAAAGGCATACAGCTGTTATTGGGAGAAGCCGTGGAGTCATTTACAGGCAAGGACGGAAGGCTCACGGTGCATTTCAAATCGGGCATGGAGTTAGAATCTGATCTGGTCCTGCTTTCCATCGGAGTAAAAGCAGAAACCACATTAGCCCGAAAAGCAGGACTAAGATTAGGCGAGATGCAGGGAATATATGTCAACAGACACTTGCAGACATCCGACGAGAACATTTATGCCGTTGGCGACGCCATTGAGTTTCCTCATCCAATCACAGGAAAGCCCTGGCTGAATTTTCTTGCCGGACCGGCTAACCGCCAAGCACGTATTGTTGCGGACAATATGGTATTCGGCAACATCCTGAGCTATGAGGGTTCAATAGGAACATCCATTGCCAAAGTTTTTGACATTACAGTTGCGAGCACCGGACTGCCTGCCAAAAGACTCAAGCAAATGGGAATCCCCTATCTCTCAGCCATAACACATACAGGCTCGCACGCAGGTTATTACCCAGGAGCATTACAGATGAGCATAAAGATAACCTTTTCACCCGCAGATGGCCGCTTATATGGAGCACAGATTGTCGGATACGACGGTGTAGACAAGCGGATAGACCAATATGCTCTGCACATCAAGAATGGGGCGACAGTAGAGGAACTCACTCAACTGGAGCACGCCTACGCACCGCCTTATTCTTCGGCAAAAGACCCTGTTGCCATTACCGGATATATTGCCGGCAATATACTGAGCGGCAAGATGACACCACTCTACTGGAGAGATTTAGCCGCAACAGACATCTCCCGAATTACATTGGTTGACGTACGCACCAAGGAGGAATCTGAATTGGGAACTATTCCGGGAGCAATAAATATACCTTTAGATGAACTGCGAGAGCGCATGGAAGAGCTGCCTTTGGACCGCCCGGTATATCTGTTCTGCAGTGTAGGCTTAAGAGGTTACCTGGCCTCAAATATCCTAAGAAGCAATGGCTACACGGATGTACGCAACCTTATCGGAGGACTCAAGACATACGAAACATCGACAGCCCCTCTGATTCCGGTCGCAAGGCATGACGACAATGAACCGGAAAGGAATTCAGGTGCCGACACAAGCCAAACTGCAACAATAAAGCTCGATGCTTGCGGCATCCAATGTCCCGGACCTATTCTTAAGCTGAAAAAATCCATTGAGCCCCTTAAGGATGGAGAGCGTATTGAAATTTGTGCTACCGACGGTGGCTTTCCAAAGGATGCTGAAGCATGGTGCCACACAACCGGAAACAAGTTTATCGGCAAGCACTCCGAGAATGGCATCCACCACATTATAATAGAGAAATCCAATCCAGGGATGCAGGGAACAGATATGGCCGTAAAGGGAGAGAACGGCAAGACGCTAATTCTGTTCAGCGACGACCTTGACAAGACCTTAGCAACATTTGTACTTGCGAATGGAGCCGCAGCCACAGGCAGGAAAGTGTCCGTTTTCTTCACTTTTTGGGGGCTGAACGCCATAAAGAAGGTGCAGAAACCCAAAGTGGAAAAAGACATTTTTGGCAAGATGTTCGGTTGGATGCTCCCATCAGATACCACAAAGCTGAACCTTTCCAAAATGAATATGATGGGCTTGGGTGCCAAGATAATGCGTTTCCTGATGAGAAAGAAGAATGTATCTTCATTAGAAGAGCTCAGACAGCAAGCTATTGAAAACGGCGTAGAATTCATTGCCTGCCAGATGTCCATGGACGTTATGGGAATTAAACGTGAAGAACTACTCGACAATGTAGTTGTTGGCGGTGTTGCCACATACATGGATAGAGCCGAACAAGCCAACGTTAATTTATTCATATAAGTAAAAACACAATGGAGAAAATAACATGCATATGCGTCATGAGGGAGCTGTTAACAGCTCTCTCATATCTTGAGAAAGAATTGACAGAAAATCATGGGGTCACTTTAAACGAAGCCATGGTACTTTGCGCCCTGGGGAATGAGCATGTGACAGCATCAGACATTTCCAACAGGACAGGTTTGCTTCCCTCTCACACTTCAAAGGTGATTGGATCATTGGAAAAACAAAGACTCATTGAACGTCAATTAGGCAAGCAGGACAAGCGTAAAATCTACTTGTCACTCACTAAAGAGGGCAAATCACGTCTTGAAAAAATCAAGGTTCACGAATTTGACATTCCCGACTTGCTGGAACCGTTATTTAAGAGATACCGCTAATACAAGTATCATAAGGCTGCCTGAAAAACGATAAAATAACGTGAGTTCGATATAACAATTAGTACTGCAATTTAGCGTATTTGTCATCTCGAGCGAACCAACGGTCGACGCCCGAAGGGGCTAAAGTCAATGTGAGAGATCTCTTATTTCGCGATATTTTGAGATCCCTCATCGCTTCGCTCTGTCGGGATGACAGTTCCGCAATTTGGTTGAGTTTATATCGAACTCAGGTTAAAATAAGCAGTTCAAGGGAACTGTTCATAAAATTAAGAAAGTATATGAAGTATTAGCAAACAAACTGTGGCAAAGATTAGATTAATTCACTTTTAAGCACTATTTTCGCATTTGTAAAAAGTGGAGAATATGTCATTCTCCATTATACCTGACCGAAAGAACTAAAAAAGAACCATAAACAAATGAAATCACTCCGTTCACTTTTCAGGATAGGCCTTGGCCCGTCCAGCAGCCACACAATGGGCCCCAACCGCGCAGCGAAGATATTTGCCGAGCGTTGTCCCGATGTAGACACATACAGAGTTACACTTTACGGCAGCCTTGCCGCAACGGGCGAGGGACACATGACCGACAAGGCCATCATCTCCGTGCTTGAGCCGCTTGCAAAGCTTGAGCTAATTTGGGAACCCGAGATATTCCTGCCCTTTCACCCCAACGGAATGCTGTATGAGGGCATCAAGGACGGCAAGGTCATCGACAGCTGGACAATATACAGCATCGGTGGCGGTGAGCTTGCAAACGAAGAGACAACAAAGAACGAGGAGGACATATACCCATTGACAACCATTCACGAAGTAATGGACTGGTGCGACGAGACAGGATGTACCTTCTGGGAGTATGTCGAGAAGTACGAAGGCCCCGAAATATGGGACTATCTTACCGAAGTGTGGGAGACGATGAAAAGCACCATCAAGCGTGGTCTTGAGAACGAAGGTGTATTGCCCGGCGGTCTCGGCTTGCAGCGTAAGGCAAATGTATACCTCAACAAGTCATACTCATACAATGCCGCGGTGAGCAGCAAGGCAAAGGTGTATGCATACGCCCTTGCCACCAGCGAGGAGAATGCCAGCGGAAGCACAATCGTGACAACACCCACCTGCGGCTCCAGCGGAGTATTGCCTGCGGTACTATACCACCTGCATACATCACACAACTGCTCCGACATGCGCATATTGCGTGCTCTTGCCACAGCAGGCCTTTTCGGCAACGTGGCAAAGGAACACGCATCAATCTCGGGTGCCGATGTGGGTTGCCAGGGCGAGATTGGTGTTGCCTGTGCTATGGCAGCAGCAGCGGCATGCCAGCTGTTCGGCGGCACAATCAACCAGATCGAATATGCAGCAGAGATGGGCCTTGAACATCACCTCGGGCTCACCTGCGACCCTCTTTGCGGCCTTGTACAGGTGCCCTGCATAGAGCGCAACGCCATTGCCGCATCACGCGCACTTGATGCCTGCACATATTCGGCACTCTCCGACGGCAAGCACAAGATTGACTTCGACCGCATTGTGGAGGTAATGAAAGAGACCGGCCACGATTTGCCGAGCCTCTACAAGGAGACATCTACCGGCGGTATCGCAAAGATCGACATAAGCAAGCGCCGCGGGTTCAGGAAGATATTGGATTCTCTGCATATCAAAAAGAAGGAAGAATAAGATAAATGAATAAAAGGCTATCAGCCGTGTTATACGAAGCCTGATAAATCCTCATTTACATTCAGTAAACTCAGGTTTATTAGGCTTCGCAGGCCTTGCATCTTATCCTTTTATTCATTCATCCTGCTACAAGGAATAAAAATCAAAACCAACAATACACCAAAATGAAAAAACTACTTTTACTTATGGCTCTTCCGCTGCTGTTTGTTGCGGCAAAGAGCGAAGCACAGAGCAACAAGGTAAAGCCTAACTACGAGCTTGCCGAGCGTTTCTCGCCCACCAAGGTAGGCAGAATGGTAAGACAGACAAGAGTGCAGCCCGTATGGTTCCAGGACGGCAAGCAGTTCATCTACGCATGGAGCGACACCAACGAGCGCAACTTCTACATCGTGGATGCCGTTAAAGGCACAAAGCGCGAGCTTTGGGACATGGACTGGCTGGCAAAGGAGGTGACAATGCGCACCGGTGACCCTTACGACGCACAGCACCTGCCAATAGGCATAAACAGGATAATCCGTGAGGGACGTTATGTACGTTTCGACATCCAATCAAAGAAGGAGGTCGACCGTGAGCTTCCACGCCACGAGCGCAACGACAGCACAAAGATAAAGGAGAACAAGGGGAAGAAGATGAACAAGACCTTCTACTTCGAGTATGACATCAAGACCGGCGAACTCCTTGAGCGCACAAAGGACGAGATTGACGACCTCTACCCCAGCTATCCCAACTGGGCAAATGTATCTCCCGACGGCAAGTACGCCATCTACGAGAAGAACTACAACCTGTGGTACATGTCAATGGAAGACCTTGAGAAGCTCCGCATCTGGGACAAGGACACAACAGTTGTCGAGCACCAGCTCACAACCGGCGGCCGCCGCAACCGATGCTATGCATACCACTCGCTCGACGAGAAGCCCGACAGCACAAAGCGCTACCGCGTGAATGCCCTCTGGAGCCCCGACTCACGCCACTTTGTCATGACACACCGTGCCGACTCAATCCTCTCAAAGATGTGGGTCATCAACTCATTGAGCCACCCACGTCCCAAACTCGAGACATACTACTACCAGATGCCTGGCGAGGAGACTCCGGTGACAACAATGGAGCTCTTCGACTTCGAGAACAAGACAAGCAAGAACATCAACGTGTCACAGTTCAAGCAGCAGCGTCTGGGTATCTTCAGAAAACCCGGCACACATGCCACCGGCTACGAGAACCCACGCAAGAACATCTGGTTGGGCGACGAGAACGGCTTCTACTTTGAGCGCATCAGCCGCGACATGAAGAAGATTGAGGTTTGTTACGTGTCACTCGACTGCGACACAGCGAAGGCACTCGTACGCGAGGAGATGAACACAAGCATCGAGAGCAAGCAGATACGCCTGGTGAACGGCGGCAAGCAGTTCATCCAGTGGTCGGAGCGCACTGGCTGGGCAATGCTCTACCTCTACAATGCCGACGGAACACTAAAGAACGCCATCACCGACGGTGCATACCACGTTGAGGACGTTGTTGCCGTTGACGAGAAGGCAAAGAAAATCTACTTCACCGCCTGCGGATACAACAAGGAGGAGAATCCTTATTACATGCACCTCTTCAGCGTGAACTTCGACGGCAGCGGCCTCAAACAGATTGACGAGACCGACATGAACATAAGCACCTACTCCGCAGCCGACAACGGCGAGGCATTTGTCGTTACAGCATCACGCGTGGACACAGCACCGGTGAACCATGTATACAGCAAGAGCGGCAAGAAGAGTGTTGAGCTCGGCAAGGCCGACCTCTCACAGCTCTTCGCAGCAGGCTACAAGTTCCCCGAGCGCTTCACCGTCAAGGCTGCCGACGGCATCACCGACCTCCACGGAGTGATGTACAAGCCTTTCGACTTCGACTCTACAAAGTGCTACCCTCTCATCGAGTACGTGTACCCCGGCCCACAGACCGAGGCAGTGAACGAGAGCTGGTCAAGCGGCATGAACCGTGTGGACCGCCTTGCACAGATGGGCTTCATCGTCATCACCGTGGGTAACCGCGGCGGACACCCCAACCGCTCGAAGTGGTACCACAACTTCGGTTACGGCAACCTGCGCGACTATGGTCTTGCCGACAAGAAGTTCGCTGCACAGCAGCTCATTGCACGCCACAGCTTCATCGACGGCAACAATGTAGGTATCCATGGACATTCAGGCGGCGGTTTCATGTCAACGGCAGCCATACTCACATACAACGACTTCTTCAAGGCAGCCGTTTCATGTGCCGGCAACCACGACAACCGCATCTACAACAACTGGTGGAGCGAGAAACACCACGGCATAAAGGAGAACATCAAGGAGAAGACAAACAAGGACGGCGTTATCGAGTGCGACACAACATTCTCTTATAACATCAGCACCAACCAGGATCTCGCAAGCCGCCTCAAGGGACACCTGCTGTTGGTGACAGGTGACATGGACAACAATGTGCACCCCGCAAACACCACACGCGTGATTGACGCCCTCATCCGCGCCAACAAGCGCTTCGAGATGCTCATTCTCCCCGGCGACAGACACGGTTTCGAGACCAAGGACGAGTACTTCTTCTGGAAGATGGCCGACTTCTTCAGCAAGCACCTGCTGGGTGAAGCTAAAGAGAGCGAGGTCGATATCAAGGAGATGAACAACGACAAGTGACAGTTCTAAAAGAGGGTGACCCAAAAGTCATCCTCTTTTTGTCGGGGGTGAATAAAAAGCAAAGTTCAAGGCTTGTGCAAACGAACGAGTGAAAGCTTGCTTACACACAAAGCGAGTGCAGCCAAGACAAGACACCTTGTGTCAAGGCTTGTGCAGGCTTCAAAACCGCAACCGACGCTGTAATGCGAGAGCAGAGAGTGCCCGCATTCTATGCCGAGCTACGAGGAGGAAAAGCCACTTTAG
>SUXN01000050.1 GCA_015060965.1 Bacteroidales bacterium | reverse complement strand
TCTTCATATGTAACAACAATGTCATCTTGAACTTCTTGACATCTTACATAATCGTGAAACTCAACCCAAGTCTTGACCGCTTCAGGCATTCCTCCGACAAGCATATATGTACGGAGAAGTTCTACCAATTTATCATGTAAAGGTTCAGGTAGAGGATTATCTATTGAAGCTTGATTACGAGCCTCAATAAGTAGTTGTTGACCATTTGCTTCAAGAAATTCATCAAAGGTCATAGGATACATGAACATTGAGTGTATTCTTCCTACTCCGAAAGTAGGAAGTTCTTTTAATGCAAACTCAAGGAGAGAACCGGCAGCAATGACATGAAGTTCCGGCATATCCTCTTTGAAAAAGCGTAAAGCCATAATAGCCTGAGGACACTCCTGAATTTCATCAAGGAATAGAAGTGTTTGACCTGGCTTAATAGATGTTCCATGCATTGCGGATATTTGTGGTACAATACGCTTAACATCCAAGTCATATTTGAATAGAGCCTTGTATTTAGGCTGCTTTTCAAAGTTTATCTCAACAAAAGTATCAAACTTTTTAGATAGCTCTTGAACAGCAGTAGATTTTCCCACCTGTCTGGCACCTCTAAGCAACAATGGTTTGTGGATATCTCTTGATGCCCACTCCGATAGATATTTGTCGATAAGTCTTTTGCAATACATATTAAAAATTGCCTTTGTTTCTGAATGCAAAAATAGTAAATCAAAATTATCCAAACAAATAAATTGCTGTTTTTCGTAAAAATCCAAAGAAATAAATTGTGATATTTTGCAAAAATCCAAAGAAATAAATTTTAACAAGTAAAACTTAAACATAGGGTTTGTTAATTGAAATGACTCTCTTCTTGCCCCATTTTACTTTTGGGTCACCCACTTTTAAAAAACATGCAACAATCATTGGAATTCCAATGATTGTAGTTGAATTTGCGTCACAATAATCTAAAAAGCAATGATTGTGGGTTTACATGTGGCGTTAGATAAAGGTTCTCATTTACACAAAATATTGGACACTGCCGCAAGGTCATTGGCGCGTTCATTCTTTAGCGGCCCGCACGGCATGAGTTGAACTCCTCCTCTGCCTGAGGGGAGGTGCCAGTTTACTGGCGGAGGGGTGGGAGTGCTGCGTTTGACCTGTTGCTGCAAAACTCGTCGATAACAAAAAAAGGTCATTGACTCGTTTTGCTTTTCGCAACCCAAACGGCATAACCTACAGCTATGCAGCGTTTGACCTGTTGCTGCAAAACTCGTCGATAACAAAACGTTGTTTTGTCATTCTGACGACCGAAGGGAGGAAGAATCTCTGTCATAGGTCTTTTATGTCTAATGCTTAATCAATCTGAAGCAATCTTTTAAACTCCGATGTAAACTTTGAAGGAATGTCAAAATAATGGGTGTTAAAACTACCGTCATATTTATACTCCAACACAGTGTAGTAATCGTAATCTTCCATGCACTCCTTGCAGATAGTTAAATCTACAGCCTTGAATTTCCCGAATTCCGTCAATGCTATCTCCAAACAGTAATTCTTTCTCCTATCAACGCAAATTTCATGTTCATTCAGGTTTATTGGCGGACGCTTATAAGGAGGGGTTTCGCAATGAGGCTTCTTATATTTAGGGCGCTCTTCAACAGTGGTGGGAAAGTGTACAACCCCATCGAAGCATTGCCCTTTTGGCACTAACAATATGAACTCAAGTGAAACATGAGTTTTACACACCATACAGTCTTGTGTGACTGTACCGTAGACAAGCATTTTCCTCCTTTTCATAACCGGCTATCATTTATTTTCAATTCTATTCCAAATCTCTTTATACGCAGAATCGCTGCCGCCAAACAGACGTGACGGACGGGTACGCATACTGCCACACTTGGGGCACCTTTGCGGAGCAGACAGGGTAGTGGCCCCTAACTCAATGTCTGCTGCCATAAAATGTTTGCCACACTCGGTACATTTGAATAATGTCATACCTCGGAACATAACTTGAAACTTTTGTGAATTATACTAAATATCATTTATTGTTGCGGAACATTGGATTAAACTCATACAATATCGCTTCATGTTTACACTTAGGACATTGAGGAAGTATCTTGACTAGTATGTCACCGCCATTGCACCAAATGAAACTGTGGTGACATTTGGGACATATCATAGAATAAAAGAGTATTGCGCACATACTTAAGAAGATATAATTTGACGATATATATAACTATTTTTCCACCTGTCAATTTCTATGGCACGATTAACCATCTGTGGGTGTGAGTAAAAAGCCATGCGACAATTCTGCTGAATTTTGTTCCATAAGGAGTCATTCTCGTAATTGTCGTACTCTTTGGCTTGACGTACAAGTTCATATGGGTCTGCATCGACAGCAGCAAGGCCCGAAGCCATCTTCAATGTCATCTGTTGGAAAATCTTCTCCCCAGCAACAGCTGCAGCACACCTGTCGGCTGAATATTCACTTCTCCTTGACCAATATTGGAGTGCAAGGTATATGGGCTGAGACATACCACGTGTTATAATTCCCATTCGTTCTCCAAACTCTTGAATCAAGTTTACAACACTATTGTATAAAGTATGCTTGCAAAGAATATGTCCACACTCGTGTGCCATAAGGCACATAAGTTCATCATCATTCAACTTCTCAACACATGAACTTGATATACATACAAATGGATTTGTCTCACCATAGGTGAATGCATTCATGACAGGGTCATTATATACGTATACATCAGGAACCGCAATGCCAATGCGTTTTGCGGTCTTCTTCATCAATGAGTACACACGTGGCAGGCACCTTTCTGTGGCTTTAACCATAGTCGCAAGGTTCTCGCCACGCAGAATACGCTCATATCCGAATTCCATGATCCTCCTGCAAATGGAATCAATGAATGGAATAGCCCGAAGGACCCGAATCGCTTTTTGGTCCTCGGGGTGCATTATATCCTTAGCAGTTATCATACAGTAACTTTTTGGTTGTTCAACATTGTCTGATACTTCACACGCATATACGCCACCTGTATGACAGCAGGAACAGTTACACGGTATGCCGGCCCCATCATGTCCCAGGCGGTCCAGCCTCCCAGGACAATCCAACCTACAGGGCCACACATGGCGCTTACTCCACGAGAAACAAGTCCCATACCTGCCATCATCACGCCACGGCCAAGAAGAATCTTTCCAACCAACCTCATGACACAGTTGATGACCACAATGAACAACCGGCGATTAATCATCTGCAGTGCAATTATGGCTGCCACAAGCCCTGCACGAGAATAGTCGTATCCTTTGATACCACAATCCTCCATGATAGTGCGCGCTTGTTCCTCGCTCATCTCTCCAATAGCCTTGGTGGAAACCGCGATAAGCAGTTTCTGTTCCATATCTTCGGCTGTGTCGTGCTTGGATATCCCTTTTACACGCAATTGCTTACATACATCATAGACAATACTCTCATACGAAGGACCTCTACCATTGCGGAATACGTTCAGTATGCTGTTCCCGCCATAGCATTGAAGTTCGTTGGCAAGGTCCTCCCACATGTTTCTCATTTTGTATGGGAAACATTCAAGCCAGCTGTCGCTGTTCGAAAGGCTCTCGCTCAAACGCAAATTGCCGTCGTTGTCAAACATGAGAATATTGCAAAGTGAAACCAAATCCTCGTTGTCACAGTACTGTAGAAACTCAAGGTCGAAATCAGCTCTCATATCTTAATCAATTTAAGGTTAGTAAATTATGATAATGGAATGAATAGGGGAGGGATATCTCCTGTCAAAGACAGGAGAATATCTTCTTGATACCCAATGAGGCTCCCACACCACCGGCAATACCACCGACGATACCACCTACAATTGTGCCTATTCCCGGACATAACAAAGAACCCATAGCGGCACCAGCACTTGTTCCGGCCCAGCCACCTCCAATACCGGCGGCATTGGATGTCGTGTTCTCAGCGAATTGTCGTCCGGAAATCTTTCCTCGACAAAGCTTGACAACATCCGGGACCGAAGTGACTGTAAAAGCGATGGTGCTTACTACAGCATTGGTACGCAATGCTCTGGTGATGACATTGGTGGCTGCAGAGCCTGCAACAGACCTGCCGGCAATGGCAGATGCCGTCTTAGAGATTGCACTCTTGCCAAGCTGTGTTCTTGCAGCTGCCTTGACCATTGGCTTTACAGCATTTGAGGTAAATGCAGCAAAGTTGCGCCCGGCCTGAGTACGTAAGAATTGCATTGCCGATACTCCTATCAGCATTGATGTGCCAGCCGACTTGATTGCCTGTTTCGCGGCATACTTGAAGGCTGCCTCGTGACTGGCACCGTTAGCCTTGGCTGTACCATAATTGATGGCATAAGAGAGACCGAAGGCAAATACGCATGTTACAGCTTGAGTGCGGATGTCGAACTTGATTGAATCGAGATTCCCGGCTTTCGCAATGCGTACAGCCTCATTATAGGTGTAATGACCTTTGATGACAATCTCGGTAGCCATATTAGGGTCTGTCACACCGGGAACCTTACCAGCACTTATGCGTTCACGCATAATGCGTACAGCGGCGTCGTATTGGTCCTTGGGGACCTCGATGAGCTGGCTGGGGTAACGGAAAATACCATCCTTGCCGAAGCAGGAAGCTACGGACCTATAGGCTGAGGCATGATACTTCACCTGCACCTCGACTCCATTGACAATTCTGTCAGCGCCGTTATATGCGTTGCCGGCACCGACCTTGTCGACACGTTTACCGCGCCACTTATCCCACTGGGCGTTAGCATCCTCAGCAGCAAAGCCATGCCCGCCTTTGGTATGGTACTTTGTCCACTGCTGTTCGTTGATAGACTTGGTTGAAGCAACTGATGCAACACCGTTAACACTCTCATTGAAATTCTTCTTTTTCATAATAATGAATTTAAAGAATTAATAATTCCGGGTCTTTAACCTATGCCCACAAAACTGAGCTGTAGTGGAGGGGCTTCACCGATTGCGTTCCTCCTTCTTTTTTTAAATAAATAACAAGAGTGTTAAAGAGCGCTTGCAGTTGTTTGCAACTGATTACGTGGCAAAAGTATAAAAAGAATATATATCACCAAATTATTCTTAAACAAATAATGGTTCACAAAATAGTGAACCATTATTATTGCTTCTATTTGATTTAGTGATAATATGTTATGTTTTATCGCTTATATTGTTCGATGGCGCGACAAAGTTCATTGGCAACCCTCTCTCTGAATCCTTTGGGTGATACAACCTGTAAGAAACTGCCGTAACTCAGAATCTGTCCAACCAACTCCACGTTCGGGTATACTTTCAATTCAACCTCTCCATAGTCGTGGTATTTACCGGGATATAACACAGTCCTTTGCGAATCATGTATAGGCTTTGTGGTAATGCGCCCAAAGGTGTATCCATCATGTGCCCGTAATCTTATAGTAATAAGTTCTGCGTTTTTTTCAAGGGTAACACCTACAATCTTATTTAGATAATTATATTCACCGGTATTTGCTTTTATATAATTCTTGTCTACTTTCTCGATATTACCTTCAATTCTGTCCAATGCAATGCAAAACTTTCTGAAAGGTTCTTTGCCTTTTTTTTCGGAAACACCAAACACGAACAAACGTCCATTATACAAATAAAGCAAGTGAGGGTGGAATATAATATTCATACGTCCTTTGTCAAATGGCTTGTATGTTATTCTAACGGGTTGCTCTTCCTTGATGCAAAAGTCGAAATCAGATTTCCATTCTTCCAATTTAGCTTTGAATTCAATGTTCTTGAATGGGCCTTCTGGTCCATCATACTTGTAAGTCTTATTCTTATTGCCGCTCTCTTTTAATGGGTATCCGAATTTGTCAAGTTCAGTACGTATTTCAAAGATTATTGTTTTTAGAATATTGTTCTCCTCCGAAGAACATTTGCGGTTCCAGTTTTCGGCATTGTACTCCTTATTATACTTCTCGTTGTATATCCTTAGTACCATGTCGTATGATACCTCCTCACCTTTTAAAAGAAGTTCTTTGAAGATGTTCAGAAGCATTAGTCTCTTCTCAGACCTTTTAGCCCTTAAGATATTGTTCCTTCCCATGTTTCCGATTGTTGTCAATTGTTTGTGCAAATATAGCAAACTGTTGTCAAAAAATCGTAATCATGTAATCCTTAAATCATCAAAAGACTATTACGACCAAGCAGATTAATCTGCTTGGTCGTAATAGTCTTTTGTGTGTTGTAATTGCCACCCAAAAGGCGCATTCAACAACGGCTTCTTAAAGTAATGCTGTTGGTGAGGATTGTAATTGCCACCCAAAATGCAGCATTCAACAACACGTGATTTTCTGAGAATTCAAATTGCCACGTTGTAATTGCCACCCAAAATGCAGCATTCAACAACAAGCTCCATGAGAAATAACCTTCAATTTAGTTGTAATTGCTACCCAAAATGCAGCATTCAACAACGGTAACATACGTAGACCTCGAAGAGTTAGTGTTGTAATTGCTACCCAAAATGCAGCATTCAACAACTCACGGTAACGATAGAAACAACAGTAACAGTTGTAATTGCTACCCAAAATGCAGCATTCAACAACTGGTAACCGTAGTGACTGGAGGAGAAGTCAGTTGTAATTGCTACCCAAAATGCAGCATTCAACAACCTGTATTTTACAAGTTGTTGTAAAAACAACCGCATAATTGAGATATATGTCCGTTAAAATTGTTTTTCAATCTATTGTTTTGTAAATGTAATCTCTTTTTTTTAATTTTGAAAACATAACCCAAATAAAATTTACAAACTATGCAAGCACAGTCACTATTCGATGAATACAAACATCTGTTCGGTACATATTCTGTTATGTCTATAATGAATATTATAACCGTTTTGAATCATATTCACCAAATCGCCGGATTAAAAAGGAATGAACTTGGCGATGATGATAACATTTATAGTCACCCCGTGCTCAAATACATTGCCCCTGAAAATAATAGCACAACGTTGCCAGAGAAACGAGATTTGATAAAAGAGTTGCTTTTGGAGTATCTACCCTTTCTTGAAGCAATGAAAGATTGTTATAAAGAAGTAAAAGTAGAGAAAGATAAGAGAAACAATAAATATGTGAAAGACAAGAAACAAGTTTTTATAAGAAATTATAGTGATATATATTGTATATATTGGACTTTATACAATATCTTCTCCACCTTGATAAATTATCGTGATAAATCTTGTCATTATCGTTTTATACCCAGTAAAGACCAAGAAGAATATTCAAAAAGGACAGAATACGATACAGTAAGGATAATAAACAAATATTACACATACGCATTACGAAAGACAAAAGAAAAATACGGTTACACAACAGAACAACTCTCTTTTATTCAAAATAACAGATATACAGATGACAAGAAGGTGAACTTTAATTTCTTCTTGTCAATGCAATCCTCTAATAATAATTTATCGCATGTTGGCGTTGCACAACTAATCTGTCTGTTTTTACAAAAAAAAGATGTTGATAATTTCTTGGAGAATTTGCCAATATATGACAATAGATATTGTCTTGGCATTGATGAACATATGATAATCAAGCGTTCTTTAGCCTTACATAGTATAAAACTGCCAAAAGAGCGCCTTAATTCAGAGAAGAAGGATATGGCAATTGCAATGGATATGCTCAATGAATTAAAGAGATGTCCAAAGGAATTGTTCAATACATTACCATTTGATAAGCAGGAACGCTTTAGAATTATCTCATCAGACCATAAAGAGGTGTTGCTAATGCGCAGCACCGATAGATTCGTACCACTGATACTGCAATATATCGACTGCAACAAGAAGTTCAAGGATATCCGCTTTCATGTCAATATGGGTAAATTAAGATATTTGTTCTCACCCAATAAATTATGTATCGACAATCAAGAGCGTGTGCGCATGTTGGAACATCTGTTAAACGGCTATGGACGGATAGACGAGGTGGAATATCTGCGCAAGGCTCCTAACGGTACTTTCGGCAATACCAATATACCTATAAAAGGGTTCGGCGAAATTGAACGAGACTCTGCTGACAGTAATAATTATCCGTACATCGTAGACACACATACACACTACATTCTTAACAATAATAAAGTAGAATTCTGTTTTTGTGAAGATAGTAAAAATAAGAATGTCTTCCCAACTATTGAAAAGGAAATAAATGGAAAGTGGTATGTTGAAAAAACTGCCCCGCATTGCAGGATAAGTTTCTTTGAGATTCCGGCAATGGCGTTCCACATGTTTCTGTGTGGAAGTGAAAAGACCGAAAAGCTCATCAAGGATGTATATAATAACTATATAAGCCTCTTTAATGCGTTAAAGAATGGCGCCTTGACCGAGGAGAATTATAAAGATTTCAACATACCGGAATGTGACATGCCCAAAAAGATATTGGATTTTCTGAAGGGCAAAGCAGAAGGCAAAAGTATTGATGGTTATGTAAAGAATATTTTAAAAAAAGAATTGAAAGATACGAGAAAACGAATAGAACAGGCGCCATCGGAAAAGGACCAGATGCCCTCAAAAAGAAATAAGATAGGTACCAAAAGTTACAAAAGAGTGTTGACGGGGAAACTTGCCGACTTCCTTGCCAAGGATATTGTGAAATATCAGCCAACGCTGTGCGCAGGTGATGATTATGGCATTGACCGTATGACTGGTATGAACTATAGGATTATGCAAGCGACAATTGCGACCTATAATGACGATGATGATTTTGACACTTTCTACAATGTGTTTAAGATGGCAGGTTTGGTTGATGGTGACGAGAGAAAAAATCATCCGTTCTTAAAAAAAGTTCTTCTTAGTAAACCCCAAAATACGGTAGCTTTTAATATAAAATATCTCAAAGAAAAAGAGATCTATTTAAGAAATATTGAGAAAAAGAATATAATTCCGCCGTTTGTAAATAGAGAGAGAAATAAATGGTGTGAACGCGACTGTGAGTATTACAGAATTTTGGGAGAGAATCTGCTTGACTTACCAATTGAACTACCACGACAAATGTTCTACAAAGATATTCGGGCTCAATTGGAACCGCTAATGCCTGAGATTGATTTCAGCCAAACTAATACTACATATCTTATAGCAGAATATTTGAAACGCGTTAGAGGTGATGATTTTCAGGAGTTCTATTCTTGGGAAAGAAATTACAGATATATAGACTTCCTGAAATGTATCAGAGATGATAATGGACGCATTTGTGCGCAATACACAACAACAGAGGAGCGAGAGTCTTTATGGGAAGATAGTAAAAACAGAACCGCTGAATATAAAAGGTCTGAGGAGCAGAAGAATGAAAAGAAAGATAAAAATTTTGAAGACAGTTTGGAAGAACGAATATCATCATCACACATCAAGTTCCAGAATACTGAAAAACATATACGAAGATACAAGGTACAAGACGCTTTGTTGTTTATGATTGCAGAAAAGCAATTTGGCAAGTATCTTGATGATATTAAAGCAAAGAATTTTAAATTAAAAGATATTATGCCCGACACAGACAAGGGTATTCTCTCTGAGACAATGCCTATTGATTTTACTTTTACAAAAAAGAATATAAAGTATAACATTCATGCTAAAAACCTCAAGTTTAAAGAGTATGGAGATTTATTCATATTGGCAAATGACAAACGCCTGGAATCATTGTGGAAGATCCTAGCGACAGACACTGTGAACAAGGAAGAAATTTCTGAAGAGTTTGCAAAATATGATTTTTGTCGTCCCGACATAACTAAACTTGTTCTTGATTTTGAAAAAGATGTATTAGAGAAATATCCTGAGATTATTGAAGAGGCAGAAAAAGAGTATAAAAAATTTGACTTTAAGTTCATCTTGGATTGGTTAATTAACAAAAAGAAACTAAACTATGGAATAAGAAATAAGTTGTTATTAATCAGGAATGCCTTTAATCATAATTCTTATCCAGATAAAAAATATGCAGAGGTGAGGGAATTACCGGAAATTGCAACTAATTTAAAAAAGACATTTGACGAAAACGCCAAGAAATACGAATAACTTGCCATTGCATGGAACAACTTAGGACAAAATATTCCACTGCGTGAGTTCAAGGAACTGTAATGCCATAAATCGGGAACATATTTGAACCCGCACGCAACACCTTTTGTACTTATGTTCTTACGTCTAAAAAAATGAGATCTTTCTTGCCCATCTGTCATTCCGAACCTCGTGTGAGGAATCTCTTCTTTCGTGTTTTTTTGAGATCCCTCGTCGCTACGCTCTGTCGGGATGACAGTTTCGCGGTTTTTTAGATGCTTGACTTCAGCCCCTTCGGGCGTCGACCGTTGGTTCGCTACGCTCTAGCATGACAAACGACCTGATTTCTATAAAGGAAATATTTTTAGAAATTCAAACTGCTTTTGAATTTAATCCCTCTCACTGTAAAGATTTTCTGCACTTGCTGTGAAAAATATTGAAACAAGTTTCATATTTCTTGCTCGTTTGTGACAATCATTAATTATTTTTGTATCAAATAAACTACGTACTATGAGTGACAAGGATAAGATCTATTCTCCCGAGGAGGAGAAACTTAATATAATATCCCATGCCATAGGTATTGCCGGTGCGGTGGCGGTAGGTGCATACTTCCTTTCGCTTGTCATAGCCAAGGGCGGTGATGCCTGGGACATTGCGAGCATAATACTTTACATCATTGGTATGCTGGGTTCTTTCATATGTTCCACTGCGTACCACTCGGCAAAGCCGGGGACTCCGTCAAGGCTTCTCCTGCGCAAGTTCGACCACTCGGCAATATATTGGTATATAGCCGGCTGCTACTCGCCGATAACGCTCATTGCCATGCGCGATGTCGGTTATTGGGGGTGGGGCATCTTCATCTTCTGTTGGCTATTTGCTATCATAGGCACGTTCGTCAGCGTTAATACAATGAAGAAGCATAACCGCATTGAGACTCTCTGTTATGTGCTCATGGGACTTACCATCGTTGTGGCTATGAAGCAGTTCTATGATGCTGTCCCGCTGTTTGTCTTCCTGTGGGTTGTGGGCGAGGGTGTCGCATATATAATAGGTGCTGTGCTCTACAGCCTGCATAAGGTGAAGTATATCCACGCGGTATTTCACCTGTTTGTGCTTATAGGTACTGTGTGCCACATGTTGGCTGTGTGGAAGATACTTGAGATGATGTAAACAACCCTTGCGAGAATACGGTATTTGCCTGTCTGGTATCAGCCGCTTTCAAATATCCGATTCTCGTGAGCTTATAAAATTTTGACAAATGATTAAGGTATACAATAAATATCCGTTGCTGCAACATAATACTTTCGGCATTGAGGCTGTTGCAGAGCGTTTTGTGGAGTTCTCGAGCACGGAGGCTCTTGTCGGCTTCCTTAAAGAGGGCTTCACTGGCAACTCTCTTGTCATTGGCGGTGGCAGCAATCTGCTTTTTGCCGGAGACTTCGCCGGCACTGTGTTCCATTCAAGGATAATGGGTATTGAGGTGCTCGACGAGAGTGGGAACGATGTGCTTGTGCGTGCAGGCAGCGGTGTCAACTGGGATGAGTTCGTGGGCTACTGCGTGGAGCAGGGTTGGCACGGGCTCGAGAACCTGTCGCTTATCCCGGGCGAGGTGGGCGCGAGTGCCGTGCAGAATGTGGGTGCATACGGGGTGGAGGCCGGCGACCTCATAGTGAAGGTGGATGCAATAAAGATTGACGGTGCCTCTCCTTGTGCGTTTACAAATGCCGATTGCGGGTTTGCCTATCGCCACAGCATATTCAAGGGTGCCGAAAAGGATAAGTATATTATTACGCATGTTACATTCCGGCTCAAGAAAGATGCCGCGTTCAAACTCTCATACGGCAATCTCAAGGAGAAGGTTGAGGAGCTTGGAGGTGCCACGCTTGCCAATGTGCGTGCCGCTGTATGTGAGATACGCCGTGCGAAGCTTCCCGACCCTGCGGAGATTGGCAGTGCCGGCAGCTTCTTCATGAACCCGGTTGTTCCTGCCGTTGTGGCTGCAAAGCTCAAAGAGGAGTATCCCACAATGCCGCAATATCCATTGCCCGACGGCAATGTGAAACTTTCGGCCGGATGGATGATAGAGCAGTGCGGTTGGAAAGAGCGCCCTGCCGAGCATGTGGGTGTGTACAAGCACCAGGCATTGGTTGTGATAAACCGCGGCGGTGCTACGGGTGCCGATGTGATTGCTTTTGCCAAGGATGTGGTTGCATCGGTAAAGGAGAGATTCGGTGTCGGGCTGAATATGGAGGTCAATGTAATCGGGTGATGCTATGAAACTGAGGTTTTTAGGAACAGGAACTTCCACGGGTGTCCCGGAGATAGGATGTAAATGTGAGGTATGCACCTCTACCGACCCGCGTGACAGACGTTTGCGTTGCTCGGCTCTTCTGGAGGCCGGTGATGTGAACATCCTCATTGACTGCGGCCCTGACTTCAGGGAACAGATGCTGCGTGCCGATGTAAAGAAGATCGATGCCTTGCTGTTGACGCATAAGCATTATGACCACCTGATTGGTATTGATGACCTGCGCCCTTATACGCGCGACAAGGAGCTGCCGATATATGCCGACCGTGAGACGGAAATGCAGATACGCTCGTTCTTCCCTTATTGCTTCGGCAAGGTAAAGTACCCCGGTGTCGCAAACATCGGCGTGCATACGATAGACCATAAATGTGCACTGGATGTCTGTGGCTTGAATGTGGTGCCCTTGCGTGTTTTCCATGGTATGTTCCCGATAACGGCCTACCGCATAGGAAAGCTCGCTTATATAACCGACATGAGCTACATTGAGCCGGGTGAACTTGAGAAACTCAAGGGCGTCGAGGTGCTTGTCATCAATGCGCTCCGCTTCTCAAAGCCCCACAAGACACACCACACAGTGCTTGAGGCTCTGGCCATTGTAGACTATCTGAAACCCCGCGAGACCTACTTCACGCACATGATGCACCATATCGGCCTGCACGCAAAGATTGAGAAGTGCCTGCCCCCGGGAGTTCATCTTGCTTACGACGGGCTTGAGATTGAGGTGTGATGTGGCTACAATAATTAACGACAGATGGCTTGCAAATGCAAGCCATCTGTCGTTAATGTCATCTCTACATTATTTCTTTCCTATAACCTCAAGCAGGTGTTTTACTCCTGCCTCTATCTGCCTGTCGCGGCCGCTGAGATTATCCTCGGGTGTGTTGTACACTTCAATGTCCGGCATCAGCAGCTGGTTCTCAAGGTAATTGCCGTTCATGTCCTTGACTGCGACCTGTGGAACGCCGAATACTATTGATGCGTCAATCTGTGTCTCCCACCATACGGCTGTCATTGTGCCTGGAACAGGAGCACCGATAAGCTTGCCAAGGCCCAATGCCTTATATGTTGCAGGGAAACCATGTGCATTGGAATAGTTGTCCTCGCACATGAGCACTGCAGACGGTTTTGTCCACTGCGCGAAGGGGTCACTGCCTATGTATTGTCCACGCGGCTCGAAGCGCTGGAACTCCTTGCCCGAAAGGAGTATGGCAAGGTCTTCGTGCAGCCATCCGCCACCATTGTGGCGGGTATCGATGAGCACCGCCTCATGGTTACGGTACTTTCCAAGAAGCTCCGAGTATGTCTTACGGAAGCTGTTGCTGTTCATCTCCCTGATATGTATATAGCCTATACGTCCACCTGAGAGTGAATCGACCATCGCACGGCGGCGTTCCACCCAACGGTCATAGAGCATATTGTTTTCTGTGCCTTTGCCTATGGGTTTTATCCACTCCTCCCAACGCTTCTTGCTCTTAGGATTGTACATCGTGAGGCGCACTTTCTTGCCTGCCTTGTTCTCGAGCATGGGGTAATAGTCCTTTCCAGCCTCGATCTTCTGTCCGTCAATGGCCTCGATGATGTCGCCGTTCTTTATCTTTGAGCCGGATGTTGCCAACGGGCTCTTCTTGAGTATCTCCTTTATCTTCAGGCCGTCACCTGTATGGTTATCGTCATAGAACGCTCCCAGTACTGCCGTGTTGTAGTTGCTGCCAAGATTGCTGCGCGCTCCTGTGTGCGATGCGTTGAGCTCGCCAAGAAGCTCGGACAACAGGTCGGCGAAGTCCACATTGTTGGCAATGTGAGGCAGGAACTTGCGGTACTCTTTGCCATAGTATTCCCAGTCGACACCATGAAGGTCCTTTACATAGAACTTGTCCTTTACCTGTTTCCATACGTGGTCGAAGATGTACTCACGCTCGGCAGCCGGGCGATAGTTGTATTCGGCGCTGAAGTCGATGTTCTTTACGGCTTTTGAGCCCATATCGAACCTCTTTATCGCGCCTGACACCGTATAGGCGAACTTCTCTTCCTTGTCAACATTCATTGTACCCCAACCGAAGTCTTTCACAGCAACATTATTGTTGCCCTCCTTGGTGTCATATTCCCATAGGTCGCTGCTGCCGTTGTAGTTGGCCTGGTAGTAGAGCTTGCTGCCGTCTTTTGTGAGTATCGCATCTCCTATGCTGCCCGACATGCGGGTGAGACGTATGATGCGGTCATGACGGTTGGCAAGGTCGAATTCGAGCGGTTTTTCATCCTCCTTCTTCTCATCTTTCTTGTCATCTTTCTTCTCCTCTTCTTTCTCATTCTTCTTGTCGCCCTTCTTCTTGTTCTTCTTTTCCTCTTTCTTTTTCTCCTCTTCGGCCTTTGCCTTGTCGGCTTTCTCCTTCTCCATCTTCTTCTCCTCTTCGTACATTGCAAGCTCCTCCTTGTTCATGCGGAACTTGTCATATGCCTCGCTGTCGAAGAACATTATATATATGTCGCGGTGCGAGCCCCAGCTTCCATGGCTGCGGAATCCGGCTCTGTCCGAACTCCATATCATTGCTTTGCCGCCGAGTACCCAGCGTGGGCTTGCGTCGGTGTAACCGCTTTCGGTGAGGTTGTGTATCTCGCCGCTGCCGTCGGCCTTCACAAGTGCTATGTCTGTATTGTTCCAGCCACCAATAGCTATGTATTTCGCAAGGAACCATTTGCTGTCGGGCGACCATTCAAAATCCTGGTCTCCGTCACTGTAAGAGTAGTTATACTTGCCAGGGAGTACAGTACGTACTTTCTTGCTCTTGAGGTTGATTACACGCAGGGTGGTGCGGTCCTCAAGGAACGCTACTTCCTTTCCGTCGGGAGAGAACTTCGGCTGGAACGAAGCCTTGTCGGTCACTACAAGCGGTTCTTCCTTCAACTCGGCAGCATATGTGAAGTATTTGTCGTCCTCGCGTACAATGCTTGTCATGTATATGCCCCACACACCGTTGCGTTCGGCGGAATATACGATGCTGCGCCCGTCGGGGCTCACGTCGACGTTGCGCTCCTGTTCTGGCGTGTCGGTTATGCGGCGTGTAGTCTTGTAGTCGACTGTGGTCACGAATACATCGCCGCGTACAACGAATGCAACCTCCTTGCCGTTTGGCGTTGCCGCCACAGCCGAGGCTCCCCTTGTGTATGTTGTCATGCTACGCTCGTTGGATGCTATGTCGGCAGTGAGTCGGATATTTACCTTCTTGGCCGGCTGGCCATCCTTGATGGTGTAGATGTCACCGTCGTAGGCATAACACATTGTCCCGTCCTTTGCAATGGAAAGGAAACGTACAGGGTGCTTGCTGTGCTTTGTAATCTGCATGGCTTTGGTCTTGCCCGATACCGATGCACGGAATATATTGGCACTGCCTCCCTGTTCGCTAAGATAATAGTATGTGTCATTGTCGGCAGCCCATACAGGGTTTCTGTCCTCGCCATTGTTGGTGGTGAGTTTGGTGAAATTCCTGTCACCTTCAACGTCTGTCATCCATATGTCACGTGTTATTGATGATGTATGGTGTTTGCGCCACTTGTCCTCATAGCCTTTTATGTCGTGGTAGATTATTCTCTTTCCGTCGCCGCTTATGCATGGAGATTCCATCTTCTCCGATGAGAAGAGCTGCGGACGACCGCCCTCGACAGACACCTTGTAAACCTGCGCGAATGTACCGCTCGGGAACTGTCCGTATTCGCTGCTCGGCATTGCCGATGTAGTGTACAGTATCTCGTTGTTGTTGAGGAATGCCGTGGGGTACTCCTCGCCCGAGTTTGTTGTCAGGCGTCTGGGTGCGCCGCCTTCCTTGGCAACCAGGTATATGTCAATGCTTCCTTCCCTGTTTGACGAGAACGCCAGCTTTTTACTGCAAGGAGCCCATACAGGATGGCTGTCGTACGAACTTTGTGAGGTAAGCTGTCGTGCCTCGCCTCCCTTGCTGTCAACAGTGTAGATGTCACCTTTGTAGGTGAATGCAATGGTTGTACCGTCGGGTGAGATTGCGCAGTTGCGCAGCCAGCGCGGGGTTACCTGTGCCTGTGCAAACAGAGTTCCTGCACATAGCAACGAAAATAGAATCTTTCTCTTCATGTGTATTGTGTTTTATGTGTTGTGATTTTATATTCATTATCTTTTACAAAGATAGCGAAAGGCGAGTGGAGAATAAAACAAGTTCACTTGTTTTTTATCCGGGCAGCATCTTATCTTCGGGGTTTCCCTAAAAGATACACACAAACGGACTTATACAGCACTCGCTGTGAAAAATATTCAAGCAAGCTTGATGTTTCTTGTTCGTTTGTCACTATCTTTGCGTTAAACCGCGAAAATAGACTGCACTCGCTGTGAAATGTCAAAGTGAACTTTGCCTATCTCGCTCGTTTGTCACTATCTTTGTTACCTGAAGTTACGAAAAAGGTCTAAATTATTGAGAATGAATAACGACCTTTTGGTTGAATATGTATTGGGTTACGAATTA
>SUXN01000049.1 GCA_015060965.1 Bacteroidales bacterium | reverse complement strand
TTACGACATTTCATTGCAATAGTATTTTCGCTCTGTTACTCTCTTTTCCTAAATCACTCAACTTTTTGCTTAGCCCCTTAGAATTTGCAGGTGAACCATTACATAAACGGCGTCACCAGACATACGAGTCGCCCTACAAGACGTCTCCAGCAAGAGCGCTCCTTATAAATCTCCTCCGTCAAAATGAAAGAGCGCTGTTTGTCAAGCTCGATATATCTGTTCAGTTCATCTGTATCCTCCTTACCGAAAATAAAGAGATTCGTCTCATAGTCATACATCAGGCTGCGGCTGTTGAGATTCGCCGAGCCGATGGTACAGAACTTGCCGTCAACACACATCACCTTAGAGTGATTGAAGCCGCCACGGAACATATACACCATGGCACCACGTTTCATCAGTTTATAGGCAACCCGCCAAACACCGTCAGGAATGGCCGGGATGTCACCTTTCTCCGAAAGTATGATTGTTACCTTCACCCCATCATCTATAGCTTTCTCAAGCGCCTTGCGTACAATTGGCATCGGCATAAAATACGGATTTATGAGAACAATGCTGTCCTTCGCCGAGTGTATCGCATTGGCATAAGCACGGCGCATGCGCTCGGGAGTCCTATGAGGCCAACGGTCCACAACAGCCACATCGGCACCACCCTCAGCTACATGCTTGGGGTAATACACCTCGCCCTCGATGCGTTCACCGGTCTCCTTCTCCCACATATCAAGAAATATCTTCTGCAAATCATTTACCGCAGCACCGGTAACCTTTGAATGCATATCGCGCCACTCGCCTATCCCCTCAATACCCTGGAGATAATAGTCGGCAACATTTATACCTCCGATGTAGCCCACCTTGCCGTCAATGACTACAATCTTGCGGTGGTCACGCGAATAGGCATGGTTTATCCACGGAAATGTTATAGGGTCGAACTTTACAATCTCAATTCCATGTTCACGTATCGCCTTGAGGTCTTTCTTCTTTAGCGGACGGTCATTAGACATATTGCCGAAAGCATCAAACATTGCACGTACCTCAACGCCCTCCTTGGCTTTCTTTGCCAAAGCACCTATCACAACCTTGTTTATCGAGTCATTACGGAAATTGAAGTATTCCAGATGGATATGGTGCTTCGCCTTTGCGATGTCAGCCAACAGGCTGTCGAACTTCATATGAGCACCATTGAGAATATCCACATGGTTATTGTGTGTATACGGTATATTCTGGCTCTTCACATAGCCGATGAATGCCGAGTCGGAACTCAAATAGTCATCACGCTCAAGCGCTACAAAACTGCTGCACGACGACATTGCAATCATCGAGCACAGAACCAAGCACATATAGTATATTCTCTTTTTCATATCCTCTACAACACTTCTTATGCAAAAACAGACGCAAAATTATAAAAAAATGCAGAAATAGACAAAGAAGCTGTTTACGTAATCCTTGTCAACGAAAAATGAACCTCGTTATTGAATAATCGGCATTTAAAAAAGTAAAAAAGGGACAGCCCGCGTCTGTCCCCTATAGAAATAGTATCTTGCCTTGCTTTCACTCCCCTTTGAGTTCTTTTATCTGCGTAAGCATCTCGTCAATCTTTTTCAGTGTACCGAAATGTATCTTCAAGCCCACGAACCCACCAATCACTACACCTACGGCAGCACCTATCAGCAGGCTCAGACCTACACCTCTGTCAGGTATGACATAGAGCACCTCGTACGCCAGCCACGAGCACCACACCACAATCATCGGAAGCGCGAACTTCAACCAGCTGTTATACCTCTTCTTCAGTTTCAAAAGGTCGAATGTCTCTTTTACGAGGTCCGAACTGAGGTCCCGCGCCTTGAGCAGATTCTTATGCTGCACATAGGTCGCCAATGTACAGAATGAGAGCATCACTATTGTCACTACCCGATAACTGAGCGAAAAACCAAGATGATTGAGCATCCAGGTACAATATACCATGGCAAAAAGCCCCACAAGAATCATCCTCACAGCTATGCGGTTTATCTCACCCAGTTTTCCTTTAATGGCATTGCGCAGATGCTGCTCCTTTACAATCTCCTGTTTCTCGAGTTTCTCCTTCAACAGTTCCATCTGCGCCTTCATTCCCTCAAGCTCCCTGAACATCATATTATTTTCCATACATACAACATTTACTCATTAGACATTTTCTTCAACTGCTCACGTATCCTCACCAGACGCACCGATACATTCTTTGCACTGATACCCACAATGGCACCAATCTCGTCATAGCTAAGGCTCTCGAGCCACAGCAACACTATCGCACGGTCAAAGTGTCCCAGGCGCCCTATCCTCTCGCGCAACATACGTATCTGGCGCGTATCGTCGTCACTGTCCTCAAAAAGGTTTATATCCATCGTAAGCGGCACCTGCTCGGCACGACGGCTCTTCTTGCGCTCTGCCGTGATACAGGTATTGAGGCTCACACGCCATATCCAGGTCTTCACGTCACTCTCGCCGCGGAATTTGGCAAAGCCCTTCCACATATTTATAAGAGTGTCCTGAAACAGGTCGGCAACCTCGTCGGCATCATTGGAGAACATATAGCACACAGTATATATTGTGCTGCGGTGCCTCCTGACAACCGTTTCAAATTCTTTCTCGATATTGTCCATTGTCAATCACTGTTTATACATTAGACGCAGAATCTTTCACAAAACTACAACAATCCAATAAAAAATCATCCGGCCGAACGGGAATATTCAGCCGGATGACATTTATCTATGAAACATTGTTTACTGCGCGGGGCTCAATGATACCTGAATGAAGTTTCCTTGGGCCATGATAGCCTTCACAAGGGCAACAACAGCCTCCGATGTAACAGCGTTTACAGCAGACTCGTATGCAGCATCGTAATCCTCCTCATAGTCGGCATACTTCTTGAGGTTGCTCAACCAGTAAGAGTTGCTTATTCTGTTTTGAGGAATGTTCTTCTTCATATTGCTCTTTATCATATCGAGTTTGTCGGCAGGGATTCCCTCCTCAACAAGGCTGTACATACCTGTGATTGCAAGGTCGGCAAGCTTCTTTGCACTCTCGGGGTTAGTCTCGAATGCAACCTGAAGCAAGGCAAGGCTCTTTGGCTCACGACGGAATGTAGCAGCAACACTTGCGCCGTATGTACCGCCCTCGCTCTCGCGAAGAGTCTCGACATATACCATATCAAGATAATACTTGGCAGCAGTAAGGAGCGCCTCGTTCTCTATTGAATAAGGCATTGAAGCCGAATAGACCTGAAGCACAGTGTTCTTAGGTGTCTCCATCTCGACAGGGAAGTCCTTTACAATCTCACCCTTCACGATATCATCCTTGCGGTTGATGACCTTGGAAGCCTTCTTGCCGGCAGGCAGAGAAGCAATATACTTCTCTACAAGAGGTTTGAGAGTCTCCTGGTCAATATTACCCACAACATATACTGTTGCACCGGCAACATCACCGAAGAGACGACGGTAAGCAGCCTCCACATTAGCGATATTTGCCTTCTCTATAAGCTCGGCGCTGATTGTCTGATGACGCTCGTGGTTACCGTAGAGAGTCTCGCTGACATACTTCTGGAACTTCATCATAGGCTGTTTCTCGATATTCGGGAGCAGAGCCTTTATCTGGTTGATACCTGTCTGGTACTCCTCATTGTCGAAGCGCGGTTCAACGACATTAAGATAGATGAGCTGCATTGCAGTCTCGATATCCTTAGGAGTTGAAACCGCAGTAATGTCGTGACCGGCATAGCTGATATTCACAGAGCAGCTGACGTTCTTTCCGGTGAGCATCTTGCGCAGCTGGACTGCACCGAACTTTGAAAGTCCGCGGTTCTGCTGGTAGAGAGCCCAGATGTTATCCTCGAACGAAGCGAGTTCAGCTGTCTCGATGAGAGAGCTACCGCCTTTCTTGTCGACAGTGATGATTACCTCATCATTCTTGAGTGTTGTAGGCATGAACACAACCTTCGCGCCGTTGCTCAAAGTCCACTCAGTTGAGCCATATACGCCAGACTTCTCTTTCTTTACAGTTCCGGGAACAATTGCCTCAGCATCGAGCAAAGGCTCGCCTGCGCCCTCCTCTACCGGAGCTGCAACCTCGCCGGCCTTCACCTCATTGATTACCGCAAGAATCTCCTGCTCTGTGGGGTGTGCAAGACCTTCGCGCTGTGGAGCCTTGTAGAGAACCACAAAGTTCTCCTCGCTGATAGCCTGGGCAAGTACCTGGGCAAACATAGCCGACGGCAGCTGACCGAGCAGAGCTTGTGTGAGTTGCAGATCCATCTCAGGAGTCAACAGATAGCTGTTGTGGAAGAAGTGTCCCAGGATAGGCCATATAAACTCGGCGTTCTCACGGCTTGAAGCAGCCTCGACAGCTTTCTCGGCATTGCTTATGAGCTGGAGCTTTGCACGCTCGTACTCGCTCTCGGTGATACCGTAACGGCGTATTCTCTCAATCTCGGTATAGAAAGCCTTCATGGCATTTGTATAATCACCGTCCTTGAACACAACCTGTGCCTGAACAGCCTCACAGCCTTCACAAAGAGGACCGATACCCAATCCGGCACTGATGAAAGGAGCGTTTGATGAAGCCATGATTGCATCCATACGCTCGCTGAAGACAATGCTGATAACAGATTTTACTACATCAAGCAAGAAAGCAGCATCGGTAGAAGCCATCTCCTTTGGCATTGCATCGCCTCTCCAGATGAGCTCAACCATTGATGAGCTTGCTTCTGGATCGGTAAGCACAGCAACAACAGGCTCTTTATTGCCGGGGATAGGAATGATAGGCTTCACGGTTGGTGTTGCCGCAGCAGGGATTGAACCGAAGAGATTCTTTATCTTCTGCTCAATCTGGTCAACATCGACATCACCCACTACCACTACAGCCTGCATATCAGGGTTATACCATTTGCGGTAGAAATTCACGAGGCTCTCGGGCTTGAAGGTCTTCAACTGCTCCTCGCCACCGATGAGTGTACGGCGTGCCATCTGTGTGTCACCGAAGTAGTAAGGCAAAGACTGCTCGAACATTCTCCAGTTAGCATCACGGCGTGAACGGCGCTCCTCAAGGATAACGCCACGCTCGGCATCAATCTCCTTGGGGTCACAGGTCACATAGTGTGAATAATCGTGCAATACAAGAAGACAAGAGTCGATGATACCCTCGCGCACGATGGGGATATTGTTGAGCATATATTGTGTCTGCTCAAAACCTGTAGAGGCATTGATGTTGCGTCCGAACTCGGCACCGATGCTCTGCAAGTACTCAAGCAAAGACTTGCCTGGGAAATTCTTTGTACCGTTGAAACACATGTGCTCAAGGAAGTGCGCAAGACCATCCTGGTCATCCTCTTCCTGGAAGGCACCTACATTTGTTGCCAGATAGAACTCTGCACGCTGGGCAGGCTTGTCGTTGTGACGGATGTAGTATGTCAAGCCATTCTCGAGCTTGCCAACTCTTACGTTCTCATCAACGGGCAACTGTGTCTGTCCGAACGAAATCAGGGTGACAAAAGCCACCGCTAAAGAAAGAAAGAATCTTTTCATAGTTATGTTATTAAATAATGTATATCTACACGAATAATATGACTCTTTATCCATTAGACGTGCAAATGTATATAAAACTACAAAAAAAGAGAGGATTATGAAAAGATTTTTATTAAACAAATGTAAAAAATCATTTACGGAAGCCGATGGAAACCACCCGTAGGGGCCAAAGACAATCTTCTTGAATTCAGTTACATAAAAAACAAGCTGCTGTTTGAAATTCTAAAAGGTATCAGATCCGATTATTCTGTCCAAAAAAGCACTCAGCCCTTTCCACACCCGTTCGACTGTCATAATCTCCATACGCTCATTATATTCCATTTCTTGTTGCTGCTCAAACGGGACAAAGTCATCAGGGCTTATTCCGGTATTATAATCATTCTCATTATGTAGCCATGTTTCTTTTTTAATTCCCGGCGGGAATATAGCATAGGCAGGAACACCTAATGCCTGGGCCATGTGGCGTGGACCACCTTCATTGCCAAAGAACATTGAAGAATTTGAGAGTAATGCACAAAGCTCTATCAGAGAATCAGCATGGATATCCATGAATATATGACAATCCTTATCCAATGCATTATAATGTGCCAAAGCAGTCTCCTTTTCAGCCTTATTTGAATAGTTGAATATTATCTGCACCTGCGGAAACTCCGATATCACGTTCTTCAGTACAGTTGTCATCCATTCAAACGGCCAGGCTTTACCCTTGACTCGTGTAGCTACAGCCGATATAAGTACCGGACGCGAAAAATCTATTCCTTGTTTCTCCATCCTTGCACACATACTGGCGACTTCATCATCACTCACATAAAGTCTGAAGTCAGTTGAATAACTTATTTCGCCCACCTCTTCCAAAGGTTTTACAAGCAACAGATTCTGTTCCGGCCTCGACCCGGGAAGACGATTATCCACCGCATGTGTCAACAAAAGCCCGGAATACCATTTTTTACGTCCAATACGATATCGGGTATGCAAAGAAAAAAGGGTAAAAATCGAAGACTTGACCGTAGAACGCATATCAATGATTACATCATAACGTTTTGTCTTTACAGTCTCTCTTGCCTTCTTTACATATTTGAACAAATTATCACACTCCTCCTTGTCAAAAACAATTACATTATCTACATCTGGATGATTCCGGTATAACGAATCTATTCCTTTATTGATAACCAAGTCAATTTCAGCACCGGGAAAGCTTTTCCTTAAAGTATGACAAAGTCCCATGGAAAGCACTGAGTCACCGACGCGCCTAAAGCGTATTACCAGAATATTCTTTATTTCCATAATTTTACACATTTTTTACAAAATAACTTATTGTAATCATATTTTAACATTCCAAAAACGAATTTATAATTGTATTTTTCGGGATTTGATGCACAATAACGGCAAATTGAGACTAAAAAAAGAGACATTGATGTAATTATAGATATGAAATATTCATTATCTTCGCAAAAACAATCAAACAACAACATTATGGTTTATAACGAAAGAGACGAACGCCACCTGCACGTCATTGAATGTGCAAAACAGATGATGACAGCTGCACGTACAGCCCCTAAGGCAAAAGGCGTTGACATTATAGAGATTTCAATGATTACCGACGAGGACATCACCGCACTGAGCAATGCCCTCCACAAGATGGGCGAGGATATGGGCCGTGGCGGTCTGATGCGCGATGCCGACAACATCATGTCGGCCGAGGCAGTACTGCTCATAGGCTCACGCGAAGAGGCAATGTGCCTCAACTGCGGTTACTGTGGCTTCCCCACATGCGGCGAGCGCACCGAGGGCGTACCATGCGCAATGAACACCATTGACGTGGGTATTGCAGTAGGTTCAGCCTGTGCAACAGCAGCCGACCTGCGCCTTGACACCCGCGTGATGTACTCCGTAGGCTACGCAGCACTGAAGCTCGGTTTGATGCCGGGTTGCAACTACATTATCGGAATTCCGGTGAGCGCAAGCTCCAAGAACCCTTTCTTCGACCGTAAACGCAAAGTACAGCCACAGTAATGGAACAGCCTAAAAGACAACTATTCATGCCGGCCGAGTGGCACCGATTGCAGATGGTGCAGCTCACATGGCCACACGAAGGTACCGACTGGAGTTATATGCTTCAGGAGGTCGAAGAGTGCTACGTAAACCTTGCCAAGGCCATCAGTTCAAGAATGCAGCTGCTTGTAGTGGCACCCGACATCAAGGCTGTAAAGGCCACACTTGAGAAAGGCGGTGCAACAATGAGCAACATAACCCTCTTTGAGTGCGACACCAACGACACCTGGGCACGCGACCACGCCTTCATAACAATCCTCGGCGACAATGTTCCGCACTATGTCGACTTCTGCTTCAACGGCTGGGGACGCAAGTTCGAGGCCTCGCTCGACAATGCCATCAACGGAAAACTCTACGATGCAGGCATTGTAAAGGGAGAATACGAGGACTGCACCTCGTTCGTGCTCGAAGGAGGTGCAGTCGAGAGCGACGGTAAAGGAACAATCCTCACTACAAGCCAGTGCCTGCTTGCTCCGCACCGCAACCAGCCAATGGGCAAGGAGGAGATTGAAGAGTGCCTGAAGAAGATGCTTCATGCCGAGCGTATTTTGTGGCTCAACCACGGCAACCTCATCGGCGACGATACCGACGGTCATGTCGATACGGTAGCACGCCTTACACCCAACGACACCATTGTATATATGCAGTGTACCGACGAGAACGATGCGCAGTATGCCGACCTTCGCGCAATGGAAGAGGAGATTGCAGCGCTGCGCACTGCCGACGGCAACCCTTACAGGATGATTGCCCTGCCCTCGCCCGATGCCATACACGACGAGGAGGGCGAGCGTCTGCCGGCGACATACGCGAACTTCCTCATCATGAACAACTGCGTGCTCTACCCCACATACGCACAGCCAGACAATGACCGCAAGGCCGCCGAAGCACTCAAAAAAGCATTCCCAAAGCATGAGATTATAGGCATCGATTGCCGCGCGCTCATCAAGCAGCACGGCTCGCTGCATTGCGTAACGATGCAATACCCAAGATAAAAACAGACAAGAAAATGGATACGATAAAAGTTGGAATAATACAGCAGAGCATCGGTACCGATGTAGAGAGTAACAAACAGAAACTTGCCGCATGCATCAGAGAGGTTGCAGCCAAGGGCGCACAGCTTGTGGTGTTACAGGAGCTTCATAACTCGCCCTACTTCTGCCAGGTGGAGTCCACAGAAAACTTCTCATACGCCGAGCCAATCCCCGGCCCGTCGACAGAGTTCTACAGCAAGATAGCCGCAGAGTGCAAGGTGGTGCTTGTGACATCACTCTTCGAGGCACGTGCAAAAGGTCTCTACCACAACACCGCCGTTGTCTTTGACAGCGACGGCAGCATTGCCGGCAAATACCGCAAGATGCATATCCCCGACGACCCCGCATATTACGAGAAGTTCTATTTCACACCCGGAGACATAGGCTTCCGCCCAATCAGAACCTCTTTGGGAACATTGGGTGTACAGGTATGCTGGGACCAGTGGTACCCCGAGGGAGCACGTCTTATGGCGCTGCGAGGCGCCGACCTGCTCATCTACCCTACCGCCATCGGCTGGGAGAGCACCGACACCACCGAAGAGAAGGAGCGTCAGCTGGGAGCATGGCAGACAGTACAGCGCGGACACGCTGTTGCCAACGGCATACCCGTCATTGCAGTGAACCGTGTAGGACATGAGCCTGACCCTTCAGGCATGACAAACGGCATACAGTTCTGGGGACACAGTTTCGTTGCCGGCCCGCAAGGCGAGTTTGTCGCTCATTTCGGCGAGCAGGAACAATGTGAGGTCATTGAGGTAAGCATCAAGCGCAGCGAGACAGTGCGCCAATGGTGGCCATTTCTCCGCGACCGCCGCATTGAGGAGTATGGCGGAATCACCAAAAGATACCTTGACGAAGAATAATTGAATTATCCGTAAAAAACTCGTCTAAACTTTAATTTTTCAAAGATCCTACTCTTCTCATGTAGTCTTATATGTAGTCTGATTAAGACCAATTAGGGCTATGATTACAAGAACTCATGATCATAGGATTATTATTATGTTTAATCAATTGTTTATGTTATGAGTAGTAATCTTAAACTGTTTATATCAGTACTTTTGGTCTCATGTGTATCGAATGTATATGGTCAGTTTATAATTCAAAAAGAATTATCACTTGATAATTTAAGCAAAAGCTGGTCAGATTATCAACAAGATACGAAATATAACCTGACTGATTTTAGTCGTCGTTGTTTCAAGGATACGATTAGTGTCGCGGAGATGAAGGAAGCATTCTATAAAAACAAGGATGTCAAATTTACAGTGTCACCTTACGCAGGACTTGATTCCGTCAAAAGAACAGGAACTATCGGGGAAAGCGTCATGATATTGTCACCACTGAGAAACCACCCCAAGAAGGAAGTCAGGGAATGTCGTGGTGTATGGAATAGATTCGGTACTGTTAGTCTGGTAGATCTTCTGGATAAGAATGGTGTTTCACAGCAAACGTTGCTAAAGAAGATTAAAGATGACGAACTAAAGAAAATGATGAATGGAGAGATTATCACACTAAGGGCTCCTCGCTGGTATATGGGCTATGTGCTTTCACTGGTGGCCAGTATGGAAATTTACCTGGACGGTAAATTGATGGGTAAATCTCCAAGCGTATATTATTCGGACTTCTTTGCGTATGCAAATCATTATTCTAACGTATTGGATGGAGAATGGTATCATGATGTAAGTGGAGGTGCCCGTTTGCTGGGGGCATTACAGAACATTAATACAATGATGCATGCTGGGACTTCAGATAAAACCTTCTCTGTTTTGTTGTATACCAAGACCTATCCAAGAAGTACAAAAGTTACTTATACGATAGACCTTTTGTTGCCAGATAATCCTGACAAGGAAACAGATGCTTTATTTATGAGTTTGAAAAGATTTGTTGAGAGTTTGCCATCTAATTCGTTTGCACCTTACTTTACTACTGATATGCGCCTTATGACAGGTCGTTATTATAAAGTGACGGTGAACAAATGCGGATGGCTGATTCAAGACTATTTGGATTTATAAGGAATTTTGAATGATACAGATTATTTGCAGGAATAAAATTATCTTGGTGGATAATCTGTATCATATAAACAATATTTTTTGAGACCTTGAGTGGATTTCATTATATGAAGGAAACTACTTGTGTTAAAAAGGCTAACAATCGCCGATGGTATTGAAAAAAGTGTTCATCTTTTAGAGTGCTCCACGCCAACACCCAAAATAAACGTAATATGAGCACAAAAAAGTCCGTCAGACTTTCATCTGACGGACTTATAGATATATTGTAGTATTGTTTAGATTGCAGATAGTTCAGCGCCTATCTGTCGAATCTCGGCCTTAATGCACTCCATACGCTCATCTGACGGGCGTTTTGTACCGCTAATGTATTGGGCAAGAAGACTTTGTGCCATACCCAAACGACGCGCTACAGCAGATACATTTATCTCTGGATGTGCCATAAACAACTCATACAGCGTATTGCTACTCTTCTGACGAAAGAAACCCTCAAAACTCAAATCCTCGTCAATCTCTTCCCAGTGAATACCAAAAGCATCAGCCGAATAATTTTCACGCTGAGCCCGTGTGGCAAACTTTAATCGTGGATAGTCCGAGAACTTTTCACAAGCCTCGCGACCATCGACCGTTCTGATCCATACCGCAGTGTCGGTTATCCAAATCTTTTCAATAGTCATCATAAGGCAATTACTATTTATTGTTATTAAAAAACTTATTCCAGTGCTCGGCAATAATCTCGACATTCTCCTCAATAACAGACTCTGCCATTTTAATCTCGGATGGTTTTAAGCCGTGATTTTCAACCAACGCCACCGGACTAATTGTAAATTTAGCGTGTATATTCCCTTTCACTACATGGACATGAATAGGCTCATGGTCATTGGCGTAAAATAGGAATCTAAATCCAAATAAAATAAAAATCGTAGGCATAGTATCTATCATTGTTTTCGCAAATATAGGTAATTATTTTATTACCTGCATCTATTTTGCCAAATATTCTAATTATTATCTCACAACAATTTGTTTTGCGTATGGTTTCACTCCTTATATCTTGAAATGTTTTCTTGTTTTGTCTCGTTGTTGTGTGGACATAGTTGCACCCTCGTTGTTTCTTAGGCCTGAGGTATATACACCAAGTACATCGAGGGTTGCTGTTACATCGGCTGCCGAATCGTGGGCATCGTCAAGGTCCACACCTAATTGCGATACTACAATTAGCAGAGATATTCCTAAAAGTCATGTCGGCTAAAATCGACGATATTAAGGTGTTACGTTGTGATAATCGCGAGTGTAGAGAGACGCCCGCAGACTTCGGAAATAAGTAATCACCAAAAGATACCTTGACGAAGAATAATTGGAAAGTGTATTTAAATGCTGAAAGAGGTCCCGTGTGGGACCTCTTTCAGCATTTTGTTTCCATCGCTTTTACTATCCACTCCACATCACGCAGCAGGTCCTGCAAGTCCTGTTCGTGCTCTTCCTCTTCGGCCATTATACGTTTTGCAATGTCACAGGTCGTATAATCGACATTGTTGCAGAACGATGCAATCTCCTCGTAGCGTACTATGGCACAGCGCTCGGCCGCGACATTCTGTTTGAGCAGGTTCATCACATCGGTATTAAGCGGCACGGAATATTTGCAACGCGCAAGGGTACTCCACTGCACAGGATCAAGGACAGGTGTTCCCTCAAGCTGGATAATCCTGTCGGCAAGCAACCGGGCATGCCGGAACTCTTCCATAGCGTGTTCCTCAAACTCTCTCTGCACATCGGAACGCATAGCCCCCTCAACTACCAGTGTCCCTATCCAATACTGGTAGAACGCCAGCCACTCCTCACTGAGTGCAGCGTTGAGCTGCGAGAGGAGTTCAGGCAGGTCAATTCTTTTGCGCAGTATCAAAATACTTTCTCTTGCCATACTATCAATGTTTTAAAGGTGAATAATGATAAAAGAACAGATATTTGGTTTATTTGTTTGATTTATATGCTTATTATTTTGACTTGATACACTTTTTGATTATGTTTGTGGAGTACCTTGAAAAGGTAAATATTAATCATTTTATGTAATAAAACTCCGCTTTATTCGTGGGCAATATCATAAAAAGTATTAATTTTGCAAAAGATATATATAGAATAACAAGAACAATACGATATATGAAACTGGCCGTCTCTACAAAACCGACCTTTTTTATAGAGGAGGACAAGATAATAACACGCCTTTTTGACGAAGGGCTCGATTATCTGTTCCTCTACAAAGAGTACCCTCATCCACAGTTCATGGAGAGGTTGCTAAACCTTATACCAAAGAAATACCACAAGCGCATATTCACATGCAACAATCGTCTGATGCAGGAGTACAAGCTTGCCGGTACACTTTTTACCCTTGACTCCAACCCTCCTATGGGCAACGAGAAGGGCAAGATTGTTGGCTATGCCAGCAACCTGCAGCATCTTAAGGAACTGCGCAAGACATACGACATCGTATGTTTCGGTCCTTTGGGCCGCACCTTCTACCAGAGTGCAGAGCTCAATGAGATTGGCAAGAAGATGATCAACAAGAACACCTGGGCATTCGGCGACATTGACGAGGCTAACCTCAAGCGCCTGACAAACTATGGATTCGGAGGAGTAATAGTGAACGAACTGATGTGGAACAATTTTGACTCCTGCCGTTCAACCGACTACACAGAACTCATCAACCGCTTCAAGAGAATAAAGAAAGCCGTTGACAAACTATAATAACGAAATACAATAACAACAATAAATTCAAAAAGCATTATGGACAACACTCCCTACATGGTATTTGCAGGTACAAAGTCACGTTACCTTGCAGAAGAGATTTGCAAAGAATTGGGTTGCGAGCTCGGCCAGATGAACACCACTCATTTTGCTGACGGTGAGTTCGCCGTTTCTTACGAAGAGTCTATTCGCGGTAAGAACGTATTCCTTGTACAGTCTACATTCCCCAACTCTGACAACCTTATGGAACTTTTGCTTATGGTTGACGCTGCAAAGCGTGCTTCTGCAAAGAGCATTGTTGCAGTTATGCCTTATTTCGGTTGGGCTCGTCAGGACCGCAAGGACAAGCCACGTGTTTCAATCGGTGCAAAGCTTGTTGCCGACCTATTGAGCGTAGCAGGTGTAAGCCGTGTCATCACTATGGACCTTCACGCCGACCAGATCCAGGGCTTCTTCGACATCCCTGTAGATCATCTATATGCATCAATGGTATTCATCCCATATATCAAGTCTCTCAACCTTGAGGACCTTGTAATTGCAACACCTGACGTAGGCGGTTCAAAGCGCGCAAGCACATACTCAAAGTGCCTTGGTGTACCCCTGGTACTTTGCCACAAGACACGTGCAAAGGCAAATGTTGTAGACACAATGCAGATTATCGGTGACGTAGAGGGCAAGAACGTGATCCTTGTTGACGATATCGTTGACACAGCAGGCACTATCTCAAAGGCAGCAGACCTTATGATTGAGAACGGTGCGAAGTCAGTACGTGCACTTGCTTCACACTGCATCATGTCAGGTAACGCATCAGAGAGAGTTCGCGAGTCAAAGATGACAGAGATTGTCTTCACAAACAGCATCCCTTACGACCGCGGTTGTCCAAAGGTAAAGCAGCTCTCAATTGCAAAGGGCTTTGCCGAGGCTATCAAGTGCGTGCTCAACAACCAGTCAATCAGCAAGCAGTACATCTGCTGATAACAGCACATACACAATACAACCAAAAACGGAGATTGCAATTGCAATCTCCGTTTTTGGTTGTATCAAGAGTGTTACAAGGAATGGCTAAAAAGCAAACTTCTGCGTTCCAGGAAGCCCTCAAAATCCTCATTTACGTCCAGTAAACTGCGGTATTTGAGGGCTTCCTAAGCCTTGAATTTTATCTTTTTATCCATTCCTTGTTTAATACTGTTCTTTCTCATTTGGAAAGTCGCATGCCTTGACATCGCTCACATAGCTACCCACAGCATCAGTGATGATTGTGTTGAGGTCGGCATAGCGACGCAGGAACTTTGGAGAGAAATCGGCTGTCATGCCGAGCATATCGGCATATACAAGCACCTGACCGTCAACCTTCACGCCGGCACCGATACCGATTACAGGGATAGAGATTGAACTTGCCACCTTCTCGGCAAGAGCAGCAGGAATCTTCTCAAGGACAAGCGCAAAACAGCCGGCCTCTTCAAGGAGCTTGGCATCGGCAAGCAGCTTGGCAGCCTCAGCATCGTCCTTTGCACGGACAGCGTATGTACCGAACTTGTTTATGCTCTGTGGGGTAAGTCCCAGGTGACCCATGATGGGAATACCGGCATCAAGGATCTTGCGTACCGAGGGGAGAATCTCCTCACCACCCTCAAGTTTGAGAGCATCGGCATGAGTCTCCTTCATTATGCGGATAGCATTCTTCACAGCCTCGTCGGCATTTACCTGATATGTACCGAAAGGCATATCCACAACAACCAATGCACGCTTCACGCCACGAACGACGCCCTTTGCATGATAAATCATCTGGTCGAGAGTGATAGGCAATGTTGTTACATTACCCGCCATCACATTAGATGCAGAGTCACCCACGAGCAGCGCGTCAATACCCGCGTTGTCAAGGATAGATGCTGTAGTATAATCGTATGCGGTGAGCATTGCAATCTTCTCACCCTTGCGCTTCATTTCGATAAATCGGTGCGTAGTAACCTTGCGTGTGTCTTCCACCAAATACTTTGACATGATTCTTTCTGTTTTACAGTTAAATATTGTGTAAAAATTCGCTTACATTACTTTCGTGTCTTTCTTTTTTTGCCAATAACAAAACGTTGTTTTGTCATTCTGAGTGCAACGAAGAATCTCATATACACTCTAAGAGATGTTTCACTTCGCTCAACATGACAAACAGCGTGTGCTTTATTGAAAGCGACTGCAAAGTTACATCATTTTTATCAAAAGGCAATGCCGTATCAAAATAATCAGTAACTTTAGGGCATACTAATTGTTATTGACTTAAGCAAGGTATAAATTCACAAGAACCGCGAACCTGTTATCCCGATACGCAGTGAGGGATCTCCAGACGCGATTTCAGTATGGATTATTATATTGCTCACCTGCAAAGTTTTGTGGAATGGGGTGGTTTTTTCAATGAGATATAGGGAGCATTTCCACCAGCATAGGTAATTCCCGAAAAACCGGCACCGTTAAAAATCCAGCTCATGGCCGCTTGTTTGCAGGCCATTGTGCGAGGTATGTTTGAAGATTTGCGCGGGTATAAATTATCTTATATAGCCGCGCAAATCAAGGTCCGCAGCACCCTGCAAAACAAGCGAAAGCCATGAGTGGCAAGCAAGTGCCCGACCGAATGCTCGCTCATGCGGCACGAGCAAAGGGCACTTGTGACGATTTTTCCGTGTGCTGGGCCTTTTGGTCCTTTTGGGCGCCAAAAGGACATGATATAACGACAACAAAAAGAATATATGACAACAAATTAAAGGTAAGTTATATAAAAGGATATAAAAAAGCATAATATGAAAAAGATTGTAATCATCGACGGTGGACCACGCCGTAACATGAACACTGCACAGCTGTTGCAGAAGTTTGCCGTGGGTGCAGAATCAGTAGGCAAAGATATTGAAGTAAAGACTATCCGCCTTTACAATTTAGACTATAAAGGCTGTATATCATGTATGGCCTGCAAACTAAAGGGCAAGGCATCGAATATATGCAAATTCAAGGATGCACTGACTCCCGTACTGGAAGAGATTGCCAATGCCGACGGTCTTGTGCTTGGCTCGCCAATCTACTTTGGCGAGGTAACAGGACTGATGCGCGCCTTTCTGGAGCGCCTCTCTTTCCCGTGGCTGTCGTACAACGATTACAGCCTGACCGCGCCAAAACGTATGCCCGTGGTCCTTGTTGAGACAATGAACGGCACTCCAGAGCGTAACAACAGCAACCATTTCGGCACTATGGAATGGTGCATAACAACGGCCCTTGGCGAGCCAGAGCGCATCATCGGCTACAACACCTGCCAAGTGGCAAAATACGACAACTACGAGCTCGGCAGTTTCTCCGAGGAGGCAAAGCATGCCTGGCGCGATGCCCATTGGGAGGAAGACCTGCAAAAGGCCTTCGACGCCGGCCGCAAGATGGCGGAACAGTAGAAGTGAGTGAAAAAGAATAAGTAGAGAAAAGGTTTT
>SUXN01000068.1 GCA_015060965.1 Bacteroidales bacterium | reverse complement strand
TTCATTAGTGCAACAATGAACGAACCAATGCTCTTTTGTTTTGTTATCGGTGAGTTCATTAGTGTAACAATGAACGAGCCAATGCTCTTTTGTTTTGTTATCGGTGAGTTCATTAGTGTAACAATGAACGAACCAATGCTCTTTTGTTTTGTTATCGACGAGTTTTGCAGCAACAGGTCAAACGTAGCACTCCCACCCCTCCGCCAGTAAACTGGCACCTCCCCTCAGGCAGAGGAGGAATTTAACTTATGCCGTTGGGGTTGCGAAAAGCAAACGACTCAATGACTGTGCAAATATAGAATGACAAAAGCAACAAGGGCAATCATAGCACTGTCATGCTGGAGCGAAGCGAAGCATCTAAACATTGTGACTTGTTGTTCCTTATGCAGGAATCTGTTACACTTCTAAATTTATTTCACCTGTTTATATGTACTTTTGCACGTTTATTCGTACCTTCGCAAACATCACAGAATAAACCAAAAGACAAAATACGATGAAAAAAATTTATTATTCACTTTTTGCATTATCAATTATGATAGGTATGACTGCATGCAGCCCCGGTAAGGGGTCTGCACCCGCGAGCGACAACACCATCCTTGCCGAGAGCAAGGCTCCATTCGGCGCACCGGAGTTTGACAAGTTCAAGATCGAGGACTACAAGGAGGCGTTCGACTACGGACTGGCCCAGAAGCGTGCCGACATCAAGGCAATTATCGAGAACACCGACGAGCCCACATACGCCAACACCATCGACGCGCTGGAGCTCAGCGGAAAGAGCCTTGACAAGGTGAGCTCAATTTTCTTCAACCTCAACGAGAGCGAGAACACACCGCAGATGACCGAGATTGAGGAGTATGTTACTCCAAAGCTCACAGAGCTCAGCGGATACATATATATGAACGACACTCTGTTCGGCCGCATCCGCACGCTTTATGACAACCGCGAGAATCTGGGCCTCGACGAGGAGCAGATGATTGTGCTCGACAACTACTACCAGTCGTTTGTACGTGGCGGCGCACTCCTCAACGAGGAGGACAAGGCTACCCTGCTCGACATTGATACAAAGCTTGGCCTTGCACAGATAAAGTTCAGCAGCAACCTGCTTGCCGACAACAAGGCTTTCAAGCTTGTCATCACCGACAAGGCCGACCTTGCAGGCTTGCCACAGGGTGTCATTGACGCAGCTGCAGCCGAGGACGGCAGCTGGGTGTTCACACTCGACAAGCCCAGCTGTATACCGTTCCTGCAGTATGCCGACAACCGTGCACTGCGCGAGAAGGTGTACAAGGCGTACTATGGTCGCGGTGACAACAACAACCAGAACGACAACAAGGCCATTATAAAGGAGATTCTACAGTTACGCCAGCAGAAGGCAAAGCTACTTGGCTTTGAGAGCTTCGCACACTTTGTACTCGACGAGAAGATGGCAAAGACACCCGAGGCGGCACTTGACCTGCTGAACAAAATATGGGAGCCTGCAGTGAAGCGCGCCGCAGAGGAGAGAGCCGAGTTGCAGAAGATTGCCGACCGCGAGGGTGCCGGTATCAAGATCGAGGGCTGGGACTGGTTCTACTACACCGAGAAGCTCCGCAAGGAGAAATATGCGCTCAACGACGAGGTCATAACCCCGTATTTCAAGCTCGAGAATGTGTTGCAGGGAGCATTCGACTGCGCCACCAAGCTCTATGGCGTCAAGTTCGTGAAGCGCAATGACATCCCTGTATACCACCCCGAGGTAAGCACATACGAGGTTCTTGACAGCGAGGGCAACCACTTGAGCGTGTTCTACACCGACTTCTTCCCACGCGCCACAAAGCGTCAGGGAGCATGGATGACAAACTTCGTGAACCAGCGCAACATCTGCGGCGAGAATGTACGTCCGATGGTTGTCAACGTATGCAACTTCACAGCTCCACAGGGCGACACACCAGCACTGCTCAACATCGACGAGACACGCACACTGTTCCACGAGTTCGGCCATGCGCTCCACGGCATGCTCACACAGACACACTACCCCAGCGTGAGCGGAACGAACGTGAAGCATGACTTTGTAGAACTCTTCTCACAGGTCAACGAGAAGTGGGCGGTACACCCCGAGGTGATGCCTACATTCGCAAAGCACTACAAGACAGGCGAACCTATCCCTGCCGAACTTATCGGGAAGATGCAGCAGAGTGCATACTTCAACCTCGGCTTCGAGACAACAGAGCTTGTTGCAGCAGCTTTGCTCGACATGAAGATGCACCTCATTGAGGATTACAGCAACTTCGACTGCAATGAGTTCGAGAAGGAGCTTCGTCAGGAGCTCGGCTTCATCCCCGAGATTGAGTACCGTTACCGCAGCACCAACTTCGCGCACGTATTCGGCGGCGGTTACGCTGTAGGTTACTATGCATACCTGTGGGCCGAGGTGCTCGACTGCGATGCCTTCGAGCTCTTCAAGGAGAAAGGAGTATTTGACCCTGCTACAGCAGCGGCATTCAAGAACCTCCTTGAGATGGGCGGCAGCAAGGACCCGATGCGTGAGTACCGCAAGTTCCGTGGTGCAGACGCCAATCCTGATGCTCTGCTCCGCACACGTGGTTTGATTTAAGAAGCTGTTTAAATTTCTTTCGAAAAGAATGAAAGACCTATAAAAATTGGCAATAAAATAGGAGTTGTCCATTGATACAAATATCTACTACGATGGTGTCATCCCGACAGAGCGCAGTGACGAAATCCGGAGGGTTCGACAATACTGCGATTAAGCAAGCGAGATACAAGTTTACTTTAATCTCACTGCGAGCGAAAGCAGGTTCAACGAAGTTAATGCCGACAGCGAATGGTCGCACGTAGCATGGGCAATGCTCATGCCGTGCGGGTCGCGAAAAGGCGGCATTGTCAAAGGATCTCTCAAAAACTGCGAAATAAGAGATCCTTCACATTCGTTCATAATGACATGATACGTTTTGGACAACATCTACATTATTACTTAAAAATTTCAAGGACATAAATTTAAACAGTATATAAAATCTTATAATCATGGAAGAGAGAATAGAAAAAGCCGTCTCACTGTTCAAAGAGGGCTACAACTGTAGCCAGTCGGTTGTGGCTGCATACGCCGACCTCTACGGCTTCACCCAGGAGCAGGCACTCAAGATGTCGGCATCTTTCGGTGGAGGCATAGGCCGCATGCGCCAGACCTGTGGTGCAGCCTGCGGACTGTTTCTGCTCGCAGGTCTTGAGAGCGGCTGCACCGAGGGCAAGGACCGCGAAGGCAAGGAGGCGAACTACAAGATGGTACAGGAGTTCGCCGAGGAGTTCCGCAAACGTAACGGCTCGCTCATCTGCGCCGAGCTGTTAGGTCTTGCAAAGAACGCTCCCACACCGGCAACCCCCGAGGCACGCACTGCCGAGTACTACAAGAAACGTCCTTGCGTGAAGATGGTAGAAGAGGCAGCACGTATCTTTGGAGAATATCTTAAGAATAAGTGATTTTACACGGATTATATTGCAAGAGAGGCGGAGAGGTTTCCGTCTCTCTCGTTTTTTTGTATATATAAATCCCGTAACAGAACGACAGGAAAACAAAATCGAGGGTTGAAACTCTAAAATACTCATCAAGTCGTAATAATTTGTCCATACAAGGCTTATTATTACGACTTTTTATTTGCAATAAATAATTGATTGGTTAACACATTATGGCTGTATGCTTTTGTGGTATATTGAAAATTTGAAATACTTTTTTCGGACAACCACAATGTGAATCAACCATAGCACAAAAATACCCTCAGA
>SUXN01000048.1 GCA_015060965.1 Bacteroidales bacterium | reverse complement strand
TAATTACCAAAAGCTCGACAGCCGAGCAGCAATAGGTCGCACGCAGCATGGGCAAAGCTCATGCCGTGCGGGTTGCGAAAAGCGAAAGCTGTCAAGGTACAAATAACTTTTTACTATCGGTGAGCCTTTTAGCGATTGGTCACGCGAAGGATGGATATAATTCATCCCGCGTGGGTCGCTGAAAAAAAGGCGAGCCAACGGTAAACATAATAAAGAGGGAATTGCATCATGCTGTTCCCTCTTTTGCATTAAAGGAAGGTACAAGTAAAATAATTGCCAAAAGCTCGACAGCCGAGCAGCAATAGGTCGCACGCAGCATGGGCAAAGCTCATGCCGTGCGGGTTGCGGAAAGCGAGAGCTGTCAAGGTAATTGTAAAGTAATCCACCAGCTAATACGCGGACTTGTCATCCCGAACCTTGCGTGAGGGATCTCAAAAAAACGCGGATGATAGAGATTCTTCGCTTTGCTCAGAAACGAAGTTCGCCGCCCGAAGGGGCTAAAGGCAATGACAAAGTAAGCGGTTTTTTCATAATACTATCATGCTGGAGCGAAGCGACGAGGAATCTCAAAAAGCAACTGATGATGTCAAATTGTTAAAAATACGAAAAACAAAATCCTTTAGCAAGCACACGTTAACATTTCACCCCGTGTTAACAAATTTTCAGCAAACATATAATTAACTTTGCGATAACTCCTGCAAATTGGAAGCTACAGAACAATAATCAACACCAAATAATTAAACCATAAACAATGCGTATGAAAAAATTTACTCTATCACTTCTTGCACTTATAATATGTGCAACGACATTCGCACAAACGGCAATCACATCGCCCAGTGACATACAACCCGGCAAGACCTATTGGATAAGCAATGGCCGATACTACACATGGGACTATGCTTCGGCAATGTACTTTGACCGTATTTTCGGTGACAGAATCTGTCTTGGATATTTTGGACAGGCTGATCCGGACCGTGGAGATTTTGTTGACAACCCAGAGGATCCTGACCAGCAGTTTGCATTCATTGAATACAACAACCACCTGTACCTCTACAGCGTCGGTGCCGACAACTTCGTTTCCATGAAGGATGGCGGAGCCCATATCATGAGCAGCCCCGAGAACTATGTGACAGTCACTCCAAACTCCTGCTCACTGCCCGATTTCCCTTGGAACATAAAGTTCGACGGCGAAATATACATTGGTGGTTACTACAGAAGACCAGAGAACGGTTATATCACCTGCATTGACGACCAGAGTGCGACAAGCTACTCTAACGCATGGCAAATCCTTGAAGTTGGCGAATTGGAGAACGTTGATGAAATCACCAAGCGCTTGGCCGATAATATGAGCAAGTTCGATGACGTATTCGCCGAGGCACAGGACAGCCTGATGAACACATACGAGAGAGCAGAGGAATTCCTTTGGGACATCAACTATAATGTAGATGGCGGCAACCCGATAGAACTTCAGGCAAGCGACCCGGGAGCAGCCAACTATATCTGGTGTAATGAGCCTGAAATGAGCGAGGGTTCTATGGAAGGGTTGCTTGATGATGACGAGACAACATTCTTCCACTCATGCTGGAATGGTACAATAGAGTCGGTACATTGGTTGAGCATCAACTTGGGAACACCAATAAAAGACTTTATGTTCAGTTACCAGACACGTCACAATGCCACAGGAAACTTCCCCGAATCCATTGAGGTGCAGGGCAGCAACGACGGTGTTGATTTTGTTACCCTTGGCATCTTCAATCAGGGACTTCCCAAGACAACAAGCACAGTATGGGATTCAGAGAACATCAAAGCCGACAAAGAATACAGCTACCTGCGTTTTATGATATACGCACCGAATGTATACTGGCACATGGCCAAGTTTGAACTGAAGACAGAGAGATACATTTCTGTTGATGAGAAATACCAAGCTTATTTGAGCTATCTCAACGACCTTGTAAAGGCCATTGAGGCAGCCAAGAGATTCATTGACAAGAATGAAGCAACAAAGCCTGAGGAATATTATGCATATGCAGAGCAGATTACCTCAAAGATGGAATTCATCAAGAAACTTGCAAGTGACAGTGACGACGAGGAAACAATTGCACTCGTTGCCGAGGCTGAGGAACTTTATGCACTTGAAGGTGTGGGCTACCCAGGCGAGGCACCACGTGCCACATTCAAAGAGGCTATTGATGCAGCAAAGGCAAAACCTACAACCCAGGCCGGACTTGACCTCAAGGCCGCAATGCAAGCATACATAGAGTCACATGATATTGTACTTCCAAAATCTCGTGAGAAGTACACACTTACATTTGTGACAACCCAGGGTCGCAGAAACTTCCTCAATGTAGAGACACACGATCTCGGAGACTTCAAGTACTACACACTTTCTATGGTTGAAGACACATATACATCGCAAGGTAATGCACTCCCTGAGACAGCAGCATTTGTATGCATTGACAATGGAGATGGTACATATGAGTTCGTCACAGCAGATGGCAAATATCTTGGTATTCCTGAAAATGGCGCATACTCAGGCTCTGAGACCGGTCTTTACGACGAGCCCACATACTTCACTATTGAGAAGATGTACCCCAACGAGATGTGTAATACCAACATCACATATAATGAGTTGTTTGGTCTTGTAGCACTTTGCAGTAGCGGTCTATATATGGCACCTCAAAGCTCTGGCGGAATATTCTATGTAAACGATTTGCCAAACTTCCAGACAGCATGGACATCAGCTATGAGAATTGAGCCATGGACTCCTGGTGAAGATACAGGTATCGAGAATGTAGGTATTGAAACTGTTGTAGAGGGTATTTACGACCTCCAGGGCCGTAAGGTAGAGAACCCATCAACAGGCATCTATATTGTAAATGGTAAAAAGGTTTTGGTAAAGTAATTACCAAAAGCTCGACAGCCGAGCAGCAACAGGTCGCACGCAGCATGGGCAAAGCTCATGCCGTGCGGGTTGCGGAAAGCGAGAGCTGTCAAGGTACAAGTAACTTTTTACTATCGGTGAGCCTTTTAGCGATTGGTCACGAGAAGGATGGATGCAATTCATCCCGCGTGGGTCGCTGAAAAAAAGGCGAACCAACGGTAAACATAACAAAAGAGGGAATTGCATCAGCAGTTCCCTCTTTTGCATTAAAAAAGGTTTTGGTAAAGTAATTACCAAAAGCTCGACAGCCGAGCAGCAACAGGTCGCACGCAGCATGGGCAAAGCTCATGCCGTGCGGGTTGCGGAAAGCGAGAGCTGTCAAGGTAATTGTAAAGTAATCCACCAGCTAATACGCGGACTTGTCATCCCGAACCTTGCGTGAGGGATCTCAAAAAAACGCGGATGATAGAGATTCTTCGCTTTGCTCAGAATGACAAAGTAAGCGGTTTTTTCATAATACTATCATGCTGGAGCGAAGCGACGAGGGATCTCAAAAACCGCTAAACATAATAAAGAGGGAATTGCATCATGCAGTTCCCTATTTTGCATTAAAGAAAGGTTTTGGTAAAGTAATTACCAAAAGCTCGACAGCCGAGCAGCAATAGGTCGCACGCAGCATGGGCAAAGCTCATGCCGTGCGGGTTGCGAAAAGGCGGCATTGTCAAAGGATCTCTCAAAAACAGCGAACACAGTTCATCCCGAACCGCAAGGAAGGATCTCAAACTTTGCAGAAATAACAGATAAAAATCGCAGTTTACGAATCATTACATTTTTTAGCATAAAAAATTTGCAATGTCAAGGATTTTGCCATACCTTTGCAAAGTATTTCCAAGAGAGATACTCGGGCTTTTAGCTCAGTTGGTTAGAGCAACAGACTCATAATCTGGAGGTCCTTGGTTCAAGCCCAAGATGGCCCACATAAGAGAATCGTTTTTAACGGTTCTCTTTTTTTTGTTGCGGGCTTTCACCAAGGTTATCTCCCTCGCTTTAGTGTTTGCACCGGCTTTGCCGACAGCAAACGCTCGGTCAATGGGTCTCTAAAGAGACAAATCTCAAGCCCAAGATGGCCCACCGAAGAGAATCGTTTTTAACGATTCTCTTTTTTTGTAATGGGCTCTCACCAAGGTTATCTCCCTCGCTTTAGTGTTTGCACAAACCCTAAACAATAAAAGGGACCCTCGCGTGGAGAGCCCCTTTCCATATATAAATTCTCTAGTATTACTTCGCGAACTTCTTCACACCGTCCTGGATGTAGATTCTGCCTGTAAGAACCTCATTTACACGGCGGCCGTTGAGGTCGTAGACTGCATCGTTTGCATTCTGCTTGCTGTCAACTACGACGTGACCGATACCTGTCGCAGGTGTTGTAAAGTCAAGCTCTACAACGTCACCCTTCTCGCAAGGAACGGTTGCAATACCATTCTCGTCAACAGTAACCTTAACCTCTGCACCGTTTACAGTAATCATTGCATTGACAATCTCCATTGCACCGAACTTGCAACGTACCTTGAGCTCTGCGCCGGCGTTGCTTACGATAGTCGCCTTCTGGCACCTACCGTCGGCCCAGTTGAAGTCTACTGTGAAGTTACCCATAGCCTTCATACCTGTAACCTTACCGTTCTTCCAGACAGCAGGAAGTGCAGGAAGGATGTTCACGTAACCGTGAGCACTCTGGAGGAGCATCTCGGCCATACCTGAACATACACCGAAGTTACCGTCAATCTGGAACGGAGCGTGGCTGTCGAAGAGGTTGTAGTAGATACCGCCCTGGCTCTGGTCTGTACCGTAGGTTGTAGAGTGCTTGAGGGCATTCTTGATGATGACGTGAGCGTGGTCGCCGTCCTGAGCACGTGCCCAGAGGTTAACCTTCCAACCCATTGACCAACCTGTAGCAGCATCACCACGGTGCTTAAGAGCATTTACAGCTGCTGTAAAGTAGTCGCTCTCAGGAGTAATCTGATCCAATGGGAACAGAGCCATCAAGTGTGACATGTGTCGGTGACCTTTCTCACCTGAAGCATATGTCGAGTACTTCCACTCACGCAAGAGGGTATCACCCTTGGCAACACCGTTGCATGTTGCGCCCCAAGAACCTGTATAAACCTCCTTGTGTAAGCCCTTGTCGGTCTTCTCAAGATAGAGGGCAAGTTTCTCAATATCAGCCTGTGAGAGGCCTGTATTCTCAACACCGAGGATCTCGATAGCGTCTGTAAGGTTCTGGAACAGGTAGCTGATCATCTGCTGGGCGTGAGCTGTACCATCCTCACTCTGGAGCGGCTGCTCGGCGCTGTACTCGTTAGGAGCAACGAATGTACCGTCTTTAACTCGGCGGTCCTCGATGAGGCGGTGGAACCAGAACTCCGCACAACTCCACATTACGGGGAATGCCTTCTTCAGGAACTCCTTGTCCTGAGTATAACGGTAGTGTGTCCAAAGGTGGCTTGTATACCATACGTTGGCAACGAGGTAGTTGTCACCCCATGTACTCATACTGTTGTAGAGTGAAGACTCTGTCAATACGCTCCAGCCATAGCCGTTGTTGTACTGCTGGCCTACCTTCTTCCAGCCTGCGCTCTGTGCACCACGGATGATGAAGTTCACGTATGGCTTGTGGAGGTCACTGAGGTTAGTAATCTCTGTCGGCCAGTAGTTCATCTGGATGTTGATGTTTGTGTGGATATCAGAGTTCCATGGAGAATCGGCACCCTTGTCGTTCCAGATACCCTGGAGGTTGTTAGGAGCTGCGATAGGCTTGCGGTTAGAGCTGATAGCCAGATAACGTCCATAGTGGAAGTAGAGCTGCTCAAGGAACAGGTGGTCGTTGGCTGTGCTGTTTGCACCGCTGTTGTTCGGATAGTAGTTGTCGATCAAGGTCTTTGTATCAACGGTAGGAGTTGTGAGGCCAAGGTCAAGTGTCATACGCTTTGTGATAGCTGTGAAGTCGGCAACATGGTCAGCCTCGAGAGTAGCATAATCCTTTGCTGCAGCAGCCTCAATCTCACCCTTGATACGGGTATTCACGTCGGCAGGTGTCTCTGTGGTGAAGTAGTTGTCATAGACATCCATATCACCGTTGAAGTTAGTACCTCCCTTGAGGAAGAATGTCACCTCGGTAGCATTGCTTACTGTAATGCCGCTGTTAGAGCTTGTAATTGTAGCGCCCTCGCTTGCAACTACATGCAGACGTGCAGCAAAGTTCACTGATGTCATTGCACCTGTAAACTCGGCCATTCCGTCAGCGTATGCGACAGCACTTGCACCGATACCGGTACCCGGCTCGAGTTTGAATGTGAGGTTGAGTGTCTCGTCGCCCTCAACAGTGTAGTGACCTACGATAGCCTGGTCAGGAGCTGAACTGAAGAACTTGCGAACCTGCTTTGCACCGTTGGCGTTCTTGAACTCGACGCCTGCGATACCCTCCTCGATGTCGAGGTAGCGTACATAGTCGGTAACACCGTCCCAGATAGCCTTGTCATTGTTCTGGATGATGAGTGAACCGAAGTTCATGAATGTACGGTTACCGCTGCCTGCACCTACAGTGTTTGCAGGACCGCTCCACAGAGTCTTCTCGTTGAACTGGAGCTCCTCATTATGAACACCGCCGAATACCATACAGCCGAGCTCACCGTTACCCAATGGCAACGCATACTCCATCCATGGGTTGCTTACACCCGCAGCCTCGGCAGATGTTGTGTACCACAATGTGTTAGGGTTCTTTGGAGAGAATGCCGCAACACCCTCAATGTCAGAAACCTCATAGAAATACTCATCGGGGAAGTCGGCGTGGTCAACCTCTGTAAGGAAGAACTTGCTACCGGTGTCACCGATAGCACCTGTGCTGTTCCAAAGGGCAAGATAGCTGTTGCGGTCGTTCCAATACTGGCTTGAAGTACCCTTCCACTTGATATATGAAGGCTCACCATTGCCGAAATTGAATGTACCGTCGAACTCTGTTGTATAAGCTGCCGATGCGGGGTCAACCATCTTGGCGCGTGCGCCGGCCTCGCTACCGGCCATACCGATAACCTTTGAGAGACCTGTCGAGTAGTTGTAAACCTTGTACACGCCCGCGCCCTGCTCAACGAACGCCCAGATACCCTGGTTGTCCTGAGGCTTGTTCTTGTTGGCCAAAGTCAATGAACCGCCGCTCACATAAGTCGGGTTAACACTTACGTAACCGCCCTTACCGTTCTGGATTGTGTAGAACTTTGTATCAACATCAAAGTAGCTTACATATACAGTTGTGCCGTCGAGCGAAACGACTGCGAACTTGTCAGCTACCTCATTTGCTGTGAAGTGTGACTTCTTTACGGCAGACTCTGTAGAGAATGTAGCACCGTCCTTGTACTCTGCGCCCTCATATACGACACCGGCTGCAGCATCGTCCGTACCGAGAACATCGATTGTATAGGTCTGGGGACCTGTAACGACCTCGTCGATGATGTAGCAGTTACCCGGGTCGGTTGCGGTCCAGCTGTTCACCACGATACCGGCATCCATCTGGCCTTGCTCCTGTGAGTTCATACCATTGCCTCCGATAAGGAGTTTCCAAGGATAGCTACCGCCTACGTTTGTTATTGTCATTGCAGAAGTTGCAGTAGCGGAATAGTTACCGTTTGCATCGACATACTTCTCGGCACCCATACTGTAGAGATAGTAGCTGCCGTTATTGTTCTCGATACGGAACTGCTGGTTCACGTCAGTGGGGTCCTGTGTTACAGTACCGACAACTTTTCCTGTACTTGAACAGATCTGGCCTGAAACGCCCGATGCTGAACTGTACATCAGGAAGGCACGCGCACTGCGGATTGCGTACACCTTGTCATTGCTCAACTGCGACAAATCGGTCACAGTTCTTGTCTCAGCCTGCACAGCAAAAGCCACACAAATAAAGGAGACAAGCATTAATAAATGCTTTTTCATAAACAATTAAATTTAAAGTTAGTTATATTTATTATACACCTCAAGCAGAAACTGAGACATAAAAAACGTGGACAACATTACATTATCCACTAATGAGGTTTTGGCGTACCCGGAAGATATTATGCAAGTTGCCCACGCTGCATACAGCGCGGACATCAACTTTGCCACTATTCTTCCATTTGATTTAACCGCCAAGTTTAACAAGGCTACGCCCTGCCGGAGCAAAATGCTCCCATCAGTAAGATAGTAAAGTTAATGCGCTATGTTTTAATATGTCATAACCACACAATATGGCTACATTGCAAAGATAATTATTTATTATTAATTATAAAATTATATATAAAAAAAGAAATGGCTCAAGCCGAGACCTGAACCATTCATCTTTATGTCAGCTTAAAAAAGCATTACAAACTGCTACTCAACAACTCATATGCCAACTGTTCCATAACGGGCAAATCGTTCTCTTTCATTCGAGAACGGATTGTCACCATAGGTTCTACAATTGCAATATTCTTCATACCCTCGAGCATGGCACGCATCACACGGCCGGCCGTGGGTGCCCACGAGCCGTTCTCCACTATCGCTACCTTGCGTTTCTGGTAGTTCTTAAGCTTGAGATGATGCAGGAAATCGTGCATAGGCGGGAAGACATCGGCATCGTACGAAGCAGCGCACACAACCATATGGCTGTAACGGAACGCATCCTCAACGGCTTCGGCCATATCACAGCGCGACAGGTCGGTAACGACAACCTTGGGAGCACCCTTTGCATGCAGGATGTCGGCAAGTCTCTCTGCCGCTACTGCCGTGCCGCCATGGATTGATGCATATGCCACAAGCACGCCCTCGGTCTCGGGCTCGTACTTGCTCCAGGTATCGTAAAGACCTATGTAATGCCCTAAATTATCCTTGAGCACAGGGCCGTGCAACGGGCATATTAGCTGAATATCAAGCGCAACTGCCTTCTTGAGCAAGGTCTGCACCTGATTGCCGTATTTTCCGCAGATATTGATATAGTAGCGGCGCGCCTCGCAATCCCATGGACCTTCGTTGCACAGTGCACCGAACTTACCGAATGCATCGGCCGAGAAAAGAACCTTTTCACTCTGCTCATATGAGACCATAACCTCGGGCCAATGTATCATCGGGGCAACGATGAACTGCAATGTGTGCGCGCCAAGAGAGAGTGTGTCACCCTCCTTTACAGCCACAACACGGTCACCGAAATCAACATCCGCAAAGAACTGCGGCAACATTTTCACTGCTGTTGCAGTTGCTACAATCTTTATCGTCGGCCATTTCTCCATCACCTCGGCAATGAGTGCGGCATGGTCAGGCTCAAGGTGATGCACGACAAGATAATCAGGGGTACGGCCGGCAAGAGCCTCCTCTACATTCGCCCACCACTCTGCTCCCTTGCGGGCATCGGCAGTATCCATAATTGCCACCTTTTCATCGAGGATTATGTATGAATTGTATGACATTCCATCGGGCACGATATACTGGCTCTCGAAGAGGTCAATATCAAGGTCGTCAACGCCTACATACTTTATTGAAGATGTAATTTCCATAGTTTTTCCTTTATTCAGTTTACTGATGCAAATTTACTAAATTAGAGCGAAAATACCGCACCATAAACAATATTTATGAGAACGCCAATTCGACACAATGAACATGAGGAATCTCAAAATAATGCGGATGATAGAGATTCTTCACATTCGTTATTCGCTAAAGCTCATCAAAACCTCTTTAGTGTATTCATTAAGGGATAGTCGAAATGACAAGAATGTGAAGAGGGACGAGGCAATGACAAGTACGCTAAAACACGCCAGCAATGTCATCCCGACAGAGCGGAGCGACGAGGGATCTCAAAAAAACGCAGATGATAGAGATTCCTCACATACGTTATTCGCTAAAGCTCATCAAAACCTCTTTAGTGTATTCATTAAGGGATAGTCGAAATGACAAGAATGTGAAGAGGGACGAGGCAATGACAAGTACGCGAAAACACGCCAGCAATGTCATCCCGAGCAAGCGAAGCGACGAGGGATCTCAATAATATCGCGAAATAAGAGATCTCTCCTCATTCCAATCGTCGATGACAGAATCGGACAGTAACATCCACCCGCACTACAACAAGAAACGGGAACAGCCAAAGCCATCCCCGTTCTATGCAAATATTTACCCCTCTATCAGAACTGCACCTCCGGCGCCTTTGAAGCACCCTCTTCCGCCTCAAAGTAAGGACGTTTATCGAAGCCGAAGAGGCTTGCGAGGATTGTCTTGGGGAATGTACGTATCGAGGTATTATAGCTGCGTGCAACCTCGTTGAAGTTACGGCGCTCTACGCTGATACGGTTCTCTGTACCCTCAAGCTGCGCCTGCAGTTCGCGGAAGTTCTCGTTTGCCTTGAGGTCGGGGTAAGACTCCGTAATGGCAAGCAAGCGTCCAAGAGCAGCACCTACCTCACCCTGTGCTTTCTGATACTCCTGCAGTTTCTCAGGTGTAAGGTCTTCGGCATTCACTGTTACCTGTGTGGCACGTGTACGTGCAGTAGTAACAGCATCAAGGGTCTCTTTTTCGTGGGCAGCATAGCCCTTTACTGTGTTTACAAGATTCGGGATAAGGTCGGCACGACGCTGATACTGGTTCTCGACATTGCTCCATGCTGTACTTACCTCCTCATCGGCCTTCACCAGACCATTATAGCCGGATACTGCCCATACGGCAATAACTGCTACGACTACGATTGTGATAATTGTTGATTTTTTCATATTGATACACCTTTTATTATATACGTTTGAAACATTAGAAACGGCTGCCGGCACCTCCGCCGCCAAAGCCTCCACCGCCGAAACTTCCGCCACTGAAACCACCGCCGCGTCCGAAGCCGCCGCCACCTATTATCATACCACCACCCCTACCGCGATTATTGCTGTTCGGGGTGTGGGTTGTACGGGTGAATGTGTGCCCGCAGTTCTGGCATCTGTATGTTGTCTGCACAACTGAGTAGCCCATCTCACGCCCCACAATATGGGAGCCCACACGCTGTATCTTGTGTTTCTTGCACACCGGGCAACGGTTGGTATACCACGCCAACCAGGCGATGAACACAAGTGCAAGGATGAATATACCCATAAAGACAAGGATTGCAGCAGTGTCATCTTCCTCATCGGCAACGTTCTCCATCGAGCCGTCAAGATGCCCGCACACAGCCCTCATACCCTCGAGCATGCCCGTATCCCAATCGCCACGGCCGAAATGCTCTACCATATAACGTTGCTGTATACGCTTGCAGATGGCATCGGGCAGGACACCCTCAAGACCATAACCTGTGGCGAACTGTATGCAGCGTTCATCAGTAGAGAGCAGGACAACAAAACCGTTGTCACGTCCTTTCTGTCCAATGCCGTTCTCCTTACCCAGGCGATAGGCAAAGTCGAAGCAGTCACCACCCTCAATGCCTGTGAGCACTGCCACAAGGGCCTGTATGCCCGTTTGTTCCTCAAGAGCAAATAAAAGGCTGTCGATTGAAGCCACAGTGCCCTGCGAGAGGATACCGTCGGGATTGCTCACATAGCGGGTGCGGTCGGCAAGATGCACCATAGGCACATCCCCGACCTTGTATACCTTTGCATTGACCGGCAGGACAATGCAAAGGATAAACAGCAATATTTTTACTGACAATGAACGCATCTGCAGTTAAAATCACATCTTGTTCAAGCCGTTGCGGAAGCCGTTGGCGATTTTCTCGCTCTGGTCCGCAATCTTGCTTATATCAACGCTCTTGAGCAGTTTCTTGAGAGCCTTTACACGTGAGGTGTTACCCTTTGCCTCAGCCTCGGCAATCAGAATCTTATACTTCTCGAACTGCTGAATGCCTTGCACAAGACGCTCCCAACGTACAGAACTGATGCTGAAAGGATAAATCACGTATGTATCGCCTGCTGGCCATGCAGTAAAGCGTGAATCCTCCTCGGGAACGATTGTCCAGCTGTTGTAAGCCCAACGCAAGTAACCGTCGAGGTCCTTTGCAAGAGCCTCAAGGGCGATGAACTCTGCATCGGCAGGGTCGCTGAATGTGAAGAGGTTGGGATACTCGGCGCTACAACAGGTGTAATATGTAGAAACCTTACCCTGGGCACGACGGCTCGCAATCAATTCAGGAGTGTAGGCACCGTATGCAAAGATATCAAGGCAGTAGTCGTAGATATCGGGTTCAATCTCGGCGTGGTAGTTACCCGCCATAGAGATTTTCATGCCCGGAGCATAATCCTTGATTACCTTGATTGCCGCCTGCATCTGCTGCAAGCTGCGCTCGTCCATCGAGATGAATGTCTTCTCGAACCATCCTTTCTCCTTGAGATGAGCCGCAAAAGCCTTCAACATACCGCCCCAGAACTCGGCGTAAGCCTCATCACCGGGAGCACAGTTGATATACTTGTGAGAATGTGTAGCCTGGTCGTAGTAGCGGAAAGAGAGCTTCCAAGGAATCATCGAGAAACAGGTAATCTCCTTGTTGATACCGCACTCCATCATGAACTCTACCCACATATCGAACACGGTGAAGTCATAGAGCCATGTGCCGTCGGCCTTCTTTATCCATGTTACCATGCTGCCGAACGGGTCGAATGTCTGGCCGTCCCAAGGGCGGTCGATGAGAGTAGCAGTGATTGCCTTCTGGCCTGCCGCTGCAAGCTTGAGCATGTAAGGACGCAGCACGTCGAAGTGTTCCTTGCTCCAGAGTTCCACATTATGCACACGGGCAACAGCATATGGGTTCTGCCACAGGTCGAGGTGAAATGCCCACTCGGCAGGAGCAGGAAGGGTGCGGTCAAGCACTTTCACTGTGTAGTTGTGCTTTGTGGCCTTGCCCGCACAGGTAACCTCCACGTAGCCCTTGTATGTACCGGGCTTTGCATCCTGAGGAACCTGCACTGTGAGCCAGAGGCCACGCAAGCTGCCACCAGGCAACACTGTGGGGTTCGTATCGGTGATGCGGTCAGCGACATGGTTCTCGCCGTAAGCATCCACCTCGTGCTTTCCACAGCCTGTGAAACGGTCGGTAATCACCGGCTGTACAAAGCCGCCCACCACATTGGTTGCAGGAATGACGCTCTTGCCATTCTTGAGTTCACTGAAGCGGTAGGCCACCGAACAGCTGTCGCCGGCCTCGTTTTTGTTTGTAACCGCCAACTGGAAGTTCACGCGTTCGCCCTTCCATGCTGTAGCGCTACTTACTGAAGATGTGCGTACTGCATCGGCAGCATTCACCTGATAACGTGTGTCTGTGTTACCCCACTTTACAGAAACCTGTGCGGCAGCCGGCATCATCATTGCCACAACAGCTGCCAAAGCGAGAAATCTCTTGATCATAAGTTACAAGTTTTTATTTGACAATACTTTTTATTCTGCAATCTCATAGCCGTTAAATACAAACTCCTTGCCGGCTACATAAGGAGCAAGGTCATCTGCCATTTTGGCATCGAAACTGAGCTTACCACCATTTACAATGCCGTTTACTGCCGCGAACATATATTGCGGAGCGGGCTCTGTCTCGGTGTTCATATATGGTGCGACATTCTCGGCTGCAAATGAAAAATTAGCAGCATCAGTTTCACAAGGGACACCCTTGAGTGTTATATCAAGCACAAGCGGCATATTTGCTGCGAACTTGACATCGTTGAGGAGAATATCAACTGTATTCCCATTCTTTGTAACGCCAATCACCACGTCCTCCTTTGTAAAATCACCGACCACAAGGCTGCCCTTGTAGTTCTTTGCAGAACCACCTACAGGCTTGATATTGACAACGGCGTTGCTGAAGCCGATGGTTCCCATTGCCGTAACGGTATTGAGCACGAATTTATCGCCCACAAGCGATGCCTCCACTGTTGTCATGAGATAGCGGTCCATTGGCGCACCCATCACAGTGGGCACAACGCCCTTGCCTGTAATAACATAGTTGTCACCGCTCTTTTTGCAATCGAGGGCAGGAATAACAATATCCATCGCCGGCATTGTAGGTGCAAAGGTAACACCATAAAGTGTTATTGAAGCATACTCTCCTACAATATCCACACCGCATTTCACGTCCTCAGCAACAGACGAGCCATTAAAAAGCAGACTACCGAAGAAAACCTCGCTCTTTACCTCGGGGAGGTTGGAGTCATCATCATCAGAGCATGAAACAAAAAGGGCGAATACTGCCAGAAGGGGTAAAAGAAGTAGTTTTTTCATTCAAGTTATATTTTTAAAGATTAATATGCAAAGATACTCCGAACTGCAGGGGTTTGCCCTGAGCAAAGAAGTCGTTTCCTATTGAACGGAAATAGAACGTGTTATATTGTTCATCGAGCAGATTCTTTCCCCACAAAGATGCGCCGAAAGCGCCCCTTTCCCAAGTGAGGGATGCCGACAACTGGCCATAGAAAGCCTGTGACAGGCTGTTCTCCTCGTTCCAGTATATGCGGCCCACACCACTCCAGCCGACGTTAAGGAGCAGGAAGTTGGCAAAGCTCTTGGGGACTGGCAAGCGGTACTCCACATTCGCCGACACAGTCTCGCGCGGAGCATAAGGGACGATTTTGCCCGAATAGTCGTTGTCACCGCTGATGTACTCCTTGAACTCGGCGTGGGTATAGCCGTAAGAAGCGTTGAGGGTTACATCACCCACCCTATAGGCAACGCTTACCTCGGCGCCGCAACTGAATGACTCGCCAGCGTTGGACATCATGCGTCCCGTGCTCATGCCCTTGGGGAACACCGTGAGCTGCTGGTTGCGGCAGTCGATATAAAAGAGCGCCGCAGATATTTTGAGCGCACCGCTGCTTAACGGCGACAGGTGCGTACCTAATTCGAAGGTCCAGTTTGTCTCGGGCTTATACACCGTGGACGATGCATCCACATCCTGCTCGTTGCCCACAAGGGCACCGCTCATCTTACTTTGTAATATATCGGAAAAGAGCTGAGTGTTGAAGCCACCGGCCTTGAAGCCCTTACGGGCCGAAGCGTACACCGAGCCCCAATCCTTGCTGTAAGACAGCGAGAAACTCGGCAGCAGCTCAAGGGCATCCACATCGTTGCTACCCACAAACTCCACCGGAAGCGGAGCATAGTCATTGCTGTTCCTGTAGGTCTTATAGTAGACAAGCGCACGGCTGTCATAGTCCATCTCCGACTGTTCATAGTCGAGGCGCAGGCCGGCAGACAGCTCAAACCCCTTCCACTTGTAGCCCAACTGGAAGAAAGCCGCCGCACCGTATGTAGGGATTACGAAATCGTCATAAATCGTAAAGTTGCTGTCGCGGAAAGAGAGGTCACGGTCACCCGGCAGCAGATGATACCAGTAGTCATTGGCATTCTTGAGAATGAGGTTGTCAATGCCATATTGCTTGAAGGTTACAGGAGCCTCCATGTCAAGATGTTTGTAGAAGCCGTACAGGCCACCCATCCAACTGAACGCACCGTCGCCCTTTGAACGCGCCACGAGTTCCTGTGTCACAGAACATTCGCTCTGGTACTGCCCCATCGAGAAATACTCCAGAGGCAAGAAGTCGTTGTCAATACGCATCCTGTCGCGCATGAACTGCAAGCCCGTTGTAGAGGAAAGGGTGAAAGTGTCAAAAAACCTTTTTGCCACAAAACCGTCGGACACATTGAAACGGCGATAGCTGCAAGGGTCGTTATAAGCCACAGGAGCGAGCACCCCACCGGAATACTGCCTGTAGGCCCAGCCGCCTTCGTCGGTATAACCGAGGGTGAACGTATTGTCAAGGCTCCAGAGTGCCGACGGCAGCCACTGCGTACGCAGACGCATAGCGACATTGTCGCCTCCGTCACAGTTCTCACCGCGCTCGCGGTTCATGAAGAAACCGTCGCTGTGGCTGTAATAGACGCTTGCCGACCAACCGAATTTTTCTGTCGGGGCCGCATAGTGCGAAGCCTTCAGACGCAAGGAGTTTTCGTTGCCGTACTCAAGGGTTAGCCTCTTGCCCTGGAAGTGCATGGGAGAGAGTGTGTACACATTTATGGCGCCACCCGAGGTGTTTCGTCCGTAGAGCGCACCCTGGGCGCCGCGTACCACCTGTACACGGTCAATGTCAAAAAGGTCAAAATCGTAGTTGTTCTTGTTGAGTACCGGCACCTCGTCAATGTTCATGCCCACCACAGGCTGGTCAATGCGTGAGCCGAAGCCCCTCACATATACCGAAGAGGTCATACGCGAACCGTAATCAGGCTGATAGAAGTTGGGCACCGTGGATGTAAGTTCCTTGACAGAGTTTATATGCCTGTTCTCAAGCGCCGCCCTGCCTATGGTCGTTGCCGAATATGCCCCCTTTTCATCGCTGTCGGGCATCTTTATTGAAGCGACGATGTCCACCTCGGGCAACGTCACAGAATCGACCCTCTCGGGCCCAATCATGGCCATGAAAGCCAATAAGGATATTATTGTATTCAATTGTTATCTATATAATATACCGCAAAGATAACAAAAACGGGTAAAATACACAAACTGACAAAAATCAATACCACTGTTCACCCTCATCCTTGCCAACAAGTTCATCAATAAGCGGGATAAGCACCTTTTTTACCACCGTATCGTTAAGCCGGTGCTCACCGGCAAACCAGCGGCAACGCTCCTCACCGTATAGCTGCGCCATCAGCGGTTGGAAGTGCACTACAGGGTCCTTGTCACCGAAAAGGCCCACCACAAGCGTCTTTTCTTCATCGGTAATGCCTTCGAACTGATGCTTCTCCATCTCCTTGAAACGCTCTACCACGGCCTTGTCTATGCGGAATTCCGTTGCGCCGTCCTGACGTTTCGACATATATTTGTTACGTCCCATCTTGCCGAACAACAGAGAACGCGACATCTCGAACGACGGGTTCACCACAATTCGTGGCACACCCCATAGCTGTTGGGTGTACATTCCGCCCATCGAGGTACCCACAACGATATCGGGTTGCTCCTCATTGACCACACGTCGCAACAGTTCCAACGCCTCAAAAGGGTCCACCGGCAGGTCGGGAGCCACCACGCGCCACCCCGTCAAATGCCGGCGCAACGTCATCACAGTGCCCGAGCTTCCCGATGAGGCAAAGCCGTGCACATACATCAGTTTTTTGTTTCTTTCCATATATACAAATCAAAGGCTATGTAAAGGTACACCTTTTACTGCAAACCGCGCGTTATTGTTACTGAAAAATCAGGTAATAATATAGATGTTGTCCAAAATGCATCGTGTCATGTTGAACGAAGTGAAACATCTCGCAAAGTCGCTGGCAGAGTCCGCTGAGAGATCCTTGACTTTGGCCCCTCCTGCTTAATGCTAAGGCTGACGCCGCGGGCGTCGACCGTTGGTTCGCGTAGCTCAGGATGACACCATCGCAGTAGACATTTGTATCAATAGACGACTCCTATGTTATTGCCAAAAATTAAAACCGCGATTGGCAAGAACTGAAACTGTACCCCTCCGCCCTGTGGGCACCTCCCCTATTATTATGGTTTTTGCAAGTAAATTAATAGAAAATAGGTTTGTAAAATTCATTTCTTTTGATG
>SUXN01000047.1 GCA_015060965.1 Bacteroidales bacterium | reverse complement strand
CTGCGCTTTAGATAGTATATGATTATCAGTGATTTGCAATTTTATGATATTTCTTGAAAGCATAGGTTCGAGAGCCTTTCTCTCCAACACCTACAAACCCACAAATAACAAAATGCAATGTGGCATCACGTTCAACAGCCGACGGAAAGCTGAGTGTGGACATTGAGGTAAAAGCCGGTGAATAAAAAATTAAAGCCCTATGCGAAAGCTATTATTATTAACACTGCTCCTTGCAATGCAAAGTGCAGTAAAGGGGCAAGCTGGGTTTGAATTACTGTATTGGTTCAATGATGAACCGGAGCAAAAAAGCGAAACGGTAATCCAAAACGGAGAGTTTCTGCTTGATGTACAACATCTGAATGTAGGAATACATAACCTACATCTGCAACTAAAAGACAGTTGCGGTACTGTCAGTTCACCAATAACAAAGAGTTTCTACAAGACTGCATTGCAAGACAAGGAAATGAAATTCAATTATTGGTTCGACGGTAACGATACTGAATTAAAGACAGAAACAGTAACCGGTAACATCTGGAAAAGCAATATAAATGTAAAGAACCTGAATGTAGGACTTCACACGTTCTATGTACAGGCTACAGACTACTGCGGAACAAACAGCCCCACAATCGTAAGAGACTTTTATAAAACCATACACGGTTTTCAGGATACAAAATATACCTGCTGGTTCGATGAGGACTATACTACAGCACAGACAGGAACATATAATGGTGACATTATATGGCTTGATGTATCTGAGCTGCAAGATGGGTTCCATACTCTTTATATACAGACCGAACAATATGCTGTATCCAAAGCAATTGCACATAGTTTCATAAAAGTACCACAAACAGAATCTATCGGTGCTTTGACCTGCCTTATATTTATTGATGATAAACTTTATCTAAAAGAAAATATAGAGCCACAGGCAGGAATCTTAAACCTTGATATAGATGTGGAATCATTATCACAAGGTGTACACACATTACAAACGCTTGTTGTCACACCAACAGGTGCCGCCACTAAAATAAGCAACCATTTCTTTATACGTTCTACAACTGACAACGAAATGGCAAACCTTAAATGTTTCTACAATGTTGACGGTGATGACAATTATATTCAAGCAGGAACATACAGTAATGGTACATACCACTTTGATGTTGATGTCTCTTCACTTGATAACGGCATACATCAACTGAATTATATGTTAGTAGGCGATAACGGAGTGAGTTCCGAGGCACGTACATCGTTTTTTGTAAAGACACCGGTCGGCGGCAATGGAATTATGCAATATGAGTATTGGCTCAATGATAATGACAGAGCCAAAATCGTGAAAAGGCTGCAAGAACGTACCGACCCGCTCAAGCTGATAACACTGCTGCCTGTGGAGAGTGTGTCTATACGCTCATCACAATTCCATTTTGAGGTGAAGGATAATAAACCTATGATTTATGCGAAGAACACGCTTAATATGAGATTCTTTGATGTAAGTGCAAGGTTTACCGACTTCTCGCGTGAATACATCGACTACAACGTTTCGCAAGAGGTAAAGGACATCACACCTATTGCCCGCGATGAAAAGAGCAAGACTTTTGCTGCACCAGGCGAAAATGAAATAAAGTGGTTCTCTTTTGAAGCACAAGAGGGTGACTCATTGGCCTTCCGTAGCAGCCAGGCTACATCGCTGCAGCTATTTTCACCATCGGGCAAAGAGATATTCACTACAAAAGGTGCTGAATCGACACAAATTAGAGGTTGCCACACTTGGGAGAACGGAACACATTATATTGCAGCCCACGATGTAACGGGATCAAACCAGGAAATGACACTTAATATCCTGCACATGGACAAGTATGATGTTGTGGATCAGGATGTACGCGTTGTTGGTGATGCCGGAGCAAGCACTATTACATATAGGGGTAACGGATTAAAGGCTCTGTGCGAGGTAAGATTCATTAATGCGCAGAATGACACCATCGTAGCCGAATATATCGAACGTACAAGCGATGCCGAGGTTGGCATAATTGCCGACTTTAATATGGCTACACAAGGCGACTATGATGCAATGTTCATATTCAGCGGTGACGAGTACAAGATTGTAAAGAATAGCGTTACCGTTGAAGAAGCTACTGAAATAAACCTTGAAACAGAGGTAAAATTTGCAACTTCTTTCTTGCGTGGAACAGCGAACACATATAACATTAGTATTACCAATACCGGCAATATGACTGCATATTATGTTCCTCTGGAAATAAAATTGATAACAGGTTCAATTGATAATATTACTGATATAAAATTTGGCGACGAACTAAAATCAATAAATCACATTGACAATTTCGAGTTTATTGATTTCTGTGATGATGAAGAAAAGCAAGAAGTATTGGATATTATCAATTCTGTTAGTGAAATTTCACAGTTTACAGTGCTAAGAGATAGTATTAGTAAAAAAGATTATGGACTAGCTAACTTTTTAGTATCAATACCACCAAGAAGCACAAAAAGATTTAGTGTCACTATAAATAGTTCAGAAACAATTGAATTATATGCTTACACAAGTCGTTATTGGTTTCCGGTCAGCGGAAAAAATATACTTCAAAAAAGTAGTAGCAGAATTAATAGAGAAACGATGTGTTGCTATAAAGATAGAATACAGTGTATTGCTGATATTGCCGGATATGTACCACGTTTACCAGGCGGTTGTGTCATAGACTTTGCAATGACAGGATTAAATACAGCATACGATGTATGGTGTTCTGAAGGAAATAATGTTTCGGAGAGGTGGAATAACTATTTAGAGAACAATAAAAGTAGTCTTACAAGAACTTTAATACAAAATGCTGTAAGTTGCGTAATTGGGCACTTCTCTAATCAATTGAAGAAACTTAAAGAAGATAGAGATTTAGCCAGGAAACTTGGAAGTCAATCAGAAGTAGACCGTATTACATCTGAAATAATGGCTTGCAGAAAGGCTGAAACAAGTGCAATACGCGCCATATACGAAGGTGTTTCTGCTATAATTACTGGGAGTGACTGCTATAAAGCATTTACAGAAAAGAAGCCAAACTGTCCGCCTAACCCTGGTGGTGGCGGTGGAAAATCAACACCTGTTGCACCTTGCGAACCCAACGATATTGTTGGCTTTACGGCTGAGAGTGGAAGCAAATATATCCCAAGCAATTTTGAAAACACTCACTACACTATAAGAAGCGAGAATGACCCTGTATTTGCTACAGCAGCAGCACATACGGTTATTGTAACAGACACTTTGGATGGTAGTAAGCTCGACCTCACTACATTTGCTGCACGCAGTGTAAAGATTGGAGACAAGGTTATGGAACTCAACGGTGAAAAGTCGTTTGTAAAAACATTGGATTTGCGTACCGAAATTGATGTGATAGCTGAGGTTACACTTGACTTTGACGAACAGACCGGAGTTACAGTGTGGACTATAAGGTCGCTCGACCCAATGACTATGGAGCCTACAACAGACCCAATGCAGGGTGTATTACCTGTAAACAATGGTGGTAACGGAGAGGCTGAATTCAGTTTCGATATAAAATTGAAGCAGGGACTCGCAGATGGTGAAAAAATTGATAATGTTGCTAATATCATTTTTGATAGCGAAGAACCCATTTACACTCCTGTTTGGACAAACATTATCGACGACACCAAACCTGTATCGGCAATAACTGGAATTGAAGAGATAAGTGACTCGACAATCCTTGTCAACTGGGAAGGAAGCGATGAAGGTTCGGGTATATACAGATACCAACTGTATGTTCAGGCCGGAGAGGATGCAGAATGGAAACCGATGCTAAAAGATACATTGAAAACATCAAGTAAGCTACTTTACAAACGAGATATTGATTTTGGATTCTGTATTATTGCGACAGACTCTGCCGGCAATGTAGAAGCAAAAGAAATGACCCGTGAATTTGAGTTTAAACGTAGTCATATTGCCGGTGATGCCGACAGGAACGGTAGCGTCGACATTCTTGACATCAATGCCACATTGAACCATATTCTTGGCAATGAAAGCACTGGGTGCGATATGATGCAAATGGATTCAAACAGCGATGGAAAGATAGATTTGCTTGACATAAACACTACGCTTGACATTATTCTGAATAATGGAAGTGTATCCTTTACTAACAAAAGAAGGAAAACCAACATTATAAGCATAATTAACCAACCTGTACTATAGTTTAATCGGAGGCTGGCTAAAGTACTGTCTTCGTGTCAATTTTTAGCCAGCCTCATAAATGATACAATTATGATAAAAACAATAAAAACGACTTTCTTGATAACTTTTCTAATGCTTACAAACGTGGGAGCACAAGAGATTGCCACACTCACTGTAAGCGATTTTGAAATCAATTCAGGAGGAAATGCCACACTGACAGTAGAAAGTGACATTGCATTGAATAATTATTGCAGTTTCCAGTTCGACATTCTTTTACCCGATGGAGTAATACTTCCTTACAATCTAAATCCAGATGAGGAGGAAGAACAGTTCGGATATTATGACAGTGATTCTGAGGAATGGATTCCGGCAATAGAAAGCGGAATAACAAAGAGTAGCCATACACTTGCCTGCAGCGCCATACAAGGAGGATACCGCTTTGTTTGCTATCACCCGAATTTTACGGTATTCAAATCAGGAAGCAAGAATGTACTTACATTGCATCTACAAACTGACGATGAGGTTATAAATGGTGCTTATCGTACTACAATCGGAGGAACAATGTTCATTGCAAACAGGGATGAACATTTTATACCTGAAGTAACAGCTGGCATTGCAATAGTCAAAGGAAGCGATAAAAGTGTAACATACGAATTTATAATGAGTGAAGCAAAATGGGGAACACTGATGCTACCGTTCGATGCAGATGTACCGGCAGGAATTACTGCTTATAACTGCATTGAAATAAATGGCAATAAAGTAATTCTTAGTGAAAGTTCTACTATATATGCCAATACTCCTTATCTATTGAACGGCACTGCCGGAACTTATACCTTTACAGGTATTCCTTCAGTTGATAAGAACGAGTACAGCAGCGGATGTATGAATGGAGTACATTCTGAAACAACCATTTATAACGGATACGTGCTACAGAATATTGACGGCATAGTGGCATTCTACAAAGTAAACGAGAATAATCCTATTAATGTACCCTCTGCACATTGTTACATAAACACAATAAGCGACGCATTATATATTGGTATAGACCGAGTAACGGGAATTGATGGTATTATATACAATGCCAACGAATCTGATATATATGACATTAATGGAATAAAGACCGAATCAATTGACAATAACAGAATATATATAATAAACAACAAAAAGAAATTCATTAAATAAATTCAGATATATGAAAAAAACATACAATACTCCAACAACTGAAACAATAGAATTGGAAGGAAATAATATTATTGCGGGGTCATATCCCGAAATTAATGATAACGAAGCTGATAACAACAAGCCAGTATTGTCCGATAAAAAACGTGAATGGGGAAATTTATGGAACTGATATTAAACAAGAAATGCTCTTCTTTTCGAAGAGCATTTCTTGTAGCGAGACCCGGGATTGAACCGGGGACCTCATGATTATGAATCATAATTGTATCGTTTTTTCTTGTTTTTCTATATTCAATAAAAATATACTATTAAATTGTTTATCAATTAGTTGCATATCTCGTTTGTTTTTATTAGTTTTATAGTATTAAAGTAAATTTACTTTCACCATACTTTCACCTTTGCAAAAATCAAACTTAAAGATATGGATAAGACAACTAACGAACAAGGCAAAATCAAAGCTTCGGCAATGCTCCTGCCGTTGGAGAAATTCACGCTTGGACAAACAACTATTTCGGTAGTGTTCGACCCTCGGAGACACAATGACAAACTTACCGAATGGAAACAACTGCCCGACCTTACAGATACAGACTTGCAAGGCCTGCGGAAAGATAAGAACTTGCCGACAATTCCAATAGTGGTGCGAGTAATGAAACATGGAAAGTGCAAATATTTCCGCACAGGCATAAGTGTGTCTGCGGTGCAGTTCCATGATATGCGAACAGCAAAGGGTAACAGCGCGCTTGCAAAGATAAAAAAAGATGTGTTGAGGGTATTCGACCATGTTTGCCAGGAGACAAGAGAACTGCAAGCAGAGGAGCGATTCTCATTCGACAAACTTCGTGAGAGTGTGACAGGCAAGACTGCTGTTTCTTTTGCCGAGTTGTGGCAAAGCATGAACAGCGAAAAGAAAGAAAACACTACCGAGAGTTACAACTACGCTCTGCGCTTGTGGTGCGAGTATGCAGGGCGAAATATAGCATACCACGATATTACAACCGAAAAAATCAATGGTTGGAAAAAATGGATGCAAGAGGGTGGCCGAGGAGACACAACTATCGGCATGCACCTCCGAGCAATTAAGGTACCTATCCGCGAGGCCATAAAAAGAGGTTATATCAAGGATATAAACAACCCTATGCAAGGTGTAAAGATACCTAAAAGCAATAAACGCACCTACGAATTTATAGACATTCCAACGATAAATAAACTTCGCGCATATAAAGGTGATGCAGTTCTCGAGGAGGCTGTGGCAATGTGGGTATTCAGTTATCTAACAGGTGGGGCAAACATGGCCGATATTGTAGAACTCCGATACGATAACTTCTATTTTCAAACCGATGGCAGAGACTTGAAATTTACCCGCCAAAAGACTGCCGACACTACACAGGACACAGCGGAGATTCTTATTCCTTTGCATGGGGAAATAAAAACAATCATTGACAAATACGGCAGTAAACCGATGCGAGGTGCAAGAGTGTTTCCTCAACTCCTCGGGTATGGGTACGATGACAGCAAGAACGCAACGGCTGCAAGGGTAAGACAGGCAAACCAAAATATACGCAAGCGACTTTATAAGGTCTGCAAAACACTTGGATTGTCGGTAGAGGTTAGTCCGTCATGGGCGCGCCACTCATTCAAAACCAATGCCGTACATAAAGGAATAGACAACATTTATATCGAAATGGCGATGGGCCACTCATTAAGCGGAGTGCAGAGCAACTACATGGGACAATGGCGGTGGGAGGACCGTGCAAAGTTCGTTGACATGTTGCTCGAAGATGTGGATATTTACTACATGAACCGAGAGCCTCGCCAAATAACAGCAGATGAAATAAAAAACTACCTCGCAAACCTATCCATAACAGAGAAAAGGGCACTTTTAGGACTTTAACAACTAAAAACTATATATAATCACATATTATTTTTTACACTACAAAATAAAGTCTTGTGTTTCAAGTAGTTATATAAATTTTTATTACGTTTTTCTTGCGTAATTATATAACACTTTTTATCTTCGCATATCTAACTACGGGAGCAGAGCCGAGAGCCTGTTTTCTTAAGTAACACTCCCCTTAATTTATTTTTATTATATGAGTGAAGTTGATTTTTCTACTGCACTTGCGACTATTATTCGTGATGCAGTAAGGGAAGAGGTGGCTACCCTTAAACAGCCACAAGCGGAGAAAAAAGATACAAAAGCAACCCTGCGCGGTATTCGTGCACTTGCTGTGTATCTCGGGGTAAGTACTGCGACAGCACAGAGACTTAAAAACGAGGGAAAAGTGCCTTTTTCACAAGTTGGAAAACGAGTATTCTTTGTGCCTTGCGAAGTTGATAACGCAATTAAAGTTAATGTTTTATGAGCTTTGAAGTAGAAAGCCCCACCGCACTCGGTGAGGCCATAGACGCAAGGGTTGTCTGTACTAAAAAGAATACACACAAAGATAGTGAAAAACAACAAGATACCCAAAAAACAGCACAGGAGTTTTTGCTTTCATATCTTGCCGACACAGCTGGAATGTGTATCGAGGGAAAAGGAAAAGAGGATGAGCGCATAAATGCAAAGACAGCAGCAGAGTTCTCCATGCTCATTGAACGCTACCTTACGGGGGTAGACGGCGACAATATACCTCGTTATATATATGCGGACAGCCTTTTCAGTTGCAGGTGCTACAACGGCAGATATTACGAACGTATTGACTTGTCGGCCTTTTCGTTTTTAATTAAGCGTTTTCTTGTAGAAAGTCAAGTCGGGGTAGTGTATCAACAGAATTGTCCCAAAAAGATAGCAGAAGAGGTTTTTGCAACTCTTTGGCATACCGGCCAACGTTGGCAACCGGACAGCCGTTACTTCGTTTTTTGTAATGGGGTGTTAGATATAGAGAACATGAGCCTTGTGCCGTTTTCGTTAGCCTACCAAACAAACAACATATTCGATTTCGATTTCACGGAAAATGCAAATTGCCCGATGTTTGAAAAAGCACTAAATGATGCTCTCGACACAGATACAGCAAATGTATTGCAAGAGTTGTTCGGATATCAATTGTTTTCCGACGCAAGGCATGAAAAAATTGGAGTGTTGGTCGGTTGTGGCAGGAATGGAAAATCGGTTATACTCAAGGCTGTTGCCCATGCACTTGGCAAAGAGCGAGTAACAAACTATTCGTTGCCCCAAATAACAGAGAAATCGGGTATACACATCTCGGCAATGGTCGGGAAAATGGCAAACATTTGTTTCGACAGCGGTTCAGTTGTAAAAGTTGGAGATGAGGCTATATTTAAGCAGTATGTCAGTGGGGAGCCAATTCTTTGCAAGCAACTTTATCAACAACCATACCTTACAACAGATTACCCCCAGAGCGTAATAGCCGTAAACACCCTGCCCCAAAGCAGTGATATGTCAGACGGTTGGTTCAGGCGCATGCTAATAATCGAATTTCCTCGCCAAATTCCAATAGAACAAGTTGATACACAATTATTCGAAAAACTCAAAGAGGAACAAATGGGTATTCTCCTATGGGTATTAGAGGGGATGAGGCGATTAATTCATCAAGAACACTTCTCGACAAGCAAGGCAATTGAAGATGTTGCCATCCAATACCGCAAAGACATCGATAGTGTGGCATTATGGTTGGATGAAAGAAGATATTTTCCAAGCAACAAAGAAAGCGTTACACTTGCGAATTTGTTCGAGAATTACGATAAATGGAGAGAAACAAATCGGTTTTCCGCCATGAGACAGACAACTTTCCGAAAGAGACTTGAGGCACTTAAATATAGAGTTTATAAGTCGGGAACAACGGTTGTCGGAATTGAGCAGAAAATTGACGAAACGCTCCCATTTTAGTCCCAATTTACCCTATAACGGGAGTAAATCGAGAAAGTAAAAAACAAAAAAGTGGGAGTAAAATCCAAAAAATGGGAGCAAAAAGGGAGAGAATTATTTCCTCGCTCCCATAAAAAACCGAGCGAGAGATATATGTAATAACGATTTGGGATAAATGGGAGTGTTTTTCATTAAAAATATTATTCAAGTATAATTATATAACAAAGAATAGTTTTGCAAAATTACTCCCATTGCTCCCATAACTTAAAAAAACAAAAGAAATGAACAAAACACAACTTATCACCGAGGCACTTGAGAAAATTGGAATAACCTCGACCAATATTAAATTTGAGGGTTCAATCGCAAAGGTGCAGACAGCCACGAAAGAGAATTTCGAGCTGTTCATATTCGAGCGAAAACGGCAACACATTTCCGACCCGTATTTCTCGATTTCCGAAGATGGTCTTAGAATGATGCGCGACTGCGATTGCGAGTTGTTCGCGAATTTGTATGGGAATGTAGCCTGCACTATTACAGATGTGCATACTTACTACACCGACACGCGCGATGAAATGAACAACAGGGTATTAACTTTTATAAATCCATTATCCAATGCCGAAGCCTAAAAAACGTGATACCCTCGCGAACATGGAACTTGAAGGCATTACACCCGAGGAACGGCTGTTCTGCTGTTTGCTCTGCTGTGGGTATGCTGCGAATGTATCATATAAGATTGCTTTCCCAAGCAGCAAGGCAAATCCAACGAGCGCAAGCGCACAGGCGAGCAGATATGTAAATTCGTGGAAAATTCAGTGCGTGCTGAAAACTTTTCAATACGCGATAAAAAACGAGTGGATAGCGGTGCCGGAGCACCTTATCCGAAAGTGAAAATCAATTACAAACCTTTTAAAAATCAACTAAAAATGGAACAAAATACTAACAATATTAAGCAAATGGTTGCAGATGCCGTACGCGATGCAGTTGCACCACTGTACGCGGAAATGCGTGAGATAGAAGAAAAATATTACCCAAACGAAAAACTTGCCAAACAAGAGCCCGAAGGTGAAGCTCCAGCATTTGATGTTTCTCGGTTCAAAGAGATATATGACAAGTCGGGCAGATTACCGAAGAACCCCAAAAGCGGTGCTAATATTTACTAACTATTTAACCATTAAACAATGAAAAAACAAAATAACATTTCGTTTGTACCCTCGTGGTCAGAGCAGTTTATTAAGGATGCTGTTAAAAAATACAGCCTCAAGTTGTCATCTATAAAGAAAATACTTGCCGAGAAAGGCGAGGATACACTCGAGAAAGCTATCAAGTATCAATCCAAAGGCGCGGACTTCGAGCGAAAGGCTGTGCTTGCCGAGTGTGAGGAATATATAAAAAACACAGGTATGCCGACTTATTTACAGGAAGATGCCCGAAAGCGCGCATACAATAGTTGCGACAACGATTTCATCGGTCGCTTGTCCGTTGCGTTGCGTGGTTGCTCTTTGCGTTTTGATAAAGATGTTATCGAGGTCAGTGGCGAATGGACTATTGCCGAGCATATTCGCGAGGAAATTGTTGCACAGCACACCTATACATTTACAGACGAGGAACAAAAAGCATACAGCATTTATCGTGAGTTGTGCGAAAAAGCAAAGGAACTGCACGCGATGCACTACTACCTAAATGACACAGGCGGAGACTCGGATTTCCTTTGCCCACCTGCTGACATTACAGCCGATTATGAGCAGTTCCTTTCGTACAGAATAATGACACCGGCAGAAAGGCAAGAACGATTAAGAAAAATCGGATATTAAAAATTTTTACTCATTTTGTTCTCGGGAGGGGTGGCGTTGCGGTTACGTTGTCCCTCCTTATTATCAATGCGAGGCTCGGAAATTGAGCAAAAAAATTTTTTAGGCTCGCACTTATAAAAATATTACATGGGTGGCCGTTACCCCCTGCACCCCTTTCGGGGCTGTTATACCTCTATAAAATAGGGTATATCCATACTTTCACACTTGCAATTCAACCTCAAAATACTTTCACCCTACTTTCACCTTTCCACCAAGAATAAAAAAAAGTGCTTACAACTATTTGTAAACACTTGATTATTAGTTATTTATGAGTAGCGAGACCCGGGATTGAACCGGGGACCTCATGATTATGAATCATGCGCTCTAACCAGCTGAGCTATCTCGCCATTGCATTTTTGCGGTGCAAAGATATGTCTATAATTTCAAACAGACAAATTTTTTGGCGTTTTTTCGCAAAAAACTTTTTTAAAACTGTTTTGTTATGATTATATAACGTGTTTTATTGGAAAAAAATGTAAAATCAATGAATTTTGGGCAATATTCCAAATCCAATAATTGCATTTTTGAATTTAAATTTTTAACTTGCGGCTGAGATACAAGAAGTTATAATTCCCAAAACAGTTTTTTAGATGGGTAAAGAGAAAATATATATTGAATATCCTTTGAAAGGTAGCGCATCAATGATTTGGCGTTACATAGGCACCTCGGCAGGTCTTTCGCCCTGGTTTGCCGACAGAGTGGAGAATATTGACAAGACATACAGGTTCTACTGGGGCAAGACCGAATGTAGGGTTGCACACCTTGTGGCTCAGAGGAACGGTGTTTATGTGAAGTTCCGTTGGGAAGACGAGAGCCAAAACACCTATTTCGAGATGAGAATCGCATATAACGAACTCACCAGAGAACACACTCTCGAGATTACTGACTTCGCCGACAAGGACGAGATTGAGGACCAGAAGGATCTTTGGGATTCACAGATTGAAAACCTTAGAAGGCAGTCGGGAATGTAAGAAGCTGTAACTTCTAATCCGTATTTTATTTGATTACCTAATATTTTTGCTTCAAAAACAAGAAGTAATATCTTATTGTGGCTTATTTTAATTAAATTAAAATACTTTCTTTGCTTACATCACACATTTTATACTAACTTTGTACAGAAAACCATGGTTTGCACAAAAAACAATGGTTTTCTGTATTTTTTAAACAAAAATATAGCTGTTGACCCGCAAGCACCAAGTTGCACAGTCAGTATCATACCGTATGAATGTAAGATATCTCAACCAATTATTTGAGATTCCTCACACAAGGTTGACTTTGGCCCCTACGGGCGTCGATCTTCGATTCGGAATGACAAACAGACTTTGGGTCAATATATTATTATTTTTAAAAGCACACGACAAGTAACTTGTAAAGGAGTTATTAACGCCAACTATGAAATTTCCGGAATTTCACATAATAAAGAAGCTCGACCTTTTCATCATAAAGACATTTGCCACAAACCTGATGGGCACCTTCTTTATTTGTCTTTTTATCTTCATCATGCAGCTGCTGTGGAGATGGATTGACGACTTTGTTGACAAGGGACTCGACTTTTACATTCTTGCCCAGTTCTTTGTACTGAGTTCTATCACACTTGTCTCACAGGCACTTCCTTTTGCCATTCTGCTTGCTTCGCTGATGACATTCGGCAACTTCGGCGAGAAACTGGAGCTGCTTGCGATGAAGGCCGCCGGTATTCCACTCCTGCGAATTATGGCACCGCTCATCGTGTTCTGCACAATGCTTGGATGCGTATCTTTCTACTTCCAGAATGTGGTGAGCCCCTACGCACAGATGAAGCTCTACACGCTTATGTACTCCATAAAGCAGACATCGCCAGAAAGCGAGATACCGGAGGGCACATTCTACGACAGACTTGAGGGATACAATATCTACGTCGACAAAAAGCACCCCGAGACAGGCGTACTATACGATGTTGTGATATACGATACATCGGGTGGTTTCGATAATACCAATATCCTGCTTGCCGACTCGGCAACAATAGCCAACACAGCCGATGAAGGACACATGATACTTACCATGCACTCGGGTGAGCAGTTCTCGAACCTTCAGGAACAGAAGATACAGAAAAGGAATGTACCCTACCGCCGCGAGACATTCCGCAGAAAAGATGTCATCATTGAGATTGACGGTGGCTTCGAGATGAAGGATGTATCTGTTATGAAAGCCAATGCCGACAGCAAGAACATGAAAGAGCTTGAGGTGGCAATTGACACAATAACATACCACAACGACAGTATTGCCCAGCACTATTGGAAGAATCTCAAGCGTACCACATACGATGCTTCGACCAAATTCAACAGCAATGACTCGGTAATGATGCAGAAGAACAATATCAGCAGTATAAAGTTCGACAGCATCTATCTCACTGCAACAAAGCAGTCAAAATTGGTTTGGAAAAGGGCACAGCTGAACAAGGTTAAACAGATGAAGGTCGATTATGAGATAAAGCACAACATACTGCATGCGCGCGAGAAGGACCTGAACAAACACAAGATATCATGGTGGAGAAAGTTCACCCTTTCGCTCGGTTGCCTCATATTCTTCTTCATTGGTGCACCGTTGGGTGCCATTGTGAGAAAAGGCGGATTGGGTTATCCGGTGCTAATATCTGTCGCTACATTCATACTGTATCACATATTCGACACCTCAGGCTACAAGATGTCGCGCGAGGGTGAATGGCACGTGTGGTTCGGAGCATGGTTGAGTACAATGGTGCTGTCACCTTTGGGAATATTCTTCACATTCCAGTCGAACAAGGATTCCGAGATATTCAACAGCGACTCAATCAACAGGTTCTTCAGAATGCTGTTCGCAATACCCGAGAAGAGAAACGTCACACTCAAGGAAGTTATCATTGAAGACCCTGACTATGCCAAGGCAAAGGATGTGATGCTTGAGCTGCATAACGAGGCAAGAGGGTACAGAAAGAGAAACAAGCTCAAGAAGATCCCTTCAATTAAGAGCGTGTTCTTCAACGAGAAAGACCATACACTTGATGACTTCAACGAGAAGCTGGAGAACATTATCGAGGAGCTCGGCAACAGCAAGAACAGGAAGGTTGTGATAATGCTCAACGAGTTCCCTATCCTGTCGCCACACGCAACTACATCACCTTTCAAGAGAAGGTCACTCAATATACTCTCGTTGATATTGTTCCCAATTGGAATAATAATATACCTGAGAGCATTGAAGTTCCGCCGCAGGTTGGTAAAGGATCTTGTGAAAGTTGAAAAGAACAGTAAGAAACTTATTGAAATATTTGATAAAGAAAAACTTGTATAACATAATATGGATAATTTCAAATTAAATAGTATCGAAGAGGCTCTCGACGATTTCAGAGAGGGTAAATTTGTTATAGTGGTTGATGACGAGGACCGCGAGAATGAAGGAGACTTCATAATAGCAGCCGAGAAGATTACCCCCGAGGCTGTCAACTTCATGCTCAAGAACGGACGCGGAGTGCTTTGTGCACCTATAACATTGTCACGTTGCAAGGAGCTTGAGCTTACCCCACAGGTAAGCGCCAATACCAGCCTTTTGGGAACACCGTTCACTGTAACCATTGACAAAGTTGAGGGATGCACCACAGGAGTATCGACTGCCGACCGTGCAGCAACAATCAAGGCTCTCGCCGACCCTACAAGCAAACCGGAGACCTTTGCACGTCCGGGACACATCAACCCGCTTTATGCGCAAGACAACGGAGTGTTGCGCCGTGCAGGACACACCGAGGCAAGCATTGACCTCGCACGTCTGTCAGGCCTCTACCCTGCTGCCGCACTCATTGAGATTATGAACGAGGACGGTACCATGGCACGTATGCCGCAGCTCATTGAGATTGCAAAGAAACATGACCTCAAGATAATATCAATCAAAGACCTTATCGAGTACCGCCTGAAACAGGAGTCACTCGTTGACAAAGGCGAGGAGGTTGACATGCCTACAGCGCACGGACATTTCCGCCTTATACCGTTCCGTCAGAAGTCGAACGGATTGGAGCACATCGCACTCATCAAGGGCGAGTGGAGCGAGGATGAGCCAATACTTGTACGTGTACACTCATCGTGCATGACAGGTGACATCTTCGGTTCACAGCGTTGCGACTGCGGTGCACAGCTCCACCAGGCTATGGAGCTCATTGACAAGGCCGGCAAGGGTGTTATCGTATACCTTAACCAGGAGGGCCGTGGCATTGGACTCATGAACAAGATGCGTGCATACAAACTCCAGGAGGAGGGTATGGACACAGTGGATGCGAACCTTTGCCTTGGCTTCAAGGCAGACGAGAGAGACTACGGTGTAGGTGCCGAGATTCTGCGTCAGATTGGTGTACACAAGATGCGACTCATCACCAACAACCCAGTAAAGCGCATCGGTTTGGAGAGTTACGGACTCACAATAACCGAGAATGTAGGCATTGAGATTGAGCCCAACACATATAACTCACGCTACCTGCATACAAAGGCAGAGCGCATGGGGCATACGTTACACTTTGAAAACTGAGCCGAAGGCGAAGTTTCTACATCACTTGCAGCGATAGGTCACGTGAAGCACCGCACTCGTGGTGCCGCATGGGTCGCGGTAAGCAAGGGGTGTCAAAAGTACAATGTGAACACATACCTTTCATTCTGGAGCGGAGTGTAACGAAGAGAAGAATCTCAAAAACAGCGAACCTGTCATCCCGACAGAGCAAAGCGACGAGGGATCTCAAAAAACGCAAGCATTGTCAAGGAATCTCAAGAACAGCAAATAATAGAGATTCTTCGCCTTGCTCAGAAACGAAGTTCCCGCCCGAAGGGGCTAAAGGCAATGAAAATTATATGAAATATACAATATTTGGATGTTATGCTGGAGCGTAGCGAAGCATCTAAAAATAAATAAGAATAAGAATAAAACTAACTACAAAATAATAAGCTTCTAAAATGAACAAGCTATCAGACCGCGTAAACCGATTGGCACCATCGGCAACACTGGCAATGTCACAGAAGAGCCAGGAGTTGAAAGCACAAGGTGTAGATGTAATCAACATGAGTGTAGGAGAACCCGACTTCAACACCCCAGATGCCATCAAGGCCGCAGCAAAGCAGGCCATTGACGACAACTGGTCACGTTACTCTCCAGTTCCTGGCTACCCCACTCTTCGCAAGGCTATTGTGGATAAGCTCAAGAACGAGAACGGACTCGAGTTCAAGGAGACACAGATTTCTGTATCAAACGGTGCAAAGCAGGCCGTATGTAATGCAATCATGGCACTTGTAAACCCCGGTGACGAGGTTATTGTTCCTGCACCCTACTGGGTAAGTTACCCAGACATGGTAAAGCTTGCCGACGGTACACCTGTCATTGTGAGCGCAGGCATAGAGCAGAACTTCAAGATCACAGGCGCACAGCTTGAGGCAGCCATAACCCCGAAGACAAAGATGCTCATCCTCTGCTCTCCATCAAACCCTACAGGTTCGGTATACACAAGAGAGGAGCTCAAGGAGCTTGCCGATGTACTTGCAAAATATCCCGAGGTTTATGTTGTAGCTGACGAGATTTATGAGCACATAAGCTACGTGGGCAAACACGAGAGCATAGCACAGTTCCCCGAGATAAGAGAGCGCGTAATCATCATCAACGGTGTTTCAAAGGCATACGCAATGACAGGCTGGCGCATCGGTTACCTTGCAGCTGCAGAGTGGATTGTAAAGGGCTGTAACAAGCTCCAGGGACAGTATACAAGCGGACCATGTTCTGTATCTCAGATGGCATCCCTTGAGGCTTATACAGGCTCACAGGAGCCCGTTGAGGAGATGCGTAAGGCATTCCAGCGCCGCCGCGACCTCATCGTAAAGCTCGCAAAGGAGATTCCAGGTCTTGAAGTGAATGTTCCCGAGGGTGCATTCTACCTGTTCCCCAAGTGCAGCTCATTCTACGGCAAGAGCTACAACGGTACAGTTATCAACAACAGCGACGACCTTGCAATGTACCTTTTGACCGAGGCACACGTTGCAGCAGTTGGCGGAGCATCATTCGGCGCACCTGAATGCTTCAGAATGAGTTACGCAACAAGCGACGAGAATATCGTTGAGGCTATCCGCCGCATAAAGGAAGCCCTTGCAAAGCTCGCTTAATATTCTGCTGACAATTTAAACATTATAATATACAGGCCGGTGTTCATAACATTGGCCTGTTACTTTTTATATATAAGGTATTTTGGAGTATTTTTGGTAGAGGAAAACACGTTGTACCTGTCATGCTTGAGCGCAGCGAAGCATCTCAACAGCAGCGAACTTGTCATCCCGACAGAGCAAAGCGACGAAATCCGCAGGGTTCGACAATGCCGGCAGCGAATGGTCGCACGTAGCATGGGCAATGCTCATGCCGTGCGGGTCGCGAAAAGACGGCATTGTCAAAGGATCTCTCAAAAACCGCGAACACAGTTCATCCCGACAGAGCGCAGCGACGAGGGATCTCAACAAAACCTATACAGAGATTCTTCGCTCCGCTCAGAATGACAAAACAACGTTTTGTTATCGGTGAGTTCATTAGTGTAACAATGAACG
>SUXN01000046.1 GCA_015060965.1 Bacteroidales bacterium | reverse complement strand
TATAAAAGAATATAAGAGATTGTTTAATGTTTTGTCTGTGTTAAAAAGATATTCCCCCTATAGTTTGCAGGTGAACCGATTTCTCCTCTTTGCAATCGTTGGGATGATATGGTCGGATGATTACCAGTGTGGATTGTTGTTGTCAGGCCCTAATGATGGTCCATAAAAGAATGGAGGACAGCTTTTGTGAGCTGTCCTCCATTTCCAATGTATTGTCTTTGGGGGATTACATCTCTCCCATTCCGCCGTCCATATCCTCATATCCGCTGCTCGGTATCTCCTGCTGCTTGCGCTTTGGCATCTGTGCCTTCATGTTACCGAAGCTGTAGGTGAGTGTTATGCCGAATGTGCGTCCGCCGCGTGAGCTCTCCGAGTCACGTGTGAAGAAATCGTTCTTTGTGACGCTGTGCCAGCCTCGTGAGTCGAGAAGGTCGCGTGCGTTCACGCTGATGCTCCAGTTCTTGTTGAACATCTTGCGCAATCCAAGGTCAAGCGAGTAGCTCGGCTCGCGGTGTCCCTGTGCAACGATTCTCTTTGCGTTGTAACGGCCTGTGAGCTGCATGGTGATGCTCCAGGGGAGCATTACGCTTGCTGTCATGCGTGCGTTCCACGAGAAGTTCTCGTCGGCCTCGCCTGTAATCACCTGGTTGTTGATGATGTACTTGAAGTCGTCAAGCTTGTAGTAGAAGAAATTCAGGGTCGTTGTCAGGTCAAGGACCTTGAAAAGACGGTTCTTGCCGACAATCTCAAGACCTGCCGACTGTGTGCTTGCCACATTCTCGTTGGTGGTATAGATGACGCGGCCCTCGCTGTAGCTTATGCGCTCTATGACATCCTCTGTCGTGCGGAAGTAACTTGAGATTGAGAGCGTGTGGTTCTTCCAACTCTTCAGGTAGTTGAGCTCGTAGGCATTAGAATACTCAGGTGTAAGGTTGGGGTTACCGAACGAGATGTTCGTGGAGTCGCTGATGTTCTGGAAGCTGTTGAGCTGTCCTCCCCAAGGACGGCGCAGACGGCGTGTGTAGTTGACCTGAATCTCCTGGCCGTCGCTTATCTCATAGCTGAGGAACGCGCTCGGGAACAGCTTGAAGAAGTCCTTGCTTGTGAAGCCGGGAATCTCGCCGCTCTGTTCCTGTGCGTATCCGTATGAGCGTGTCTTCACGTTCCACTGCTCGGCACGCAGGCCCACCTGGTAACCCAACTTGCCTATGCGGCCCGAATATGTGGCATACAGCGCGTGTGTCTGCTGCTTGTAGCGGAACTTGTTGTATAGTCCCCGGTCGAGTATGGTGTGTGCCTCGTCGGTGTATGTGATGACGGGGCTGTTGTCATCCGAGAAGTCACCCTTGTAACCGGCCTCGATGCGGTGGTTCTCGTTTATCTTGTACTCATAGTCGAGCTTTATTTCGGTATTGCTGTTCTTGTTCTCGCCATCCTGGAACTGGTAGCTCTTGTGTGTCACAGGGTTGTCGCCCAGAATCTCTGTTGTCTGAGTGTATGTGGCGTCGCGCTTCTGTGTCCACTCGTGGTGGCCGACAGAGAGGTCGATGAAGTGTGTGTCGCTCCAGCGGTGGGTGTAGCCCATCTCCACGTTGTACATGCGCGGTGTTCCTTCCTGTGATGTGCGGCGGTCTGTACGGCGGTTTGGGTTACCGAATGTGCCGTCGGCATTCACCGCTCCGCTCTCGCTTGTGATGCGGTTCTTATGCTCGCCGCCACCGAACATTCCCATGAGGTTTCCGTAGAACTCATCCTTCTCGGTAAAGCGCCATGTGAATCCTGCACGTCCGAAGATGTTGTTGGGGTTGTGGTCGCCGGTGCTCTTCTGCTGCTGGTAGCTGTTGTATGGCTCGCCCACGTATTCGGTCGTGGTGGTGCCCTCGTTGTCGAACTTCATGTTGCGGTAGTTGAGTCCGCCGTATGCGTCGAACTTGCCGCTGCTGAAATTCACGTTCACTCCGGCATTGTAACCGCCTTTCGAGTCACCGCCGGCCTGTGCGCTACCATAGTAGCCTGCCTTGCGGTCACGTTTGAGGATGATGTTGATGATACCTGCTGTTCCCTCGGGAGAGTGCTTTGCCGATGGGTTGGTGATTACTTCAATCTTCTCGATTGAGCCTGCCGGCATCTGCTGCAGTATGTCGCCCTGGTTGTCGGCTGTGAGTCCGCTCGCCTTGCCGTTGATCCATATTGTGACGCTCTCACTGCCGCGCAGTGAAACGACACCTTCGTTGTCAACCTCCACTGACGGGATGTCCACAAGCACGTCGCTTGCCGAGCCACCTGTCGAGGCGATGCTCTGGTCCACGGTAAAGACACGCTTGTCAATCTCGAAACTCATCTGTGAACGCTGCTCTGTGACAACCACCTCCTTTAGCATCTTCTTGTCGCTCTTGAGGGTTATGCGTCCCAGGTCAATCTTGCTCTTTGATGATGTGATGTTCACCTTGCGGCTGTCGCTGAGGTAACCCACGAAGGTGAACTGTACGGTGTAACGTCCCTCCTTGAGGTCGCCGATTCTGAATGTACCGTTGTCGTCCGATGTGCAGCCGGCTGTCGGTGCTGTAGCTCCTTCGGGGGTGACTGCTACGGTCACGAAGCCTAACGGCTCGCCGTTCTCGCCGTCGATCATCTTTCCGCTGATGCTGCCCGATACCTGCGCAAGCAGTGCCATAGGCAACATGAGCATAAGTGTAAGTAGTGCTTTCTTCATTATATAATATCTCGTTTTATTCTATACAGGATAAAGACAGACGATAGCCTGTACATTTGCGGGCGCAAAGGTACAATTAAAATTTGATTGTTAAATATATTTACTTAAGATAGTTTGATGCGTCGCCCGAAATCTGCAATAGGGATATCTCGCACAGCTTTGTCTGGTACTCTACGGAAATCAGGCGCTCCTCGGCATCGAGAAGGCTCTTCTGGGCCTCGCGCATTTCAATACCTGAAATGTCACCGAGCATGTAACGCTCTTTCGCAATCTCGTGGTTCTCGCGTGCAGTCACAACATTCTGTTTCTCAAGGTTCAGCAGCTGTATGTTGTTCCTGTAGGCCTGCCACAGGTTGCCCAGCTCCGCCTTGAGGGCAAGCTCTAACTGGTTACGTTGCAGTTCGGCATTGGCAATCTCTATCTTGGCATTGCGTTTCTCGCGTCGGCGGTTACCGTCCCACAGGTTGAACCCTACTGTGACACCGGCGCTGCCGCCCCAGTTGCTGCGGCGTGTGTAGCTGTTGGTGTCATATTTGTTGAACGAGTAGTCGTATCCGGCGTTGAGCCTTACGTATGGGTAGTTGCGTGAGAGCACCTTCTTGTAGTCGAGCTGTGCCATCGTGTTGTTCTGCTCGGCATACAAAAGTTCCGCATTGTGTTGCAACATGTTGTTCCAGAGGTCGTTGAACAGGAATGTCGTGTCGGCAACGATGGCTGTTTCCGCAGTTTCGATGGGGGTGTACACCTCCTCTATTGCCATCAACTCGTTGAGGGCGATTCGGGAGGTGAGCACAATCTCCTGTTGTTTTATATATTGCGCACTGTCGGCGTTGAAGTCCACTTTTGCCTGCTGGTAGTCGAGGCGCGAGAAGTTGCCGATATTGTAACGTTCTTCAACAATGCGAAGCCTCTCTTTGGACAACCGCACGGCATAGTAGTAGTTTGCCAATCTCAACCTCTGCTGTATGAAGTTGTAGTATTCGGCGGTGAGGTTGGCGATGAAGTCCTCGATTGTAATACGGGTGTTTGTCTCGCCCATCCTCTCAAGTTCCTTCAGCTGCTTGTAGTTGGTGCTTATATTGAAGCCGTCGAATATTGTCCAGCTGAGCCCTATGCCTGCATTGAGTCCCTGGTCCAGGGAGTTGCGTACCTCCTGTGTCTCGCCTGTAGAGCGCATCTTGCTGTCGCTGCTCGAGAGGCTTGCGTTGTAGCCTGCGTTGAGGTCAAGGCTGGGCAGGTAGCCTGCATTCGCCAGCGTGGCATTGTTGTGTGCTATCTGCTCTTTGTTGCGGCTTATGCGCAGTGAGTAGTTGTTCTCGAGTCCCTTCATCAGGCACTCCTGCAGTGTCAGCTTCTGTGCCGATGCTCCTGTGGTCATCGCCATCAGGGCGGCTATTGTAAAAAGTATCTTTCTCATACTGTCTCCTCCTCCTGTTTGCGTTCGGTAGAAATGTAACTGTAGATTGCCGGTACGATGTACATTGTGAGGAATGTCGAAACGAGCATTCCGCCCACAACTGCTGTACCCATCGCGATTCTCTGGTTGGCACCCTCGCCATTGGCTATGGCAAGCGGCAGAAGACCGAGGATGGTCGACACGCTTGTCATGAGGATTGGGCGCAGACGCTGCAATGAAGCGCTCCGGATGGCATCCATCTTGCTCTCGCCGCTCTCCTGCTTCTGGTTGGCGAACTCCACGATGAGGATACCGTTCTTCGCCACAAGACCGATGAGCATGATGATACCGATCTGGCTGAAGATGTTCATGGTTATGTCACCGAAATACATGAATATGAGTGCTCCGGCAATGGCCAAAGGCACGGTGAGCATGATTGTGAACGGGTCCTTGAAGCTCTCGAACTGCGCTGCAAGGATAAGGTAGATAAGCACCAGTGCAAGGATGAACGCGAACATGAGGCTCGATGAACTCTCGCGGAACTCCTTTGAGTCACCAGCAAGGGCTGTGCGGAATGTGTCGTCAAGAACCTCCTCGGCAATCTTGTCCATCTCGTCAAGGCCGTCGCCGATGGTCTTGCCCTCGGCAAGTCCTGCCGATACGGTGGCCGACAGGAAACGGTTGTAGTGGTAGAGCTTGGGCGGTGCCACGCTCTCAATGAATTCCACAAGGTTGTCGAGCTGGACCATCTCGCCCTGGTCGTTGCGGATGTAAATGGACTTCACGCCTGTGGGGGTATTGCGCTGCTGACGGTTAACCTGGCCGATAATCTCGTACTGCTTGCCGTTCATGTAGAAATAGCCCATGCGCTGTCCGCTGAGGCCATACTGCAATGTCTCGGCAACGTCGCGTACGCTTGTTCCCATGCTGCCAGCCTTGTCGCGGTTGATGTTCACCCTCACCTCGGGACTGCTGAACTTGAGGTCCACGTCGGCCATCTTGAAGGTGGGGTTGTCGTGTACGCGGCTCAGGAACTCCGGCAGCACCTCCTGCAGCTTCTCGATGCTTGTCGCCTGGATTACATACTGTACCGGCATGCTTCCTCGGCGTCCGCCGAACGATGACTGCTGCTGTACGAATGCACGTGCCTTTGTTTTCTTGCTTACGGCGGCTGTCAGTTTCTCGGCAACCTCCATCTGTGTATAATCGCGCTCGCTGATGTCCTTGAGGCTGATGGTTATGTTACCGCTGTTGCTTGATACACGGGCTGTTACCGACTGTGCGTCGGGAACGATAGAGTCTACAAGGGCATTTATCTCCTCGGTGTAGTCACGCATGTACTCGTAACTCACGCCCTCGGCACCGCGGGTGTTCACGGTGATCCTCGAGCGGTCCTCCATCGGTGCCATCTCGGCAGGAATCTCTCCCCACAGGAACCAGATGAGCACGAACATCAGGATTGATACAGGTATTGAGACCCAGCGCACCTTCATGAATGCGTCGAGTGACTTGCTGTAGATGTTGTTCAGCCCCTCGAAGAACGGTTCGGTCTTGCGGTAGAACCACTTCTGCTCCTTGCGCCTCTTGAGCAGCTTTGTAGCGAGCATGGGGGTAAAGGTAAGCGCTGCAAAAGAGGATATTATCACCGAACCTGCTACCACAAAACTGAACTCGCGGAACAGGCGTCCGCTGGTACCCTCCATGAACACGATGGGCAGGAACACGGCAACAAGTGTCACGGTGGTGGAGATGACTGCAAAGAAAATCTCCTTTGAGCCCTCAATGCCGGCCTTGAAGGGGTTCATGCCCCTCTCGATTCTGATATATATGTTCTCGGTCATCACAATGGCGTCATCCACCACAAGACCAACCGAGAGCACCACGGCAAGCATGGTGAGCACGTTTATGGAGAATCCTGCCACGTACATCACAAAGAATGCGCCTATGAGTGAAACGGGGATAACGATACAAGGGATGAGTGTCACGCGCCAGTCGCGCAGGAACAGGAAGATGATGATGATCACCAGCACGAATGCCTCGTATACAGTGTTCTTCACCTCGTCGATTGATGCGCGGATGAACCTGGTGTTGTCGAAACCGTAAGAGTATTGTATATCCTCGGGAAGGTCCTTCTGCATCTGCTCCATACGCTGGTATACGGCATCGGCAATCTCAATGTGGTTGGCACCCGGCTGCGGAACAACTACCACACCCACCATTGGCACACCGTTCATCTTCATGTAGCTCTTGAGGTCGGCAGGGCCAAGCTCGGCCTGTCCAATGTCGCGTATGCGCACGATATTGCCGTCCTTCTCTTTGACTATAATGTTGTTGAACTCCTGTGCGGTATGCATCTGTCCCATTGTGCGCAGGGTAAGCTCCACGCTGTTACCCTCGATGCTTCCCGACGGCAACTCCACATTCTCGCTTGTGATGGTGTTCTTTATATCCACAGGGGTGATGCCGTATGCGGCCATCTTCACAGGGTCGAGCCATATACGCATCGAGTATCGCTTCTCTCCCCATATCTGCACGCTGCTCACGTCTGGGATAGTCTGCAACTGCTCCTTCACGGTGAGGTCGGCAATCTCGCTTATCTCAAGCAGAGAGCGGCTGTCGCTCTGTATGGCAACCATAAGGATAGGCATGGCATCGGCATCGGCCTTTGAAACGGTCGGAGGGTCGCAGTCGCGTGGCAGGTATCTCTGCGCGCGTGACACCTTGTCGCGCACGTCATTTGCGGCGGTCTCAAGGTCTACCGACAGGTCGAACTCCACGGTGATGCGGCACATTCCCTGCTGGCTCGTACTGGTAAGCGAGCGTATGCCCGGGATACCGTTGATGTTCTGTTCTAGGGGTTCTGTTATCTGGCTCTCGATGACCTCGGCGTTGGCACCTGCATAGCTACAGGTGACAGAGATTATGGGGTTGTCCACCGACGGGTATTCACGCACGCCAAGCGTGATGTAACCGATGGCGCCGAAGAGCAATATGATGATTGTCAGTACGGTGGCAAGCACCGGACGTCGTATACTGAGTTCCGAAATATTCATAACCTTCTCTTTTTTGTGTTATTGGAATGCTATGATGTTTACCGCAGAACCCTTGCGCAGCTGCAGTGTTCCTGATGTCAGGATTGTGTCGCCGAACTCAAGGCCCTTTACAATCTGTATCTCTGCGTCGGTACGGATTCCTGTCGCCACGTCAACAGGTTCGGCTTTGCCGTTGCGGTATACAAAGACCTTGCTTTTGCCCATCTCGGGGACGATGGCCTCGGCCGGTACTGCGATTGCATCGGGAATCTCCTTCTGTTTCAGACGTATGCCTGCATACTGGCCAGAAAGCAGTTCGCCGTTCTCGTTGGGGTAGAGGGCGCGTACAAGCAGTGTGTGTGTCTCTGCGTCAAGGCTTGCCTCGGTAGCATATACCTGTGCCTTGAAAGCCTCGAGCTTACCGTCGACGCTGAACTCAAGGTTCGTGCCTTTCTTTACCTCACCGGCATAGCGCTCGGGAACAGAGAACTCAACCTTTATGGGGGTAACCGATGTCAGCTTTGCCACAACGGTTGTGGGTGATGCGAATGAGCCCACGCTCACCTGGCGCAAACCGATTATGCCGTCGAACGGGGCACGGAGCTCGGTGAGCTCAATCTGTGCCTTTGTCTTGTCAATGTCAGCGTTGAGTGTCGCAAGTTCGGTCTTCACAATCTCCAGAGCCTCCTTACTTACCGCATCACGCTGCAGCAGCGTGCTCTGGCGGTACACTCGCTCCTGGGCCAATGGAACCTGTGCCTCGAGACGTGCCAGCTGTGCCTGCAACTCTGCGTCGTTTACCTTGGCAAGCAGTGTGCCTTTCTTTACGTGGCTGCCCTCCTTGAAGAAAATGTCGGTAATCTTACCTGATGTCTCGAACGAGAGCTGTACCTCCTCGTCGGGTACAAGGCGTCCTATGATAGGAATCTCGTCGGTGAGCAACTGCGGTGCAATCACTTTTGCATACACGTCAAGACTCTTCTTCTTTGTGCTTTTTGGCATTGCATCGGCCTCTGTCAGTTCTTCGTTCTCTTTTGGCATGAGCTGGTAATATCCGAATATTCCGCAGCCTACAATCAGGAGGGCTACCAGGCCCCATTTCAGTTTGTTGTTCATATGTTTGTATTTTTTGTTTTTTCGCTCGAAAGGTAGCTTTTGGACAGAATGCAAAATTACTCAATTTATTAGATAATATAAAAGTATAAAGGTTTAATTTAAATAAGAATTTTCTATAATAAGTGTCAAAACGGCAGGTAACGGTAATTAAAGTGCGGTAATAATTGCTTTTTCTTCAACTTTTTACTACCTTTGCAAAAATTTGCGGAGACGTGTCTCTGTCTCGCTTAAAACAGCCAATATTAACAAAAAAAGAATATAGTTATGATTAATGCTCAGGACATTAAAATCGGTACAGCTATCCGTATGGATGGCAAGTTGTATTTCTGCATCGACTTCTTGCACGTAAAGCCTGGTAAGGGCAACACCTTTATGCGTACAAAGCTCAAGGATGTTGTTGACGGCTATGTGTTGGAGCGTCGTTTCAACATTGGTGAGAAGCTTGAGGATGTTCGCGTTGAGCGCCGTCCTTACCAGTATCTCTATCAGGAGGGTACCGACTACGTATTTATGAACAATGAGACATATGAGCAGGTTAACATCTCTGCAGATCAGATCAACGGTGTTGCCTACATGAAGGAGGGTATGACACTTGAGGTTGTAACAGATGCTTCAACAGAGACAATCCTCTTTGCCGATATGCCTGTAAAGGTTGTTCTTGCAATCACCTACACCGAGCCGGGTCTCAAGGGTGATACTGCAACAAACGCAACAAAGCCTGCAACTTTGGAGACAGGTGCCGAGATCCGCGTACCTCTCTTCATCAACGAGGGCGAGCTTGTTGAGGTTGACACACGCGACGGTTCTTACGTTGGTCGCGTAAAGGCATAACTTCTAAAAAACAAAGATTTGTTATACTCTATAATTGTCCCAGTTTACAACAGACCGGGTGAGGTAAAGGAACTTCTCGAGAGTCTGTCGGCTCAGACGGTAAAACCATTTGAGTTGGTGATTATAGAGGATGGCTCAAAAGAACGATGTGATCATTTGCTTGGTCACTATCGTTCTTTTTTTGCTATCCACTATTACTATAAGGAAAATTCGGGCCGTAGCGACACCCGCAACTACGGTATGGCGCGTGCCAACGGAGACTATATGCTCTTCTTTGATTCGGATGTCATTCTGCCGCCATTCTACTTCGAGAAACTCGAGGCGGCGATGGCTGCCGACTACTGCGACTGTTTCGGAGGCCCCGATGCGGCCGATGATTCTTTCTCGGATATGCAGAAGGCTGTGAGCCACGCGATGACCTCTTTCTGGACGACAGGCGGTATACGTGGCGGCAAGGCCGTAATGGAGAAGTTCTGCCCACGTACCTTCAATATGGGTCTCTCCAAGGCTGTGTATGAGAAGGTTGGTGACTTCAAGGATATGATGGGTGAGGATATCGACCTTAGCATACGCATACGCAATGCCGGATTCAGGATTCGCCTCATACGCGAGGTGTTCGTATACCACAAGCGCCGCATCGACCTTTCACGCTTCTACAAGCAGGTGAACAACTTCGGTCAGGCGCGCATCTGGCTGCAGCTCATTCATCCCGGCTCACTGAAACCGGTACATGCTGCCCCTGCCATGATGCTTGTGATGGGAGTGTTGCTGTTGATAGCATCATTCTTCTGCCCGTGGTTGCTTCTGTTGCCGTTGCTTTATGCGCTGCTTATCTTTACCGATTCGCTGTTTAAGAACAAAAGCCTGAAGGTTGCCGTTCTTTCTGTTATGGCAGCAGCGGTGCAGATAACAGGCTACGGCATGGGCTTCCTCAAGGCGATGTGCTTCAAGATGATACTCAAGCAGCCGCTCGAGACAAAGGAGAACCTTACGAAACTGTATAACAGAGGATAACAGATGTCGGAACTCAAGCCCAGTATAAAGGAGATGCCGGCCGACGAGCGTCCGCGCGAGAAGGCCATGAAGCACGGTGTGGCCACATTGAGCACCGCCGAGTTGTTGGGCCTGCTCATCGGTACGGGCAATGACGAGGAGACTGCAGTGGGGCTCATGAGGAAAGTCCTTGCTTCGTGTAGTGACAGCATTGCCGAGCTTGCACGCCTCTCTATCGATGACCTATGCCAGTTCAAGGGCATAGGTCCGGCCAAGGCCATTGCAATACAGGCTGTCTGCGAGCTATGGAAAAGGCGTTCCAGCGATGAACGTCCCGAAAGGGCACGCATCCTCTCCTCAAAGGCGCTTTTCGACTATTTCCACCCGTTGTTGTGCGACTCTTCTGTAGAGCATTGCTATGTGCTGTTGCTCAGCAGTATGAACAAGGTGATAGACCACGTGCTCATTGGCACAGGAGGCCTCACCGCTACGGTGGTCGATGTGCGTCTGATAATCCGCGAGGCTCTTCTTAAACGTGCTACAGCCATTGCCGTGTGCCACAACCATCCTTCGGGCAACCTGAAGCCCAGCCGTGAGGATGACACTCTCACAGCCAACCTTGCTGGAGCATGCAAGGTCATGAATATACGCATGCTCGACCATATAATAATTACTGATAAAGCTTATTACAGCTATAATGATGAGGGCCGCTTGTAAGTGGCTATAACAAAATGGAGAAGATTGAACTTGAAGAGAAGATTGTTGAGATGATAAAGACGGTCTATGACCCTGAGATACCGGTTAACGTGTATGACCTGGGTCTCATATACCGCATTGAACTCAAAGAGGACAACTCGGTGGATATCGATATGACACTGACTGCCCCAAACTGTCCGGCGGCCGACTTCATGATGGAGGATGTAAGGATGAAGGTTGAGTCAATCCAGGGCATAACAGCCGTGAACCTCAATCTTGTATTCGAGCCCGAGTGGAGTCAGGAACTCATGACCGAGGAGGCCAAACTCGAGTTGGGTCTGCTTTGATTCCAGCGATAAAAAGCAAGCTATGAAGAAGATATATTTCCTTTCCGATGCGCATCTGGGCTCTTGGGCCATCGAGCACAGCCGCACCCACGAGCGTCGTCTCGTCTCGTTCCTCGACAAGATAAAGGATGAGGCTGCTGCGGTGTATATGCTCGGCGATATGTTCGACTTCTGGTACGAACACAGATATGTTGTGCCCAAAGGCTTCACCCGTTTCCTGGGCAAGGTGTCGGAGCTCACCGACAGGGGAGTGGAGGTGCATATCTTCACAGGCAACCACGATATGTGGTGTCTCGATTATTTTGAGAAGGAGTGCGGCATGATTATCCATCGTGAGCCTTGTCTTGTGGAGCTATATGACAAGGAGTTCTTCCTTGCCCATGGCGACGAGTTCTCTACCGAGAAGAGCTTCCGCTTTCTGCGTGCGGTGTTCCACAACCGTTTCCTGCAATGGATGTTCTCGATGGTGCATCCCCGTTGGAGCATCTGGATGGGTCTCAGCTGGGCGCGCCACAGCATGCTCAAACATAAGGTGAAGGGCGATACTCCATTCATGGGTGTGGACAAGGAAGATTGTACCATATATGCAAGGAACTACTTGCAGACCCACCCCGATGTAGACTGTTTCATCTTCGGCCACCGTCACGTCGATGAGGACCTTATGCTTGACGCTACATCGCGTTGCATATTCTTAGGCGACTGGATAAGCACCTTTGCCTATGTAGTCTTCGACGGCAAGAGCATTGAGAGGAAATACTACATAGAAGGAGAAAGCAAAGATATCTGAAAAAAGGGACTATGAAGGTCCCTTTTTTCAGATATCTTTAAATGCCGTTTTTTTGGCAGATTACTCAAACCTGATATACTCCGCTATCTGGGATACGCATTCATCAATAGTTGTATTGTTGCCATTGATGAAGAACAGCATTTTCAAGGGTTCATAGGATGAATGCTTATAGAATTCCACACCGTAGCATTCAGTGGCGTTGGATTTCAGCAATGCCTCGGTCTTGGGACAATAATACTCAGGGATATCACGGTTCGTGCAGATTTTCACCATATCAGGAATCCGCACGATGAATACGCGGTCGCAACCGACTTTGCGTGTCAGTTCATCATTCTCTATAAGACGTTCATGTTTAGTCCTTAACCGGGCAACCTGTTTCTGCAATGCAACAATCTCCTCGTCTGTACGCCTCATTGAATCATCCTCCATGATAATACCATTGGTAGCATATATATACCATCCAGCCCAAGGGTAGTGGCAGTTGCTCAACATCCAGCTCGTGGAAGCCGGAAAGTCGTATGCTCTATTGTCGGAGTATGCCCCGGGACGTGGCTTTTCTGCGCTATCAATATCCATCATTACCAAAGAGCAATCTTTAGATAGGCTGATAATGGGACCGGCCATAAATATCGGGCGACCGGCCAGCTCTTCCACCTTTTCACCAAAACTGAACACAAATAAAGAACTTTCAGACTGGAAACTCACTGCACTCTCAGGAATAGAAAGTGTCAGATTGCGTTTCTCCTTCATCTGTCTGCAATACTCCTTGTATTTGCCGTCATCACCCATTGCCTATATTGTTATCATCAACAGGATAACTAAACTTAATGCGCTTCTCATTGATAATCTGATTTTCTTTGTGGGGTTATTGATTGACTCACATACAAAGAAATAATAAACAAATGGAATTCTCAAAAAATGCAATGGTATTGCGGTTGCTTATTACAATTATTTAACAGCGGTTTTTAGTAATTAACAACAAAAAAACACTCCCCTGGATTTAACCCCAAAGGAGTATTCCTTATGCTATTATATCAAATATTTTTATCTTTATTATTCTGCCATTCTAATTGTGTTGTCATCATTTGCAGCTCCATCTCCTCAAATCTGCTCTCGGTCATGTTTGCTGTGTCAACTATTAAAATTGATGCATTATATTTCTTTTCAAGTTCATCAACTCGCGCCTCAACTTCTTCCTTAGTCATTCCGCCGACAGACCTTGTTGTGTTAATTGAAGGCTCTACTTGATTTAGGGAATAATTACCATCATCGCTTGTGCAGGATATAACACCGAGCGCAATTACAAGTGTTCCAACGAATGTAAAAAAATGATTCTTTTTCATTGTTTTTTAAGAGTTTAAAATTGTTGATTAATGTCTATATCGTTGTGATATCACTTGATATATATTTTGTTTATCTCGTCTTTAAGATTAGTGAAGACGTGCTCGACTGCGGCTCTATGATTTTCTAACGCGTCCTTTGCCACAAAGATTGTGTCGTTCCAACCGAGGCCTAACCTGCTGTGCAGCTCCTTTATGGCCTTTTCAACATCAGCAAAACCCTCCGGGTTTGCATACTCCCTGTTTATCCCGAACACGGCTTCCCAATAATCGGAACGTTTCATACGGGTCATCTTTGCATCATTTGCAAGTGCTGCATAACGTTCCTTATCATACTCTACAAAATCAACATCCCTGAATTTCTCGCGGAATACACTCTCAAGCCGTTTGTTTTCCTTTTGAAGAAATGTTGTATCATAAGGAAGACAATCAGCAAGATAATAGTTCGTTATCATATCCAATGGAAACATTGCAACTTGGGCTTCAAGATAGCTTTTAGGACAGCATTCCTGCATCAACAAGTGATACTGTATTGTAGTCTCCAATACAGTTACCTTCTTTAGCCCTGTACTCGCAAAGACTTCCTCATCAAGCAGCAGATTGTAGGTTTTGGTATTCTTGACCTGGACCTCATCAACAGCCTTTACATTATCACTCGGAACAGCGCCGTCACAGGATGACAGAGTCATACCCATTACAGCAAAAAGCACGGATAATAAAGAAATTCGTTTCATAATTCAATTTTATAGTTAAACATATTCTATCAGATTAGCGAATCCGTATCTGTGGATTCCACAACCACTAATGATATAGATCTCCGATGTGACGGAGGAGTTAAATTTATACTATGTTTGTCATATCGAGCGTATGCGAGATATCTCTGTTTACATTTATGTATATGAGTATTTATGAGATCCCTCGTCGCTACGCTCGCTCGGGATGACAGGTCCTCTGTTTTAACCCTTCACCTCTATAATATTCCTCCCCTGGCATAACCCCTATAATATTCCTCCCCTGACATAACCCCTCAGTCGGTAAACCGACAGGGCCCTTCGGGACTCCTTTGGGCACCTAAAGGTACCGACGTCGCAAGGTTTGTGCCAGCGAGTGTGTGGAAGCTCGCTTACACACACAACGAGCGCAGACAAAGCTCGCTGAAAGCAACGCAGTGCTGTGGCTCCGCACTGCCCCCTAAAACAGGGGCGCAATCAGGTGCCCTTTAGGGCGGAGGGGTCTCGTTCCCCGTTAAGCCCTTTGGGCTTGAAACTCGGCTGCACTCGCTGTACAATTACAAGCAAGCTTGCATTGCGCTCATTGGCACGAGCTTTCATCGTTCTTCCCCCGCTTCGCGGTAGAGGTCTTTGGCAAGGCTCTTGTCACGCTTCACTCCAATACCGTTGTTGTAGCAGTCGGCAAGGGCTTTTGTACCGCGCTTGTCACCCTGCTGGTGCAGTCTTAGTGCGTTCTTGTACATGTTTTCGCCGTCACCGATAGAACGGCAATACTGTATCATATAATCGAGCGCTTCGGCATGTCCCTTGTCTGCAGAACGCGATACGCAATCAATGACACTACCCAGTATATTGTCATTTCTTATCTCCTTGCGTTGCATTCGCAGAGCATAGAGATAAAGCGCTTCGGGATGCCCGGCAATGGAGGCTTTCCTTAACAATGAGTCTGCAACGGCAAGGTCGAACGGGGCTCCATTCCCGTACAAATGACATTTTGCCAGTTCGGTCTGAGCATCTACATGTTCCTGTTCAGCGGCTTTTTCAAGCCAATGGACTGCCTCCCGAGGCGAGGCCTCGGTGCCTTCACCACCAAGGAGCATCATCGCATACTCATACTGCGCCGGTGCATAGCAGCTGTCGGCTGCCTGCTTGAGGAACTCAAGTGCGTGCGGAGCACTTTCCATTATGCCAAGGCCATATCTGTAACTGTAACCTACACGATAGATGGCTGGCACATAGCCATACTGTATAAGCTCGGCATAGATATTGATGCTTTTGCCGTAAATCTTCTTGTTGAAATATGCCTCTGCTTTTTCGAACAGGCGTTGCAGTATCAGTGAGTCAGCTGCAGAGAGAACAGGAACAGTATCAGCAACTATCTGTTGTGGAGAACTCTCTTCAATTGCTTCTCTATTGGCACTATTGCGTAATGACTCGTCAACACGTGTTGCGATATATTCGTCATTGCTATAGAACACACCGCCGTCGACACCAAGCACATCTATAGCAATTGCACCGCATTCGCTACTGTTGTAAAGCTCAAGTTGCAGTTTGCCGCCGGAACTTTTCACATGCGGATTCCACAGCAGTGTACGGCGGTAGTCCTTGCCGTCGGGTCGCACCCTGCTGTAGTCTGGCGAATAGAACTGCTTGCTGCGGCTGTAGCCACGGAATGAGGTATAACGCCTGCTGCCGGCCTCGTTGGTGAGGTCGACCTTGAGCTGCGAGTTTGTGGTGTCCTCTTCGGCCTTAACAAGGAATGCGACATAGTTGGGATTGCGGACATTCTCCTTCAGGAAATCCGGGGACAAGGATTGTGCACCTGTTGCCGTGATGTGTTCCCTGAAGTTCTTGCTCTCCACGGATATCTCATTCATTGTGGGGTATATTGTCTTCATTGTGTAGAAACCGTCATAAAGGAACGAATACGGTTCTTTGTTCCAAAATGCACCAAGAAATGCATAGGTTCCAGCAAATTTGTCGGCATCATAAATCTTCCTTACCTCAGCCTTGGGTTTCCAGAATCCCTCCCCCCCAGAAAACATTTCGCAATGTTTTCTTGCACTGCTGAGGATTATCTCACTGAAGTTCGTCATCTTCCAGACATCAATCCCGTGCAAATAATCATTATCAATCACAGGCAACGAATCATTATTGTATTCACCTTCTATTACAGCCGGCATCACCCAATAGCACCAATGCAGATTGTAACGGGCAAAGATACTCTGGATAACATTGGATACAGTTATTGTATTACGATATTGAGGAAGATTCTCTCTAAACCAATAATACCCAAGACTGCCATCCCATTGTATTGCAGTACCGGCATCCCCCGATGTGTCATCAGCGGAGCCCCCCGTTTCTGTCATATCTTTATAGTGGTTCTCATTTCCTTTGTCATACAACAGCAACCGGCGTGTATGGTCGCCATAATCAAACAAAAAGGACTTATATAAATATTCATTCTCCTGTATATATTTATTCATTGTTGCCATGTAATAGCGTGTAAAATCATATACCCCGTAACGGTATGTGATGTCCATGGCATACTCCCACTCTTCCATATAATCAAGACGGAGCTCACTTATGGGCTTGCGCAGGTAACGGCTGTCCCTTTTATTGTCCTTGACATTGAGGGTTGAGAGTTGGTACTCGATAGGGCTTATCTTCTTGACGCTGTCGGAGATATTCTCCACCTGCATGAAAGAGCTGCCGATATTGCGTTCCCAATATGAGAGCAGACGTGGCGAGGGTGAGAAATAGCGGTCGAGCATGAATGCATCCCATGAATTTTTACTTCTTCTGCCCGGGTTACTCGGAGAGAGGGCAAGCACTTTCCTTCCATAGAAATCCTCGATGTCGACTGCAAAATGGCCTATACTGTCAGTCCTGAACGGATAAGCGGCAACAAGTGTGTCCTGAGGCACGTGAAGCATTATGGGTGCATACTTGTTCAACGCAATCGATACACAGCCTTTCTTTCCAAACTTATTGTTCTTATATCGGCGGTAATACTGCCCGCGAAGGGTAAGACCTTTCTCGGCTGGGACAACACGGCTCATATCTGTTGCCGTGAGACGGCTCCAGTCGTAGGCTGTCCAGCCGTGGGTGAGCATTATAAGGTCAAGATGACTGTCGCGCTCCTTGTTCTCGGGGTCGAAATACTGCCAGGCATCGGGGATGTAACCCTTGAGCTCGGAGCCCAACAGCTGGTAGGTGTAGAGGTTGTAGCCCCAGGAGGTTGTCTGAACTCCGGCCTGATCCACAACCGCCACGGCGTAGTTGCTGTTAGCGTTCAGCGGCTTGCCATCCTCGCGCTCCACGATGAGGGTCACTCTCTCGTGCGGTTGCAGCTTGAGGTTGTGCGGGGCATCGCCGTTGGCCGTAACGCGCAGCTTCACTGTCTGGCGGTCACCGGCCTGAAGGCTGTCGTGACGCACAAAGAAGAGGCGCTCGGCAAGAGGTGTCTCGCCGCTGAACACCACGGCACGGCACACACCCTCGGGCAGGGTGTCCGACGGCAGTTCTATGGCAGTGGTGCCGTTACCTAACCGCCTGTAGAAGCCCATATTGCTGCGGTGGAGCACGGCAAAGCCAAGGTCTGTTGCGGTTGTGTAGTTGTCATTTATCGAGAAACGGATTGTGTCACTGCTGCCTGACACTGATAACACCACTCCATTATCTTCTACGGCAGGAAGCTCGAACTTGTGTATCTTCTCTTTGCCCTTCTTGTTCTTTACAGACACCGTGGCGCGGTACTCCACGTCCTT
>SUXN01000045.1 GCA_015060965.1 Bacteroidales bacterium | reverse complement strand
GAAGCCCGTTGCGTATTAAACAATCTACCAACGAATTGCATTATTTCCCAATTTCCTGCCTTTTTCTCGCGAGTTCTTCATATATTTGCGATAAAATGTGAAAATAGGCCCATTTGTAAAAAAATGATTAAGTTGTGAATCCTTAGTCGATACATGAGTCTAATTCAGGATATTTATGGATAAGAAAATACTTGAATTTGTAACATTCTGCATTGGGAAACTTTCTTTGTTGCTTAAACTGCCGCAACAAGAAGTATATAGGCGTCTCAAGGTTTCCGGAATCTTGGATGAGTACATCATACCCTCATACGATGTGCTTCATACATTCAGTTCCCGTTATTTAATGGAAGACCTTACTGAATATATGAGGGAGAAAGGAGTGCTTGAAGCATGAAACTGTACCATTCATCAAATGTAGTTGTTGAGCATCCCGATACAATGCATTCGCGTAAGTATCTCGATTTTGGATGTGGCTTTTATTTGACATCATTATATGATCAGGCTGTAAGATATGCACAACGTTTCAAAAGAAGGGGGCAGCAAGCTTGGCTGAATACATACGAGTTTTCTTTATGTGATGAAACACAATGGAATATTAAGCGCTTTGATGCATACGATGAGCATTGGCTTGATTTTGTGGCTCAATGTCGTGATGGCAAAGATGTCGGTAATTATGATATGATAATTGGAGGAATAGCAAATGATAGGGTAATCATCACTCTTGACAGGTATTTTGCAGGTGAAATATCCCAAGATGAGGCTTTAGGGCTTTTGAGATTCGAAAAACCTAATGTGCAATATTGCATCCGTTCTGAGCGGATGCTTCAGGAATGTCTTACGTACATTGAAAGTGAACTGGTATGAGCGAAGATAGTAAGCAGATTATAAGAAGTGCCCAATGTGCCAGAATCATCTTGTGCATAAGTGAGATGTATGGTGTGTCACTTGAAAAGGCAACAGATATCTTTTATAATTCTGAGACATCCAATATGATAGAAGAAGGAGTTGCGGATTTGCATTGTCGTAGTGATAAGTATCTGGCAGAAGAAGTTTGGAATGAATATAATGCCACAAAATGATAATTCAAGGAGCATTATAACTAACTCAAACTTTGTGATAAAAAGTAAGTTGTGGATTTTATACTTATCATCCCTCAGTGAGAGAGACTCTTTAAACAGAGATTTGAAAATTCAATGCAGAAAGCAACCTCGGTGTTTCCGAAATGATGCCGGTTTACCTTATTTTATTAGAACAAAGTCAGTAGATAAATGGCAAACCGGTATTCAATAGAGATATGTTCAATTCATTTCTTTACTCGTCATTATTTTTGCGTTAAACCGCTATCTTTATGGTATACAATGACACCGGGACCATTACAACTGAATACCCCATCCTTGTAAACAATTCCTTCGTCGCTCATCCATTCTTCAATGATTTCATGCATCTGTTTTTCCTTGAAAGCAAACCAGTTCTCACGTTGGTTTGTGTAGGCCAGTGTCTGCTTGAATGACGAGAATGGTTTGCGGTACCGCAGTGACATCAGCAATTTTTCTTTCTCTTGACCATCGGGAAGCGAGTTTGCAAAATCTTCCATTACACAGAATAAAACCCTTGAAGGCAAAGGTTCAATCCTGAGTACCCGGTGCCCATCTTTAGGGTAACATCCGGTATCTTCAATGAGGGGAACGGTATCTTGTTCGTCAAAATCAAAAAACCAGACGATATCGAACGAATGGTCCTCCATTGCGTGCGAGACTGCGTCAATGAACTTCTCGTATTTTGTTTTCATATCAAATTGCTCTGTTCTGTCAAGATTACTCGTGCGCTTTTATTTCAGTTGCGAATATAATATACTTTTCTTGCGTGATAAGATTTTTCAATGATAATTTAGGGATTTTCACCAAGGGGCCAATAATCTTGTGTTTTGCATAGCTGCAATGATAAACGTATCGATGAAATATTTTATTTTTAGAATCTTCTTCGCTTATCTTGTATTATTTTGTTACATTCGCATATTATAGCTGTAGGAGCGTACTCGATGAAATCTATTAAGTCAAAGTAAGTATACAAAAACAACACTAGAGCGGATATTTGAGGTAATGCTTGCGACAGATAATGTGAGAAAATGCAAACAGATTATCAATAAGGGTTATATAATAAGCTATGTCAAACTTCTTTAGTAGATTGTTTAACTTAGGCAAGGCCAATAAATCGGGATTTGTAATGACTGTCGAGTTGGAATGCTTGTGCAAATTTGAAATTGCACTTAATGATTTACTGAAACAAGATATATATATTGCAAGAAGCGATTACAAAGATTTGTGTGAAGAAAATGCGAAAATCTTTTCTTATTTTAAGGTTTTAAAAGATAGCAAAACGCTTAACTATTATTGTAAAGAGCACGGCATTGAAGAAGAACGTATTATTCATTTTCTCTCAAATTACGAAGACTTACTCAATGATGATGGAGCGCGGCTTGTAATAAACCATAATAATAACTATATATCACGTCATCTTGAGTCCGAGAAACAATATCTTGATACTGTTCTAACTGATGTTGATCCAAACATAAAACTAGATGAAGAACAACGTAAGGTTGTTTTATCAGATGAGGACTATACACTTGTTATTGCTGGCGCTGGGGCTGGAAAAACGACTACGGTAGCTGCAAAAGTAAAGTACCTAGTAGAGAAGAAAAGAATCCATCCTGATCAAATACTTGTCATTTCATTTACAAATAAGGCTGTGGGTGAGTTGCAGGAAAAAATAAATATGGCGTTGAAGATCAACTGTCCTGTAACTACATTCCATAAGACAGGTTATGCAATTCGTCGAAAACAAGAAACGGAAGAACGTGTAAGAATTGTCACAGAAGGTTATATGTATAATGTTGTCAATGATTATCTAAAGAACAACATTTTGGAGTACCCTGAACTTGTTGATAAACTTATCCTTTTTTTTGGTAGTTACTTCGATGCACCATACGAAGGAGAAGACCTTAATTCATTTTTTAACTATATTACCAAAGCGGATTTCTCCACTTTGCGAGGTAATATGGAAGAATATACAGAGAAGGTAATTGATCAGCGTTCTGGTCGACATGTTACTATTGCGCATGAGCGCCTCCGCTCATTACAAGAAGTTGTTATTGCAAATTTCTTGTATATGAACGGCATTGAATACACATACGAGAAGGTGTATCCATATAATATTCTCCGTTCATACAAACCTTACACCCCTGATTTTACTATAGTACAAGGAGACAAGATTGCTTATATAGAACATTTTGGAATAACTGAGGATGGAAGAAATAACCGCTATACAGAAGAGCAACTTACTACCTACAAAAGGGTGATTAATGACAAGCTCCTGCTTCATCGCCAACATGACACAGATCTTATTTGTACATTTTCCGCATACAATGATGGTCGGGATTTGCTTGTTCATTTGCAGGATGAATTGATATCGCATGGTTTTGAGCTGAAAAAACGCTCATCTAAAGAGATTTTTGAGAAAATTGTTGGTACAGAGGAGAATAAATATATCGCACGACTTGTAAAGTTGGTATGCACTTTTATCCAGAATTTCAAAACAAATGATTTTAATACAGATGACTTTTCTAGATTCCGCTCAACATCTTCTAACGAGCGAACTAAGTTGTTTCTGACCATATGTGAACAATGCTACCTGGAATACTGCAAACGACTTAAGGAATACAATGCGATTGATTTCGAGGATATGATAAATGACTCTGTCCGTATTCTTAGAGAGGAAGAACTCTTAGGTAAAAGGCTTGATTTTAAATATATTATTGTTGATGAGTACCAAGATATTTCTCGGCAACGATTCAATCTTACCAAGGAACTATGCAAATTGTGCAATGCAAAGGTAATAGCTGTAGGAGATGATTGGCAGTCAATATATGCATATGCAGGATCGGATATTACTTTATTTACTGACTTTAGAAAGACCTTTGGATATGGCCTTGAGCTATGTATTACCAAAACATATCGTAATGCTCAAGAAGTAATTGACATTGCAGGAGGCTTTGTACAAAGGAATTTTAGTCAGATACGAAAGGCTCTTATTTCCCCGAAGCATATTGATCATCCGATTGTAATCAAGACTTATACAGAAGATGTTGATAGAAAAGAATATGAAGGTAAGGGTGGAAAGTATTTCTTGATTGGCAAATGCGTAGAAGAAATTATGGATGGATTGATTGATAAGTATGAGCATCCCAAGATCCTACTTCTTGGCAGATATGGATTTGATGCTTACAATCTAACGAAATCTGCTGATTTTATCTACGACGAGAAGACAGGTTCTGTTAGATCTAAGAAATACAATGCAGACTATTTTGATTTTATGACAGTTCATAGAGCAAAAGGGTTGGGTTACGATCATGTTATAATTATCAATGCAAGAAACGAAACATATGGCTTTCCTTCACAAGTACAGGAGGATCCTGTCCTCAAATTTGTTGTCAAGGATGACCATACTTACGATTATGCTGAGGAACGTAGGTTGTTTTATGTAGCTTTGACTAGAACGAAAAATAGGGTTTATATAATCACTCCACAACAACATCCCTCAGAATTTGTACTAGAATTGATTCGTGACTATCCTCTGGTTGAAGTGTATGGACAAATAGATAAAGAACCCCATGAGTGTAATATAGACAAGAAATGCCCCGTTTGTGGCTATCCTCTTCAATTGCACTATAAAAAATCCTATGGTCTCCGTCTATGGATCTGTACGAATGAACCCGAAATTTGCGATTTTATGACAAACAATCTTGTCGGTGAAAATATGGCAATTATGAAATGTGACAAATGTCAAGATGGTTATCTTATAGTAAAGGATGGTAAAGGTAGTGGCCCTTTTTTAGGTTGTACTAATTATAAACAAGATAAGACTGGTTGTAATAATTATATAACTAGGGATTATTATTTAAAAAAATATTTTCCGAATAAAAATAATCAATAATTATGATAGATGTCTCTAAGTTGCGAACAGCTCAAGATTGGATTGAAAAATTAGCTAATGGCATTAATCCTTTAACGTTGGAATCTGTAAAAGATGATGATGTTGTTAATAATGTCCATATTTCACGATGTCTATTTTTCGTAAGTGAAATGTTAGGAAAAATCGAAACATCAGAGTCTTCACCTAAAAAGAAGAAATCTTTTTGGATGTCTGCTTGTAATACTGAACAGATTGTCATCTCCGCTCCATGTGGTATCGCACAATTTGTAAAGACTATTAACGGATATATACCTTCGGAGATGAAACCGTTATCCGTTGTTGCTGTAATCAAATGGTTGCGTAAAAATGGATATTTATCTGAAGTTAATATAGATGATAAGCGTAAGACCAATCTTCCAACTGAGAAAGGAAACAAGTTGGGCATTACTATAAAAGTTCAACAGAATCTAGAAGGCCAAGATTACCAAAGAGTGGTATATGATATTTCGGCTCAAAGATTTATGCTAGAAAATATTGAATCTATTGCATTGTATAAATAAGAATGGTCCTAATTGTAAAAAATCAAGAATTAATTAGAAGATATTTTCTAGTTGCTATTTGTTAGTGTAGGATTTTTAGTTCCCTTTCGGGCTATTGCATGTAGTGGATGCTAAGGGTAAGGAATGGTCGGACTTGCGTAAGATGCCATCCATATGCGTTCGAATATATCAAAGAAGAAAATGAACGAAGAACAATTATATCTCAATTTCGACGAATACAGGAAAGTATGTGAACCGCATAAACTCGAATATGTCGAGGCATGGCGCGTTGCATTCGTGGTATTTCCGTAATGAATTGGTAAGGGCCAACTATAAAAATGTGGCATGTAGGGGCAACCAAGAAAGGCCATTGGGAAATAATCTCTAAAGAAAACAATAAATAGCACGTTTATGCAAAAAATACTGATAACAGGAGCCAACGGCTTTGTAGGTAGCCGCTTTGTGGAGCGTTGGAGGAATGAGTTTGAGATTCTTGCTCCGTCGCATGCCGAGCTTGATATAACTGACGCGCAGGCAGTGGAGCGGTATGTCATCCTGAATTCACCGCAGGTGATTCTTCATCTGGCGGCATTGTCCAACACCTGGTACTGTGAGCAGCATCCCGACGAGAGCTACCGCGTGAATGTGGAGGGTGTGCGCAACCTTGCGGCTGCGGCAGCACGCAACGGAGTCAAGTTCGTCTTCTTCTCAAGTGATCAGGTCTACAACGGCAACTGCGAGAGCGGACCACTGAGCGAGGATGTGGCTGTTGCTCCTGAGACGGTCTATGGCAGGCATAAGCTGGAGGCTGAGCAGCGTGCCCTTGAGTTGTGCCCTACGGCGGTGGCTCTGCGTGTGACATGGATGTATGATGTTGAGCGCGCGGGTATGCCTGTACACGCGAACTTTGTGCTGAACATTGCAAAGGCTATTAAGGAGCGTACTTCTCTTGTGCTGCCGGTGCGTGAGTACCGTGGGATAACATGGGTGCGTGATATTGTGGAGTATCTTCCGGCAACCTTTAACCTGGCAGGTGGTGTCTACAACTATGGTGCGGGGTGTACTATGGATACATATGAGACTGCATGCTGTTATTGTGAGATGCTGGTGGGCTTGCAGTCGGGACCTCTGTTGCACCCCGATTATGAGCGTTATCCTAACCATGAGCGTAACCTGTCGATGTCTACCGACAAGATTTTCCGTGCTTCGGGCGGAGCAATCTGTTTCGGCAGTACTATGGACGGGCTAAGGATTTTTGCGGAGCTTAATCCGTGTGTTGTTACATGAACAGGGGAAAGATTGCCGGTGATTAACGGGTTTTCTCCGCTTCGCTCAAAATGACAGCCTCGGGGATGATAGAACACAATGTTCTTCTTTACCAGAACTTGTTATACTTCTCGCTGTACTCGAATCCTGCCTGCAGCAGTTTGTTTTCAAGTTCCTTGCGGTCTATGTCAAGGTCGGAGCATAGCTCGTCGAGCGACTGGTAACGGTCGCGAAGGTACATGTTTACTGTGCTGAACAGCATCATAGGGTCATTGGGCAGTTCCATAATATCCTTTTTTTTGATTCAATCTTTGAGGTTGGCCTCAAAGATAAGAAAACTTCTTTAGAAATTCGAATGGCTTCTTAATAGAGGTGGAATGTATCGTAAATTTATCATAACCGACGATGGGGTGTTGCGCTTCGGGCGAGTGGCGCAGCATAGGGACCTTTTAGAGTGGGGCGAGGAGTGTAGCAATGGCGGTGGCTTTTGGAATCTTGACGAGTCGCGTGGGGTGCTCCTGCTTTTCGGACGTTCGTTCAACTTCGGGGCGCCGGCCATTGAGCGTGTGAGGGCTGTCGATTGGGACGGTGCCGGTGGCGTGGAGCTTCCTCTGTTCTATCTCCCAGAGTGGCCACGCGAGGGTACTATGATTCCTGTGGTGTATTGAGGCTTTTTTAAAAAATAATCTTTTTTTTAGACTTTTCCGCTTCCTGTCCGTATAATGGGTGTAAGCGAATAAAGATGATAAAGGTTGACAATGACATAATAGAAAAATGCAAGTCAGGTGACAGGAGTGCGTTCCGTACACTGGTGCTCGCCTATCAGCCTATGCTGTATTCGTTGTCACTGAAGATGCTATGCCACGAGGAGGATGCAAAGGATGCATTGCAGGATACTTTCCTGAAGGTGTGGCAGAACATCTCCTCTTTTGACGGACGTTGCAGCTTCTCTACCTGGATTTATATCATAGCTTCCCGCGTGTGTCTCGACCGCCTGAGGAGCGCGAGGCATCTGCTGCCTCTGCCCGGTGATGAGGATACTCTGCGTGACTATGCTGATGACACCGACCCGCAGCGCTCTCTTGAGAGCTGTGAATGGGTGAGGATTGCAAGGCTTCTTGCCGACAGGCTGAGTGCGAAGCAGAGGCTTGTGTTTACCCTCTGCCATTTTGAGGGGCTGGAACAGGCAGAGGTGGTACAGATAACAGGAATGTCGGCTGACAAGGTGAAGAAGAATCTTTATGTCGCCAGACAGACCATTCGTGAACGTTTAAAACAGTTGGGATATGAATAAGGCCGATAGATTGTTGGAACGCCTGCAAGGGCAACAGCCGGTGCTTGACGGTGCCGAGGAACTTGCCGATGCCATCATGGCGCGTATTGAGGAGGGGGCTGTGCAAGAGATCGGTACGGTGAAATCCGTCCCTTTGTGGAGGGCACTGCTCGGAGGTACATTCTCTGCTGCCGCAGCAGTGGTCGTGGGGCTCTTTATCGTTATGCACGACGCTGCCGTCCCACATGAGAACCAAGTTGCATATAATATGACCGATAACGGCGTCTATGACAGGATAAAGGAGTGCCGCACTGCCGCGGATGTGTATGCGCTCTATTCTGAACGTAAAAAGTCGCAATCGGCGTTCAATATCAATTTCGCAATGATAAAAAACATGTATTATGAAAAAGCCAAGTAGATTATTTGCAATGATAGCCTTTATGGCGGCACTCCTTTCCTCTTGTCAAGGGGACATAGAGATGCTGACAATAGTTAATGAGGACGGTAGTTGTATGCGTGAGATTATGGTAGATGCGGACCGTTCGTTGCTCACAACAGGAAAGTATGACAATGATGACCCGCGTGTGGCTCGCATTGAAGATGGTTGGGAACTGTACTGGGGTTACAAGGGTGACAGCACGCGATTCCCTATCCCGATGTCTGTAGATAAGTACGATTCCATTTCAAGGGAAGTGGGCCCGTCAAGGGCTGTGAAGGACACCATATGTGTATATGCACGCAAGGAGTATGCTTCTGTTGAGGATATGTGTGCAGGTTCGCCTATGTTTTTTGTTGATGAGCAGACCGGTGTCGATGGCTCGCTTGATAAAGAGTTCCGCTGGTTCTATACCGACTATGTCTTTACGGAAAAATTCTCTTCTGTAGCGGATTATTTCAAAGTGCCTGTTACGGATTTCATGAGCGAGGAAGAGGCACTCTACTGGTTCTCAGGAACCCCCGACCTTTATGCCGGGAAACCTGTATGGAGGTATTATGAATTGCTCGAAGATTTGAAGGAAAAAGCGGATAGATGGGTATTTGCTAATGTACATTATAAACTCCTCTCCGGCATTGCCGACAGATATGATATGGTTGTGGAGCCGCCTGTGTCAAAAGATGAGTTTATTGCTCAACTCGGAGATGTCGTGAAACAGTTCGCTTCTTACGATACGTATAAATTGGAGTACAATACTGCCCGTTCTATCGTCAGCTCACACTTCGGTAGCGACGCCTACTCTCCATTCATTAATGAAGATGAGTGGAAAAAAGAAGAACTGTATGAAGAGCTTGACAATTATTTTGGTTACTTGTTCCTTTTCTATTACGATGAAAGCATTGTCATGCCGGGTAGGGTCATTGACGCCGGTGGCGGAATATACAAGGATGGCGTTGTTACATTCACGGTGGATGCAGGACGCTTCCTCTTGAAGGACTACGAGATAAGGGTTGTTTCACGTGTCGTGAATGTGTGGGCTTTCATTGTCACAGCTGCATTGGCATCGGCATTGTTCGTGGCTGTCGTGTACCGCAAAAGGATTGCCGCTTATTTCAAGGGTAGACGTTAGTGCGGATTTTTATTTCCTGCTACAAAATTTATCGGGTACGCTTCCAATATGAAGCGTACCCGATAAATTTTATAGGTTGACTGTTTGTGTTACTTTAACGTGAGTTCGATATAAGAATTTATACTAAAATTTAGCGTATTTTGTCATTCCGAACCTTGTGTGAGGAATCTCATTATTCGCGGATTCAGAGATCCCTCGTCGCTACGCTCTGTCGGGATGACAGGTTCGCGATTTGATTTAGCTTATATCGAACTCACGTTACTTTACAAAAGTCTTTTTGCCATTGATAATATAAATTCCTTTGGTCGGCTTTTCTACCTTCCTGCCTTGTAGGTCATAAACAGTTTTCACATTTACGTTTTCACCTTTCACTTCTTCAATGCCCACCTCGATATCATCAACCTCCTCAATGCGGAATGCTGATGTGAAGTTCTCATTGTAGAAAGGACCTGATGCTCCGTCGAATGTCTGTGCAGAGTGCTTTACAACAATAGGACCAAGCTCGTCGGTACCGTTGTCTGTTCTGATACCGCGGCAACCGTCCAACTGTACAAGACCGAAGAGTGCCTCGTTGGTAGAGGATACAGAACCGCCTGCAAGAATCTTTGTCACGTTGAACATGGTTGTCTTGTTTGATTCTGCCTCAAGGCCTGTAAGGCTCTCGCCCTCCAACCAGTTCTTGCCACCGAATGACGGGTAAGCAAGATAGTATGCATCGTCGGCAGTCTTGAACTGGTACTTGCGGTCGGCATCAGCGTTGTATTCGCATACGAACTTTGCGCTCTCGGGGAGTTCGCCCTCGCCGCGTGCCGCAACAGCAATTGTACCGCCGTCGTTGTAGATGTAGTACTCGTTGTCGCCCCATACTGCAGTGAATGTGTACTTCTTGCCGTCCTCGGGAAGGATGATGTCTGTTACTCCGTAATATGCGTCAAGTGCTGTAGAGAGTGCTGTGCCTGCTGCTGCAGTCGGATTCTCCTCAGCCTTTGCAAGGGCTGCAAGGATAGCCTCGCGTGCAGCCTCGGTGGGGTAACCGATAGTGTTCTTTGCAAGCAGCTCCTTTACTGTAGCGATGAGTGCAATTGTCTCGTCGCTCGGTGTGTTGTCGGGCTCGGGGAGGCTGGTGTCGTAGCTGATGCTGTATGCACCGTCTGTGATGTCGTCAAGGCTGTAGTTCTTGTACACGATTGTGTAGCCTGCACCGAATGTCTCCTCCTCATATAGGAACGCGATTGTAGAGTCGCTCTGGAAGCACATTGTAGAGTATGCCGAGCCGATGAACGATGCCTGGTGACGGCCGTCCCAATCCTTCGCGAAGTTTGCAGGAGTGTTGTAGTCGAGCTCCGATGCAAGTTCCTTATAATATATACCCACGTTTGTGCGTCCGCTACCGAATGGGAGTGACTGCAGTGCAATCCATACCTTCTCGCCGTCGGCGTTACGTGTCGCAGGCATAATCATGATCTCACCGTTACAAGAGTTACCCAATGCTACAACACCGTTCACGCTTGCGTTTGATGTGGCGCGTGTGCCCCAAGAACCCTCGGCCTTCTCGGCGTCGGTGAATGTGAAGATGTTGAAGTGGCGTCCGCCGTTGCAGCGTGAGCTCACGATGATGTTTCCGTTAGGAAGTTCCTCAACCTTCGGCTCGTCGGCACCGTTGGGGATAGGTGCTGTCTCTACGCCACCGAGGACGTCCCAGCTGCCGCCGAAGTCATCGCTGTAGAGCACGAAGTTTGTATATGTTCCTACCCTGTTTTTCAGGAGAACGGCGCAGTAGAGACGGTAGTAGTCGTTTACCTTCACGTAGCGGCTCTGGTGAATCTTACCCGAACCGATGAACATTGCCATTACAGGGCCCTGGCTGCTGTTGTCCCACATTGCGTAGATTGGGTCGGCAATGTCAACAGGCTCGCTCCAAGTCTTTCCGTTATCCTCGCTGTAGAAGCGTGCTATGTTCTGGTGGTTGTTGCGTGTACCGCTGGGGAATGATACGTTACCTGCGCAGCTGAGCACAAGCACGCGGTCACTCTCGCGGTCGGCAACGATACATGGGTCGCCGAAGCCTACGTGCATGAAATCGGGAGAGTTTGCACCCTGGCCCTCAACGATGGCAAACTGATCGCCCCAGCTCTCGCCGTTGTCCTCGCTGATACGTGCCAACAGGTCGATACGTCCGTTGTGTACCATACCGATGTCTGCACCGCTGTGGCGGTAGTCGGCAACAGCGATAAGATTACCGTTCTTTGCCTTTGCAATTGCCGGAATACGGAAAGGAACACCACCGCTCCTTGTTATAAAGATATTCTCCTGAGGCTCGACTGCCGGAGTCTTGCGCACCAATGTCACATAGAAGTCCGATGTGTTGGCGAACATGTTGCTGCTTGAGGTGACGTCGAATGTAAGCTGTACGGCATCTGTGCTGTTCACTACCGATACATTTGCCTTCTCGCTTGAGTTTGCTGTCACTGCGTTGCCGCCGTTAGGTGTTACGGTAACATCTGCGGTGCCCGAGCTTACGAAGTTGAAGTCATAGCCTGCAACCATGAACTCCTCGTCGTCAGTAGTGAGCGAGTATGTCGCAATGTGTACGCCGTCAACAGTTGCATTAGCGAGGCATGTGAAGAGTTGGAGGTCTCCGTCTGCATTGTAACCGGCAATGTTGTTGCGTCCCTGTGTCTCGCTTAGTATCGCGTGGGGAGCATCAGCCGATTTCCAGCCTGCGGCCCATGTGCCTGCCGCGTTTGATGCAGTCCACTCTCCGGTAAGTGATGTCACGGGATATTCAACCTCACCTACACGTACGTTGAGTGTTGAGCCGGCATCGGCACCACCGTTCCAGAATGCGAACTTGTTGTCGCGGTTGTTCACCTTGTTGCTCGGATAGCCCTTCTCGTACATGTAGAAGAATGTGTCGCCAGCACCGAGGTCGCTCGATGTTGTGAAGAGCCACATATCTGTGTAGCCTTCAGGCACGGCGTCAGCGTCAACAAGGATAGGATAAGATGTCGAGCCTGTCGAGCCTGTCATCTTTGTAGGGGCTGCAAGTACCTTTGCTGCACCTGCCTGCTTGTTGTAGAGCTTGTAACCGTTGGTGTTGTCGCCGGCGAATGCCCACAACTGTGCATCGTCGGTTGCGTCCGAAATGTACTCTACAAGCTCAATGTGGTCAGCAGTTTCGTTGTCAGCGATTACAAAGCCGTTGGCTGCAATCTGCAATGTGTACCATGTTGTACCTTTTGCAAATGCTCCTTCTGCAACGGTTGTTGTGCTGAATAACTGCTCTACATAGCCCTCCTGTGGCTCTGCCACCTCAAGCATTACATCAATGATGCTACCGCGGTTGGCGCTCAGGGTGTTGCTGCCGTCAGCCTTTCCGGGGTTACCGGCCGGGTCAATGCTGTTCCAGTCAATCTTGAAACGCATACGGTATGTACCTTCTGTTGTGGGAGCAGTGAAACTTGGGAGTGAAACGGTGTTGTTGTTGCCTGTCACGCCCTCGCTGTTGCACCACTGGCCGGCATCGTCCTTGTTGTAAGCCGAGTAGCTTACGAGGTCGCCTGTAGGTGTGTAGCCGTCTGCGTCAGTACCTGCGGTGAATGTGCCGTCACCGTCAGCGTCCACATATACGTATGCGTGCATCCACGCACCACCGTATCCGGTTGTCGGTGTAACAATGTCGCCCGCGCCCACTTTTAGGGTTACGGTCTCTGTCGCGTCTACATACAGTTGGAGCTTCTCGGCCTCGGTGAGGTTGTAGCTCTTCGCACCGTATGACGAGCTTTCTACTTTGACGTAGTTAAGAGGTCTGTCACCTTCTTTTTCTCCGGAGAAGTTGACCTCGTAACCTGTCGTCTGAGCCATAGTTGTCATTGCAATGAGCATTGACAACAAGAATGTAAATTTTCTCATAAATAGGTTAGTTAAGTTTATAAATATAAATTGAATGATGCAGTTTTTGCCATTCAACAAAATTTCTGCTAATATAAGTAAATTTTTCTTTTTTCAGTTGTTTTACGCAAAAAAAACTGCGCGCCTTTTTGGGGCGCGCAGCAGATTATAGGTTATTCGGGTTTATTTCTTCACCGGAGTGATTCTGAGCTTGTAGCTCATCTCCTTCTCGGGAACGCAGTACTCAGGCAGTGTGCCTACATCGTATCCGCATGATGCGTTACCGATACCGCGCATCCAAGCGTCGAGGTGAAGCACTGTGTAAGGACGCTTTGTCATCTCCCAGTAGTGTCCTGCTCTCATGAGGTCCTCGTCGGTGTAGGGGAGTGCCGAGAAGCTGACGTTGCCCTCTGTCGCAATCTTCACGCCGTTGCCGTTGTTGTCGGTGAATGTGACCTCACGCAGGCCCTCGCGGCTACCGCTGCTCTGTGGCTTCACGTATGGGTCGGCCATCTGGTCAACGGTTGTCTTGTAACGGCCTACAACAACGCCGTCCTTGCGGTCAACAGTGTTCTCCCATGGGCCGAGGGCGTAGTAGTTCACGTTCTTGAATGTTGAGTCAAGACCGCAGATGAGGCCTGCGCGACGCACGTTGCCATGCTTGGGAACGAATGTTGCCTCAACGTCCACGATACCCTGAGGATAGATTGTGTAGTCTATTCTTGTGTCGCAGATAGAACCCTTGCGTACAGTCTTTACAACAGTGTTGCCGTTCTCCTCAACGACTGTAATCTCACCCTTTGCCTCAAGGCCGTTGCTTGTCTGTGCCTGTGGCTTGCCTGCGTCAGGACCATCGTAGTCGTAACCCTGGCGGTCGTTCTCAATCCAGCGGTGGTTGCTGTAGATGAAGCCCTGACCCTCGCTGATAACATTCTTGCCGTTGAATGCGAGTGCTGTGAGCTGTGCAGTCTCGGCGTCGAACTTGAGCTGTACCTTCTCGTTGCCGATGATTGTCTCGTGCAGTGAAGATGTCGCAACGAGTGCATCGCCTTTGCTCTTTACTGCTGCAAGCGGAGCACGCTCAACAAGTGTGAACTGCTGCAATGCAACCTCGTGTCCTGCAGCTGCCCACAGCTGTGCATTGCGGTGTACAAGACGCACGGTGATGAGGAGCTCGTCGCCCTTCTTCGCTGCCTTCTTGATGTTGGCCTTCTTTACAGAGAGCCATACCTTGCCGTTCTGGTATGTCTCGGCATGTGGAGCTCTTGTGCGGCCGGTGTAAACAACCTTGCCGTTCTTCACGATGTCGTAGATTACGTCGAACTCGTTGAGGTTGGTGAAGTTGTACTTGTTCTTGATGTCGATTGTGACAACGCCGTACTCTGTGTTTACATCGGGCATTGTAATTTCGACGAACTGATGTGCTGCCTTTACCTCCTTGAGCTTGCCGCCCTCCTGGCGCAAAGGTGACACAACACCGTTTGAGCAGAAGTTACCCTGGTGTGGGCCCGGGTAGTCATATCCTGTGTGGAGGCGGTAGATACCCTGCTTCATCTCCTGTGGGTCGTAGATAGCCTGGTCAACCCAGTCCCATATGCAACCACCAATGCAAGAGTTCGAAGCCTCAATCTTCTGCCAGTACTCCTTGAGGTTACCGATTGCGTTACCCATTGAGTGAGCATACTCGCAGATGAACATAGGCTTGTCAAGGTCGTTGGTGTTCTTGTTCATCCATGCCTGACCGGGGTACATCTTTGAATAGAAATCGCTGAAACGTCCGCCGCCGTAGTCTCCGTTTGAACGTGTGCCCTCGTAGTGTACAGGGCGGTCGTCGAGGCGCTTTGCCTCGTCGTAGCATGGGCCGAAGTTGTTGCCGTTGCCGGCCTCGTTGCCCAAACTCCACATTACCACGCTCGCGTGGTTGCGGTCGCGCAATACCATACGGTTGATGCGGTCAACGAATGAAGGAATCCATGACTCGCGGTCCGAGATAGCCTGGTTTGCATGGTCCTCAAGGTCTGCCTCGTCGCAGCAGTAGAGACCGTAGTGGTCGAACATGGCGTACATTCTTGCCGCGTTGGGGTAGTGGCTGGTACGTATTGTATTGATGTTGTTCTGCTTCATGAGCAATACATCCTTGAGCATAGACTCTGTTGTTACAGCGCGGCCTCTTACAGGGTCGGTGTCGTGACGGTTCACACCCTTGAAGAATACTCTCTGGCCGTTGATGTAAACGATAGAGTTCTTGATTTCAATCTTGCGTACACCATATTTTGTCGAGAATGCTTGCTCCTGGTTGCCGTTCTCATCGAACTGTGTGATGCGTACGGTGTAGAGGTAAGGCTTCTCGGCGTTCCACAGCTGTACATTGTCAATGTTGAGCTTGATGTCGCCGCTGAGTGCTGCGATGCGTGCAGCAGTGTTCAGTGTGACAGAGTCTGCTGCGATGAACTTGCCTGCTGCATCATAGATGGCTGCCTTTACGGTCTTCTTGCCTGGGATGTAGTCGCGGTTGTCGAGCTCGAAGTTTACATTGACCTCTGCACTGAACATATCATCGGCAAGATTGCTTGTGATGTAGTGGTCGCGTACTGCGGTCTTGGGTACGTTGTACAGGTAAACGTCGCGGAAGATACCGCTCATGCGGAACATATCCTGACACTCGAGGTATGAACCGTCGCACCAGCGGAATACCTGTACGGCAAGCTTGTTCTCGCCCTTCTTCAGGAAGTTTGTGAGGTCGAACTCGGCAACGTTGTTCGAACCCTGTGTGTAGCCCACATACTCTCCGTTGAGCCATACGAAGGCTGCAGAATAGATACCGCCGAAGTGGATGAATGTGCGGCGGCCGTCCCAGTTTGCGGGAACAGTGAATGTGTGTACATATGAACCTACTGGGTTGATGCCGTAGTTCTTGCCGCCGTCGTTGTATCTCGGGCGTGCCTTGATGAATGGAGGAGTGTTTGCGTGCGGGTACTCAACGTTGTTGTAGATTGGCTTGTCATATCCGTGCATCTCCCAGTTGGATGGCACAGGAATATCATCCCAACCGCTCACATCAAAGCCCTCCTCGAAGAATGTCAGCGGGCGCTGTGAAGGCTCGCTAACGAGGTTGAACTTCCATGTGCCGTTGAGGCTCATGTATCGGCTGTTCACAGGCTCGGTCCATGGTGTCGCATAGTATGCAGCGTCGGCAAGCATCTCGGCCTCGTTGTTGTAAGGCATGTATGTGGCAACGCCACGCTCCTTGTTCTCGGCGAAGACTGTCTCATCCTCCCACTTGGGCGATGCAATCTTCGGTTTCTCCACCTCGGAGAATGTGAACCATGCAGCGCTGTCGGCTACATTCTTCTCTGTAAGCATCATACGTCCATCCTTTAAGGTATACATCTTGTTCTTGCCGGCCGATACAATAATGTATGTGCCCACTCTGCCTTCAACCGGCTCGAAACGGAACTTCGCGTTGTTCCATATACCTGCAACGGCAGGCCACTGCAACAGATAGTCGATGCTTGCATTGTCGCCGCCGTCGTCGAAGTTCTGCCCGTAGAAAGCGTTCTCCACTGCAAATGTGGTAAGGTCGATGGTCTTTATGCTCCAGTACTGTCCGCGGTTGTTCTCGTTTACGTCTTCGGCAACAATGCGTGCATTGTTCTCGCCTGAGTCATTGTTTCCGAGTACCTTGCCTGGTTCTCCTACAGACGCAATGCGGTATGTGAGGTTGTCATCAAAACCTGCATACTTTGATACCTCGAAACGGAACTGTGCAGCCTTGTGTGTGAGGGCTGTCTCCTTCTTGATGACAACGAGTGTACCGCCCTGACCCTTGGCCAATGCGTAGTTGGGGCTGTTGGTAGGGATAAGAAGGCCGTTCTCGTACTTCCACAACTGAGCCTCGTCGGAACCGTTGTTCTCGCCGACCTCAACCTTGTTGCCGTTAAGGCGCAGTGCATTGCCTGTTACAGGGTTGATGATACGCCAGCTGCCCGAGAGCTCCGATACCTTCCAGTATTGTGCTGCATTGCCCTCCTCAAAATCGGTAAGGCCAACAGCCTTGTCCTTTTTCTCGTATACCACATTCCCTTTGTTGCCTGCAGCAAAGAGGTGGTACAGCTTGCCTTTCTCAAATACGGCCTGTGCATTTACACCCGCAGCGCATACAAGCGCAGTGAGCATCAACGCCAAGCTTTTTCTCAAAGTGTTGATAGACATAGTGCTTTGTTTTTTATGGTTATTATAAATTAATATACTTTATACAGAAAGTACCATTTAGCAAAGATAATGAATATCTCTGGAAAAATCTAACGAATGAGGGGAAATAATGATGGCAGCACTGGTGTTCAATGACTTACGAGGACTTATTATGAAAGCCTCTCCGATGCAAAAGTGCAAGGAAATGAAAGGTAATGAGGACGAACGGTTTTCAAATCATTACCCAAT
>SUXN01000010.1 GCA_015060965.1 Bacteroidales bacterium | reverse complement strand
CCGAATAATTATCGATATCCTTCTTTTACTTAAATCTCAACCACTTTATCAAAGGGTATCTTTTTCAGTGCCCTCCACATGGGCCCCATCTTTTATTTAGTCTCAGTAAATTACTTTACCAATACCTTCTTAGTCTCAACTACGCCGTTAGCGTAAACTGTTACTACTACGTTAACACCCTTAACAGGAGCTGGAACAGCTGCACCGGCAGGTGTGAAGTAAGCTACAGAAACAACCTCTGTACCCTCAACGAGGAGGTCAGAAACTGAAGAGCCCTTCTCTGCAACGTAAACGAGTCTCCACTGTGAAGCACCCGGAGCTGCCTGCCAGTAAACGAGAGTACCCTGGGTACCTGCACCTGAACTGTGACCACCAGCGTGGAGGTTCAATGTTGTGTTGGCAGCAAGCTGGAAGTTGAATGCTGAACCGTCAGCAGGCTTAACCAAGTAGTCGCTTGCATACTCAGCAAGACCGATCTGAGTAGACATACCCTCTACCTCGCTGATGTACATAGGAGCATCCTCACCGCAGATGAATGCACGGATTGTGTAAATCTGCTCAGCCTCGTCCTCTGTTACCTTACCCATGTCAACATAGTCAGAAGCGTATGGAGACTTAACGAACTCGAAGATGAAGTTCTTCTCCTCTGTCAACTGCTTCCAACCGAATGTAGCACCGTCCTCAGAAGCGTAGATAGCCTTCTTGTGACCCTGCTGATTGTAGAACTCACCGTAAGCAGAAACGATTCTGTACTGACCCTCCTTCATCGGGTTCTTCTCGAGTGTCTCTACAGTACCGATGTTCTTTGCAAGAGCCTGAGCTGCTGCTGTAGCCTCTGCATATGTGCTGTCAGCAACTACCTGGAGAGCCTTGTCGTATGCAGCCTGGAGGTCACCGAGGCTTGCAACGCAACCTGGATCCTCACCGACCTCGATACCGAGACCGTCAACAATACCAACGAGGTTTGTCAACCAGTAGAAGTCTGGGTTGTCCATCTCAACCTTGTAGATAGCCCATTCGCCCTCACCGTTAGCCTTGTTGAAGCAGAGTGAGTCACCCCATGTATCAGAGATAGCCTCGTCGAATACAGGAGCAGGAGCAACTACAGGACGTACAGCAAGACCGTTGTACCAGTCCATATAAACTACATAAGGAGTATCGAATGACTCGCCCTCAGCGTCAGCAACGCCGTCCTCGTCAGTATCGATGCTGTCGCGTACAGTCTTGAGACCTGCAACCTCCTCATACAATACGAATGCGTTCTCAATGTTGCCAGAAGCAGCAATCTTCAGGTTAGCAGCCTCAGACTCATTGTATGTAGCAGAAACGAAGCCTGTTCTCTCTCCAGCCTCACCCTCAGTTGTAGGCCAGTACTTAGCAAGACCAAGGTTCAGCATCTTGTATGTACCGTCAGCATTCTTTGTGATGCGGTATACAGACTCAGCACGGACTGCTGCAGCAGCGCTGTGGAAGCGTGATGTACCCTTGTAGAATGAAGCAGTACCCTCAGCAGCCTCCTCCTTAACGATAGCACCGGTCTCAGCATCGAACTTGTAAACAGGGTTAGTGTTGAGCAAGCCCTTAACTACATAAAGACCGTCTGTAATCTGGTCGATAGCAGTTACCTGCTCACCAACAGCTACATTGTAAGGATTCTCAACGAAGAGAAGCGGGTCATAACCTACGTTAGACTCTGTGATGGCAACCTTCTTGGGGAACAAAGATACAGCACCGTTTGAAGTAGACTTGTCACGGCTGTATACCTCGAATGTGAATGAGCTCATAGCCTCTGGGAACTCAAGGTCGATCCAGATGTACTCCTGTGGCTCGCTACCGCTCCATGGAGAGTGATAGTATGAACCTGCAGCCTTACCTGTTGTGCCAACCTTGTCACCCTCACCCCAAGCACCGTCGCAAAGACGAGCAACTGTAGACTCAAAGCCCTCCTGTGTCTCGGTGTAGTTAGCCTCGAAGTTAGCCTCTGTAAGCTCAACCTCGTTACCCTCAGCGTCATAGAGACGGATCTCACCCAAAGCAATCATCGGGAAGTTACCGCTGTCACCGGCTGTACCGATATGACGGTCAAGGAATGTCAGACGGATACCCGGAACGTTCTTCTTAACATAAATGCTCTGCTTCCAGACAGCGTTGTTGGGATAAGCAGCGCTGAGGTCAGCAGGAATATCAGAAACGATCTCAGGGAATGTAGAATAACGGAGTGTAGAACCGTAGAATGTCTCAGCCAGGTTCTCCAGACCTTCGTAAGCAGCCTCGATAGCAGAAACTGATGTCAAGTCATAGATGTTACCGAGAGCCTGCTCGAACTCGTCGATGTAACCGCGAGAAGTAGCAGTGTACTGACCCTCCTCGGTACCGTTGTTAGACTCGTATGCATCCTCGAGCTCAGCGAGCATATCCTCATAGTAGAGGCACTTGATGAGAACGTAGTTTACGAGAGCCTCTGTAACTGCATCCTTAGCTACAAAGATACCTGCGATGTCCTTTGCCTCGATAGCAGCCTCTGCATCGGCGATTGCTTCCTCAAGAGCCTCGCGCTCACCATCATCATAGTCAGCCTCATACTCTGCATACTCCTCCATCTTCTCACGAGCGTCAGCTATTGTAGGATTGATGACGTTCTCACAGATAGACTGTACCGAAATAGGCTCGATAAGGCCATCAGCAACATTTGTATTGTAGATTGTGAAACCGAAGTCTACAGGGAGGTGGAAAGAACCGCTCTCGTAGTCACCCTTCTCGAGCAAAACCTTCTCTGACTCAGGGAAGAGCTTGAGGTTACCACGCATGTCATAACCAACCCAAAGCTTCACTGGCTCAGCATAATCCTGCCACTCGTCGTCAATATACTGGCGTGTAGCGTATGTTGTCAACTCGAAGTCGCCATCCGCACGGAGAGTAAACTCATACTCGGCAAGAGTTGCAGCATTTGCATGAGCGAACTGGTTACCGTTAACGCCATTGTAACCGTTTGTCCAGTTGTCAGGGTTTGTATAATATGCACCCATAACCGGCTCATAGATTACATACTTGCCCTCATTACCTGCGATAAGTTGGATGATGTTTACTGGACTTGCCTCTGTTGCAGAACCTGTTGCTGCATAACCGGCCTGAAGCGCTGGATAAACGTTACCCGGACCTGTGTAAGGCTCACCATTCTCCTGCTGTCCGAACTCTGTAGGACCCTCAACATAGAATGTAAAGAACTTGTTCTCACCAGCGAGTTCCTCTACGCTTGTAACCTGCGCACCGAGTGAGTACTCATACTCAGCATAAAGCATATCCTCCGTAAAATCAACGCCGGGGCTTGAAAGACCTACTACTGTAGGACGGTTAACGTGCTGGTTAGGACGTGTGTACCATACGAGCTTGAAAGCGTCAACGCTCTCCTCGAATGTCAACTCAAGATAGTGGAGACCACCAGGCTCTGTACCACCCCAAGATGAGTGGAAGAAGTTGTTGTAGTTGCCGTCGTTCAAAGCGGGCAAACCGGCACCGTCGGTACCTGCACCACCTGAATTGTGGTCTGCATTTGAAGTCACTGTGTAAGCAACTGGGTTGCCGTCAGCGTCAAATACCTGCATCTCACCCATTGCAAAGAATGGACCACCGCCATATACACCACTCTCCTGAGTAGTCTTAACTACGGTGTAACGGACACCTGTAGCTCCAGGAACCTGGAAAACCGGTGTCTCTGCACGGTACTGTGTAACCGATGTACCATTCACGTCGTGTGTAATCTGCTCACCGGGAAGACCCTGGGCAACGGTACGGAACCAGCCCTGAGCAGATACTCCTACAAATGAAGCAAGTGCAAAGGCACATGTCAGAAATAAAGTTTTCTTCATAAACGTAGAATTTAGTTAATAAATAAAAAGTTAATAAATTATCTCCAAAACAATGCATGAAGGTACAGGAGGCAAAAGTGCACACTACACCCATCATGTTACTTTCGGCAAAGATGACAACATTTTTTCTAATTACAAACATTTTTTTGCGAAAAATACAGAATTCTGTAAAAAAAAGCAGAGCGAAAACTTTTTTAACAATTCAATAAGGTTTTATTAAAATAAATATACCTACATTTGCACGAAGTGTGTTATTAGGGGTAGTAGGCCCTCCTTGTCAGTCACAAATGACTAAATCACACATTTATAATTTAATAAGGTATAGAAACGTTGCAAGGACAAGAGGTGCTCCACTTTTCAAGTTCCTCCACCGCAAGCGGTCCTCCGGGCTGCTCCACTTCTCAAAGGGAGTTGTCACGAAGCGACTGATGGGTAGAAGAAAAACAAAGAAAGGAGATAGTCAATGAGCATCTAAAAAACGTGTATCTGTCATCCCGACAGAGCACTGCGACGAGGGATCTCATAAAACGCAAAACAAGAGATTCCACACATACGTTCGGAATGACAGAAATACCGGATTTGTCATGCCGGAATGAAGTGATTGAGGAGCAGACAAACAGAAATACTGAACAAACAAATACCAACTAAGAAAAGACTCTTTAACCATTAACCACAAAGAGGAAAAAACAATTAACCTAAATAATTAAATTATGAAACTAAAGAATTTACTTCTGACTTTACTCGTTGCTTTTGTTGCAATGCCTTTGGCTGCGCAGCTCCAGCATGGTAAAATCTACCGTTTCGTCAACAAGGCAGACACAAATATTGCCATGGAGGCATCGTCTACCACCGACATCTACGGAACAGCAAAGAGCAACAGGTATTCACACCTTTGGCTTGCCGAGACACACCCCAACAACAGCGGTGCATGGTCACTGCGCAGCTTGGGCAACGGCTTGTATGTAACTCCAAAAGGCACAAGTACTATGTGGACTTTCAGTTCACAGCCTTCAAACAGCACTGTACTCTACTGCCATAACACAGAAGGCAACTATTACACACTCAACTCTGCAAACAACTCTTCAAGCAACACCTGCATGCACTATGCAACATCACAGGGCGGTGCAATCGTAGGCTGGAACACCGGTGCCGACGCTACACACTGGACCATTGAGGAGGTTACCGTCGACGAGGCTGAGCTCCAGGCAAACTGGGACGAACTCAACGCATTCAACGCGGCACTCAACGACGAATTCATTGCAAAATGTGAGACAGCGCTCGGCAACCTTTTCACCGACAAGGCTTGCACCACTTTGAAGAAGAACTTCGCAAGCGTAGCGGCCATGGAGGCTGACGCCGACTACAAAGCACTTCCCACCGAGCTCCAGGCTATGGCGAGAAAGGTCTACACTGGCGACTGGAGCGAGGACAACCTTGATAGCAGCAAACCGGGATGGGACAGCGAGCACGCAAAGCGTTTCCGCATCCAGAACATCGAGCCATATAGTATTGCAGGCGAAATCACTGCTTGGTTAGGTATCAATGCCCATATAAATATGGATAACCCATTGGGTATCACAGGTAACTACCGTCAGCATGTATATGTCATTGTTGAGGGTGAAATAAAGAGTGGCGCTGAGCTCTATTTGGGTTCGCTTACAGGACACGGTCTCCTTGCCACATACGAAAACGGCATAAGACTGCACGAAGGATTGAATGTGATTCCTTTCCACGCAAACGGCAACACACTCTACATTAACTATGTTGTACACACATACCAGAACGGACAGTTCGTCAACCCGCTCGACGGCTACAGCGACCTGAAGGTACACATTGCCGGCGGTAATGTAAACGGTTACTATAACGGAGTGGGTGACTGCCTTTGGGGCGAGCCTGACGATGACGATGACTGGCAGTACTACGAGGACCGCACAAACACCGAGAGTGCAACAATCCTTGGCAAACGTCAGATTCTCCACTTCACAATGTGGCCTACAGTAGTTAGCGGCGAGAACGGTAAATATACTGAGAATAACTGTATGTCCAAATTCTTTCCTGACAATGTGAATGTTCCGGCCGGTACACCTGCAAAGCAGAAGGTAAACAAGGTTCTTGAGGCATGGGACAGAATTCACCTTTCTGAGCTTGCCACAATGGGTCTTTTGAGCAAGGCTGAGATGGACTCTCTCAATGCACTCTACCCACGTTGGAACAAGAACTGGAGCGCAAAAGAAGGCAACATATACGACTACACTGAGGCCATGTACACCTCTCGTGGCGGAGTTGACTACAGCAAGTATTTTAACCACCACGGCATTGCGTTGGGTAACTTCAGCGGTTACATGAGCGGTGGCTGGAGAAACTGCAACTACAACCAGAACACAATGGGCGACATAATTGGCAATATCGCGACAAGTGCCGGACAGGCATGGGGACCGGCGCATGAGATTGGCCACCAGCACCAGAGTGTCTTTACTGTAAACGGACTCACCGAAGTTACAAACAACATGTTCTCAAACATTGCCATATGGTATATGGGAATGGGTACTTCACGTGTAAACGGCACCGAGGGCAATCTTGCTACTGTATACGAAAACTTCAAGAAAGGGAACCACTTCTTGTTCCAAGCACACAGCAATGGTTCGCAAAACCTTTGGTCACAAACACAGATGTACTACAGACTGTGGATGTACTACCACCTCACAGGTCACAAGACCGATTTCTTCCCCACTCTGTTCGAGCTTAACCGCAAGGATAGAATGAGCAGCAACAACCTCGGCTGGATTGACGGCAAGGGCCATGCGAGCGGTACAGAGAGCATGCTCAAGTACTACAAGCAGGCATGTCAAGCTGCAGGTGAGGACTTGACCGAGTTCTTCCGTGCGTACGGTTTCTTCTTCCTGCTCAACCAGAAAGAGCGTGGTGACTACTCAACAAGTTTCTACACACAGACACAGGCCGAGGTTGACGCAGCTATCGCATGGGTAAAAGCTCAGGGCTACCCCGAGAACCTTGCTCCTATCTTCATCAATGACTGTGTTGCTGTTGCATCATACGGGCACGACGGCAAGACAAAACGTTCATACTGGGATTCTGAAACATCTAGCGGCAAGAATGCCAAGATTGGAATGTACACCGACTTCATCGGTGAGAGCGCAAAGGCCGAGGGTTACCTATACAAACTTAATGGATCTACCTTGAACATCCTCACCGATAACGCATCTGGTGCTGTCGGCTTCGTTGCTTACAGCGGTGACGAGCTTGTTGCCTTCACAAACAACTTCAGCGTAGTACTGCCTGTGACAGCCGTGAACGTAAAGGTTTACGCAGTTCAGGCTGACGGTACAAAGGTTGAAATCAAGAGCGCAGCTGAAGGCGGTACAGAGGAGCAGCAGCTCAGCGCCCTCACATCGGCTATCAGCGCAGCTACCACACTGCTTGCAAGCACCACCGATGACGGCAAGGACGTAGGTTACTACTACGATGAGGAGGTTACTTATCTCCGTGAGCTCAAGGCTGCTGCAGAGGCTGCAAAGGCTGCTGCTGACCAGAGCGTACACACATACGGCGAGTGGGCAATACTCCTCAACGACGAGATAGCAAGATTGAGAACCGACAAGAGCGCTTTCGTACGCATCAAGCCCGGTAACATCTACCGTATCACAAACAACGCTACAAAGAGCCTCCGCCTGGGCTACTACAACGGCGCGCTCAAGGGCACAACAAACGCAGAGGTTCCTGTTGCTAACCCCAACTGCCACTGGGAGTTTGTATCTACAGGCGTTGACAACGAGTTCTACATGAAGAATGTGGGTAGCGGTCTCTTCATCACCACTATCGACAGTGAGGGTGCAGTAATCACTTCACCCAACTCTGTAGGTTCTGCAAAGTTTACAATAAGATATGCTGACGGCAAGATCAACTTCATGTGTGCAAACAATGCCTCAAACTCTATAAGCCTTGGTAGCGGAAATGCTGTTGTAGGCGGTGAGGCTACTGAATCAAAGTCAACATGGCTTGTTGCCTTGAACGAGGACAACGCATCAGAGGTTGAGAAGGCGCAGCTTGAGCAGCTCATCAAGAAGGCTACTCTCGTGCTCACAGAGCTTGAGAATGAGGAGTACGTAACTGTATACGCCGACAACATCGCAGAGCTTGCGACAGCTCTTGAGGCTGCAGAGAAGGCTGCAGAGGAAAATGTTGACACAACAATCAACTACGCCAAGTACATCGACGCTATCGAGGAGGCTTTGGCAAATCTTGAGGGTGCATACGTTATAGTACCTGTATCAAGCGACAAGGGTGCCACATACTGGTACTACATCAAGGATGTCGAGAACAATGTATACCTCAGCGCGAATGAGTCATCTTGTGACCTTGTTGATGAAATCGAGGCAGGAAACGACAATCTCCTCTGGGGCTTCATCGCTACAGGCAACGAGGGTGAGTACAAGGTCTACAACGCAAGTACAGGCTATGCCCTCTACACCGGTACAACAAGCCGTACACTGCTGACAACAGACGGTGCAGCCGATGCTACTCCTTACACAATCACTCCTAACGAGGAGAACAAGGCTCTTGTCATCGAGAGCGACGGCAAGTACTGGTACAACCAGAGAAATGCCGCACGTCTCTACAGGTCAGAGGGTTACTGGAAGCTCGAGCTTGCAGTTGTAAAGAGCGGTGACCTGACATCATCAATCGAGGAGATTGGTGCCGAGGAGGTTGCCGAGGGTATCTACGACCTCACAGGCCGCCGTATCGAGCAGATTGTTAAGCCGGGTGTTTACGTTGTAAACGGCAAGAAGACAGTCATCAAGTAAGACATTTGAACCTTAATATAATCCAAGGAGGGGCGCACACAGCGTTCCTCCTTGTTTTTCAGCCAATCAGCCGGACAAGCGTTTGATAGAGTGATAAAACATTTTTACTTAAATTTTCCATTCTTTTACAATAATTCTGTATCTTAGCCCCAAATAGACCGTTTATTACCGTAAATCATCGGCACGATAAACAAAAGACCTACAATATGAAGCTAAAATCTTTACTTTTCTCCGTGCTTGCCATGCTTGCTTTTACAGCATGGGCACAGACATCATCTGACCTCATCAACAACGCGGCCAGATACTACGCTGAGTACAAGAATCTTTTCAAGGACGAAATCTGTACCGAGTTGAAGGACGCTTACAACGCCATGAGCGAGGAACAGTTCCTCACATATCTCGGAGGATACCCACAGGAACTTGTAGACCTTGCACTCAAGGTAAAGAACAACACCTGGGCTGAATACGAAAAGGATTTCCGCGTTGCAGACTACAAGCCATACAGCCCTGCATACGAATGGGGAATGAGCTATCTGAAGTGCAACCCTTATAGCGACCTGAACAACCCCACAGGAATCGTATGCAAACAGGGAGACATTGTTCTGTTCTTCCTTGACAAACAGGTAAAATTACCTGCTAAAATTGGTGTAACAGAAGTTATAGGAAACTCCATCTACGGCAGCGGAGAGACATATTTGACGAAAGGCATGAACGTCTATGTGGTTAATAGGGACTGCTCATTGTTCATAAACTATGACGTGGAGACCAATTCCTCGGATGATAGCCCAAGACTCGCTGATTATCCAGACGTAAGGATACATATCGAGGGTGGTAGGGTAAACGGATATTTTAACAAGAGCCGCCACACGAACGAGGACTGGGTGAAGATGCTGGGCAGCATCATGACAGACGAGATTGTCAATGTAAAAGGAGACGACGTGCTGTTCCACATGCACCGCGACCGGGTGGCTGCAGTGTGCCCCGACAACATCTACGAATCCATTGACTGGTGGGACACCATTGTACAGTGGCAGAAGGAGCTGATGGGCGCCACACAGTATGCCGACCGCTGGAACAACCTCATGATGTGCTGCGACGGAGAGGGACAGTACATGTTTGCCACATGGTACTACACATACTATGAGTACAGCACACTTAAGGACGTACTCCCGTATGAGGCGGTAAAGGCAAACCCCGGCTATCTTTGGGGACCGGCACATGAGATTGGACATATGAACCAGGGACCCATAAACATTGTATCGTGCACAGAAGTCAGCAACAACCTCTTCGCGAACATGGTTGTACAGCGCTTTGGAAAGACAACCACACGTGGCCAAAAGATGGATGTGTGCTATGACGACTGGTTCAAAAAGGTCCCATTCCCTCTGCGCAGCGAGGTATTCAGCAAGACACGTATGTATTGGCAACTCTATCTCTACTTCCATGAGATTGGACACGACAAGACATTCTTCCCAAGACTGTTCGAACACCTGCGCAATAAACCCATGAGTTCTACGAGCGGCGTGAACGGCAAGTTCAATCAGTTGCGTTTTGCCGAAGCCTGCTGTGAAGTCGCACAGATGGACCTGAGCGAGTTCTTTGAAGTATGGGGTTTCTTTGAGCCAATGTACAACGCCCACGTAGGAGACTACAATGACTACTATGTTACACTCTCCAGCACAGATGCCACTGACAGCCGTCTGAAGATGGAGGGATACAGCAAGAAAGGCGGCCACCTGATGTTCCTCGAGGACCGTGTGAAGCCCTCGAAGAGAGGCGACGGCGTGAACGGCTACCGTGCCGACTGGAGCGACGAGGTTCCTGTGGGCTCGGCCGGCGACGTGGGCCAGTGGGAGGATTATCTTGACGAAAGCGTAAAGGCCCAGGGTTATGTGTTCAGCCTCTCATCGGGCGCGGTGAATATCCTGCTTAAGGAGAATGCCGGTGGTGCCGTAGGTTTCAAGGTATACAACAACAAGGGTAACCTCATCGGCGTATCGAACCGTTACAAGATCAAGATTCCCACCGGTTACGGATACAGCAACATACGCGTGGTGGCTGCACAGGCCGACGGAACAGACGCTGATATTCCGTCAGCCATTGAAGCCGGAACAGAGGAGCAGCAACTGGCAGCCCTTGAAGCTATCATGACAAGCGCTGAAAGCATCATAACCCGTGTCTCAACAAACGGCAAAGATGTGGGCAAATACCGCGAAGAGGCTGTAGCATCACTGCGCAGCATCCTTGAGAACGCAAAGGAGGCATACGAGAACAAGGATCAGAGCACATTCACATATGGCCAGTGGGCTGAATTCCTGAGCAAAGAGATAAACAGGATTATCGCCGACAAGAACTCAAGGATACTTATCATCGACAAGAACTACTACACATTGGCAAACAGATCATCTGCCGCAATTGGCCTCGGATACCACAACAACAAGATTGCCGGAGTGAAGACAGCCCAGGTTCCTGCCAACAGCGACAACCGCCGATGGGAGTTCGTGCCTACAGGCAATGAGGACGAGTTCTATGTAAAGAATGTGGGTACAGGCCTGTACATCACCACAATATCAAAGACAGAGGTTGCCACAATGACTTCTACTGAAAGCAGCAACGCAGCAAAGTTCAAAATTGTGTACAACGATGACGAGACAGTATCATTGCTTTACAACAATGACGAGTCTATAGCACTGAGCCTCAACAGCGACAACAGCACAATCATCGGCGGCTACGCCAGCGAGAACAGAGGCAAATGGCGTGTAAAGCTTGTAGTGGAGAACAACACTGCCATTGAAGGCATAGAGGAGGTTGAACCCGTGTCAGAGGGCACTTATGACCTGACAGGCCGCAAGATTGAGAATATAACAAAGCCCGGCATTTATATCATCAACGGCAAAAAGGTATTTGTAAAATAGATGATTAACCGAAATGCCCTAAAGGGCGAAAAAGGCCAAAAAGGCCAAATAAAGACGAAGCGCGCTCAAACGAGCGCGCTTCAATTATTGTATAATGCAGCTGTGTTTACAGCTTGGGAGCGATGAAACGGTAAAGGTTACAGCCTATGAAGTTTCCTGCAACCAGGCAAGGATAAAGCACTGCAATCTCGGCAAGATGAGCCCCTGTATAAACTGTAGGCACTGTCAGATAATAGAATGCATCGGCAAGACAGTGGGGGAAACCGCAATAGATGAAGAGCGGGACACCGAAAAGCAGTGTCAGAGGCTTGCCTTCACGGGCAAAGGTCACCACTGTTGTCATAATGAAGCCGCAACCTATCGCCAGCAGACCGGCACGCAACGGGCCTATCGCCAAGCGGGACTCAAGTATCTTCTGTGCCGTCGCGCCAAGTTCAATGGGCGACATACGGGTGAGCAGTGATACGAGAAGACAGCCCACGATGTTACCCATGAGGATGAAAAGCAGTTCGCCGATAGCCTTGAGCCAACGTGAACGGCCATCCTCATAACGCAACGGCACAAAGCCGGCTGTTCCGGTGTACAGCTTCAGTTTGTAGTTTACCACGGTGAGCAGACCGAACGAGAACATTACTGCTCCAAGAATCTCAAGCCCCTTGCTGGTGCAGGCAAGATATCCCCACCCTGCAATGGCCACAGCTATTCCCGAGAGGATAGCGGAACGGAAAGTCGATTGTGAGTTCATTTTTATCTTGTTTTATCATTTACCATTATACAAGGCGACCGGAGTCGGAAATCATCGTACGCAGCGCCTCGTTGAAGGCACGCTCCTCCATCAGTTGCTCAAGAGGGATGTGCATACGATAGTTCCACATATGGTCACGGTTCGACGGCACGTTTATACGCTCGTCATCGGGGTTGTCACGGCGCAGACGCTCGTCCATAGCCATCCAGTCCTGCCATGCGAAGAGCGCAAAGGCCGCAGGCGAGTGCAGATGCTGCTGCAATATGGCACGCGCTACCCTACCGTCCATCTCGGCAGGGGCCTTGCCTTCGAAACCGAGAGCGTGGTTGTAGAACTGCTGTGTCACAGCCTCATCCTCACGCCACCAGCCACGCAGGGTGCTCATGTCGTGTGTCGAAGGGGTTGCCACCGAGAGGTAAGGATAAGCCTCGGGGCGTGCGAACGGCTCACCGTACACCTTGGGCATACGCTGTATCTCGAGCGAGAGTACCTGCAGGTTCCTCATGACCCAGGGCACACAGGCCGGAATCATACCGAGGTCCTCACCGCAGGCAGTCATGGTTGTCGACAGGAGCAGAGGCGCCAGCTTGCGCATACCCTCACGGTACCAGAACATTGTGTGACGATGATAGAAATACTCCTCGTAGAGGTGGTCGTATGCTATACGGTCACCGAACTCCAGCTGCTCGTATGCTTCGGTCTCGGAACCTAAGATGCGCGGCACGAACTTGTCGTTCTCATTGAGGTCGCGCATAAAGAGCACATTACCGTAGAGGCGCAGAAGAGCAGCCTTGAGAGCTTCGGAGAGTTTGGGAGTGCGCTCGTATATGTAATAGGCCAACGTGTTGGCATTCTCAATCTCGGGACGGAAGGTATATGTACCGTCAGAGTGTTTGTCAAGGAAAGCCTCGGCAATGATACGTGCCTTGCGAGGGAAAAGTTTCTTTAGGACATCCTCATCTATATACGGACATGTGTGTTTCTTCTCGTCGAACTCGAAGCCTGTTGCCTCAATCTCGGCCTTTGTCAACGGGACATTGGGCGAGAAACTGCCGGCAAGGCCGCTCTTTGCAGTACGCGGAATTTCCCATATGCGGAAGAAACCGAGAACATGGTCAATGCGGTAGGCATCGAAGAACTTGGACATATATTGCAGACGGCGGCGCCACCAGGCATAACCGTCGGCAGCCATAGCTTTCCAGTTATATGTGGGGAAGCCCCAGTTCTGACCGTCGGCCGAGAACATGTCAGGCGGTGCACCAGCAGATACCTGCAGATTGAACTGCTCTCTGTCGCACCACACGTCGACACCGTTAGGGGCAACGCCGATAGGGATATCACCCTTGAGTGCGACTCCCTTGCTGTTCGCGTACAGATGCGCATCGTTGAGCTGTGTAAAGAGCAGATACTGCACATAGCTGTAGAAGTGGACCTCGCGTGCCGCATCGGAATATTCGGCCTGTACACGCTCCCATGTTGTATTGTCGTAGTAGGGGTAATCTTTCCAATCCCAGATATTGCAATGCAGACGCGCCGAGAGGAAACGGAAGATACAGTAAGGCTTGAGCCACTGCTCCTGCTCCTTTTCAAAGGCACGGTAACCCTCGCTTGAAAGGACCTCGGAACCCACCTCGTCGAAGAGCTCGCGCAGATACTTTATCTTGAGCCTGTAGACCTGTGAATATTTCACCACAGGCATTTCATTCAGTTTCGCGCTCTCCTTGCTGTAATAGGCATTGCGCTTTTCGCTTGCCAGCGTGGGGAGAACGGACATATCGGCGTATATGGGGTTCAGGGCGAACACCGACACGCAGTTGTATGGGTAAGAATCCTCGTTGCCGCCACAGACGGTTGTGTCGTTGACAGGCAACAGCTGAAGGATATTCTGTCCGGTCATTGAGAGCCAGTCGACAGCGAGTTTTATGTCACCGAAATCGCCGATGCCCCAGCCGTGGGCCGAGCGCAGAGAGAAGAGCGGGATAACCGTTCCTGCAATGCGCAGCTTGGGAGAGTCGAAATTCAGTTCGGGAAGCTGGTAGAAATAGTTTGTTCCTGCCTCGAAATCAGGAAGCAGGGTATGGCGGTTCTCACCCTCTTCCCAACGCACGTTGCCCTCTTTATCCACTGCAATGAACTTATAATAGAGAGAGCCGCTCCATATTGACTCTACATCAAATGTGACACTCCAGCGGTTAGGGACACGCTGCTGCATAGGCAGAGCCTTTGCGGGATCCCAGCCACCAAGCACGATGTTGTCGCCTACAAGATAGAGGCGCTCGCCTTTGCGCAGGCCTGTCACATAAAGTGAGAAGGTGACACTGCGGTTATACCAGTTGATGCTCGGCTCGTCGAGCGTGATGCCGCGTTTGTCGAAGAAGCGGAACAGGTTGGTCTGCTCGTAATAGCCAACGGGGGACTCCAGCCACATGTCGTTGACGATATAATTGCGGTTCACGCAGTTGAAACGGAGACGGTGCGGTGTGTATGCCCACTCGTTAGCGACACTCTCGCCGTCAAGCAAGAGCTCGTATCCGTAAAGGATGTGGTCATAATCCTCGCTCACCTCCATTGAGCCTTGCCACAGACCGTGCTGAACCTCGCGCAGCGACAAGACACCTTCGGTTTTGTTACCATTGTCGTCAAGGGAATAACGCAGGTAGATTGTACCACCCTCGGGAGCCTCGTAACGAATGTTGAACTCTATGAATTTCATATATTTTTTTGAACTTTTTTAAATATGAGTTAAGCCTTGCGAAAATACAAAAAAATATGAGTGACGCAATACTTTAGGAGGGTATTTTAGCATTGTATACCTCTTTTGTGGAGAGGCAAACTGCAAGAGGTAACATAAAGCAAGAGAAGATATGCCACATGATTTTTTCCCAAATTAGTACAACAAATAGTACCTTTTGGCAGGTAAAGGGTTAATTGATACCCTCTTTTTTGATTAATCGCGGATTTTGAACTAATTTTGCACAGTCTGCCGTAATAGGCATCAGTAACAGAACAGAAAATGAATTTCAGAACAACAGCCATAAGAAGCGCGTTAACGATATTGCTGCTGCTTGTTGCCTTTAGCGGAGCATTTGCCCAGAAAAAGCAGAAGAGCAAGGAAAAACCGTTCACCTTGGTCATTGACCCCGGCCACGGAGGTGTAGACCCTGGAGCACTGGGCAAAAGCGCAAAGGAGAAGGATATAAACCTGAAGGTGTCAAAGCTCTTTGCCGAGATGGTAGAAGAGGAATACCCCGAGGTGAGAATCATCTTCACACGCACCACAGACGTGCAGATTCCGCTTGTAAAACGCGCCAATATCGCCAACGACGCGAATGCCGACCTTTTCATATCGATACACTCCAACGCCTCAAAAAGCAGGAGCGCAAAAGGTTGTGAGACCTTCACCCTGGGAGCGGGAAGCAGTGCCGAAGCGAAAGCTGCCGCAATGTACGAGAATGAGGTGATTCTGTCGGAGGAGAATTTTGAGGAGATATACAAAGGATTCGACCCGCGCTCAAGCGAGAGCTACATCATATTCGAACTGATGAGGGGCCAGGACATGGAGCGCAGCGCAGAACTTGCGCAGATGGTGCAGAAAGGAATGGTCAAGAACAGCAAACTCTACAACAGAGGTGTATCATCGGCCGGATTCCTGGTACTGCACAGGACCGTGATGCCAAAGATACTTGTGGAGCTCGGCTTCATAAGCAACCGCGAAGAGGAGAAATTCATTGCCTCAAAGGAGGGACAGAGGAAACTTGCAAAGGGTATATTTGAGGGATTCAAGGAGTACTACAACCTGTACGGCAAGCAGCAGAGCAGTACAAGCAAGATTACAAAAAAGTCTGACAAGAAAGCTGATGAAACTTCCGCAATCAAAAGCCAGCCCAAAGCCGAGAGCGGCACACCGGTATTCAAGGTGCAGATATTTGCCACAGACAAAAAGCTCAAGAGCAACGACAAGCGGCTGAAGGGTGTCAAGGCCAACTACTTCAAGGAGGGCAGCTGGTACAAGTACACCTATGGCGAGAGCACAGACTACAACGAGATTCTGAAAAAGAAAAAAGAGATATCAAAAAAATTCAGCCAGGCATTCATCATCGCATTCATCGACGGCAAGAAGGTGAACACAAACGAGGCTATAAGGATTTATAAAGAGAAAAAACAGAAATAAGATATGAAGAACAAGACATTGGCACGTGAATTGTGGGTAGGTTTCCTGGGTATACTCTCATTGCTCATAATCTACCTTCTCATAAACTTCTTCAAGGGTGTGAACCTGATAGATGAAGGAAACAACTACTACGTGAAATTCGACAACATAGGCGAGATAGTGAATTCAAGCCCCGTATTCATCAACGGTTACAAGGTGGGCAACGTACAGGACATAAACTACGACTTCAAATCACAGGACGGGGCATACGTACTCATCACAGTGGACAACAGGTTGCAGATTCCCGAAGGAAGCATTGCCGAGATTGAGACAGAGCTGCTCGGAAGCAGTACGATAAACATAAAGCTGGCAAAAGGCAACAGAATCATTGCTGCAGGAGACACCCTCAACGGCCGATTGAACAGCGGCGCGATGGGAGAGGCTGCGAAGATGATTCCCACACTCAACAACATGTTGCCAAAGGTTGACTCGATACTGTTGTCGCTCAACACCATACTTGCCAACCCGGCAATCAACAACACACTAAACAACGTGGAGCAGTTGACGACACAGCTCAACAGCACATCGGCAGAACTGAACAAGATGCTCAAGGGCGACATTGCCACAGCCGGCGAGAAGCTCGTGGCGCTTGAGGACGAGATGCTGAAGCTGTCGGAGAAACTCAATGAAATCGAGTACCAGAAGATTGTTGCATCACTTGAGGCTTCGCTCAGCAACATCGAACAGCTGACAGCCGCACTGAACAACGGCGAAGGCACTGCAGGAATGCTCCTGAAGGACAGTACACTCTACACAAAACTGAACAACACCTGCGAGGCTGCCACAGCACTGCTTGAGGACCTCAAGGAGAATCCAAAGAGATATGTTCACTTCTCCGTTTTCGGAAGGAAATAAGACTAACCAGACGTATACAAACAGCATCGGCAGGCCCAACGGCCTGCCGATGCTGTTTGTATATCATTATCACCTGTTTACCAGGAACCACTCTTGGTGGAGCAAAGCCCCGTGGCGATCATACATCTTGAGCAGATAACGTCCACCGGGCAGACCGCGCACACCTATACGCTGCGAATATCTGCCTTTATGGATGCAGCGGCCGTAGATATCAAGAACCTCTACACGGGCACCCCACGAAGGTTGCTCGGGCAACAGCAGTTCTTCGAGGAACGGACCACCCACAGCACCATAGTTCACGAACAGCGGTTCACTCTCCCTGCCATAAGCATCGACAGCCGTCACAGCCATAGCCAATGCCTTGAAGGAACGGCAATGCCACACAAAAGAGCAATCGGCGAGCCCCGAGGCGAGGAGATTGTCAATGTTACCTACATCCACACTGTCACCCGACGAGCCGTATACATTGTAACGCACGGCAGGCTCACCTTCACGCGAAGCGACAGGATACCATTTTATAGCAACGGTACTGTCACTCCTTAAGGAGCTATCAAGCAACGGAACAGAGGGAGCAGCCCCTTTACCCCACCACATTGGCGGAACAAAGGCAGGTGTTCTGTTCGCGGACTCATATACAGCACGTGCGCCGCTCTTGCCGTCAAGCAGATGCTCGGTACGGAACATTATGCTACCGGCAGTACCGGCACTGCGTGAGGTATGCAACTGGCGTTCAATCTCTACGGGACGCCACCCGCCATATTCGGGCAACAGACGGTAAACACCTATTCCCGGCACAATGTGACGGCCATAGGAATTCTCTTGCCAATCGAGGACAAAAGGATAGAAATTATTGCCGTTGAAATAAAGCATAGGGAAGAGCACGTCCATTATACCCTCGCGCATCCATCCCTGGGCATCCTGATAGACAGCATCATAGGCGTTCCAGCCGAGCGAACTGTAACGGGTGAGGTCATCGTATTTGCCCAATGGTGCACAGCTGACACGTACCCATGGCTTCAGCGCCTTGACACAGCGGTACACCTTGCGAGCAATATCCGTTATATTTGCCCTGCGCCACTCTGCCAGCGAAAGTCCCTTGCCATGTTTACGATAGAGGGCAGCATCGGGATAACCGTTGGTGCGGTCGGGATAACGTACATAATCGAGGTGTATGCCGTCAACATCATACTTCTTTACAATCTCTTCGACAAGCGACACTATGTAGCCCGCCGTTTCCGGATTACCCGGCTCCATATACCACTGCCCTTTGAAGTGGGTGCAGAGGTCGCGGCGACGGCGCGGAAGAGCATTCTTGCCCTGACGGCGCACATAATCGTCCTTACCCACAGGCAATGTCACAAGCCATGCGTGCAGCTGCATTCCGCGCTTGTGGCACTCCTCTATCGCAAAGGCAAGAGGATCGTATGACGGCGCCTTGCCCGAAGTGCCGGTGAGCAGGTGCGCAAAAGGCTCTATTGCAGAGGGGTATATGACATCACCGCGCACACGGGTCTGCAACAGCACCGTGTTGATATGAAGTGCCTTCAACGAGTCGAGGATTTCAACAAGCTGCGCTTTCTGCTGCTCGGCTCCCGCTGCATCAGCGGCAGGCCTGCGCGGCCAGTCGAGATTCTCTATTGTGGTGAGCCACACGGCACGATACTCATATTTTGGCGGCGCAAGGTGTTGCGCCGCCGATGAGAGTGCCGTAAAAAGGCAAAGTATAATAAATACAACACTTGTCACTCTTTTCATCTTCCCACGAATCAAAAATAATCACAAATATACTCATTTTCGTCGTTTTTTATAATAAGGTTTCCGATTATTTTGTAACTTTGTATGTTCGGAAAAACAGAAAGCATCCTTTAAGGGTTGCCTTAATAGAGAGATAATACATCAATTCATAAATTATTGCGTTATGACAAAAGCAAAAAAATTCATCACTTGTGACGGAAACCAGGCGGCAGCACATATCGCCTATATGTTTTCCGAGGTAGCAGCTATCTACCCTATCACTCCGTCGTCAACAATGGCTGAATATGTTGATGAGTGGGCAGCACAAGGCCGCAAGAACCTCTTCGGCGAGACCGTATCGGTGCAGGAAATGCAGTCAGAGGGCGGCGCTGTAGGTGCACTTCACGGCTCATTGCAGGCCGGTGCCTTGACCAACACATTCACTGCTTCGCAGGGTCTGTTGCTGATGATTCCTAACATGTACAAGATTGCCGGTGAGAAATTGCCTACAGTGTTCCATGTTTCGGCACGTTCTTTGGCCGGTAACTCACTCAGTATCTTCGGTGACCACATGGACGTCATGGCATGTCGTCAGACAGGTTTCGCAATGCTTTGCGAGGGTTCGGTACAGGAGGTTATGGACCTTGCAGCCGTAGCACACCTGTCTACACTCAAGAGCCGCATACCGTTCCTGAACTTCTTTGACGGATTCCGTACATCACACGAGATACAGAAGATTGAGCTCATCGAGCAGGAGGAGATTGCTCCACTCGTAGACTGGGATGCTATCCAGCAGTTCCGCGACAGAGCATTGAGCCCGTATTCACCTGTTGTACGCGGTACAGCCGAGAACCCCGAGACATTCTTCACACACAAGGAGAGCGAGAACCCATTCTACAATGCTGTTCCCGACATCGTTGCCGAATACATGAAGGAGATCTCTGCCATCACAGGCCGCGAATACGCTCCTTTCACATACTATGGTGCCGAGGATGCCGACCGCGTAATCATCGTTATGGGTTCTGCAACAGAGGCTGTAAAGGAGGCTATCGACTACATGACAGAAAGAGGCGAGAAGGTGGGTTTGGTAAGTGTACACCTCTACCGTCCGTTCTCTGTGAAGTATCTTGCTGCTGTAATGCCGAAGACTGTGAAGCGCATTGCTGTGCTTGACCGCACAAAGGAGCCGGGAAGCAACGGTGAGCCTTTGTACCTTGACGTTGTCGAGGCATTCACAAACACTCCTGAGCTCAAGGCAATTGACCCCATCATCGTCGGTGGCCGTTTCGGTTTGAGTTCAAACGACACAACACCAGCCATCATCATGGGTGTTTACGAGAACCTTGCATTGCCTACTCCAAAGAACCACTTCACACTGGGTATCGTGGACGACGTGACATTCCTCTCTTTGCCACAGAAGGAGGAGATTGCAGTTGTCGACGGCATGTTCGAGGCTAAGTTCTACGGCCTTGGCGCTGACGGTACTGTAGGTGCAAACAAGAACTCTGTGAAGATTATCGGTGACAACACAAAGAAGCATTGCCAGGCATACTTCTCTTACGACTCAAAGAAGTCGGGTGGTTTCACTTGTTCACACTTGCGTTTCGGTGACAAGCCTATCCGCAGCACATACCTGGTGAACACACCTAACTTCGTCGCTTGCCACGTTCAGGCTTACCTGCGCATGTACGATGTTACACGCGGTTTGCAGAAGGGCGGTACATTCCTCCTCAACACAGTATGGGAGGGCGACGAGCTCGCAGCTAACCTGCCTAACAACGTAAAGAAGTATTTCGCTGACAACAACATCACAGTATACTACATCAACGCGACAAAGATTGCCCAGGAGATCGGTCTCGGTAACCGTACAAACACCATTCTCCAGAGTGCATTCTTCCGCATCACACAGGTTATCCCTGTAACACTTGCTGTAGAGCAGATGAAGAAGTTCATCGTGAAGTCTTACGGCAAGAAGGGTCAGGATGTCGTTGACAAGAACTACGCAGCCGTTGACCGCGGTGGCGAGTACCGTCAGTTGGCTATCGATCCAAACTGGTCTAAGCTCCCCGCAGACGTTGAGGAGAACAGGAACGAGCCTGAGTTCATCACAAAGATCGTACGTCCTATCAATGCACAGAAGGGTGCACAGCTCCCCGTTTCTGCATTCAAGGGACTTGAGGACGGTACATGGCCTGTAGGTACATCGGCATACGAGAAGCGCGGTGTGAGCGCATTCGTTCCAAAGTGGAATGCCGAGAACTGTATACAGTGTAACCGTTGTGCATTCGTATGTCCTCACGCAGCTATCCGTCCGTTCGTAATGGATGAGACCGAGGCAGCAGGCATCAATGCCGACAAGATTGAGATGAAGGCTCCTGCAGCGATGAAGGGCATGCAGTTCAGAATCCAGGTGAGCGTACTCGACTGCTTGGGTTGCGGTAACTGTGCTGACGTCTGTCCGGGTCATCCGAAGACAGGCAAGGCTCTCACAATGGTTTCTCTTGAGGAAGAGAGAGCCGAGGCTGCAAACTGGGATTACTGCGTGAAGAACGTGAAGAGCAAGCAGTCGCTTGTTGACGTAAAGAGCAACCCGAAGAACTCACAGTTCGCTACTCCGCTCTTCGAGTTCTCAGGCGCATGTTCAGGTTGTGGTGAGACACCATACGTGAAGCTCCTTACACAGCTCTTCGGCGACCGTCAGGTAATTGCCAATGCAACAGGATGTTCTTCAATCTACACAGCGTCTGTTCCTTCAACACCATACACAACAAACGAGAAGGGTCAGGGCCCGGCATGGGGTAACTCATTGTTCGAGGACTTCTGCGAGTTCGGTTTGGGTATGAAGCTTGCCGAGAAGAAGATGCGTTCACGCCTTGAGAGACTGCTCACCGAAATCCAGACATACCGCAGCTGCCCTGAGGATATGAAGGAGCTTGCACAGAAGTGGATTGACAACAAGGAGAATGCCGAGATTACAAAGGAGATTACTCCTGCTATCATCAAGGCTTGCGAGGAGTACGAGAGCGACACAAGCGAGCAGATCCTTGCTATCAAGCAGTATCTTGTAAAACGTTCACAGTGGATTATCGGTGGTGACGGTGCTTCATACGATATCGGTTACGGAGGTCTCGACCACGTGATTGCATCGGGTGAGGATGTGAACATTCTTGTTCTTGACACCGAGGTATATTCTAACACCGGCGGTCAGTCTTCAAAGGCAACTCCTCTGGGTGCTATCGCGAAGTTTGCTGCCGCAGGTAAGCGCATCCGCAAGAAGGACCTTGGTATGATTGCTACAACATACGGCTATGTATATGTTGCACAGATTGCCATGAGCGCAAGCTACGACCAGTGCTTGAAGGCTATCCGCGAGGCAGAGGCTTATCCAGGTCCATCACTCGTGATTGCATACGCTCCATGTATCAACCACGGTATCAAGAAGGGTATGGGCAAGTCACAGGCAGAGCAGGCTGCTGCCGTTGAGTGCGGTTACTGGCACTTGTGGCGTTACAACCCTGCACTCGAGGAGGAGGGCAAGAACCCGTTCACACTCGACAGCAAGGAGCCACAGTGGGAGAAGTTCCAGGATTTCCTCCAGGGCGAGGTACGTTACGCCTCACTTGCAAAGCAGTTCCCGGCTGAGGCACATGAGCTGTTCGAGGCTGCCGAAGGCATGGCAAAGAAGCGCTATGCAAGCTACCAGCGTATGGCCAAACTTGACTGGAGCAAGGAGGAGACTGCTGAGTAACATTCAAGTTTAAACCTTAAATAAGAATTAGAGGCACGCGACCGCGTGCCTCTAATTCTTTATAATTAATAAAATATTTAACGTGAGTTTGATATAAGCTAAGTCAAATCGCGAACCTGTCATCCCGACAGAGCGTAGCGACGAGGGATCTCTGAATCCGCGAATAATGAGATTTTTTCGGGCAAAGCCCTCAACAACACGTCTCACACAAGGTTGACTTTGGCCCCTACGGGCGTCGATCTTCGATTCGGAATGACAAAACCTTGTTTTGTTATCGACGAGTTTTGCAGTGAACGTCGCAGGGTGCATCGCTGAAAGTGATGCCCTGCGGTGCACGAAAAGCAAAACGAGTCAATGACAGTGCAAATATAGAATGACAAAATACGCTAAATTTTAGTATAAATTCTTATATCGAACTCACGTTATTTAGGGTCATTAGGGAGCAAACATAAACATTGACCCACAACCCTTAACCATCAAACGTTTAACATTACATTACACATTACACCTTAAACATTACCCATCACACAATACCCCATTTGAACCAACCGCCCATCGGCATTGTTATCAAAACATGTTTCAATTAACCATTAAATAAAGGATAACTATGTCTACATTAACAAAAAGTGTAAAGTTGAGCGTTGCCACACTGGCAATCATGAACGTGACTGCAGTGGTGTCGCTACGCGGATTGCCTGCCGAAGCGGAATACGGCATCAGTTCGGCATTCTACTACCTGTTCGCAGCCCTTGTGTTCCTCATCCCCACATCATTAGTAGCCGCAGAGCTGGCGGCAATGTTCCAGGACAAGCAAGGCGGTGTGTTCCGCTGGGTTGGCGAGGCTTTCGGCAAAAGGACAGGCTTCCTTGCCATCTGGTTGCAGTGGGTGGAGAGTACCATCTGGTACCCGACAGTGCTTACCTTCGGTGCCGTATCGCTCGCGTTCATCGGAACGGACAGTGCTGCCGATATGTCGCTCGCTTCGAACAAGTTCTACACCCTCGTCGTGGTGCTTGCCATCTACTGGGCCGCGACATTCATCTCACTGAAGGGCCTCGACTGGGTGAGCAAGGTTGCAAAGATCGGTGGTCTTGTGGGTACAATTATCCCGGCCTGCCTGCTGGTGTTGCTGGCAATCATATATCTGATTGGCGGCGGAAAGTCACAGATGGACTTCGGTGGCAACTTCTTCCCTGATATTACCAAACTTGACAATCTTGTCCTTGCGTCTAGCATATTCCTCTTCTACGCAGGAATGGAGATGACAGGCATACACGTAAAGGATATGGAGAACCCGAGCCGCAACTATCCCCGAGCGGTATTTATGGGCGCCATAATCACCGTACTAATATTCGTATTGGGCACCTTTGCCTTGGGTATTGTGATTCCACAGAAAGATATAAACCTGACACAGAGCCTGCTTGTCGGCTTCGACAACTACTTCAAGTTCGTCGGAGCATCGTGGCTGTCACCGGTGATTGCTGTGGCCCTTGCGTTCGGAGTGCTTGCAGGAGTGCTCACCTGGGTGTCGGGCCCATCAAAGGGTATCTTTGCCGTGGGCAAGGCCGGCTATCTGCCACCATTCATGCAGAAAAGCAATAAGATAGGCGTGCAGAAGAATATCCTGCTCATACAAGGTGCGCTTGTCACACTGCTGAGCCTGTTGTTTGTCATCATGCCGTCGGTACAGAGTTTCTACCAGATTCTGTCACAGCTGACCGTGCTCCTTTACCTTATAATGTACCTGTTGATGTTCGCTGCAGCAATCTACTTGCGCTACAACATGAAGGATGCTCCACGTCCGTTCCGCCTGGGCAAGAGCGGCAACGCCGTGATGTGGATTGTCAGCGGAGTGGGATTTTTAGGCAGCCTTCTGGCATTTGTACTCAGTTTTATTCCTCCTGCACAGATTTCAGTGGGCAGCAACACGGTGTGGTACGCAGTGCTGTTCATCGGATGTATCATTGTCGTCGGAGCACCGTTTGTAATCTATGCAATGCGCAAACCGAGTTGGGTGGACAAGGACTCACAGTTCGAGCCGTTCCATTGGGAGTAAAGAGAAAAAGAGACCGCTTGGTCTCTTTTTCTCTTTACTCCCAATGATTTTTGCTGGCAAAAATTATCGGCCTGCCAGCTGAGCAATGGTCACGCGTAGCACGGACGGAGGTCGTGCTACGTGGGTCGCGGTTGCAAAGCAACAGTTGGCAGGTCAATGATAAAAAAGCAAGATTGCAATGGTCACGCGTAGCACGGACGGAGTTCGTACAGCGTGGGTTGCGGTTGCAAAGCAACAGTTGGCAGGTCAATGATAAAAAAGCAAGATTGCAACGGTCACGTGTAGCACGGACGAAGTTCGTGCCGCGTGGGTTGCGGTTGCAAAGCAACAGTTGGCAGGTCAATGATAAGAATCTTTTTTACTGAAACATCAAGACAACAGCGTACTGTTGTCTTTTTTTGCTATCTTAGCACAAAATCGTGATTTCCATGAAAAACATACTACCGGCACTCATAACATTATTGCTATTTTCGTGCAACACACAGGAGATAACCGACTATGCGGCGCTTGTAAACCCGCTTATAGGTACTGACTACAAGGGAAACGTATACCCCGGTGCACAGGCGCCATTCGGCATGGTGCAGTTGAGCCCCGACAACGGACAGCCCGGATGGGACTGGATTGCAGGATATTTCTACCCCGACAGCACCATTGCCGGGTTCAGCCATACGCACCTGAGCGGCACCGGCGCCGGCGACCTTTACGACATCAGCTTTATGCCGGTAACCTACCCTCTGAAGGTCGCAGATGCTCCATTGGGCGTACACTCCATGTTCAGCCATGAGCGCGAGGAGTGCGAGGCCGGATATTACAAGGTACACCTTGACAGCTATGACATTGATGTTGAGCTCACCGCCACTGAGCGTTGCGGCATCCAGCGCTACACCTACCCCACCGACACGGCAACAGTGCTGCTCAACCTTGGCAAGGCAACCAACTGGGACGCGACAACCGACACTTACATAACAAAAGTAGACGACTACACCATTGAGGGTTACCGTTACTCCAATGGCTGGGCACGCAAGCAGCAGGTATACTTCCGTACACGTTTCTCGCACCCCATAGCCACGATGCAGTGCGACAGCATAAGCATACACGCAGGCACTGAGACAAAGAAGGTTGCCGGCACCACACGGTTCACCTTCGCATTAGGCAATGACAGGCAGCTGACGGTGGTGACAGCACTGTCGGGCACAGGCCTTGAGGGAGCAGAGAAGAACCTCGCTGCCGAAGCTCCGGACAACAACTTTGACAAATTCTTGAAAAAGACACAGGACGATTGGAACAGCCGTCTGTCGCGCATAAAGGTAAAAGGCGGAACACATGACGAGCAGGTATGTTTCTACACCGCGCTCTATCGCACCATGATTGCCCCCACACTCTATTGCGACGTTGACGGCACATACCGCGGTGCTGACGGCAAGAATCACAAGGCCGACGGCTGGAGCAACTACTCTACGTTCTCGCTGTGGGATACCTTCCGCGCGGCGCATCCGCTCTTCACGCTGACAACGCCCAAACGCGTAGACGACATGGTAAATTCGTTCATAGCCTTCTACGGAGAACACGGGCGCCTGCCTGTATGGAACATGTGGGGCAGCGAGACAGACATGATGATTGGCTACCACTCGGTACCCGTCATTGCCGAGGCTTACCTCAAAGGCTTCAGAGGTTTTGACGCAGAGAAGGCACTCGCAGCATGTGTGGCCACTGCCAACAGCGATGAGTACCGTGGCATAGGGCTTTACAAGAATTTGGGGTATGTCCCATACGATGTTGTAGACCCTTATAATGCCGACAACTGGGCAATGTCGCGCACATTAGAATATGCGTACGATGACTACTGCATCGCCCGCTTGGCCGAGGCCATGGGACATGACAGCATCGCCACGGAGTTCTACCGCCGTGCAGGCAACTGGCGCAACCAGTATAACCCCGCCACCACATTCATGCAGCCACGCGACAGCAATGGTGAATTCCAACCCGGCTTCAACCCCGATGAGTATACTCCGCACATCTGCGAGAGCAATGCTTGGCACTATATGTGGAGCGTTCAGCACGACATTGACGGCCTCATCAGTCATATGGGCAAGGAGATATTCGTGCAGAAGCTCGACAGCCTGTTCACCTACTCCACTGCCGAGAATGCCGACTTGCCCATTTTCAGCACCGGAATGATTGGTCAATACGCCCACGGAAACGAGCCGAGCCATCATGTGGCGTATCTGTTCAACAAGACAGGTAAACCCGAAAAGACACAGAAGTATGTAACGCAGATTATGCGCGAGATGTACCGCAACACCCCCGACGGCCTTTGCGGCAACGAGGACTGCGGACAGATGTCGGCCTGGTATATCTTCTCGGCAATGGGATTCTACCCTGTTGACCCCGTGAGCGGAGAATATGAGCTTGGTGTGCCGTTGTTCCCCGAGATTACCTTGCACCTGCCAGGCGGCAAGACATTTACGGTATTATGTCATTCTGAGCGTAGCGAAGAATCTCAAAATGAGCACAACGCAAAAGCACTATGTCATTCTGAACGTAGCGAAGAATCTCAAAAAAAACACACCCAAGAAACTGCAAGAGATTCCTCAGTCGCTACGTTCCTTCGGAATGACACAGCCCGCTATCGTAAGGCCTACCTAAACGGCAAGAGAGTGGAAGGAACCACAATCACCCACCGCGACATAATAAGTGGCGGAGTACTGGAGTTCAGATAAGCACAAGAAGTACAACCTTAAAATGCCGTGGTTCAGTGAACCACGGCATTTTAAACATTCTGCACAAATCAATGCGTCTCACCACCCTCGACCTTGTAAGCACCAGGATAGACAAGCAGCACGCTGGTATTCTGATAGTCGCGTTGCAGCTGCACAAAGATGTGGTCGTGCGACGGACGGAAGGAGATTGAGCCCCTGCGGGCGCTCACGATGATGAGCAGATGATCGTCGTGTATTATAGTGGCAAGGCGCTTTAGGTCGTTGCCGCCGTCAGTCTCGAAGAACTGTGCATCAACAGGGTCATAGTTCTTGAGCATGTGCTGTATTTTCGCCATTGTATCGAGGTGACCATGATACATTATCTTACATCCGAGCCCGCTTGCCATACGTGCAGTCTCCTCGACCCAATAGGAGAAGCCTGCCTCATACTCGGCCTTTGCAGGGAATGTTATATGTATTGTACGTACCGTGTTCAGAGGTATGTTTACCCTTGCCATAACAACCTGACAATCGAGGGCATTGAGAACCTCGGGCAACACTCCGCCCAGGAAACTGTCGTTGGCTGTCTCCTTCTGGTGGAAGCCCACGATAAGTTCGCGATAATCGTTCTCCTTGACCTCATGGATGATACCGTGCGCAAGGTTGGTTGTAAGACGTACCTTGGTAAGCAACGGCACATTCACCGAAGCCGCGATGTCAGCCGCAGCATCGAGCACCTTTGCACCACGTTGCTGCAGTTTCTTGTCCTCATCAAGCACAACAGTAATTGCCGAAAGGGGTATATTGCTGTTCTCCTTACGTACAAGCAATGCAAGGTCCATAAGTTTGTCTACAGCCGCAGGGTTGGCAAGTGCAAGCAGCGTCTTCTTTGAGTCGAGCGGAGCAGGCTTTGCCAAGCGGTCACTGGCAATAACAAGCTTGCGCGAAGCCCTGTCGGAGACAATAGAACTGACTATACAGGTGACAAGGATGAGCAGGATTGTACCATTGAGCACATCCTCGTTGAGAAGACGCGAGCCGTCGGAGAGTATTATGCCGTGACCGACAATTGCAGCAGCAAGGGTCGCCGCCGCCTGCGAGGTGCTGAGGCCGAACATAAGGCTCCTTTCATCCGCCGACATACGGTAGGACTTTGCGACAATGAACGATGCAATCCATTTGCCCGACAGCGCTGTCACAACCATAACGGTAGCCACCATAAGAGAACCGCCGCCGTTGAAGAGCACGCTCACGTCAATCATCATACCCACACCTATAAGGAAATATGGGATAAATATTGCGTTGCCCACAAAATCGATACGTCGCATAAGTGGCGAAGAGTGAGGGATAAGGCGGTTAAGGACAAGACCGGTGATGAAAGCACCGAGGATGCCCTCCATTCCTGCAATCTCCATCATACCCGCGCCAAGGAAAAGCATCGCCAACACAAAAATGTATTGTATAACGCTGTCATTGTATGTACGGAAGAAATATCGCGCGATACGGGGGAAAAGGAATATTATCACTCCGACTATGGCAAGCAGCTTGACAAGCATCCACACTACAAACCACACGTTGGCCTCACCTGTGAATGTTCCGGCCACCACGGCAAGCACAAAAAGGGTGAGAGTGTCGGTGATGATTGTTCCTCCTACAACAAAGTTCACGCAACGCAGGCGCGAGAGACCGTACCTTGCCACTATGGGATATGATATCAGCGTATATGAAGCATACATACTTGCCAACAGCACCGAAGCTATGACACTGAAGCCCAGGATAAAGATGTTGCTTATCATACCCAATGCGATGGGGATGGAAAAGACGGCAAGACCCATGAACAGCGCACCGCCCTTGGCCTGCTTCATCTCCTGCATGTTTATCTCAAGGCTGGCAAGGAACATAATGTAGTAAAGACCCACCTTGCCGAAGAGCTCGAAGCTGTCATCGCGTACCAGAATGTTCAGTCCTTTAGGACCGATGAGCAGACCTGCCAGAATCATACCAATGATATGAGGCATCCTGAGTTTGTTGAAAATCAGGGGGGCAAAGAGCACAATGCACAACACACCCAAGAATATCCACGTAGGGTCTGTCACCGGAAATATCGAACTGAAATTCATCATCTTTTTATTTACCAAGAGTATGTAACACCAAGAGTCATAAGCTCCTTTATCTGCCAATAACCGTACTCGTCATCATAGAGGCGAGGAGCGCTGTCGTCAAAACGCGCGTGGAGGCTCAATGACGCTGTCAGATAACGGTTCAACGACACATCGAAACTGTTCTCCCACTGAAAGAATGTACGTGCATAGTTGGTGTAAAGTTCGGCACGCGAATACCACTCCACAAGCTTCATTATCTTCTGGCGTGGTACTGTAACGATGAACTGCGTACCGAAGTCCTCCTTGTGGTGGCGTCCCTTACGTATTCCGTAACGTGATGTCAAGTCACCGTAACGCACGAACCTGTAGTTGTAGGCCGACAATGGCGCGCAGAATATCTCCATTCTGAACTTTTTCCAAGTGGGCTTGTAGTTGATACCGACAGAAAAGTTGGCATCGAACGGAGCCATGAAATTAGACACAAAATCCGGGTTGTTTGTGGGATAGTTGGGTAACGACTGGCTTTCGAGCTTCACCTTCATGGTGATATCTAAGTTCTTAACCATCTTGTAACCGAGTGTTGACTCAATGCGCAGACGATCGGTATTTGTCTTGAAGCTATGGAGGGTATCGGCTTTCGTTGTCGCAAAGCCCAAATCAACGTCAAAATGCGTTCTGAAAGTGATTCGGTCCTTATCGTCATAATTCAGGTCAAAATCGAATTGTCCTAACATTGTCTTGTTGCTCTCGCCACCCTGAAACCAGTTGCCCGACACATAGTTCTGTGTGAATTTAAGCTCCACACGGCCCGATGTCGACCAGTAGTTGGGCTTGACTACAGTAGTCTTCATGCCGCCGGCAACATTCTCCGGGATATCCACCTTTGCATTCGCCATTTCCAATGCAGGCTTTTCTTCTGCCGACACCTCGGCAAGCGTCTTCTCCCGCATCAGTTCTTCCTCGGTCATTGCAATCTTCTCGGGATGAGTGCAGTACATATCAAGCAACAGCTTGTCGATAACCGCCGAGCGTTTCTCGTCCATCGCAACCATCTCGCTGTCGGAATTTTCGTCTTCTTCGGTCTTTGCACATGCTTTGTTCAGCACCGAACTGTAGAGGACCGGTGTAGAGAACAGCCTTGAATAAACCGGATTCGATTTTTCCTCATCATACTCCTCGTCGATATTGTTTGACTCCCGGACAAGCGCATCGATGCCCTTATTGAAGAACTTATACACCGAACTTTTCTGAGACATTGCCGAGAAGGCAACAAAAGAGAACAATAGTAATAGGCTTAATCTGGTTTTCATTATAAAAATCCTGTTATTTTGATCCAAGGTGGGGGGATTCCCTTTATTTGAAAGTGCAAAGATAACATTTTTTAATTATCGTTGATAATAAAGCAAGGAATTTACACGCGCGCACAAGTGGCTCAGGTAAAAATATGGCTTTTTTACAATGCTTTACAATTATTTTTTGTAACTTTGCGCGCAATTGTCGAATTTAACCGAAAAAGATATTTTTATACTATGGACAAAAGAAGTATCATTGCATACATACTCATAGGTATAGTTCTTGTAACCTATTTCCAATACAGCCAGCCATCGGAGGAACAGATAAAGGCGCAGAGAGAGTTGGCCGAAGCAAACAGAAGAGAGGAACTCAAGAAAGACAGCATCGCAAAGGCCGATGATGCCAAGTTCCTTGCGCAGATTGACGACAACAGCAGCCTCTTCTACAATGTACTCAAGGGAGAGAACAAGAACGTGACCATACAGAACGAGAAGATGAAGGTGGACATTTCCACTTATGGTGGACGTGTTGCATCGGTAACACTCAAGGACTACAACGACCAGAACGGCGAGAACATCGTAATCTTCGACAGCAAGGACAAGATAAACGTCACCGAGAGCAACAAGGAACTCAACGGAAGCAACACCATAAACTTCTTCTTCAAGAGCAACCTTGCCGACAGGAACATCAACACAAACGAGTTGTTCTTTACACCGGTAAACGCTACAGACAGTTCTGTTGTGATGCGTCTTGACTTCAAGAAAGACGGTCGATACATCGATTTTGAGTATGCGCTCAAGGGCAACAGCCAGATGCTTGACCTCACCGTTACCGCACACAACATGAACGACATTATCAGCGGCAACGAGACAAACATCACATGGAAGCAGTTCGTGCGACAGCTTGAGCCAGGCTATGAGTTCGAGCAGAGATTCTCAAGCCTAACCTACAAGCCAGCCAACGATGACTCGGACTACCTGAACGAGATGACCGACAAGGAGGAGAAACTTGAGGAGCCCCTCAAGTGGCTTGCATACAAGAACCAGTTCTTCTCGTCAATAATGATTGCCGGGGAGAGTTTCACAAATGCAGATGTCAAGTCGGAGGTTATCCAGAAAGGCAAGGGCCTTTTGAAGAGGTGTACATCGACAATGCAGACAGCATTTGACCCCACCGGTGCCGAGCCCACCAAGCTGCAGTTCTACTTCGGACCCAACAAGTTCGACGTGCTCAAGGAGAGCAATGCGCTTGTACTCAACAACGAGAACGACCCCGAGTTGCAGGAGATCATCTACTTCGGTTGGCCGATAGTACGCTGGATCAACCGTTTCTTCATCATGCCTCTTTTCGACATTCTGTCAGGCTTTGGTCTCAATATGGGACTCGTACTCATTTTGCTGACACTCATTGTAAAGGCTATCGTTTATCCTTTCACAAAGAAGTCATACGTATCATCGGCCAAGATGCGCGCGCTCAAGCCGTACATTGATGAGATAAACGCAAAATACACAAAGCAGGAGGACGCACTCAAGAAGCAGCAGGAGGTAATGGGTCTTTACCAGAAGTACGGCGCAAGCCCAATGGGCGGTTGCTTGCCAATGCTCATACAGATGCCTGTATTCATTGCGCTCTTCAACTTCGTACCTAACGCCATCGCGTTGCGCCAGGAGAGTTTCCTTTGGGCACACGACCTTTCATCGTATGACGCCATCATCAGCTGGGGTACATACATCTGGCCTATCGGTGACCACTTGAGCCTCTTCTGCCTGTTGTTCTGCGTGACACAGATTCTCAACACATACTATACAAGCAAGATGCAGCCTAATATGGGCGGCAGCCCAGAGATGGAGCAACAGCAGAAGATGATGCGCTGGATGATGTACATCATGCCTGTGATGTTCTTCTTCATGTTCAACGAGTACTCATCAGGTCTCAACTTCTACTACTTTGTATCTACACTGGTGAGCGTGTTCATCTTCATCTACCTGAGAAGGGCCGTAAAGGAGGACGAGTTGCTCAAGAAGATGGAGGCATATGCCGAGAAGAACAAGAGCAACCCAGCAAAGCAGGCCAACATGATGGCACGCCTCGAGGCGCTCCAAGAGCAGCAGAGAAAGCTTGTCGAGGAGAGAGAGAGAATGAAAAACGAGAGAAAGAATAAAAAATAAAGAATAATGGGACTTTTCGATTTTTTCAAGAAAAAACAGAATACCGAGCAGCGCATCGGTGGCATGGAGGATTTCATGACACTCATCCGCGTGTATTACCAGGCATCGATTGCCTCTAACGTAGGTATCACCAACATTGGCATGCTGCCCGACCTTGCGACATTCAAGCGCACACTCAAGGTGCCCACACAGAACAACAAGCTGGGCCTTGCCGAGCGTGGACGTTGCAAGAAGATGATTGAGCAGCTGTACGGCATGAACGATGTCTTCTTCAAGGAGATAGACGCATCAATAAAGAAGAACTGCAAGAAGATGCAGGATGTACAGCCGTTCCTTTTCGCATTCCAGGGATTCAACAACGACCTCATGATGCTCGTGGGCAACCTCATGAAATGGAAGTTCCGCGTTCCCGGTTTCATGCACAAGCTGTTGCACAGCATGACAGAGAAGATCATCGACGACATTCTCAAGAAGAACAACTGGAAGGACGAGGCAACATTCCGCACAGTATATTCGGTACGTAACTACAAGGAGAAGCTCGGATTCTCACAGGAGTGGATGACCGAGTATGTGTACAAGATTATCACACTTGCAAAGAAAGAGCCGCGTAACAGCATGGAAGATGCTGAGAATAAGTGATACTACCTGACGTATGAAAAGAGGAACGACACTGCCGTTGTTCCTCTTTTTCTTTTTAACAGGAGCCGCCTGCCGCCATTTTTCTTGGCAAAACGGCTGTATCTCCAACAATTTTTTCATACATTTGCAATATACGTAAACATTACACTAATGAAAAGATACAGCATCGCATTACTCCTATTCCTCATATCTTTGTGCAGCACTGCACAGGTAACGAACAATGCTATCAGTTTTGACAGGAACGGGCGCTTGTCATTGGGCATCATAGACAATGTCACTGCAACATCGGGTACAACCTTACAGTTGTGGATGAACCCGCATCATTGGATTCCGGGAGCAAACATAGTGACCTGGGGCGACGACCTCAACATACGACTGGGGGCTATAGGTGAGATTGTAATAAAAAGCTATGACGACACCATATCATTCACCGATGCAAACCTGACAACCGGGAATTGGGCGCATATAACCCTGTTACTATATAGCAACAGCCTCAGCCTGCTTGTGAACAACACCAATGAGCAGAGCAACACCTTGTCAAAAGCATTCACTGCCCCGAGTACAGAGCCGTTGATGCTTGGCGGCGGCTTCCTTGGACGTATAGACGAAGTGCGTGTGTGGGACACCATCCTACCTGCCGACTACAACCGTTTCTGGAACAACACAATAGACAGTTTCAATCCACAGTGGGAACATCTTGTCGCATACTGGAAGTTCGACCAGACACGTCTTGCCATAAATGTATATGACTACAGCGGCAAGGGTCACAACGGTACATTCAGTACAAACGGCGTCGAGCGCGTTGCCGTTACAGACAATCCCAGATTCACATACCGCCGCAACCTTGCCTATGCCGATTGCAGCCGTTTCTTCGACCGTGGTGTGCAGCATGGACAATATCTAAAGAGCAATGTCATAAGCATGATTGGTGCGACAGCCCAAGCCGACGGTTCACTTAAATACAAGCAACCCGACAACAAGGGCATCATCACCTGCGGCAGCCACCTTGCCGAATACAATGGACGCTACGGAGTGCTTGACCTGAGCGGCGAAGGAGCTATGATGAATGTCGGCAAAGAGGCACTCATAGCCTACAACAACAGCACATACCTTGAGACGACATCAGCCTATACGTTCATGACCTGGTTATCACTCGATAACTGGACACAAGGTGCATACCTCATTCAAAAAGAGAGCAACAGCAACAACGGAATCTCGTTGCGTTTGGGCAACGTTCAAGGCGAGTTCATCCTGCGTTGCAATGGCATAGAGTTCAAATATGCCACAGCTGTAGAGCCCGGCAAATGGCATCATATAGGTTTCTCGACCAATTCGGCTACCCTTGGTAACGAATTTGTATTTATTGTTGACGATGCGACAATCGCCCCCACCTACAGCCACACTACTGCTGCCACGACATCACTTGGCAATCTAAAAGCCACAGACTGCGTCATTGGCAAAGGCATCGACGGCAAGCTCGACGAAACAATCACATGGTCACAGAAATTCGGCGCAGCCGACATAATGGCACAAGGAAGCACACCTGTTGAACCCGGCATTGGCAAGGCTATAACCGGAGCCTACTCCCGCAGCGTCGACGGCCTGTGGAAATTCGACCTACCCGAGGACCTTGGCCGCGACAGCTACTCCACCCCCGAGTGGTTCAGAATGATAAAAGCTACATTCGACGGCTATGAGGGAGCACACGTGACCATCAGCATCGACAAGTGGTCCGATGAGTTCTTCACCAAGATAAACAACAACGCACAATACCGCGAAACACTTGCCAACGCAATATCGTCTATGGGCAACGAACCATTCCTTGACGGTGTTGACTACGATTTCGAATGGAACAACAACTGGAGCGGCATCGGCACCCTGTGTCAGTTGGTACGCTCCAAACTACATGACGGCAAGATCCAGGCAGTATCGCCACACGAGCTATACTACAATTTCCCCGTCGACAAGATGCAATATGTCGATTATTTCAACTTCCAGGACTACGGCCCCGCCAACAAGAACATATTCACATTCAACAACTACAAGAACTTCTTCACCAAGGCGAAAAATCACGGATACCCTGTAGAGAAGATTATGCTCTCATACGCGACCACCACCAGTGGAGCCATGTACAGCAACGGCAGCCGACCAGCAAACACGCATCCCGAATTCTACCCCACAGGCTGGCGGTCAATGCCATATGAGACATTCACTTACACCCAGAACAGCTATGACGTGGGCGACGGGCTTACACGTTATTTCACAGGCATGGAGCAGGTGTGGTTGCGCAGTGAGTATATGAACAACAACGGTTGTGCCGGAATATTCTATTGGGATATGGGCAATGACACCCGCGACTGCAACGACCCACGTTCACTTGCTACGCACGCATCATTTGCCATAAACAGCAACGTACAAAAAATCGTTGAAAAAGTAGAGACTGCAGCCGAAGCCCCAGCGGAATATGAATATGAAGAGAGCACAACCGGATACTACCGCATACGCGGAGCCGCCGATGACCATGCGACACACTATCTGTACCAGAACGGCGATGAACTTTTTGCTGGCGACAAGGGAGGCGAGGTGCGCAGCATATTCTGCTTTGAAGAGACTACAGAAACCAATGCCTACTACCTGAAGGCCAATGATGGCCGCTACATACAAGACCGCAGCGGACTACAGACAAAGCAGTCCATCTACCGCTTTGACACCATACCTGTATCATACAGCATCAAAGGAGAAGAATATGACTACCCCGAGGGGCACTACTGCCTTGAACAGACATACTACACCCCCGACAAACCCGATTTCACCGACGTACAGCGCTGTCTCAAATGCAACGGGAACAACGAGGGAGTATCCACATGGGGACCCTGGACCGCCGCATCGCATTGGGCTATAGAGCCTGTTTACGGTTACGAGATATACTCAGTCACTCTCACCGGTATCGAGGCAGTCACATGTCTCAAGCCAGGCTACACAGGAAGCAGCAAAATCCATGACGGTGGATTCATCGCCCTAAACGCAGGCGAAGAGATTGCTGCCGAGGAGATTGTTGCGACTTGCGGCAAAGAGATAACCGTCACCGTCAACAAGAGTGCAAAGAGCATTTCCGTTACGGACAGTGCCGTTTCAAGCATTGAAAACATCAAAGAGAACACACAGCACAAAGTAATATATGACATTACCGGCCGTAAGGTGCAGGAAATCACATCCCACGGGGTGTACATTGTGAATGGCAAGAAATATATCAAGCGATAACGCTACATGGCATGAACACCGAGAAACACCCATTACGACCTTTCCTGCCCGAGAATGCGAGGATTCTGATGCTCGGAAGCTTTCCACCGCCTACTGCACGGTGGTCAATGGAATTCTTTTACCCCAACTGGATAAACGACATGTGGAGGATTTTAGGGCATATCTTCTACAACGATAGGCATCATTTTGAAATCAAGGGCGAGAAACGTTTCGACAAGGAAAGAATCGTTGAATTCTGCACAGACAAAGGAATTGCACTCTACGACACTGCGTGCGAGGTGCGCCGTCTTAAAGACAACGCTTCGGACAAATTCCTTGAGGTTGTGACACCAACCGACATACGCGCACTGCTGTCGGCACTACCACATTGTACGGCCGTTGTCACAACAGGACAGAAAGCCACAGACGTCATTGTCGAGACATTCGGATGCAAAGAGCCTGCAGTCGGCAGCTCAAGCAACATCAAGTGCGGAGAAAGAGAACTACGTTTCTGGCGTATGCCATCAAGCTCACGCGCATATCCGCTTGCACTGGACAAAAAAGCATCTTCATACCGCAAGATGCTCTCGGACGAGAACATAAAGTAAACCACGACAGTGGTAATTAGGAACAAACAGCATATATTTGAGATAAACCTCGAATATTTTCTGCACTCGCTGTAAAAAACATTCAAGCGAGCTTGATGTTTTTCGCTCGTTTGTTTATATATTTGTCAAGACATTTATGCAAAACATTATAGAACCCCGAAACAATGAGAAATAGTTTGATAGCACTTATCGCTTTTACCGTTACAATGTTGCACTGCACAGCCCTGACAGCACAGGAAGAAGCGGGTGCGACAAAAGCGGAATACGGCAACATTGTCGTTTACCTCGAGACTGCCACGTGGGGGCAGGACTCCCCATACAACAGATTTTGCTTTACAAGCAATGGCAGCCAGGCTGTAACAGGTTGCGTACCCACTGCATACGCAATACTCATGCACTACCACAAGTGGCCTGCCTGTGCAAATGAGAAGAAGGTATACCACTCAGGCACCGGCGAAAGCATAATGTTGGGTCACGAGTATGAATGGGATAATATGCTGTCAAGTTACAGTGATGAGTATACCGAGGAGCAGGCCACAGCTGTTGCTACACTTATGCGAGACATCGGATACGCCTATCAGGTGGCATACGGAACAGGAAGCACCGATTCCGGAGCCGGAGGTGAGGGAGCAGGAAAACTGATCGATATTTTCAAGTACAAAAGCGAATCGCCCAGTACCTCGTCAGCAACAATGGCCACAAATAGAGACATATTGGCAAATGACAAACTCTGGATAGAGTATATCAAGCAGAGCCTTGATGCCGGATGTCCCATCCCTTACTCTTCGACAACCATAAGCGGCGGACGTCACATATTCATTCTTGACGGATATACCGACAAGGACTATTTCCACTTCAACTGGGGCTGGAACGGACAAGGAAACGGCTGGTTCAAGCTCAATGACATGAAACCCGATGCCTACAGCGACTATTCAAAGTCGCACAGGGCATACTTCATGCTCAAGCCCGACGCAGAGACAGCCACTATAAGTGTAAGCGTCAATGACGGCGATGGCGGTAAGGCGACAATAAACGGCAAGGAGGCGGCTACGGTAGCAATAGGTTCACTCATAACCCTTGTAGCCACCCCTAACGAAGGGTACTCATTTACCGGCTGGAGCCTAAACGGAGAGACAGTAAGTGAGGATGCCACATACAAGACAAAAGCGACAGGGCAAGCCGAGTATACTGCGAACTTCGAGAAGAGCGACACAGGAATAACGGAGATAACTCAGGAGAGCAATAATGCGATATATACCCTGCAGGGAAACAGAGTCGAGAAGATTGACCGCAAAGGAGTATATATAATCGGCAACAAGTTGAGGTTGGTGAAATAATCCACCAACCGGCGGGGAACTCCGTTGAAAAGAGAAATTTCCGGACAATCATGTAAATTTTGATGTAAATCTTTCACAAGTCGCAAAATTCTTTTATATTTGCGAGAAATCGCAGAAATACCACACTTACGGTATGTTTGCGGACAGATTGCTGTAATATGACCGAGAATGACAGAACAATAATGGCAACCTTCGAGGCGAAGCTCCACCGCTTGGTTTACGAATACACCCAAAAGGAGGGGGCTGTCAAGGAGTTGTCACGCACACTTGAGGAGAAAGAGAACTCCCTCAAAGAACTGCAGTTGCGCTGTTCGGCACTCGAGAAGAGTTACAACGATTTGAAACAGGCCAGGATAATCACCCTTAGCAATGAAGGAATAGACGAAACTAAGGAGAGGATATCGAGGCTGGTGCGTGAAATCGACCGTTGCATCGAGTCGCTAAAAAAATAACTACACAGTAGGCTTTGCAAATGGAAGATAGAGAACTTGGAATTAACCTTATAATAGACGGCACGTCGTATCCGCTTACCGTGAAGGCGAGCGAGGAGCCATACTACCGCAAGGCGGCTCACATAGTAAGCGACAAGCTGTCAATATACAAAGACCTGTTTATGGGCGAAGGTGGGGTGAGAGTCATGACAATGGTGGCCCTTGACATAGCATTTGACCTTATAAAGCATAACGACGAGGTAGGTTCTGCCGAGGTTATGCATAAGGTAAACGAACTCACACGTCTGATAGACAGCGCGCTGAAGGAAAAGAAGTAATTCCTGTCCTACACAGCAGTTTCACGCATTGCAATATTCTTGAAAGCCGGCACAAATGGTGTACGGCCGCGAATATGGCGGTGCGTTTTATTATATATATAAACTTATAACTTATGGTAACATTAATCATTGGATTGGCAGCAGGAGCCGCGATAGGGTTCATTTGCCAATATCTGATAAACAAGTTCGGACTCAAGGCAAAACGTCAGCGCATAATCGATGACGCGCACAAGGAGGCCGAAGTAATCAAGAAGAACAAACTGCTGGAAGTAAAGGAGAAGTTCCTTAACAAGAAGGCTGAGCTTGAGAAAGAGATTTCGCAGCGCAACAACAAGATCCAGCAGGCTGAGCATCACCTTAAACAGCGCGAGGTACAGTTCAACCAGCGTAACGAGGATTTGCAGCGCCGCAAGAACGAGCTCGACACATTCAAGGAGAACCTGGAGGCGCAGAAGGGCGTTCTCGAGCGCCGTCAGGAGGAGCTTGACAAACTCCATGCACAGGAGCGCGAGAAACTTGAGGCCATCAGCGGCCTCTCGGCCGAGGAGGCAAAGGAGCGCCTTGTAGAGTCACTGAAGGAGGAGGCAAAGTCCCAGGCTGCATCCTACATCAACGACATCATCGACGATGCGAAGATGACAGCTAACAAGGAGGCAAAGAAGATTGTAATCCAGACTATCCAGCGCGTTGCTACAGAGACTGCAATCGAGAACTCGGTTACTGTATTCCACATTGACAACGACGAGATGAAGGGTCGTATCATCGGCCGTGAGGGACGCAACATCCGTGCACTTGAGGCCGCTACAGGTGTAGAGATTGTGGTTGACGACACTCCAGAGGCTATCGTGCTGAGCGCATTCGACCCTGTACGTCGTGAGATTGCACGCCTTGCACTGCATCAGCTCGTTGCCGACGGACGCATTCACCCGGCACGCATTGAGGAGGTTGTGGCAAAGGTAAAGAAACAGATCGAGGAAGAGATTATCGAGACCGGCAAGCGCACTACAATCGATCTTGGTATCCACGGTATGCACCCCGAACTCATACGTATCATCGGTAAGATGAAGTACCGTTCATCATACGGACAGAACCTGCTGCAGCACGCACGCGAGACAGCCAACCTTTGTGCCGTAATGGCTGCCGAGCTCGGTTTGAACCCCAAGAAGGCAAAACGCGCCGGACTCCTGCACGACATAGGCAAGGTACCCGACGAGGAGACAGAACTTCCACACGCAGAGTATGGTATGAAGATTGCCGAGAAGTACAAGGAGAAACCGGATATATGCAACGCCATCGGTGCTCACCACGACGAGGTTGAGATGACAAGCCTTATAGCACCTATCGTACAGGTGTGCGACGCCATTTCAGGTGCACGTCCCGGTGCTCGCCGTGAGATTGTAGAGGCATACATCAAGCGCCTGCACGACCTTGAGCAGCTGGCAATGTCTTACCCCGGCGTGACAAAGACATACGCTATCCAGGCAGGACGCGAGTTGCGCGTGATTGTCGGTGCCGACAAGATTGACGACAAGCAGACAGAGCAGTTGTCGGGCGAGATTGCAAAGAAGATTCAGGACGAGATGACATACCCTGGACAGGTGAAAATCACCGTCATCCGCGAGACACGAGCAATCAACTACGCACGATAAACCATACTGATTACAGGGTGCCCCATTTCACTTTTGGGGCACCCATATTTGTTGGGGGGTTGAATAAAAAGAGCTATTTTTAGGCTTGCGAAGCCCGAAAAAACGCAGTTTACTAAACGTAAATGAGTATTTTTCGGGCAAGCGTAACAACAAAAGAGCCTTTTTAGTCAGCCTCTATTTTTACACCCATGAGCAATAACAACCTCACTGCCGGACTCATAAACTTCATAGAAGATGAAATAATGCCACTCTATGAGAACTTTGATAAGGCACACGACCGCAGACACGCTTTCGCAGTAATGTCACAGAGTTTACAGCTGACAAAGTTCTACGAAGTGGACGTAGCAATGGTGTACACTATTGCCGCCTATCACGACCTGGGATTATGCGAAGGACGCGCCAACCACCACACGGCATCGGCCCGGATTGTACGCGAAGATGAAAGACTTAAACAGTTCTTTACACAGGAACAGATAGAGACAATCGCCGACGCCGTTGAGGACCACCGCGCATCGAACACCCATGAGCCACGCACCATATACGGCAGGATTATTGCCGAAGCCGACCGCCTCATAGATGCAGATACAATAATGACACGCACGGTGCAGTACGGAATGTCGCACTACCCCACACTGACAAAAGAGAAACACATTGAACGCGCAGTGGCACATATACACGAAAAATATGGCCGGGAAGGATACCTGAAGCTATGGATTCCGGAATCGCCGAATGCAGCACAGCTGGAAGAGTTCCGCTCCATTATAGACAATGCCGCAAAACTGAAAAAGCGCCTTGAAGAAATCTGGGACAGAGAGCACAGGGATAACGGATGACTATACCGAGAGATGCTCAATGAGCACCTTCACACCTATAGCTATAAGTATTATGCCACCCCACAGCTCGGCACGCAAGCGCCCGGCAAAGGCCTTGCCGAACCTGACACCGAGGAAAAGGCCCAATGCAGTCATCGCAGAAGACACAATTCCGATGGCTACAAGAGGATATATAAGTGACGGGAGCGAGCTGTACCCCATGCACGAAAAAGATATACCCACAGCAAGGGCATCGATACTTGTAGCCACAGCCAAGGTAAGGATAACCTTGAAGCGTCGTGGATTGAATCTCTTCTCCTCTTCGTCCTTGAACGAGTCAATAATCATACGCACCCCAAGAAAGCCCAAGATTGCGAACGCAATCCAATGGTCAACGCTTTCTATCAACTCACGGAAAAGCTCCGCACCGAGCCAGCCCAAAAGCGGATTGAGCGCCTGAAACAGGCCGAAGAGCAGCACCATGGCAACCATCTGCCTTGGCACAGCCCTTTTGAAGATTATTCCGCTTGCCATTGACACCGCAAAGCAGTCCATTGCAAGAGCAAGGGCCACGAGCCATATTTCGATGTGGGTCATATACATAAGAGAATGTTTCTGCAAAGGTAACACTTTCCTTCAAAAGCCCATAATGTAACGAAGAATAAGCAAGTTGCAGAGAGCGGTAAAAGATAAAAAAACATAAAGCCGTTGCAGAAATAAAAAAATGGCAGTATCTTTGCACCCGCAAATACCTGGGGCTATCTGGATTTGACAGCGGGTAGAAAAGGTATGTAAGCACGCAGTGCCTCGTTGGTTCGCACTATAATCTGAGCCCGCAAGAATTTATCTGGCAACAATAACTACGCTCTTGCTGCTTAATCGAAGTATAGTAGATTAGCTTTATCCCTGCACCAGGTGCGGGGACGAGACATCACCCGGACACTGTTGTTCCGAAGTAATCCGACCCGGTGGTGCAGGCAAATCGGGACTAACCGTTGCAGGCCTCGATGCAACGGCGACATTTCAGAGGATAAGGCGCAGGTTGGCGGTCGCGGTCTTGCCTGTGCACGAAAACCTTACCGATGACTAAGCGTGTAGAAAGCATATGGTTTCCCTGTTTGGACGAGGGTTCGACTCCCTCTAGCTCCACATTGAGAGTGTGTCAGAATAAATATTCCGACACACTCTTTTGTATTGTCTAAAGCAGCCCGTTCCAGGAAGCAATCTATACCTTATTATATTTAGAAGCTGATTGAGAAGCTTATATAATTCCTAAAAAATATTTTATTATGGAGCCTTGTCACTCTTAAACGTTTTTAATATTCAGGCTGTTTCCATAATGCACAGGAGAAAATCAATAATATACCATTGACAGGGACTAATGGCGACACAGTTCAAAGCCAGCGACAAACTACACCTCCATCACTTCACAACATCAGTGAGTTTAATGTTTAAGGCATTACAAATAAGGCATAAAGTTTTAATGGTTAAATTTATCTTACCTGTTTCGAGTCTGCTTAAGTTAGAACGTTCCATATTACAACGATAAGCAACTTCCTGCACCGACAGTTTCTGCGCTATGCGATTTTCCTTTACTCTCTGCATAATCGCCTTAGTTTCAACGATATAGTCCAACATAAATTATTTTTCTGCTAAATTATTTGCTCATGCAAGGTTTTGTATATATCTTTGCACCGTGCGTATCATATGTGATACGTTTAGTTTTATTTTTTACTTGTTTTCGATTTTTTCCATAAAAGTGAAGAACTTAAAAAGGTTATTAAAACTAGTAGATTTTAGTTTTGTTCATTAAACATTTTTGCGTCCAAACGTCCAGACATATAACCATTCATTATATTATCATGAAAATCAAATGTTTAATTGTCGCTATGCTGTTAGGATTTATGGCAGAGGGAAATGCCCTTGCTCAACAAAGCAAAAGCGACGAAAGTTTAGAATTCAATCCACATTGGAGTATCGGATTGCAGGGTGGTGGTACTTATACATTAGGAGAAACAGGATTTGGTGATTTAATTTCACCTGCTTTCTACCTGACAGGTTCTTACAAATTCAACAGCGCATTAGGTGTACGAGTTGGAGTGGGCGGTATTTCAGGTAAGGGATATTCGTCTTATGCAAGTAAAGGGTATGAATTTAATTTCATACAAGGTAACGTTGATGCTATGTTAGACGTCTCATCACTCTTTTGGGGATTTAACCACAAGCGTATTACCAACGCTTACGCTTTTGCCGGAGCAGGCTTGTTCTATGGTTTCGACAATGACGAGGCCGCAGGTATCAAGAACAACGGTGATGATTTGAGATATCTTTGGACTGACAGCAAGGCTTTTGTTGCAGGCCGCCTTGGTATCGGTAGTGATTTCCGTTGCAGCGAGCGTTTTTCTATCAGTATAGAGGCTAACGCAAATATTCTTTCCGACCACTTCAATTCTAAGAAGGCAGGAAATCCTGACTGGCATTTCGCACTCTTGGCAGGTATAAATTACAAGATCAACAAGAATACACGTCCTTCAATAGCTTATGCCGAGAAGGTGAGAAAGGAGCAGATGGCAAAGGAAGCTGCCGCAGCTGCGGCAAAGGAGGCTGCTGAAAAAGCAGCTGCTGAGAAGGCTGAGGCTGAGCGCCATGCAAAGTTAGCAGCAGATAAGGCTGCAAAAGAGGCTGAAGAGGCAGCAAAGAGACAGCATCAGGCTCTTATTGAGGAGAACTCAGAGAATGTATTCTTTCTTATAAACTCAGCTAAGATACGTAAGGACGAGGCAAAGAAACTTGATGACCTTGCTGCTTGGTTGAACAGCAATGACAATTTCATTACTCATATTGTTGGCTATGCCGACAAGGAGACTGGTAGCGACAAAGCGAATATGAAGCTCAGTGAACACCGCGCAAACAATGTAAAACAGTATCTTATCAAGGCTGGAGTTGCCGAGGAAAAGATTATTTTGGATTTCAAGGGTGATACTGTTCAGCCTTTTGGTGCAAACAACGTTAAGAACCGTGTTGTAATTTGCACATTGGAATAAGAGGCTGTTTGATTATTTATAAAAAGAAAATTTAAAATAATTACAAACCTTTTTTAACATTTTAAAGTATGAGAAAGTATTTATTTAATTTCACAAAAGCACTTTTGATGGGAGTTGCTTTTGCTGTGGTTGGATGTACTGATTACGATGAGGACATTAAGAATGTTAATGACCGCATTGATCAGGTCATCGCTGGCCAAATTGACCCTCTCAAGTTGGATCTTGAGAAAGCTGTCGCCGATTTGACAGCTGCTCAAGCCGCTTTGGAGACAGAGATCAAAGCTGCACACAAGGAGGACGTTGACGCTCTCACCGCTGCTGATGCTAAGCTTCAGGCTGCTGTTGATGAGGCGAATGCTGCTATCATTGCACTTAAGGACGAACTCAACAACAAGATTAATGGCGTTGAGGCCGACCTTACAGAGAAAATTAATGCTGCAGAGGAAAAAATCGCAGAAGCTAACACTGCTATTGAGGAGTTGCAGGCTGACGTAGAGGCTCTCAACAAGAAGGACGAGGAACTTGCTAAGGAACTTGCTGATTTGAAGAGCGAGTTGGAGACTCTCGGTACAGACCTCAAGGCTTTGATTGCAAAGAATGCTGAAGACATCGAGGCCTTGAACAAGAACTTTGCAAATCACATTGCTACATTCACAGAGTTCCAGGCTACTGTAAACGGCAAGATTGCTGCACTCGAGGCAAAGGATAAGGAGATTGACGCAGCTATTGAGACAATCAACGCATCTATCGAGGAACTTGAGAATACAAAGTTGGACAAGAACGACTTCGAGAACTACAAGGCGGAGACTCAGAAAGTAATTGACTCTATCTTGGCATCAATCGAGGCTTTGGAGGCTGCAGACATTGAGTTGAATGACAAGATCGACGCAGTTCAGGACGGCCTCCAGAAGCAGCTTGACGATGCTACAGAGATGATCTTCGCAAATGCAAGCGAGATTGCTAAAGTAAAGGAGGATGTTAAGGCTAACGCGACTGAAATTACTGCAAACACAGCAGCAATTGAGAAAGTTGCTACTGAACTCGAGACCGCTGTCAACGCTCTCAACAGCAAAGATACCGAGCTTGAGGCTCTTATTGCCGCCTTGCGTACAGACGTTGAGGAGAACAAGACTAAGATAGCCGCCCTCGAGACAAAGTATGCCGAGATGGAGAAGGCTTTCAACGAGTACAAAGAGTATGTAGCAGGTGAGCTTTCTGCAATCAAGGCAAAGGATGCTGATCAAGATGGAAGACTCCAGCTCTCTGAGGATGCAATTGTTGAGCTCCAGAAGAAGGATGCAGACATCCAGGCTCAGATTGACGCTATCAATGAGGTTATTGCTGCTGTAAAGGTAGACATCAAGAATCTTATGAATCGTGTTCAGAGTCTTGTTTACATTCCAACTCACTCTGATGGTAAAGCAACTATCAACTATGCTATCATGAAGTACAACTCTACCAATGAACAGGGTGAGGCTGTTGAAAATAATATTATCATCGAGGCCGCTTCTGAGTTGAAGTATCAGGTATATCCTGCAGAGTGTGCTCAGGCTATCAAGTCAGCTTGGACTCTCAATAACGAGGCTCTTAATTTCGTACTTGAGAGTGTGCAGGTTACACGCACTGAGAACGAGGCTGATCTTAACATTGTAGGTGTTGAGGCTGACGCAAACGGTGTTCTTACTCTTACAGTAGAAGCACGCAACCTCGGTGACAGTTTCTATAACAACGAGACATCTTGGAGCACTTCACTTGTATTGAACTACAATATCGAGGGTGATGCTACTGCAAACCTTTCAAGTTGTTATACAAACCTTGCTCCTCAGAGCGAGCAGAAGGCAGCTTTAATTACTGCAGCTCTCTTCAAGGGTGGTAAGGATATCACAGGTTCACACGATGAAAAGCATGAAATTGAGTATACAAACCGCGGCAATGAGGAGCTTAACATCGCTAAGATCCTTGAGGGTCACTTCGTAGGTTATGTTCTCAACGGTGAGGCCCCTGTTACTTGGGATGCTATGGCACAGAAAGGTTATGCTATTACTGCACCTTCATTCCAATACAACGTCCTTGCTATTGATTCTACAGGAACAACTGCAATTTCTTTGTTCGACTACTTCGACTATAAGAACATATACTCTCCGGCAGATGCTGAGGCTACAATACTTGAGCCAAACACAGAATTCGAGGCTACAGCTTTGGTTCAGCCTATAGTGAGACTTACAGATAAGGCTATTGATGTTGCTGTAGGCACACACCTATGCTACACTGTTGTCTACAACGCTATGGGTGCAGAGCTTACAGCCTCAAGCGATGTATACGTTGCACAGGATAAGGCTACAGTTACTGCTGCTATCACTGACATCGTTTGGAACTATAACCTTGATGCGGCACAGGATTCTCTCTTCTATGCCGATGCTGAGTACAGCTATGCACGTACTGAGCTCCCGCTTGAGGTTATTAATAACGAGCTTGACAATGTTGATTTCAACGAAATCATCGGTGTTGCTACTCCTATAATCAAGATCAATGGTGAGAACAACGGTGCTGCTAACGGCACAGTAGAGATTAACGTTAACGCCGAGGGTAACCCTGTTCTCAACTTCACAGGTTTCGAGTGGAACAAGGAGTACACTATCAAGGCTGAGTACGAAATTGCATCTGTGATTGCTACATTCGAGATCAAGGTTAAGACTATTGGTCGTACAAATGAGCCTGTTGTTATCAAGGCTGCTGATTCTGTGGCTTTGTATAAGAACATCAAGTTCAACGCATTTGCAGAGAATAATCCTACTGAGGCTATGAGCCTTGAGAATATCTACACAGTATTGAATGAAGCTTATGACCTTGGTACATTCGCAGGCAAGCAGACCGAGTTCTTGAATGAGGTACTTGTTGACAACGCTTATGCAGCTGTAGCAAATGTCGAGGGTAAAGACGATACTCAGGCAATCAAGAAGAATATCACTGTCAAGAGCGGTTCTTATATTGACGTTAACCGTGAGGAGGCTAAAGCTTCTATCGGCTTCGCATACACAACATGGAACTTCGTACCAACAACAGTTGTTTATACCAAGGAGATGACATTGTGGTATGGTCAGCCGGTTGTACTTGAGTACACTGTTGACTTCACAATGCCTGAGGCCGGATACAACTTCATGCACAATGACCTTTGGGTATTTGTACAGGGCGAGCGCTATGTATCACAGGTACAGGGTAAGTACACAGCATCTAAGACTGCTATCGACCTTGAGTCATTTGAGGTAGACAATATCGATATGGATATGGCTTTCAACGTTGTTGATAAAGACGGTAACGTACTATTGGATAACGAGGAACTTGTTGCTGCCGGTTTGACAACCGAATTCAGTTTCGTAACTGAGCCAAAGGATGCAGGCATTGCAATGACTGATAATGTAATTACCTACAACGGTAAGGATGCAGAGGTATACGTTAACGGTAAGCTGTTCATGAACCACGATAATGGTGCAAGAATCGCAATTCCTACAAGATTTGACAATGGTGAGGCTTATGCAGACTATGCCGTTATCAAGTTCGATCCTCTGACAGACGTTACAGCACACAACGGCAACATTGCAATCACAGAGGTTGAGAAGTATGAAGTTAAGGTACTTAAGTACTTCGACATCTTTGAGAGCCGCAAGGGCAACAACGTTGCAACTGAGCTCAATGGCATGAAGATTGACCTTATTACAGAGGCTGGCGAGTGGTTGATTGGTGACGGCGCAAACGGTTGGGCTGCAGACAAGACCATTCAGGATATGTACGGTTTCCTTGATAAATTCGTAGCAAGCTACAGTGACGTTGACGTTAAGATTCCACAGCAGTACAAGAATGCTATCAAATGGAATGCAGAGGAAGGCATTCTCACATTTGACAACACACCTAACATGCTACTTAAAGTACCGGTAGAGATTGAAGTAACTTTGAATGTTGACTATACTTGGGCACCAGTTGGTGGCAAGAAAGCAACAGCCAAAATTACATTCTACAATCCAGACACAACAACAATTGAATAATTTTAGGTTAACCTTAAAGTATAACAGCACCTGTTTTATACTTTAATCCCATACTGGGCTAATTAGACGTAATCCCCGGAGTTAAAGACTCTGGGGATTACCTTATTATGTAAGTCAGTTATAACTTTAATAGACATCATAAGCATTATTCTTTCACCTCAGAAATCGCTATATCAAACAGACTGAATTCCGCTTTAAAATTCGTAAAAAAGAAGGGCTAAGCATGCATAAAAAAACTACATATTATCCAAAACAAAACACATTAGTCCTTTTTTATTTGTTCTATTGTTTATTTTGACTAACTTTGTCGCAAGATATAACAAAAAGACAGAAACGGAGATAAAACACTATGAACAATATATATCTTAAGAAAATCCCCTTGCAGGGGTTCGCAACAATACAGTCATCACTGCAGCAGTTCGTGCAGCACTCCTACCAGATGCAGCACACTTCAATATTCTTCTGCTCAAGCGGCGAGGCGCTCTTTACCATCGACGGCCACAAATACCGTTTCACACAGGGAGAGCTCATCATCTGCCCCATGGGCTCAAGCATACTGTTGCTTGACATCACAAGCGATTTCTCGGCACGTCTGCTGGGACTCTCGAAGCACATATGGCTGGCCGCCCGCAGCGCCTTCAGCCCCGAGACAATGCAGCAGATAGAATGCTTTCCACACCAGGGCTGCAACAATGAGCTTGAGAGAGAATTCATAACAAACATATTCCGTCAGGTGGACATCATGGACATCTCGGCAGAGAATGATGAGAACACTGAGTTCTGCCGACAGAACATAATACTTGCCGTGAACTCCCTCCTGCTCTATATCGAGCACATAAACAAGGAGAAGAACAACAAGGCAAAGGAGCACATCAGCGAGAGCAAGGACAAGGTCTTCTACGAGTTCCGCACGCTGCTCACAAAGAAATTCCGCGAGGAGCGTTCGGTTCAGTACTACGCCGACACGCTGAAGATATCCACACGCCACCTTAACGCAATATGCCAGCGCACAAGCGGCCAGAATGCAAAGGAGATTATCGACCACTACACAATAATAGAGTTGCAGGTGGCCCTTATGTATACCCACAAGAGTTTTCAGGAGCTGGTCAATGAGTTCCGTTTCCCCGACCAGAGCTATCTGAACCGCTATTTCAAGCGCCATACAGGATACTCCCTGTCGGAGTTCCGCAGCAAAGGAGTGATGGTAGATTAAAAGATATAAAGCCTAAAGGGGCAACAATGCCCGAAGGGACTATTATGCGACAAAGGAGGACACTACTGGTCCTCCTTTGTAACGTTTAGGCCTTGCCGCTCTTTTGGGCTTTCAAGTGTAACGCAACTGAAAATAAAGTTGTATAAAAAGTGAGAGAACAAGGCTTGTGAAAAATTTGCAGATGGGAGTTTAGTTTCCTAAAGGCAATAATATGGGAGTTGTCCATTTATACAAATATCTACTGCGATGGTGTCATCCCGACAGAGCGCAGCGACGAGGGATCTCAAAAATATCGCGAAATAAGAGATTCTTCACATTCGTTCAGAATGACAAAACAACGTTTTGTTATCGGTGAGTTCATTAGTGTAACAATGAACGAACCAATGCTCTTTTTTTTGTTATCGACGAGTTTTGCAGCAACAGGTCAAACGTAGCATAGCCGTAGGTTATGCCGTTTGGGTTGCGAAAAGCAAAACGAGTCAATGACAGTGCAAATATAGAATGACATGATACGTTTTGGACAACATCTATATTATTAGTTTCCTAAATGACCATCGGCAAATTTAAGCATAACGCAACAGAAAGTAAAACTGCATAAAAAGCGAGAGGGTAAGGCCTGCGAAAGTTTGAGGAACAGGAGTTTAGTAAACCTAAATGACTGTTCAGCAAACTGAGCGTAACGCAACAATCTCGTTTTTTATGCAGTTTTTATTAGGCTTCGCCCTTATAAGGCGCCCCCGGCACATACGCCCCACGCTCGGGCATACGTATCTCACCGAACTGCGCCTCGTACTTCATGATGTTATCCTGCAACGCCATTGCAAGACGTTTGGCATGCTCGGGTGTCATCACAATACGCGACTTGACCTTTGCCTTTGCCACACCGGGCATCATACGTACAAAATCCAGGACAAACTCCGATGTCGAGTGCGCGATTATCGCAAGGTTCGCGTATGTACCCTCGGCAACATCTTCTTTAAGTTCTATCTGCAATTGACTGTCTTTGTTCATTTCCATAATCTTAGTTAAAAGGAACTCCGGCAGGAGTAAAAGAGACAAGATTAATATCAAACACCAATGTCGAGCTTGCCGGGATGCCGGAATACTCTGTAGAGCCATATCCTAACTCCGACGGAACATACACTCTCCAGATATCACCTGTTGTATTGGTTGTACCGGCAACCATGTGCTGTATGGCTGTACTGAATCCCCTTACCGTACCGGCAAGAGAGAACTTTACCGGCACATCAAAGGCCGGGTCAAGCTCACCGCTGTATGAGGCATCGAACTCAAAACCTTTCGGATAGCTCTTTGAAGGTATCAGACGACCGCTGTAGTTCACGAGCACAGTATCGGTATATGCCGGTGAAACAGTGCCGTCACCGGCCTGCAACACATTGCAATATACATAATACTCGTTGCTCCACTCCTTGTTCTCGTCAAGACCTGTGGCCAAGAACACCTTCCAGGCACCGTCGGTGTTGGCACGCGCCACAGCAGCTATGGAATCGACATACTGTTCGTTGCGCTTTTTCCAGTTACCGAACTCCGGAGTCTCTTCTGTCTCCTCGCACGATACAAATGCAAAGAGCATCATTGCAAGCAGAGAGAGTAATTTTATATTCTTCATATTACGAAAGTTTCTTCAAGAGTGATGTGATGCTTACGCTATCCTGGATAAGGTTACGCAGGTCACTGATGGCAACACGGCGCTGCTCCATGGTATCACGCTCACGCAGAGTAACCATACCGTCCTCAAGAGTCTGGTGGTCAACGGTAACGCAGTAAGGAGTACCGATTGCATCCATACGACGGTAACGCTTGCCGATAGAATCCTTCTCCTCATAGTAACAGTTGAAGTTGAACTTGAGTTCGTTCATTATCTCACGCGCCTTCTCGGGCAGGCCGTCCTTCTTCACGAGAGGAAGAACAGCAAGCTTCACAGGAGCAAGGGCTGCAGGCAGGCGGAGCACGACACGTGTCTCGCCGTTCTCGAGCTTCTCCTCGCAGTAAGATGCACACATGATGCTCAGGAACATACGGTCGACACCGATAGATGTCTCGATTACATACGGGGTGTAGCTCTCGTTTGTCTCAGGGTCGAAGTACTTGATGTTCTTGCCCGAGAATTTCTCATGCTGGCCAAGGTCGAAGTTTGTACGTGAGTGGATACCCTCAACCTCCTTGAAGCCGAATGGCATGCGGAACTCGATGTCTGTTGCAGCGTTAGCATAGTGTGCAAGCTTCTCGTGGTCGTGGTAGCGGTAAGCCTCATCACCGAAGCCAAGAGCCTTGTGCCATGCCAGACGTGTCTCTTTCCACTTGTTGAACCACTCGAGTTCACTGCCCGGACGTACAAAGAACTGCATCTCCATCTGCTCGAACTCGCGCATGCGGAAGATGAACTGACGTGCAACAATCTCGTTGCGGAAAGCCTTACCTATCTGCGCGATACCGAAAGGAATACGCATGCGGCCTGTCTTCTGCACGTTGAGGTAGTTCACGAAGATACCCTGTGCAGTCTCGGGACGGAGGTAGATTTTCATTGCACCGTCAGCAGTAGAACCCATGTCAGTTGAGAACATGAGGTTGAACTGACGCACCTCGGTCCAGTTGCGTGTACCTGAAATGGGGCATGCAATCTCCTCGTCGATGATTATCTGACGGAGTTCGTCAAGGTCCATAGCATTGAGAGCCTTTGCGAAACGCTCCTGCAGAGCATCGCGCTTAGCCTTCTCGGCAAGCACCTTGGGGTTAGTCTCCATGAAAAGTTCGCGGTTGAAAGAGTCACCGAAACGCTTTGCAGCCTTTGCAGCCTCCTTCTCCATCTTCTCCTCATACTTTGCAATCTGCTCCTCGATGAGCACATCGGCGCGGTAGCGCTTCTTTGAATCGCGGTTGTCGATGAGGGGGTCATTGAACGCATCAACGTGGCCCGAAGCCTTCCAGATTGTGGGGTGCATGAAGATTGCAGAATCGATACCAACAATGTTGTCGTTCAGCAGCACCATGCTCTGCCACCAATATGTCTTGATATTGTTCTTGAGCTCCACACCCATCTGACCGTAATCATAGACAGCACCCAGACCGTCATAGATATCACTTGAGGGGAACACAAAACCATACTCCTTGCAATGCGCAACTACTTTCTTGAATACATCTTCTTGAGCCATAATTATATCTTTTTTATTTTGTTTTCCAATCTACAAAGCCGAGGTCTTAGGTAAAAGATATCACCCACAACCCTACACTTTCAAATATTTTGCGAAGATAATGATTTTTTACCTAAAAAACTTATTCAAAAGAGCATATAATTAAAAACCCATTTATTTTAAATAATTTTAAGCACCAGAACACAGATAGAAAAATGAGGATGACTCAAAAGTCATCCTCTTATTTGTCGGGGGTGAATAAAAAGCAAAGTTCAAGGCTTGTGCAGGCTTCAGAACCGCAGTTTACTTGGTGAAAATGAGGATTTTGAAGACAAACGTAACACTGAAAATTTGTGCAAACGAGTTAAATGCAAAGTTTACTTTGCTATTTTACAACGAGTGTTGCCAAATTTCGGGTACCAAATTCACTTTTTAGTCACCCATAGCACTTCTATGAAACGCATTATAGTTTGTGTGTGTGTTCTTCACCTGACAGTGCGTTGTAAAGCAACAGAACAGACTTATCATATGGCGAGAATTCTATCCTATCGTACTCAAACGGCAATACAGTTTTTCCGAAAATATCTATTACGCCCCATTTCCCATCAGACTTCCGTTTCAGAATAATGAAACGTTCCATGAATTCATTTTCTGCCGGTAACCGGCAAAATATGTTATTCTCGTAAGTAACACTTTCCATATCATATTCGTCCAGCAAAACCATTCCAGCAGGAACCATAAAAACCAAGTCATTTATATACCATTGCCCATCATCATTAAAGATACCATAATAATCACTTTTGACACCATCAATACGATTCAGGTCCAAAGGAACATAACCGTCACAATTACATATATAAAATCCGTCAGGGTCATACAGGTACAACCTGCTACCCAACTTGGCGACATACAAGTGTCTATCACCATACAGCGCATTATCCGAAACTGAATCATATTCACACTTTACAACAACCTCACCTGCATTGTTCTTGTACCCCCATTTAGCACCATCGAAATAAGGTATCAAGGAATGTTCAACCTCCATTGGTTGCTCCTCTAACGTATAATCAACTTGAGATTCTGTTCTTTCCAACAAATAAAGTTGTAATCTTGCCCCATCTTCAATATCGGCCCACCCTACAGGAGCCCCGTTCAAGCAAGTTGGTTCACAAAGGACAAACTTCCTTCCGTCCAACATCACATAAGCACCCTGAACATCCTCTTTAAGATTAACGGCAACCAACATATGCCCAGGGACCATGACCAAAGCCACATCAAGGCCCAACAAGTCTCTTACAATCCTTGAAAACAGAATGCTTCGGTCCTCACAATCACAATAGGGGTAAAACAGACTCTCTTCGGAGAAGAACGCACGATCTTCACCCCATATCTCATTGTCATAACCATACACAAGGCCGGTCTGTACAAAATCAAGGATTCTGTTGAGAGCCTCCACCTGAGAAAGGCCTTTAACAATTGCCTGCAGTTTGGGATAAAGCGCCTGCTTCACACTTTCATCCAGTTCCGAATTTGCATACATAGCCCAACGTGTCATCTCATTCTCACCGACGAACGATGTTGGATAACTCTCATAAAACCGCATTAGATTCTCATTGACAGACACCTCTGCCGCAATTTCAGGGTACTTTTTGGACGCAATGCGTCTGGGGTCACTCTTTTTATAGGAAAAACGCTGTCCACCCTTCACAACCAGCGACAGTTCCTGTTCCTTATTGAGAGAAGCCTTGCATATATGCATCCTTACAGGCAGTTCCTCCAATCCATAATAAAGGCAGCCATCCACGGTATATGAGTCCCTATTATATATATAACCTTCACACGCAAACAGCATATAGAGTTTACCCTCATTTTCTCCGAACCTCACTTTGTAGCCCGACTGCATATACAGACAGGCAGACATCATAGTCGCGCTGTTGTTGTCGTTTCCATAAATCTTCTCAGCTAAGGCGCCGAGCATTTGCAAATAGGCCCAATCACTCAATTTCAGTTCCTTTCTCAACATCAAGCAATCGAACAGGGTATTATCATATTTCCTGGATGTCATTGTTTCAATGGCATCAGCAACAGAATTCTCATCACTACCTTTGACAATGACCTTGTCAGAAACAGGGAACCTCACTTTTGCATCAGTGCCAAAGAATGTGAAATAGACATACTCCTCATGCAAAGTTGGAATCTCGTCTATTTCTACTACCGGCCGTGGCTGTGGCGTAAAAGGGAGCGGTGCTATTATTTCGTCAACAAGTAATGGACGTTCATCAGGTTGTTCGTCCCGCTCTTCATCAGGCATCACCACCGGTGGCACAGGTTTTTCCTCTGGGACGGGTAGGGTTGGTTCAACATTGAACTCACTCCACGCCTGACGCACAAACTCGACATAGTCTTTCATCATTTGCGACCTGAAGTTATCATAATCGTCCATTATCTGCGACCTGGAACTATTGAAGCCACCTAATATTGAATTACGGAATTCATCAAAGTCGGAATTGCTTGTTTCGCTATCATCATTCTGCGCACTCAGCGCAACAGGGAGTAGAGACAACAACAGCACCAATAGTTTTCTCGACACATTCATATCAGAAGCTTTTTTTAATATATCACTTATGCTTAAGAAGCCCGTAGTCCTTTCAAAATTATAAAAGGTGGTACACCCCTGACAGCAATGTACCACCATATAAAAGATGTTTACTCTCTAAGACCCTCGTTTACAAATTTAGAAATCTGCTCGGCATATTCCTGAGCAATTTTGCTTTCAATCTTTGCATTCTCAAATGCCCTTATCCTCGCCTTGCTTGCTGCACTCTCATTTATAATATAGTACACCTGAATCTCATAAACAGGTGCTCCTTTTGCTGTTTTTTCACCTGTTTCGCGAATAATGCTATACGAAGCATTGAGTTCCCCCTTAATCTCTTTCTTCACCGCATTCTCGTATGCCATGTAGAAACGTTCAAATTCAGCATCAACTTCTATCGGGTTTCCGGCAGCGTCCATAACTTCGCGTCCCTTGATATTGCTTCCTGCACGTCTTGCATAAGTTGCCGCTGCATTCAGTTCTGCACCACTCATTGCAAGATTCTTTGAAGAAGATTTTGTAGTACCCAAAACCTCATATGCCTCATCACCCATTGTTTCAAGTTTCTCATAATGCTTTAGAAGTGCGACATCAAGACTGCGGGAACCCATAATCTGCCATCCACCTTTCTTGTACTCCTTCATCTTAGTCTTGTACTCCTTCTTAAGAGCCTTCCTTAGGGCCTTGCCGTTCTGTGCATCAGCATAAGAAACCATCATGCAAATCGCCATCAAAAAAACGATAATCTTTTTCATAGTAGTAAAATTTAGTATTAATAATTAATCTGTTTCTGTTCTCTTTGTCAGTTAAAGCAACATTTCCTTGAAAGTAACCCTGTTTTTTTCAATTTTTTCAAAAAAAGCAAAAATCTACTTCAACGCCCTCATCATGGCATCTGCATCTTTCTTATGCAAGCAGAATTCTTCATCCTCCAGATATTTCTTCAGTTCTTTTACAGCAGTGCGGTCGCACTCTACCATTACAAGAAGGTAGATATAAGTCCAACGCAATTCCGCATTTAGCAGTTTCTCGGCCTTATACTCATACATCCACTCCTCATCATCGTATAGCGGTTCCTTTTCGGCTTTTTTCACCTTCTTGTCACTTGCTTCAAGTTTTGCCTCTACAATGTCCAAAGCCTTATAATACTCACCGGCATCAATCAGTTGCTCCACTTGCGAGAGCTCGGGCAATGCAGCTCTGAACGTAGAAAAATCAGGTCTCGTCATCTCCATAGTCCCATTTATCACGCTTGTTCCACCCGACATCACTCCACCATTCAGGAAAGGATTCACTACAACCACAAGTGCAATACACGCCGCAACTGAAATTGCCGCATACAATAAACGCAGATTTCTTTTTTGTCCTCCCGATGCAGCTTTTTCCCATGCACTCATCCGGTCCAGTTTGCGCTGGCGCTCACCCAAACGGTCAACAATCATCTTGTCAACTCCATTGCGTTCTTCATTTGACATTTCACCATTCATCGTTGTAAAACTATAAGTTACACAAACTATACTCTTTAAGCACACGTTCTCTTAACGTGTTCATACACTTGTTCTTTGCAGTTTTAAGACCATCTTTACTGCTGTTCCTTCCGTCCCTGGTCTTCATTATCTCATCAAGACTCTTTCCTTGATAATAGAATTGCGTAATGATATCAATACAGGACGTTGACATCAGCTGTATACACTCATCCACTATTCTACTTTTCATTTCATCGGCATTGCCGTCATCCGCATCAAAGGCAAAGACACTTTCATATTGCGCCGAGTCATAGAACTCGTCAAAACTTTCCTCATGTATATTACGCACCAGTTCCCTGTATTCATTCTTTGCAAATGCCATCAGGAATGTTGTCAGACTGCACGTCATCGGCACATATTTTCCTGAACGCCGCTGACGACACAAAGCATTACCGTCAACCTTAATGCGCCTGTTTTCAATTTCGGTCCACAGCTTAATGAATGCACTCTGGAAGATCTCATGTTTATAGTCTTCATTAAAGAACACCTCGTTGAAACAAGCCTCAAAGTATCTCCTTGCAGCATTGTAAAACCACTCCTCTACACGTCCATCCCTACCTTGCAAACCATTGACAACCTCAATGTCACTGTACGTCTTTTTATTACCACCCCAAAGAACTATCATCCTTCTTCTCAAGTTTAAAGAATATACAATCCAAAAGTAACCCTCAACGACCCGATATTTTTTTTACGCCACTCACAACCGGGTTCTGTGGCAGATGCCCCTTGTTCTTCTCCATGAAGCAGGAAAGAGCCTCCTCTATTTCACCGTTCTCCTTATCCAGAATCCCCAATCCCAAAGTGTAGAGAGCGTATGTAAGCTTACCTACCTTGGGAGCGGTCATCTCGGCATTAAGTTGGAATGGCTTGCACGCGCTCACCGTGAGCCACATCTCTTCAACAGGTTCTTCCAATGGAGCCTCACTGTTCATTGGAATGGTGAATTTCACATCAATGCCACGCACTGGGGGAAGATTGCCACAAGTGGCATCACCGCTGTGGCAAGCATCCACCACAACAACAAGTTCTCCCACAGGTCCAATGTTCATACGCACGGCCAAGAGACACCGGGCAACCTCATCATCCGAAAAGTGCTTCTCACCCTTGTCCTTCGGGCCATACATCATATACGCATCGTAAGGCACCCAGGCCTCATCCCAACGGGAGTGTCTGCCGCTCCATTTGAACGACTCATCGCCGTTTATATCCGTCATCAGTTGCCCATGTCCCGAATAGTGCACATACACTGCATCGCCCTTATTACAGCGTTTGGCAAGAGCGGCAAAGGCATCCACCATTGCAGCCTTAGTTGCCTGGGCATTCTTCAAGGTCACAATATCCGTGTAGCCATCTGTAACAAGTTTCTCCACAATATAATCAACATCCTTATCACCGTTTATTTTGCCCCATGAGGCATCTTCCTGCTTACCCAGCCCAAAGACAAGGGCGCGTTTACAAGGTTGTTGCGCAAAGCACGGCACAGCAAAGAAAAGACAAAATAGAAGTACAAATACAATATTATTCATGATAGCCGATTATTATCTCCAATCCATTGGCTTACGGACATCAAGATCACCAAAACTGCATGTACAGTCAGTATCCACATCATACGGTCATTCTGATGAGATGTCTCGTGACGCAGTTGCTCATTCAAGTAATCAACATTCTTGTTGACATACTCTTGACTATTAAAGTTTTGTTTCTTCGTGCACATAATAATTTGAATTTACAGGGTTTGTTTTTTAAACTAATCATTCACAGACCGGGCGCACACTAAGGCCGTAATTGCGCTGGTCATAAGAGTTAATTTTATACAATCCATCAATACCATAGCCAAAACTAAAACTGCGAGCCCAATTGCTTGCCGGCTCGTACAATGAACTTGACCAAAAACAACCATAATCTGCATTAACATTCTCCGAGCCACTAAAATATCCAGTTACGGGGAAAAATATACTATTGCCGTTTTTCTTACTTATAACCTTATAGCCCTTGATCCCATTTTGGGTGACCCACTCCCAGATGCAGTTTTCACTATTCAATATTTCTTCAAATTCCGTTGATGTTGGCATACGCCAAGTGTTACCCCATTTTACGTGGGCAACATCATCTTCAAGGTCAAGGACTATCTTTTTATCAACTGTTCCATATTCTTTATCTATACAATACTTTGTCATTGTCCAACGATTACCATTGCTCCATTTATAAGTACTAATATCATATAAAGACTTTTCTATAGTTTCACCCCAAGCATAGTAATCGCCAGACTCTTCAGGTTTTGTTGCGCCTACATTGCAGGTAGCCCATTTAATTCCACTTGGAAGGCCTAAATCCACACATGCGATACCATCTGTTTGTCGATAATCATTATCATTATCTATCATTTCCTTGTCACTCACCCCCATGATTCCCATTGCAGACTTTTTGGGCATAGATTTTATCTCATATCCACTTGGACCAAAAATGACAGCATAAGCGTTTGAACTGCCATAGGACATCGAGGTCCACAAACAACAGCTATTTTCACCTGCGAGGTAATCCCAGTTTTCAAAGTCTGTATAATATCCCATTTTATCCAAAAGAAGGACATTGAAATCATCACTTATCAGATAAGAACAATCTCCATTGCCATAAAAGTATTTATTCAAAGACAACATTTTATTAACCTCAGACTTTGTCGGCATTCTGTACTCTTCGCCATATGACGTGTAATAATAATCATACTCTGTTCTTGAGATTGATCCTGTACCGGAATAATAAGACTCATCGTAATCATTTCTATATCCCCATGGATAATAATAGTTATAATCAATGCTCCACAAACCGTCACCATTCAATTTGACACCATAATCCCCACAATATGGTCCTGCGTACATATCTTTAGCAAAATACTTTCCGCCATTGAACTCATTAACACTCCAACCATTGTTGTTGCTTCCAAATGGTAAAGAAACATATCCACTATTCCCGGGATTCATCATTTCTTTGACAAAATCCTTATGGTATACAACAGAGGTATCACTATGGTTTATAACATCCAGCCCTAAAGGTACATTCCGCTCTGACTCCAAATCATAAACCATCTCATAAAAGCCAAAAATGTATGGAGTAGAGAAAAGAGCATCACCTTCGGGTTTGTTTGCATTCAAGATTACACGACGCTTGTAATTCTCCTCAAACTTATTCTTTGACAGGTCAAAACCAATATAATATTTTATTCCGACCAATGAGAAGTCTGTCGGTTTAGAGGACACAAAACGTAATCGTCCGGTTTTTGGCGACAAGTGAGCTTTGAGTGAAATCGTATTATACCCAAACAAATAATAAGCTGCGGTGTCTTCATAAACAGCACTCATCAGTCCAAGTTCGACACTCACATTGCTCTTGTGGGTTGCATTCTCAAAATAGTAAACCTCACATTTCTGGGTTATGTTATTTATCAAAGTTCCATCATAGCTTACTTGCCATTCGTTATTTCCTTCGGAATATTGCGCAAGCCCCATAACTGTATCATTTCCATTCACAAAACGGATATAAAGCCTATCACCTTCAAGCCATTCATGTGTACCACCAGCACGGGTTTCACCATCATAAACGGACAAACCTCCATCAAGTACCATACGACAAGTATTCACTGCCGATTCACCGCCAAACTGCGATGTCTTTAAATCTTCATCAGCACATGCTACAAACAAAAACGAAAACAAGGCTGTAATATATATCAATATGTTTTTCATATCTAATTTTTTATCTTGACACCTATTTAATCCCAGTTATGGTCATCTCCCCAACCATCAACATCCACTATAAAATCTTCAGTATTCTGTACCACATCTATAACAATAGACTTTTCTTCCCCATCCGGCAAATCGGTAAGTGAGATGGTTATACGTGATGTTCTATCAGCACCTGTACTGTTCTCCGATGCAGCAATACTAAAGGTTGCTGTATTTGAATCGTGCTGTATTGTATACCAACTGTCCGAATCAGGCTTTGCTATATTATAGTTGCCATCAGCTGTTATAGTATACGTTTCGGTACTGCCTCCTTTAGCAAACAAAAGTATCTCACTTACACTGGATGACAAAGAACGTCCTTTTTGCGACACTGCAAATTTCACACCTTGGGTGCAGGCGCTGTTCGTCACATTCATTGTAGGCTTGATTACAAACTGAGCCACACGTGGGTTCACCGACGGATTATAGATTGCTGTTAGGGTATACTTGTCACCACCATCATCTTTTGCTGAAAGCCAGTCCTTTACTGCGCCTTCGTACTCAATGCTGTACTCTGCACCCACGGTAGTGCTTATTTCAAGACTTGCTGTACCGCCCATGGCTGCAAATTCGCCTGCAACGGAGTTTATTTTCAAATACTGTCCCTGCTGCACCACAGAGAAGACAAACGTATTTCCTTCTGTAACAACAGCTATTGTTCCAGTACGTGCATCCTCATTGTCATTAGTCTGCACCGTAACATGCACAGTTTCACCACCGTTTCCAGAGTACTGGGATAGAGTTATCCAATTCTTGGACACCGTCGCACTCCAACTATTGGGAACAACAACTTCAATATCCTTCTGCGAGCTTTCCCAACCGAACTCAAGCGTACTACCACTAAACTCAGAGTCAAGACCACTCTGTGATACTGCAATATCCTTGTATATATTCAACCCCTCGATACCTATGCGTAATGTTGCACTGCGCGAGTTCAATGAAACGTTCTCTACAACTTTTACATCAACCTCCGTTGTTCCTTTGCCACCTTCCGCAGGGGTCACGGTTACCCAATCGGGCTTAGCAAGAACTTTCCACTCCTTATTTGTTATAATACTCAATTTCTGGCTTTCATTACCACTGGCAGAAAATTCATGTAACATACCATTTACATTAAAAGAAATACCCTCCTGTAATACCGGGATAGAGAGTTTCTGAGTGCCGCCTATCTTTACATAGACAAAAGCATTTCTTGAACTTGTAGAACCATTTGCAAGTGCTGTAAGTTTGAGCACAGCCTTTCCTGCTATTCCACTCCTGGGAGTTACAGCAAGCCATGACGAAGCAGAAGAGACGGCGTTCCATGTAACATCAGCATCTATCTCCACACTTTTTGTACCGCCTTCAATCCCGAATTTCACTTCCTCTGTACTACCGGTAACACCACCTTCACTCTGCGTTACACTTATTGTTGCAAGTGTAGCTGTGGAACCAGCACGGCGTAGAGCAATGGTTGCCGTACGGGAAGCGGCTGTCAGGTTCTCGCTTACAGAAATCTGCAATATAGTATTATCAGTTTTAGTCAGAGTAATCCATGACGAATAGCACACTGCCACCCACTCCACATTGGAATCTACGGCAACGCTTTCTGCTACCTCTTGAGGCACAACAGAGATAGCCTCCATGCCGACCTTGATATATGCCGCTGCCGCTGCCTGCGATACGGTCACATTTTTGCTAAATTGAAAATTCGAAGAAGTTGATGCCACATTCAATACTGCCACGCGAGAGTCATCGACTTGTTTATTCTCATTTGCAGTTACCTTGACAGTTGCATTACCCGTTCCCTTGGTTGCCGACAAAGTAAGCCAATCCGGTACACCTGTTATTTCCCAAGCAACGTTCTGTGAAGTTATTTCTATTGTAGCACTTGAATTCTGCGAGGCTGCAAAATCAAGAGAGGTCTTATCAACCATAATAAAATAGGGGACATCGGCCAATTGAGCGCCTGTGGGTATCTTATCTTCTGCACAAGAAAACACAAGCATCTGTACAAACAGTATATTAAGTATCTTTCTTATATTTTTCATATTTAGAGTTTTCTTAAAAATAAACATATAGACCTAAACGAGCATTGAAACCGTTTCCCCAACCTTTTATCGCAGAGGAAGCATTCTCCATCTGCCCAAAAACCTCATTCTTGCTCACCGCAAAGGTGTATTCAGGAGTAAGGCTCAAGCCAAGATGCCCCAGTAACGCACATTCGCATCGCATACCTACAGATGCCGTGATAGCACTGGATGAGACATAGTCACCTCTCACAGACACTGCACCGGCACCAATCTGAGGAGTAAGTCGGAAACGAGTTCCGAAAACTATTCCATAACCTATTTTTCCACCGAAGGACATGACAGAGACGTTATCCTCATCTGGGGTATAGCCTCCAGCATAATTGACATATAGAGTTTCCTTACTAAAGCCATAGAGATAATTCGCCTCGAAGTTAAAGTTATTAAGATAACAACCAGCATTTGCACCAACTCCCATAAGTGAACCAGCCTGAAGAGCGGCATCCAGATATCCGCTGTACTTCTTCTGATACTGCCGTTTGAGAGAGAACTTGAGTTCAGGTTTTGAGATATCCACATGAATACGCTTGCCAAATTCATGATAGCCTTCTTTTGTCAGACGGAAATCGTAATCTCCGCTCTCAAGTTCAAGAGTTTGAGGAGTTGTACCAATGTGCTTACTGCCAATATAAAGTTGTGACTCCTTTGGGCTTGAATTGATGGTAACCTTTGCAATCTTATTGAGTTTCACATCACTCTCGGTTGTTTCATCCTCACGTATCTCCACGGTTGTTACCACACTCTTATAGTTCTTCTTTGAAATCTCAACCTTATGACTACCTATAAGCAAATCAACAATGTTCTTTGGCGTTATGCCACAATCCTTACCATCCACCTTTATCATTGCACCCAAAGGGTCTGAGGTAACTGCAAGGACACCTGTTTGAGGTATGGGCTTACGCAATTCAATGACACGGTCATTGTTCTCTTCAATTTTTATCGTCTCAACAACACTCTTGTGTTTTGGTTTGCGGCATTCTACACTATAAACACCAGCTTCCATCTCACCGTTCCATATCTCATGGCCAACCTTCTCCTCATTTATATAAATATCGGTACCTGCATCAGCCTTGAATGTTATACGTGAGAAATTAGGACGTAGAGTCACCTTCTCAATATGGTGACCGTTACGTTTGTCAAGAACTATGCGGCCTTCACTATTATGATATTTATCGGCCAGGACTGTATATGTATACACTCCCAATTCAAGACTCTTGGCAACAGCGCCATCCACATCCGTCTCACCAAGAAGTTGCAACTGCGATCCGGCCTTTGAACTCTTTATCATTACAGTAGCCTTGACTCCGGATGGTTGGACATTAAACTCCAACATTTGGCGGAACACATTAGGAGCCTCAACGCTCAACTGCATCTCATAGGCTCTTCCAGGCCTGATGGTAAGCCCGAGGTCATAGCGCTTGATGCTGTGGTAACCTTCACGGCTTATGTTCACGAACATGGCATTGCGGCCTACATATACCCACAGTTCGCCATCTTTTACCTCAACAATGTGTGGGATATGCTCAAAGTCGAAGCTGTAGGCGCCGAGGTTGTCATCGGGATTGTTGGAGGTGACCTTTATAATGGCATAAGGATGCCCGTCGGGGTCAAGTTTCTCATGGTTCTTGGGCGACATATCGTGAGGATTCTCACCAAAACTCACGATATGGAATTTCACTTTATGCTGCGCTAAGCATGGCACTGCCAGCAACAACAGCAGTAACAGCAATAGATGTCTTTTGTGTCTCATACCGGTATATTATTGTCTTCTTAATTCAAACTTCTTGCAAACCTATCATTGGTCTGTTTTTCATTCTGAGCCGCAGTTTAATAAGATTCTTCACTTCGTTCAGAATGACACAAAACGTACGATTTCGTTGAATTTATATTCTTATCCTATTTAAAAAAGTAGCCTCCGTGATAGAGTTTATTCATATCCTCTTCATTTGGTTGCCAAGTGCGCACCATGATAAGAGGCTCTTCCTTATCGGTGAAATCAATCATCAGGAAAAGATATCCTTTATCGGAATAGTTCGATGATGTATACTCCTGTCTCAATTGTATACCATAGAGTTCTTTACCAGCGGTTTTGTCAAGTGTCTGCACATCGGCATCGGTAAAACGGATATTAATAAACTCCTTCCTGGAAAAACTCTCTCTCAGGTACTTGAGATACTCCTGCTTGTTATCCTTATTGTAATGTATTATTTCATGTCCCTTATTACTTATCCTGACACGGTTCTCTACATCGGAGTTCCGGGTTGGTGTCTTGAGAACCATACCGCGGATTATTACGGCATCATCGGAAAAAATCTTTTCAATATAGTCAAGGCGCTCAAGACAATATGCAGTCTTATAGTTTTCCATAAAGCCCACAAGGGTCTCGCGCATCTCAAGGGTTGTCGCATCTGCTTCGGAAGCCCGATTGCAAAGTATCGCATTGGTGGCATCTACACCAAGCCCAAAGGATATATTGTCGACTTTACCTTCTTGACCGATTGTAAATACCACATCTTCAACGAAGGTCGTTTTACGGCCACGGTTAAAGGAAAAGCTCATGTGCAAGCCTCGCGCAGCAACAGTTCCTTCAGGTCCTTTGAAATAGCTGATTTTTGGAATGCCAATCACTTTAGCGGTACCATATTTTACAAGTTTACGGTAGATCTCAAGCCCATTAGCAGTAAAATATCTGTCATTGGCCACCCTTTCATAGTTTCCGCTTGATATTGCATTGATAATATCACCAACTGTTTTTTCGTAATCGGCATCATTCTGTACCAATTGCGATGCCGAGGGCGCAATCTCATTAGACGCCACAATGTTTGCGGCCTTTTTCTCGGAAGATTTCAGTGTCCTGCCATCCCCTCCCTTTACGGTCTTACCAGATTTTGGAATAACTCTCTTTGGTACAACATTGAGTATCTGCTCAAGATCTTTGTCATTCTTCACCACATTTACGGCCTCATAGTCAATTTCAAGATGATAATATGCACCGGAGTGACTTGGATGAACGCGTAAATTACCATAACCGTCCTTCACGCTACCGTAACACTCGCCACGACCATCATTATAGAAGAAATTCAAAGACTTTACAGGTTTTCCTTTATAAGTAAAATGCATATCCACACTCTCGCCATCGCGTTTACCATACGAGACCTCAATGTCACCCATTATATCCTCGATGACAAGTGGCAGATAATCGATAAGAGTCCTCTTACCCGATTCATCCTTTACACGACCTGGGTCCTTTACGGAACGTGTAAGGGCATAAGCCCAATAATAGGCTCTTAAAGCCATGTCTAATTTCTGTTCAGAAAGATATCTTTCAGCTTCCACAACAAGACCTCTTGCCCTATCTATCCTACGGGAATACATTGCATCGACCACAGTACGCTCAACATATGCGCGCATAACACATTTTGGAGGACCGCTGTATTCCCAAAAGTTGACATCATGCAATGTTGCTTGAGATGAACTCTCTGAATACATTCTGATACGCTGTTCACTGTCAATAACACCATTGCTGTTCATCTCCTCAAGCAGATGCGTCAAGTCGCTCTTTATTTGAACAGATATTGATTGGGAAAGAGATACAAGAGCCTGCTCGCGGGCTTCTTCCATTGTGCTTCCGCGCCCTACTCCATAATAATATTCTCCTGAGTCCATAATATAATCCCAGTTCTGTCCATGAACCGTATGGACTGCAAAAAGCATAAATAAGAAAGCTATAATATTGTTTTTCATTCGTAATATAGTGTTTACATGTGTTTATATTCTTCAAAAATAATAAGAAGGGTCCATTTTACCCCCCCCAATTGTTAAAATGTGTTAACAATGGAAAAATCGTATAATATACTCGCATACGAGTTAAAGAACCGCTGACAAAAAAGTAACCATAAGACAGCAAAAATTAATTACACTTATTTTCCGTTTACACCCATATCCACTGTCCACATATTTCATACAAGACAGCAAAAAGAGTTCCATAGTTTGGTATTCGCCATTTTTTGTTTAAATTTGCGGTAATGTGCGAATAAAAGCGCGTATAAGTTATGGACAACAACGAATTTGACGAGAACATCGAGGAGATGAACGGCGCCGGGGAGATGCCTGCCACAGAGAACGGGGGCCCCGCAGGTGAGGAGCATAGCCACTATGACCCCAGCGGTAGCGGTGACCCCATCACCCACAAGCTGACGGGAATGTACCAGAATTGGTTTCTGGACTATGCATCGTATGTGATTCTGGAACGCGCAGTGCCACATCTTTATGATGGATTGAAGCCTGTACAGCGCCGCATACTGCATGCGATGCGCGAGCTTGACGACGGACGCTACAACAAGGTTGCGAATGTCGTGGGACACACCATGCAGTACCACCCTCACGGCGATGCTTCAATTGCCGGAGCACTAGTGCAGATGGGACAGAAGGATTTCCTCATCGACTGCCAGGGTAACTGGGGTAACATCCTCACCGGTGACTCGGCTGCCGCGCCACGATACATCGAGGCACGCCTGTCGCACTTTGCACATGACGTGGTATTCAACCCCAAGACAACGGAGTGGAAACTGTCGTACGACGGCCGCAACAAGGAACCTATCACCCTGCCGGTGAAGTTCCCGTTGCTGTTGGTACACGGTGTGGAGGGTATTGCCGTGGGCCTCTCTTCAAAAATTCTGCCGCATAACTTCAACGAGGTGTGCGACGCAGCAATAGCCTATCTGCGCAAGGAGCCGTTCCAGCTGTTGCCCGACTTCCAGACAGGCGGCAGCATCGACGTGTCGCGTTACCATGACGGCGACCGCACGGGCCGTGTACGCATCCGCGCGAAGATAACGAAGTCGGAGGACAACAAGACACTGACAATCAACGAGATTCCGTTCGGAAAGACAACTCCGCTCATCATTGAATCGATACTCAAGGCCGTTGACAACGGCAAGATAAAGATACGCAAGGTCGATGACAACACGTCGGACAAGGTGGAGATTTTAGTGCATCTTGCGCCGGGAGTCTCAAGCGACAAGACCATCGACGCGCTCTACGCATTCACTGACTGCGAGATAAGCATCACCCCATGCTGCTGCGTCATTGACAACCACACACCGGTATTCCTCACCGTGAGCGAGCTGTTGCGCCGCTCGGTAGACAGCACCAAGGAGCTGTTGCGCCTTGAGCTGCAGATACGCAAGGGCGAACTGCTCGAGCAGCTGCATTTTGCATCACTCGAGAGTATCTTCATCGAGGAACGCATATACAAGGACAAGGAGTTTGAGCAGGCACCCGACATGGACAGTGCACTGGCACACATCGACCACCGTCTGGAGCCATATAAGAAGGATTTCATCCGTGAGATTACACGCGATGATCTGCTGCGCCTGATGGAGATAAAGATGGCGCGCATACTGCGTTTCAACAAAGACAAGGCAGAGGAGCTTATCGCACGCCTCAAGAAGGATATTGCCGACATCGACAAGCAACTGGCGCAGATGACAGCGGTGACAATAAAGTGGTTCACCATGCTCAAGGAGAAGTACGGTGCACGCTACCCGCGCCAGACCGAAATACGCAATTTCGACACAATCGTGGCGGCAAAGGTGATAGAGGCCAACCAGAAGCTCTACATCAACCGTGCCGAGGGATTCATCGGTACATCGCTCAAGAAGGACGAGTTTGTAACCAACTGCTCGGACATCGATGACATCATCCTGTTCTACAAGGACGGAAAATACAAGATTGTGAAGGTGTGTGACAAACTTTTCGTGGGCAAGAACGTTATCCACATCGATGTGTTCAAGAAGAACGACAAACGCACGATATACAATGCCGTATACCGAGACGGCAAGAACGGCATACACTACATAAAGCGTTTTGCTGCCACAGGCATGACACGCGACCGCGAGTATGACCTCACACAGGGCACTCCGGGCTCGAAGGTGGCGTATTTCACAGCCAACCCCAATGGCGAGGCCGAGGTTATCAAGGTGCTGCTGAAGCCTAACCCACGCTTGCGCAATGCCATCATAGAGAAGGACTTCAGCGACATAGCCATCAAGGGACGCCAGTCGATGGGCAATATACTCACCAAGAACGAGGTGATGCGCATCACACTGAAGAAACACGGCAGCTCGACCCTGGGCGGCAGAAAAGTGTGGTTCGACCGCGATATCCTGCGAATCAACTTCGACAACCACGGCGAGTATCTGGGTGAGTTCCACAACGACGACAGGATACTGGCGATACGCAACAACGGCGAGTTCTACCTGAGCCCTGTCGACCTTAACAACCACTACGAGGACGACCTTATGGTGCTTGAGAAGTTCGACCCCAACAAGGTGTGGACAGCGGCTCTCTACGACGCATCACAGCAGGGCTACCCGTATGTCAAGAGGTTCACTCTTGAGCAGAGCCCGCGCCGTCAGAACTGCTTCGGCGACAACAAGGACAACAAGCTGATATGGTTCTCCGAGACACCGTTCCCGCGTATACAGGTGATGTTCGGCGGCAACGACAACTTCCGCGAACCGCTGGTTATTGAGGTAGACGAGTTCATTGGAGTGAAGAGCTTCAAGGCACGCGGCAAGCGCCTCACCACATACGAGATTGACGAAATCATCGAGCTGGAGCCTACAAAGTTCCCGCCACCACCCGAGGTTATAGAGGAGCCTGAAACAGAGGAACCTGATAACGACAGCCCCGAGCAGCTGACACTCTTCGGTGAAGAATAAAGATTATCTTCATCAAGAAGGACCGTCAGGAAGCGAAGCAGAAAAAAACTCCTTCTCTTGAGCAAGAGGAGGTGGCACAAGCGAAGCGCAGTGACGGAGGAGTTGGAAATATGATTACAACAGAACATGTAAAGCCAATACCTACAGAAACTCCCTCCGCTACACTCTGTTCCGCTCGTCCCTCTTAACCAAGAGGGACAGTTGGGGAGCAACGGCTGGATAAAAGCAATCTTATCCGATCCTGATTTATTTTGACAAGAGATTCTAACAGTATATTAATTGGTGGAGTATAATAGGAACGTAAACAAAAAAGAAGTTAAAGGCCTAAGGCGCAATTTACGAAAGAATTTAACCCCAGCCGAGGCAACTCTATGGTTACAACTCAAAGCTAAAAGGCTAGATGGATTATCGTGGAGAAGACAATTCTCTATCGGCAAATTTATTCTTGACTTCTATTGCCCCAAGTATAAGTTATGCATTGAACTTGATGGCAATGAACATTATACAATGTCGGGAGATACATATGATTATGACAGGACAAACTACCTGAAATCCTGCGGAATCAGCGTACTTCGATTTGAGAACAACGAAATATGGCATAATCTGGATGGAGTTCTCAATGCCATAAGAGAAGAAATTGAAGGTTTAACAGAAAAACAAAAGAACAACTAATTATACCATCCGCTACACTCTGTTCCGCTCGTCCCTCTTAACCAAGAGGGACCGTTGGAGAGCAACGGGTGGAAGAGTTGAAGAATTATTATACAACACTCCCGTTATACCGATAATAATGAGAAATATCATAACCATAATTGCAGCCCTTGCACTGCTGGCGACACCGCTGGCGTCAAGGGCGCAATACTTTATCACCGACAGCATAATTCCAGAGAGGATTGTGGTGAAGAGCACCCTGTTCGGCATAGGCAGCATGAACAACCTGGACACCTATCTCAGCGGCTACGACCACAAGGGCGGTGCGCTGTACCTGCAGCACGAGAATTTCCGCGATGCACGCACAGGCAGCTACCGATGGAAGTTCCAGACACTGTTCAACGGTACAGTAGGATACACCACACAAGGCAACAACGCCCAGTTGGCAGCCATGGCTTCATACAGCTGGGGAGGATACCACCCTTTCACCGTGGGAGAGCGTCTGAAACTGCTTGCAGGAGTGCAGATACAGCTTGAGGGCGGAGCACTGTACATCCCCTCCAACGGCAACAACCCCGTGGCGGCAAAGCTGCGCACTGCATTGGCGGCATCAGGAATGGCAATCTACCGCATACCGGTGAGAGAGAGCGACTGGACGGCAAGGCTACAGTTTGACATCCCGCTTGCAGGAGTGATGTTCGCACCTGAGTTCGGGCAGAGCTATTATGAGATTTTCGGTCTGGGACACTCAGGCGGCATCATCGCATTCACCCACCCGCTGAACTGCCCGTCGTGGCGCCACACGCTGTCGCTTGACATCCCCCTGCGCTGGAAACGTCACAGCACCACCCTGCGCATCGCATACAGCGGCGACATTTTCCAGAGCGACATAAACGACATACGCTGCCACATATACCGCCACGCCTTCACCTTCGGATTCGTAAAGACAATATTCAAGATAAAGCAGGAGAACAGCATCAAGGCGTATACCCCATACTAAAGCATAACAGGATGAAAAGAATACTTTTATATATTACCCTGCCGTTCATTCTTGCCGGCTGCATCGAGGAGGATGAGTTCAACAACACCCCCAACGGCAACTTCGAAGCATTGTGGAGCCTCATCGACGAGCGTTACTGCTTCTTTGCACAGGCCGAGGAGGAATACGGACTCAACTGGGATGTCGTATATGACAGATACAGACCCTTGGCCGACACATGCAGCAGCAACGCAGCCCTCTTTGACGTGCTGGGCGACATGCTTGCCGAGCTGCGCGACGGCCACGTGAACCTCACATCAATCTACGGCACAAAGTTCTACTGGGACTGGAAGCTCGACCACCCCATCAACTTCAGCGACTCCATCCAGCGTAACTACCTGGGCACAGACTTCCGCATCACCAACGGCATAAAGTACACACACCTTGAAGACAGCATAGGGTATGCCTATGTAGAGAGCTTCGCAAACGGCTTCGGCACAGATAACCTTTCTGTGATGATGATGAACCTCAAGGATTGCAAAGGTTTGATACTCGACATACGCAACAACGGCGGCGGCATGCTCACTGCCGCGGAGAAGTTAGCTTCATCATTCACAAAAGAGAAGATACACTGCGGTTACATTCAGCACAAGACCGGCAAGGGGCACTATGACTTCTCAAAACCCGAGAAACTATATCTTGAACCCGGAGAAGGCGCAATATGGCTGCGTCCAGTGGTGGTGCTCACCAACAGAGGCGTGTACAGTGCCGCCAACCACTTTGTAATGTTCATGCGCGAGCTGCCCCACGTTGCTATCCTGGGCGACAGGACTGGTGGAGGCAGCGGAATGCCGCTCAACAGCACCCTGCCCAACGGCTGGGGTGTCAGGTTCTCGGCCTGTCCCATACTCGACGCACAGGGCAACCACACCGAATTCGGCATTGAGCCCGACATTAAGGTAGACATCAGCAGCGAGGACTGGAACCAAGGACGCGACACAATGATTGAAGAGGCCAAACAGGCCATCTTTGAGTATTATGACAAAATATCAGGTAAAGAGTAGCAGTTTTTCAAAAAAAATGCACTATCTTTGCCGAGTCTTTCAAGAGACATACTAAGTTTTATCGCGCGTGTGGCGAAATTGGTAGACGCGCCAGACTTAGGATCTGGTGTTTTGCGACGTGTAGGTTCGAGTCCTATCACGCGCACGATGAGACAAAAGAGGAATTCTCAAAAAAAGAGAGTTCCTCTTTTTTTTTGAGAATTGTCCTGTCCTAAAATAGCGTTACACAATAAAAAGTAAAGCTATGGAAGAAAAGAGTAAAAGCTTGTATGTCAAGC
>SUXN01000044.1 GCA_015060965.1 Bacteroidales bacterium | reverse complement strand
TATAAAAGAATATAAGAGATTGTTTAATGTTTTGTCTGTGTTAAAAAGATATTCCCCCTATAGTTTGCAGGTGAACCCATTTTTGTACCTTTGTACTCTGAAAATCACATAATAAACATACAGCACCTATGCCGAAACCGAACACTCTGCGCGGCTTGCTCGCGCTCTCGCCCATAGCGGTACTGCTCACCATATACCTTGTGGGTTCCATTATCGCCGGCGACTTCTACCGCATACCCATTGCCGTGGCATTCCTCGTTTCATCACTTTATGCAATTGCCATAACACGCGGACACAGCCTCAACGAACGCATAGACTTTTTCTCACAGGGTGCCGCGAACACACGAATAATGTACATGATATGGATATTCGTGCTTGCCGGAGCCTTCGCCGAGGTTACAAAGGCCATGGGAGCCATTGACTCGACTGTAGCCATAACACTGAATACCATTCCGGCGAATTATCTGCCGGCAGGCATATTCATTGCAGCATGCTTTGTTTCGTTATCCATAGGTACATCGGTGGGCACCATAGTGGCACTGACACCCGTTGTAACGACTCTTGCCACGCAGATAGGTTGCGAGGTAGCCTGGCTGGTGGCAATTGTTGTGGGAGGTGCATTCTTCGGTGACAACCTCTCGTTCATTTCCGATACCACCATTGCAGCAACACAGACACAAGGCTGTTCAATGCGCAGCAAGTTCTATACCAATATCTTGCTTGTTGCTCCTGCAGCAATAATCACACTGCTCATATATGCCTTCAGCGGAAACAGCATTGAGGTAATGGAAGTGCCGGCCGTAACGCTTGACAACATCCTCAAGTGCCTGCCCTACATACTGGTAATTATTATGGCGCTGTTCGGGATGAATGTACTTGCAGTGCTCACATTAGGCATCGTATCGGCAGCCGTATTGGGGCTTGCATACGGCAACTTTGACGGTATCGACCTTTTCACGCACATGGGTAAAGGCATGATGGGCATGGGAGAGCTCATTATCGTTACAATGCTTGCAGGCGGACTGCTTGAGATTGTACGCGTGAACGGCGGCATAGACTATCTTATACAGATTACCACAGCAAAGCTCAAATCGAAGAAAGGCGCCGAGATGGCAATAACCAGCCTCACGGCGCTTGCAAACGTTTGCACAGCGAACAACACCATCGCGATACTTACAGTAGGTGACATATCGCGTGACATCGCAAAGCAGTTCAACATATCGCCCCGACGTTCGGCAAGTCTCATGGACACGGCATCCTGCTTTGTACAGGGAATAATACCTTACGGTGCACAGCTGCTCATGGCATCGGGCCTTGCACTTGTATCACCGGTGGCAATAATCCCGTACCTCTACTACCCCATGTGCGTGGGAGCAGCGATACTGCTCTCAATCATCATAGGACGCCCAAAGAGAAAAAGTGAGCAGAAATAAGATAAACATATAACCAATACCATAATAATGAAAAGTATATATACCATAGCATTTGTCGTGCTCGCACTATGCCTTCCGGTGACAGCGCTTGCAAAATCGGATCATCTGTTGCCACGCCCGCAGAAAATCAGCATAGACGAAAAAGCAAAGCCATTCAAGCTCGGCCGCAAGGTCAGTATAACAGACAGCAAGGGAGTAAAGGCACTCCGCGCTTTCTTTGAGGAACATGGCTGCAAAACTGACAGCAAAGCCAAAGCAACTGTAACGGTCACATACACCGATGCCATTGAGGGTGCATTTGACCACAAGCTCGCAGGTTATGACAACGAGGCATATACCCTTGAAATAAGCACCGATGCAATTGAGATTACAGCCGTGAGCGAGACTGGCGTGATACGCGCCGCCCAGACACTGGCACAGCTTGCCCAGGGCTACAAGGGAAAGCCAAAGCTCGAAGCACTGACAATTACCGACTGGCCGGCATTCAAGGTTCGCGGATATATGCACGATGTGGGCCGTTCGTTCATCAGCATCGAGACACTCAAGAAACACGTTGATTTGCTCGCGCGTTTCAAGGTGAACACCTTCCACTGGCACATGACAGAGAACCAGGCATGGCGCTTCGAGGTCAAGGCATATCCGCAGCTCACAAGCAGCGGGTCAATGACACGCTACCCCGGATTGTTCTACACACAGGAGCAGTGCAAGGAGTTGCAGGACTATGCAAAGGAGCGTGGCGTAATTGTCATTCCCGAGATTGACATGCCGGGACACAGCGAGGCATTCACACGGGCTATGGGCTTCGACATGCAGACCGACAAGGGCGTGGCAGTGCTCAAGGAGATTATTGAGGAGGTTGTGAAAGTGTTCCCCGATGCACCCTACATACATATAGGTGCCGACGAGAGAACAATAACCTACCCCGACTTCCTGAAGATAATGACCGATAAGGTACATTCGCTTGGCAAGATGGTTGCCGTGTGGAATCCTATCCGTGGTGTTGCCATAAGCACAAGCACCGGCGCCGACATGACACAGATGTGGAGCACCGGCGGTAAGGTCATCGACGGAATGCCCAACATCGACTGCCGTTACAACTACACCAACCATTTTGACGTCTTTGCCGACCTTGTAGGAATATACAAGAGCAACATTTACTATGAGCAGCAGGGCACCGCGGATGTTGCCGGCACAATCTCGGCCTACTGGAACGACCGCAAGACACTCACCGAGGAGGATATCATTAAACAGAACAATTTCTATGCCAATGTCATCGCGAGTGCCGAGCGTGCCTGGATAGGCGGAGGCAGGCGTTACATAGACAACTGCAACAACGGCGGCACAAACGGTGGCGGTGGTACTACCCTCCCGAACAGCGGGGAGGAGTATGAGGAGTTTGCCGACTGGGAACGCCGATTCCTGTTCCATAAGGAGCATACACTCAAGGGAGAACCGATAGCATACGTGAAACAGGCAAACGTGCGTTGGCGCATCACAGAGCCGTTCCCCAACAATGGCGACAAGGATGCTGTGTTCGCACCCGAGACAGAGGGCCCGAAGGAGAGCTACACCGTTGACGGCAAGGAGTATAACACATCCGTTGCTACAGGAGCCGGAATTTACTTGCGCCACACATGGGGGAACAACATAATACAGACACACTACGGTGCAACCAACTACAGCAACTGCACCTCATACGCGTGGACATACGTATACAGCCCCAAGAAACAGACTGTAGGCGCACAGATAGAGTTCCAGAACTATGGCCGCAGCGAAAAGGACAAAGCACCCGATGCTGGAAAATGGGACCGCAAAGGCTCAAGGATTTGGGTAAATGACAACGAAATCCTGCCACCAGTATGGGAGAACACAGGTGTTGCGATAAACAACGAAGTGGACTTGAGAAACGAGAATTTCACCGCACGCAAACCTATTGGGATTGAGTTGCAAAAGGGTTGGAACAAGGTATTCATCAAACTGCCATATGTACCAGCCGACGGTGTACGCCTTAATAAATGGATGTTCACCTGCGTGTTTACCGACCTTAATGGAGACAACGCCGTTGAAGGATTGATATACTCCCCCGACAAAGAGCTTGATTAAGCTGATATAACATAAAAAAGATATGGAACAATTGCACAGGACATTTCGCGTTCTATGCAATTGTTCTTTTTGAACTTTGTCGGCTTTGGAAGAAATTACATAAAGCCTTTACACAAAATGTTAATTACTAACAATATTTATTAAATCATCCAAACAAACCGAATAGTTATCTATAATTATTTGCCAATTCTACAAATTTAGTATTTCTTTGTAATATAACGTGAGCTCGAAATAAGCTAAATCAAATCGCGAACCTGTCATCCCGACAGAGCGTAGCGACGAGGGATCTCTGAATCCGCTAATAATGAGATTTTTTCGGGCAAAGCCCTCAACAGCACGTCTCACACAAGGTTGACTTTGGCCCCTACGGGCGTCGATCTTCGATTCGGAATGACAAAATACGCTAAATTTTAGTGTAAATTCTTATATCGAACTCACGTTAATATAAGTTATAACGAACTGAACATATATAGCTGATTCTTGCTGTTATCTCGGATATATATAAAAAAACAAAAAAACAAGACGTTCAGATGTAACGTTCTGTTAAAAAAAACGTCATATATAATAAAAGGAAATATTATTATGAAAAGAATACTCTCCACATTAGCAATTCTCATTGCACTTGTATCAGCAACAACCGCGCAAAGCAAACTCGACAGCGCTGCCTTCAGGGCCATGCAGGTGGGCCGCGTGATGCAGCAGGAGCGCGTGTTCCTGCACTTCGACAACAGCGCCTACTACCTTGGCGAGACAATGTGGTTCAAGGCATATGTCTCGTTCGGCGAGGACAACCGTCCGAGCACCCTCAGCAAGGTGCTCTACGTGGAGCTGGTAGCACCAGAGGGGTATGTGGTGGAGACAAAGAAGTACAAGATTGGCGACGACGGCAGCTGTCACGGTGAGTTCGAGCTGAACCCGCTGCTGCTGTCGGGTTACTACGAGGTGCGTGCCTACACACGATATATGCTCAACTGGGACAAGAGCGCCATCTTCAGCCGTGTGTTCGCCGTCTTCGACAAGGTGAATGCCGACAACTGGGACTTCAAGAACATGCTGGACCGCCGCAGAGGCTTCAACCGCAACGGAGAGTGGATAAGTTCAGAGCTTCCCGAGGCTTCGCTGACATTCTTCCCCGAGGGAGGTAACTTAGTGGCAGGCCTTGAGAGCCGTGTGGCATACGAGCTACGCGGGGAAAACGGGCTCTTCGGCGAGGAGAAGGTGACAATCCTTGAGGACGGTGTGAAACTGCTTGAGACAGCACCACAGCACTTAGGCAAAGGCTCGTTCATATTCACACCGAAGGCGGGTGCGAAGTACCGCGCAGAGGTGACGATGACAGACAGCAAGGGCAAGCAGAAGAAGCACAGGTTCGAGCTTCCGGAGATTGAGCCCGAGGGTGCTGTAATGAGGGTAAGCGAGAATGGTGACAGGATAACGGTGAACATTGCTGATAATTTTGCCGAGCCGTTGGAACTGGGCTTTGTGGTGCTGCACCGCGGAACGATGGGCTTCTACAGGAAGTTTACCACGGACGGGGAGAATGCTTTCTCCTTTGCCAAAGATAGCCTGCGCGAGGGTGTGAACCGTGCGGTGCTCTTCATTGACAACAACACTCCACTTGCCGAGCGCCATTTCTTTGTGATGCACGACTCGCTGATGCAGAGCGACCACGGCACGGTGAAGCTCAATGTGACAGCCAACGGCGCTGCACCCAACGATGTCTCTTTGTCACCGCACCAGAAGGTTACGGTGAGGGTGAGCCGCGAGGACGGCAAGCCCATCACGGAGGAGAGCAACCTTTCGCTTGCGGTGAGTGACGCAATTGGCAAGCAGACGACATCGTACAGCCACAACCTGTATACTTATCTGCTGTTGGGCTCGGAGTTAAAAGGTTATCTGCCCGATGCGGCACAATATTTTGACACTGACAACAAAAACCGCAAGGAGCAGCTTGAGCTTGTGATGCTGACCCACGGCTGGACATCGTACGACTGGAGCATGCTCGCACGCCCTATAATAGAGGACATCCAGCCCATTGAGCGCGGAATAACAATCAAGGGAAAGTTCTTCCTCAAGACCAGGAAGAAGAATATTGGCAACTACGGCAAGGCGAACCTGGTACCGCAGAAGAACACTCTCACACGGTTCGACATTGCGACCGATGGCAAGAACGTGCAGACATCGACGTTCCGCACCGACAGCACGGGTTCCTTTCTACTGGAGACCGATGACTTCTACGGCACACGCGTGGCGTCTCTGAGGCCGCAGACAGCGCTCAGGCAGACAGGAAACATCGCCTACCAGTTCGCTCTCGACCGCTACTACTCACCGGGATTCCGTCTCTACGACTACTGGGAGAACCACCTTGGCAAGCCTATGAGCAGGAGCCAGAGCGACAGCATTGTGAAGCTGAACCCGTTCGAGTTCATGCTCTCGTCGCTCGAGGTGACGGCAAAGAAGAAGAATGAACTCAACAGCCGACCTCCGCACAGCGAGATGCGCTTCAACTACCTCGATGAGTGGGAGTATGCGCAGGACGTGACATATCTTGAAATCTTCAACACATACGAGGACGAGATATATCACGATGCAAGGAACGACCGGGACATTTATGATGAAGTAAATGAAACTCCCAAAAGTCTAATACAAACTTTTAAAGAGCAAGAAAACAGCGGCAATATAAGTAATGAAGAGTCTGAAGGTTATCTTGAAAACGAGAGTCTGTTTTCTGAAGGACAAGGTACAACCATAGAAAGTAGCGAGATAATGTCCCTGGGATTTCCGTATGAAGCGATGCCCGGACAGACCAAGTACGTTGGTAACATAAGATACGGTTCGGCCTTCCCCGAAGGTGAATTTGCAGGCAAAGCCAATAAAAACTCAGGTGAAACCATGACATTGACTGTAGACCATGAATTTGACCATATTCTCACTGCTGGAGATGTGGTACTCAGTGCAATGCGCCGCCACAACTACAACTGGGCATATTGGGTACAGCTGATGGTGGTGGCAGGAGAATACAGCTTTGACAAAGTACCCGAGCCCGACATGGAATATCTGCGCGGATTGCCGGATGTAAACAAGATGACCGGATTCAAGGAATTTGTCATACGAAGTGACGAAAAGGTCCGCTTGCAGTTCGAGAACAGAGTTACCCACTGGACACCGTTAGGAAGAATGATGGACAACAAAGTGCCTGTACAGAAATTCTATAAAGGCTTTCTCTCACAAAGTTACCTATTTGCAGGCAATGGGGTGGATGATTGCCCCGACAGCCGCACCTTCTTCAAGAGGATAACCCCCGAGAGCGACATCAGCCACCCAATCAACCCCAACTATGTCGCCTGCCTGATACCATACAGCGATGAAGAGCGCGCACAGGGGCTTGTACCCGAATATGCAGCACCAGGCAGCACTATGCGTTATACGTCACTGCAGGGATACAGCGAGAGCAAGCAGTTCTACTCGCCCGACTATGGCACAATGAAACCGCAGGAGAAGGACTACCGCCGTACCCTCTACTGGAACCCGGCTGTAAAGATTGAGAACGGCGAGGCTGTGATGGAGTTCTACAACAGCAGCAGCTGCAACAACATAACCGTTGATGTCATCGGACGCGACGAAAATATCATGTTCAGTAACGACGGCATAACAATCACCAGGTTCAACGACAAACCACTGAAGCAGGAGAATACAGAACAGCCGACGGCACAGAAACAGGAAGAGGTTCCTATGGATTCCGCCACATTAGCGGCCTGTGCCTACCACCATGAGCGCGCAATGATATACTACAACCAGAAGCGTTACAAGGATGCCGTTACGATGTTTGCCGAGCTTGCGCAGTACCGCTATGCCCCGTCAATGTATTATGTAGGACTCTGCTATCTCAACGGCACCGGACTCACAAAGAACGAGCAGCTGGCCTATAATTTCATGCGCGATGCTGCAGAGAAAAACCATGCAGGAGCACAATACGAGCTTGCCGTAATGCTTGAGAAAGGTGTCGGGACAGATAAGGATGAGAATATGGCACACAAGTACTATGCAAGCGCGGCCGAACTTGGAGAAGCACGCGCTCAGCTTGAGATGTTCCACCGATATACAAACGGAACTATGGTGGAACAGGACAAGAACGCAGCAAAAGCAATATTGCAAAAGGCTGTTGAACAGGAGAATCCGCAGGCATTGTATGAATATGGCAAGCTGCTTACCGCCGAGGGAGCAAACGGAATAAAATATATCAAGGCTGCCGCAGATTATAAGCTTGATGACGCGCTACTCTACATGCACGATTATGAGCTGAAGGCCGGCAATGAGAAGAAAGCATATCATTATGCAAAAGAACTTCACCTCAAGAAAGACCACCGCGGCACCAAGCTGATGGCAGACTGCTATTACGAGGGTAAAGGCATCGGCCGTGACAAGAGCCTTGCCAAGGACCTCTACCGCGAAGCGGCAAACGCCGGCAACGAGGAAGCCAAAGAAAAACTGAAAGAGATTTAAGTGAAGGCTATCAAACACCTTGAATAGTTGACAAAGGACGGGAACGTGCTGACCGCACGTTTCCGTTCTCTGTTTTGGTAGCTGCTTGCGTTAATTCGCCTTAAAAGCTTTGAAAGCAGATACATTTTTTGTTATTTTGTAATCGAAGAACAGACAGAATGGTCAATAACGGCAATAACATAGGACACAGGAACGTGCTGCAGCTGCAGTGCGAACCCATCGAGTGCGTGCGCATAGGCTTTGTGGGCCTTGGTGTACGTGCAAAGCGTGCCGTACACCGTATGATGCACATCGAAGGATGCCGTATAACAGCCCTGTGCGACCTTGTTGAAGAAAATATAGAAGAGGCAAAGGGCATCATCACAGAACAGGGCGGAGAGGCCCCCACCACATATTGCGACAATGATGGTTGGAAACGCCTGTGCCGTCAACCGGATATTGACCTTGTGTATATATGCACCGACTGGGCAAGCCATGCCGACATTGCCGTATACGCCATGCAGTGCGGAAAGCACGTTGCTACAGAAGTGCCGGCAGCGACAACCGTTGCCGATTGTTGGAGACTCGTTGACACAGCCGAGGAGACACAGCGCCACTGCATAATGCTTGAGAACTGCTGTTACGACGAGTTTGAGCTGTGCGTGCTCAACATGGCACAGCAGGGCAAATTGGGCGAGATAATCCATGCCGAGGGCTCGTACCTGCATGACTTGCGAGAACGCATTGCCACCAATGACGAGGGCGGCCGCAAATGGAGCAACTGGCAGGTGGAATTCATGAGCGGGCACAACGGTAACCCCTACCCTACACATGGTCTTGGCCCCGTAGCATTGGCAATGGGAATAAACCGTGACGACAGGATGAAGAGCATTGTATCATGCTCCTCAAAGGCAGTCGGTGACAACAGCCTGCAAGGTAATATGAACAGCTCGATCATCACCACAGAAAAGGGACATACCATTCTTGTACAACACTGCATAACACTGCCACGCCCCTACAGCCGCTCGTTCCTAATCAGCGGTACAGAAGGCTTTGCGCAGAAATACCCCGTGCAAGCGTTTGCCTTTAGCCCCGACAGCGATAACGTTGCTATGGGCGAAGAGTGCAACAGACTGATGGAACAATACCGCCACCCATTTGTGGAGATGTACAAACAGCGTGGCGAGGAACTGTGCGGCCGCCGCTGGATAGACTATGCCATGGACAGCCGTCTGATTCACTGCCTACGCAACGGACTTCCGCTTGACATGAACGTATACGACGCTGCATTGTGGAGCTGCCTTGTAGAGCTCACCGACATTTCGGCAAGCAACGGCGGCACGCCCGTTGAAATCCCCGACTTTACCCGCGGCCAAAGCAGCCAGTATGAAAGGAAAGTTTTTTCATGAGAAACAAATATAGATACCGAAAAACAGAGGCCGAGCCAAAAGTAATTTTGGCTCGGCCTTATTTAAATATGGAATCTTCACTTTCCTTTTGCCTTTAAATGCACAGCAGCGGCAACAATCACCGTCAGCACACCGCCAAGGATATACGCCAGCGTGCGGTTCTCCATGCCGAACATCATGGGAGAGATGAAGATATAAGACGAACACACGTATGTCATCACCAAGGCCGGCAGCATGCCGATGATAACAGGCTTGCCTTTCTTGAACAGATATACCGTAATACACCACAATGTTATCACTGCCAATGTCTGATTACACCAGGCAAAGTAGCTCCAAATTGTCTGGAACGGGAGAGCGAAGATAATCAACAGCGCCACTGCAAAAAGCGGCAGAGAGACAAACACCCTCTTAAACAGTTTCTTCTGCCCAATGCCGAAGATATCGGCAACGATGAGTCTTGCACAACGGAAAGCCGTATCGCCCGATGTTATTGCACAACCTACAACACCCACAAGCACAAACGTAGCGACCACAGGTCCCATAGTGGTGCTTGTTATCACATCTACCATCTTTGCGGCACTGCCACCATACTCGGCTATGGCTGTATTGAGTCCCTTTACTCCACCCCAGAAGGCCATGCCTATTGCAGCCCAGACGAGCGCGACAATACTCTCGGAAATCATCGCCCCATAGAAGATGCTGCGGCTCTGCTTCTCGTTTGTCATGCAGCGTGCCATCATGGGTGACTGCGTCGCGTGGAAACCCGAGATTGCACCACAGGCTATGGTCGTAAAGAGCATAGGCACAATCGGGAACTTATCGGAATCAGCAATCTGATTCTCAAGTGACGTGAGTTCGGGGATTGTATATGTATCACCATGCACGAGCAGTATGAAAAGTATGCTCACTGCCATAACAAGCAATGCGATGCCGAAGAGCGGATATATACGGCCTATCAGCTTGTCAATTGGCAACAGGGTTGCGAGGATATAATAGACAAGGATAACGGCAAGCACCGCGACAAGTTCCCACGACATGCCACTGAATGCCTGTACTTCAAAAGAGGGGATTGATATATTTGATGCTATCAACTCCGCAGGCTGGGACATGAATACTGCGCCTACAAGTACCATAAGGAACACCGAGAAAATACGCATGAAAGCCCTTGTTCCGCTACCGAGATAATTGCCTATTATTTCCGGTAGACTCTGACCGTTGCTTTTGAGGGATATCACACCTGCAATAAAGTCGTGCATGGCACCCATGAATATTCCGCCTAAGGTAATCCACAGGAAAGCCACCGGACCGTATGCGGCACCGAGCAATGCACCGAAGATGGGCCCCAGACCGGCAATATTAAGCAACTGGATAAGGAATACCTTCCAACGGGGCATGGGTATATAATCGACACCGTCGTACATTGTTTTTGAAGGAACAGGATTTGCAGCATCAATGCCGCACACCTTTTCAAGGTATTTCCCGTAAGTAAAATAAGCGGCAACAAGTGCCGTAAGGCACACAAGAAATGTTATCATAGTAGTTTAAAAGCTGTTTATATCATTATTTCACCATCAACAATCTTTATTTTCTCTTCATCACACAGGGTACGCAACAGCTGCCTGCGGTCGCTGTCTGTCAGTCCCAAAGCCGACAGTTCGTCAATGGCATGGGGCTTGCCGTCGGAAAGCAGCCGCATCACATCCTCTTCCTTACCACTCAGCTGCTGCGACTTGCCTTGCGCACGCTTTGCAACGCACACATCGCAGCGGCGGCACTCTTCGCTATCCTTTTCACCAAAATACTCGAGCAACAGCCTGCTACGGCATTTGCTGTCACTTGTGGCATAGTTGATGACTGCCTTGAGACGCTCTCCGAAGATTGCCTTGCGTTCGTCGTACACCTCGCGCGCGAAGCGAAGCTCACTGCCCAGCACGCGATGACGGGTAAAGGTTATTATCGGGCACTTCTTCGATGGGGCATAGGCCACAAGGCCGCGGTTGCTGAGCGAGACAAAAATCTCATACATACGGTGACGCGACAGCTTCGTTATGCGTGACAGATAGCGCTCGTCAATGAACACATAATCACTGAAAAGCCCACTGTAGTTGCGCAACAGGGCATTTATAAGCAGTTCATAGTCGGCAGGCAGGCCACGGAAGCGGTAAAGGGCATCCTTACCCACAATGAAGCGCACGCGTGAGGAGTACTCCATCTCTTCGACATACTCAAGATAACCCATACGGGTGAGTATTCTCAGGGCACTGTCGGTCTGCAATGTAGGACGGTGGTAATCCTTGCAGAAATCGCCCAACGAAAACTCGAATGTACAGTTGAGACCATCACCCAACGCCATGCTGTAGTAATAGCAGATTTCGTCATAAATCTCCCGGATGAAATCCTGCGAGGGGTAGTTGTCGGAGAGACGTCGTGCCACCACCTGTCTGTCTACACGGCTGAAGAGGGTTACCGCATACGCATCCTTACCGTCTCGGCCTGCACGGCCCGCCTCCTGGAAGTATGCTTCTATGGAACTGGGCAAATCGACGTGCACCACAAGGCGCACATCAGGCTTGTCGATACCCATTCCGAATGCATTTGTAGAGACCATAACACGCGCCCTGCCGCTTTTCCACGCCTCTTCTTTTGCATCCTTGCTCTCGGGTGATAGACCGGCGTGATAATACTCCGCCGTAATACCGTTCTCGAGCAGTATATCGCACACCTCTTTCGTTTTCTTGCGGTTGAGGGTATATACTATCGCCGAGCCGCTTATGCGGTTGAGTATGTGCAGCAGCTCCTGCGGCTTGTTCTCGGTATGACGCACCACATACACAAGGTTCTTCCGGGCGAAGCTCATGCTGAAGCAGTTCTCCTGCGAAAAGCCCAACTGCTGCTGTATGTCCTTCACCACCTCGGGTGTGGCTGTGGCAGTGAGGGCAAGCACAGGCACCGACGGGAAGATTTCGCGCAGCTGCCTTATCTCGCGGTAGGCCGGACGGAAATCATGGCCCCACTGCGAGATACAATGAGCCTCATCCACCGTAATGAAGGAAATCTTTACACGCTGTATCTTTTTGAGGAACAGTTCCGAGGATGTTCTCTCGGGAGATATGTACAGAAACTTGTAGTCGCCGAAGATGCAGTTCTCGAGCGCGGTGACAATTTCGTTTGTACGCATACCCGAATAGACGGCCGTTGCCTTGATGCCTCGGCTGCGCAGGTTGGCTACCTGGTCCTTCATTAGTGCAATGAGAGGCGTGACGACAATGCACAGCCCATCCTGTGCAAGCGCCGGCACCTGAAAGGTGATACTCTTTCCGCCACCTGTAGGCATAAGGCCGAGCGTGTCACGCCCGGCCCCGATGCTCTCGATAATCTCGCGCTGTATACCGCGGAAATCATCGTAACCCCAATAATGTTTCAGTATCTCATTATATGTCATTATCGGGTCACCTTCGTATGTATACTCTCTATCTGCAGCTGCACCTCGCCATGTTTGTAGGTGTTGTCCTCGAGAGTGTAGCAGATGTCAAATGACTGTTTCGACTTTATGTATTTTGCCTGACGGCTCTGCCCGAAAGCTATGCCGTTGAGTATGGTGTTCGACTTGTTGTCGACAAGCTCAAGCTTTATATGCTCCTGACGGCGGCCCACTACCTTGCTTGTTCCATAGTCGCACACATTGTGTGTACAGAATATCGGCTTTGGATTGTCAGGCCCGTGCGGAGCGAACTTCTTGAGGTCGTTGAAGAACTTGCGCGATATCTGGTGGAAGTCAAGCTCCGCGTCAATTTCTATCACCGGCGCTGTCTGCTCGGGCAGGATATTCTCGGACACATACTCCTTGAAACGCTCCGCGAAAGCATCAACATTCTCTACCTTGAGCGAGAAGCCGGCCGCGTATGTATGACCGCCGAAGTTCTCGAGCAGGTCGCGGCAGCTCTCCATCGCCTTATATACATCGAAGCCCGTTACCGAACGTGCCGACCCTGTGGCTATGTCGCCACTGCAGGTAATGACCACCGCCGGACGGTGGTATACCTCGGTGAGGCGCGATGCCACGATGCCTATCACTCCACGGTGCCAGTCGGCATTGAAGATTACTATGGCACGCTGCTCATCGAAGCTCTCAAGCCCTTCGACAATACGGTTGGCCTCCTCGGTCATGCTCTTGTCAAGCTCCTTGCGGGTCTCGTTGAACTCGTTTATCTGCTGGCTCATATCGAGTGCCGCACGCAGATTGTTCTCGATGAGGAGGTCAACAGCCACCTTACCCTGCTGTATACGGCCCGAAGCATTGATGCGGGGACCTATCTTGAAGATGATGTCATTGATGCTTATCTCCTTCTCGGCAAGGCCGCACACCTGGATAATCGCTTTGAGGCCGATACTCGGGCTATGGTTTATCTGCTTGATACCGTGGAATGCAAGGATACGGTTCTCGCCCATAATGGGCACAAGGTCCGATGCGATGCTCACCGCTACAAGGTCAAGCAACGTGTAGAGCTGTTCGGCAGGGATGCCGTTGTCCATGGCAAAAGCCTGCATGAACTTGAAGCCCACGCCACAACCCGACAGATGCGGATAAGGATATGTTGAGTCCACTCTCTTGGGATTGAGGATTGCGACTGCACATGGCAACTCCTCATCGGGCACATGATGGTCGCACACGATGAAGTCAATGCCCAACGACTTTGCGTATGCTATCTCATCGATAGCCTTGATGCCACAATCGAGCACAATGATGAGCTTTACGCCTGTTGAATAAGCGTAATCCACTCCACGTTTTGATATGCCGTAACCATCCTCGTTACGGTCGGGAATATAGTAGTCTATATTCGATGAGAACTGCTGCAGGAACTTGTACACCAAAGCCACGGCTGTTGTGCCGTCAACATCGTAGTCGCCATACACAAGTATGCGCTCCTTTTTACCGAGAGCCTTGTTGAGGCGTCTAACGGCAATATCCATGTCGTTCATGAGGAACGGGTTATGGAGATTGTTAAGCTTCGGGCGGAAGAAATTCCTTGCTTCGGCAGCAGAGGTTACACCCCGCTTCGCGAGCAAACTGCAAAGTATGGGACTTATGTCCAACTCTGCCGATAGCGCCTTAGCCGCTAAAGTCTGTTCGTATGTCGGAGGTTGATATTTCCATTTCTGACCCATTATATATTATTTTTATTTTTGCTTTGCTCGGGAAGAGATGCTTTATATACGGGTTATACCCTTTGTTATAAATTCAGGTTTACCCTCAAGACCTGTCAACCGCACGCCGATACTCAAACTCTACATTACGGGCAAATTAAAGCAAATTCTCTTCAACTTGTAAAATTACAAAAAGAGATTGTATATTCCGGCATCAAGTGCATATTTTTTCGGGGTAAATAATATTTTTTCAGATAACAGGCACACAAAAGCAACTGTCCGCCGCCTGAATACTCAGGCGGCGGACAGTCGTTATGACAGATAAAAGTCTATTTGACCTTACGTAGCACCATCTTAGAGTCGCTTATACCGGACAGGAGCTTCACAAACAAGCGCAGAGCCCCGTACATCTCCTTGGGATAACGTCCTTTAACAATACTCGACCTTTGGACCACGAAAACAGAATTGCCCTCCTGCACAACATTGAGGCTTACACTACCGAAAGGTGTAGAGACATCGACCGGCTGCGCCAAAGACTCGACCTCGAAGCCATCGGGTAAAACGAATTCTACGCTGTCCAGATAGACACCACCGCTTCTTATCACAATATCCGAGCGGCGTTCCTCCTCTTCCGGGAGAGAGACCGTTGATTTGAAAGGATTCAACGGAAGGAAGAGCCTGTTGCCGCTTCTTGAGCCGTAACGGCCCGACTCCACAGAGCACTCGACCGCAAAAAACGGTTCACCATCCTTGATTTCCCCGATACTGATTCCGCTGACATCGGCATTGGGCATATTCAGAGACGAACGCAGAAAATCGCGTTTTTCAACCTCGGAGAGCCTTGAAAAGAACTTGAGAGACTCATATTGAGCAGCCCTGCATTCACGTCGCACTGCAGCAACCACCCCACCGTCGGTAGCAAGCGTCAGCGTCATCCTGTTCAACTGGACATTCAACGAGTCGGCATATGCAGGCAAACGACACACTACACCACCGGCATCATCAACAACAAGAGCCTCATGCCCGGCAATACCGTCGTGCAGATAGCCCAACGGCAACGTCGGATTGGTACACTCCAGCCACAGCGTATCACCAGGAAGAGGCACCTGCAGTATTGCATGATTGAATTGCGCTCCGTTGACAAAATCCTTCGTGATATCCTCCCGTTCAGTATTTATTACCACGTAATTTGACTCTATCCCCAGCTCTGCCAACATTGCCCGTGCATAATTCGTCAAAGCCTTGCAATCGCCATAACCTGCGCGATGGACCTCGGACGCCGGAGCCGACTGCATACCGCCAACACCCAGCTGGACGCTGACGTAACGTGTAGACGAAGCGAGAATGCCATAAACAAGCTGCACCTTCTCGCGGTCACTACCGCACTGCGATGCCTTCTGTTTCAGTTCCGAGACAAAGTCCTGCGGCAAAACACCTCTACCCTCCATAAGGGAATGGAGCCACGCCGCATACTCTTGCCAGCTTGCATAGCTGCCCTCGTAGCCGTCAAAGACAAATGTTGCAGGGACGACATAAGCATGAGGCAAAAGTTCGTACATAGAGGGAGAGAACGGTTCCTTAATGAGTGCCGGCAAACTGTCAAGCACGATATCGAGCACCTTGCGTCCCTTTTCCCCTACACTCTCCTTGACATCGGCATCGACATTGAACACTTTATATCCGAATTCAAGCCCCGGAGAGGCTTCAAGGTGATAATGCGCGCTGCGTACAGCCTGATGATACTCGTTCTGTGGAACAAAAAGCGGTAGCCCCACTATCCCGTCTTCATGCTTCTCTTCCCATTCGTATGTCACAGTGAAAGGATAGCCAGGAGACGCACATACATAACGGTAATAGCAGGCATCGTCGGCAAGCATTTCAGAGTACTCGGAATACGTAAGGTCCCCTTTCTTGATTTTGCACACCACTTTCCCATTGGCATCTGCCACAATACCCGAGAAACGATTCAACGAGGAATAACCCTTATTGAGACTCACCTGAAAATCGGCAGCCTGAAGGCCTTTCTTGTCAAGAACGGTTATCACACGCCGCTCCTTGCACACCATCTCCGTGGCAGAGATATACTCCACATCCGTCGTACTCTCCTCGACAACAGAATAGACCTGCGCATGAACAGCGACCCCCTGCGCAAACAACAACAGGAACAACAACAGTCTTATCATGGCATCATTGTTTCTTGAGCACCAGCATAGCATTGTTCTTCTCCGCAACGAAATCCCAGAACCACTTAAGCTCCTGATAATCGGACGACAGATACATCATCTTGCCGAGATTGAACGAATATTTGAGCATGAGTTTATTGCCCTGCTGCACAATATTATATAACAGAGAGAGGCCACCGTCACTCATCTTTATATTGCAGGGCTCGGGCTTATCTTCAACAACATAACCTTCGGGGATATCAAGCACCACATTGACAGTATATTGTGTCTGATAAGGGAACTCAACCGGCAAGTCACGCTTTTCGTTAACGAAAGGAGAAGCCTCCACGTGGGCGAAAAGCATAGGATTCACATATATGTAGTCGCCGTTGACATCGGCACTCTTTGTGAATTTGAACACATCACGGACAACAGGAGTAAAATCCTTCATAGAGAAGCTGTTGTATTCCGTAACGTCAATTGACTTATCCTCCTCGATAGCCTTTACATAATCGGCGCTGTCCTTTGCCGCAAAATACCCTTCGCGCTTGTCTGCCGCCTCTATTCCGTAATAATAGGTAGACGCAAGGCCTTCTATCGCTCCTGCTGCACTCAGCGAAGCCTGTATTGTGCGACGTAACGAGTGCGAACCCAACTGCTGGAGATTAATCCACTGGCAATTGCCCGGCATCATGAGCCTGGCCCTGGAAGTCATGAGCAGGGGAGGAAGGACATTAACATAGCCATGCTCCACCGATGCATCAATGAACATGAGCGTCGTCTCGTTCTCAAGCACGCCGACCACAAAGGTAGACAAGCGGTCGATGCTCGGATGCGAATATGGCAAGGCCCTCTCGTCCCTGCGGCTCATAACAACAGGATAAGAGGATATACCGGCATCCTTGAGCATGCTCATGAGTATGAAATTTATATCGGCATTGTCTCCTGTTCCGTCCTTGAGGACCTGACGGAAATTATTTCCCGTCAAGGCATATTTGCCATTCCACTTGACACGGCTCTTGAGAAGGCCGTAAATGGCAACAACTTTCTTTTCCACTGTAGGCAATGTATCAAGGCACAAGGCCTTCATCTCCTCACGCAACGGGTTGGAAGCCTTCATACGGCCACCGAAATCACCGTCTTCAAAAAGAGTCTTGTCGACCTGGTCCCAGCTTCCGGAATAGCTCTGATGTATCACGCCCGGTATATCATAACCGTTGAACTCCATATTCACCTGAGTAAGATAGTCCTGCGGACACCACACATACTCCTCATCCTTTATGGCAGGGAGATACTCTCCCACATACTTGCGATTCTCGGACGAACACGCGACAAGGCCACCGCCGATAGACATATTCTGGTTAGACGGTTTGGATGTCACATTAAGATGCGCTGCTCCATGATTTTCGATATTGAAGGAGATGAATTCCGGGATAAACATCTCAAGCTCAGCATAACGCACCGGAATCTCCTCCTGTGCGAACCAGTCGCGAGGCTGGAAGAAATAATCGGAGACAATCTTGTACTCCACCTCGACTACGCTACCCACCTTTGCCTGGGGTACAGCATACTTCATCTGCATTATATTGTCGGTCACACGCTCCGTGAACACGTTCTCATCCTTCATTTTGGTACGCACCACCTTGCCGTTCTCAAGATTATAGGCCGACGCTTCAAGGCCATAGACATGCTCTTTCAGAAGGCTTTTGTCTTTTTTGTCAATATAAACGATTGTTCCGTTCGCATACTCTACGCCTTCTTCCTTGAGAATCTTTATACGTCTCTTGAAATTATAGGTGACCTGGAAATCGTCGCGGCCCCAATCATAGCTGACATAAGACTCTTTGTAGAGCACTACAGCCACTGCAGACGAATCGGCATCATAGACCGTCATGTTCAACTCCTCGGCCGTGGGTTTACCCATTTTTCTGTTGACACTCTGCGCTGTCACATAAAACGGAAAGAGAGCGAGCAACGCAAACGCCGATAGAAGATTCATAGCATAGTTTTTTACAGACAGTTTCATAATAAATATCTTTATTTATAAAAATTGCAACAACATTTGAGCTTTACTGCAGATACAGCAACACCATCAAAGCATTCCTACAAGAGAGCTAAACCCAATGCCCTTCGCTTGATAATCCGACCTTTTGTAGGGTTATTGATTGACCTCACATACAAAGGAAGCCAAATAGACAGAATTCTCAAAGATTGCAATGACGCAAGAATTGGTTATTTAGATTATTTAACTATAATTTTTAGTAGTTAACATGAGTTCGATATAAGTTCAACCGAATCGCGAATCTGTCATTGCCTTTAGCCCCAGTGGGCGGCGACCTACGGTTCCGACAGAGCCAGCGACGAAAGCCGCAGGGTTCGACAATGCTGCGATTAAGCAAGCGAGATACAAGTTTACTTTAATCTCACTGCGAGCGAAAGCAGATTCAA
>SUXN01000009.1 GCA_015060965.1 Bacteroidales bacterium | reverse complement strand
CGACATTTCATTGCAATAGTATTTTCGCTTTGTTACTCTCTTTTCCTAAATCACTCAACTTTTTGCTTAGCCCCCAGGCTTTGCCGGTGAGCCACTAAATTTCTACTGAGCCCTTTTTTTATAGGTGCAGGTGAGCCACAAATACAAAAAAAGAGTTTCAGCATAACTGAAACTCTCTGTTGGGCTACCCGGACTCGAACCAGGAAAGGCAGGACCAGAATCTGCAGTGTTACCATTACACCATAGCCCAATGCTTAATTGCGATGCAAAGGTACAACATTTTTTGGTAATACAAATATTTTTCGAACTTTTTTTATCACAAAATGCAAAAAAAGTTTCAAAAGCATGGTCAACAGCCCAAAATAGAGGATTATTATTTTCAATTAGAGAAAATATAAAGTATCTTTGCAAAGAATGGGAATATCCTTGACAGACCGCAATCACAGACATTTTGTCATACTTTTGGCAGAATACCGCTTTGGCACAATGATTGCAGTATAAAAAACAAAAGGAAATAAAAACAATTTATGCAAAAAGAAAAAATCACGGCTCAAGAGGTAATTGAGCAGATAGTTGAAGGTATACAGGACAAAAAAGGAAAAGGAATTGTTATAGTTGATATGCTCGAATTGGGCAACAGTATCTGTGACTATTTCGTGATATGCCAGGGCAACTCCCCCAACCAGGTAAGCGCGATCACAGACTCTGTAGCGGATACAGTACGCGAGAAATGCGGCAAGAAGCCCTATGCCATCGACGGACTGCGCAACAGTCAGTGGGTAGCCATGGACTACGGCGACATTCTTGTACACGTATTCCTGCCCGATGTAAGGACATTCTATGACATTGAGCACCTTTGGGCCGATGCAAAAATCACGACAGTTCCTGATTTAGACTAATTATACCGTATGGCGAATATAACTAAACCGAAATTCAATTTTACCTGGTTCTACATTATAGTAGGAGCTCTATTGCTTTCCACTCTACTTTTCGACAACGGCACCAAGGAGCAGATAAGGGAGGTAAAATACTCCGAACTCAGGGATTATGTAGAGCGAGGATATGTGGAGGAGATAACCGTCCACGACAACGGTGAGGTAGAGGCTTATATCAAGAAGGACTCTGCCGAGAACATCTTCAAGGGCGCAGAAATAAGGACCAATGCGCGCCCTATGGTAATAACCACCATTGGCTCTGCCGACAATTTCGACGAGTTCATCTTTGAGATGAAGAAACCCGACGAGAACGGCAAAGCCAGATTCGACGGCACATTGACATACGAGCGCGAAAGCGGATTCTTCAGCAATTTCCTTTGGAGCGTAGGACCGTTCATCATAATAATCGCTTTCTGGATATTCATGATGCGACGAATGAGCGGAGGAGCCGGCGGCCAGGGCGGCGTGTTCAACGTGGGCAAGTCGCAGGCAAAGCTCTTTGACAAGACCAACACCCCTACAATAACATTCAAGGATGTTGCAGGCCAGGAGGGTGCTAAGCAGGAGGTAAAAGAGATCGTCGACTTCCTCAAGAACCCGAAAATCTACACTGAGCTTGGTGGAAAAATCCCAAAAGGCGCATTGCTTGTAGGCCCTCCGGGAACAGGTAAGACCCTGTTGGCCAAGGCTGTTGCAGGCGAAGCAAACGTACCGTTCTTCTCCATGTCGGGTTCCGACTTTGTAGAGATGTTCGTAGGCGTAGGCGCATCGCGCGTACGTGACCTGTTCCGTCAGGCAAAGGAAAAGGCACCTTGCATAGTCTTTATTGACGAGATTGACGCTGTGGGACGCGCCCGTGGCAAGAACCCATCAATGGGAGGTAATGACGAACGTGAGAACACCCTGAACCAGTTGCTTACCGAGATGGACGGATTCGGCACAAACAGCGGAATAATTGTAATTGCAGCGACCAACCGCGCCGACATCCTTGACAAGGCATTGCTGCGTGCCGGACGTTTCGACAGACAGATACATGTTGACCTGCCCGACCTCAACGAGCGTAAGGCGATATTCGGGGTACACATGCGTCCTCTGAAGCTTGACCCGTCGGTTGACGTGGATCTTCTTTCGCGCCAGACACCGGGTTTCTCGGGAGCCGACATCGCGAATGTATGCAACGAGGCAGCACTCATTGCTGCACGCAACCACAAGAAAGCCATTTACAAACAGGATTTCCTTGATGCCATTGACCGCATCATCGGCGGTCTTGAAAAAAAGACTAAAGTCCTGACACAAAAGGAGAAAGAGTCCATTGCCATCCACGAGGCTGGACACGCGACAATATCATGGTTCCTTGAGCACGCGAACCCGCTCATCAAGGTAACCATCGTTCCCCGTGGGCGCGCATTGGGTGCAGCATGGTACATGCCCGAGGAGCGTCAGATAACCACCAAGGAGCAGATGCTTGACGAGATGTGCGCTATTCTTGGCGGCCGTGCAGCCGAGGAGACATTCATCGGCCAGATATCTACCGGTGCCATGAACGACCTTGAGCGTGTCACCAAACAGGCGTACGCAATGGTAGCTTACGCCGGCATGAGCGAGAGACTGTCGAACCTATGTTATTATAACAATCAGGAGTACTCTTTCAACCGTCCTTACAGTGAGAAGACAGCTGAAGCCATCGATGTTGAGGTACACAAGATGATTACCGAGCAATACGAGAGAGCAAAAGCCCTGCTCAGTGAACACAAGGAGGGTCACGCCGAGCTTGCGAAGATACTCATTGAGCGCGAGGTTATATTTGCCGAGGATGTAGAGAAGATTTTCGGTAAGCGCCCATGGGCATCACGCAGTGAGGAGATCTTTGACAGCAATGTCGAAGAGGCCCCTGCAGATAAAGCAGAAGCGCCAGCCAAAGAGCCTGCAAAGCCGGCAGACAGCGGCAAAACCGAATAACATACATTCAAAGAATAATTATAACACCATAAACCTATTAAGATATGAAAAACTTTCTTGTGCGTGTAGCGACAGGTCTTGTATTCGGCATTGTGCTGATAGGCTCGATGCTGTTGGGAGAATGTTATTTTGGAGCACTGTTCCTCATAGTGGCAATGCTTTCCGTAAGGGAGTTCTGCAATCTCATTGCAGAGTACAAGAAGACCACATTCAACAAATGGTGGGCTATACTCGGTGGCGGATATCTTTTCTTCGCATTCTTCGTGGCCACACACTGCAATGCCCAGATGACCCTACCCCTGTTTGCACCATACATCGCATTGGTTGTATATGTGTTCATACAGCAGGTATTCAGCACCGAAGGCAGCAAACTTGACAATTTCGCCTACTTCACCTTGAGCCAATTGTATGCTGCACTTCCATTTGCCATGCTGAACATCCTGTCGACAGTGGGCGCTGCACCAGGGGAGACATACAACTATATTCTGCCGCTCTCGATATTCATCTTCATCTGGTGCAATGACACCGGAGCATTCTGCGTCGGTTGCACAATGGGACGCCACAAGATGTTCGAACGCGTATCGCCAAAGAAGACCTGGGAAGGTTTTGCAGGTGGTGCAGCCGTTGCCATCGGAGCCGGAGTAGCCCTCTCTTATATCTTCGACGTGATGACAATATGGGAGTGGATGGGCATGGCAGCCATCGTTGTTGCCACAGCGACATTGGGCGACCTCATCGAGTCATGTATGAAACGTGAGATGCAGATAAAGGATTCCGGCAATCTGCTTCCCGGCCACGGCGGTATTCTCGACCGTTTCGACAGCACCATACTCGCCACACCGAGTGTGATAGCATACCTTAGCTTTATAGGATTGATTTGACAATCAATAGAATATAACAGTGCAGGACGGCAATAGCCGTCCTGCACTGTTATATTCTTGTTTAATGCGGAAAGTTTAAGGTAAAGAGCCCAAAGTCAAGGTGAGATCACCGCTCCATTAAACATTAAACACCCTTCCTTTCTTTCAGTAGCGCCACTATCTTGCGCGCTGCACGCTGCGATGCGCCGGCCTCACCAAGAATCTCCAGCATGCGGTCATACTCATCAAGCATACTCTTCCTCTCTTTTCCGTCGGCAAGAATCTTGCCAAGCTCAGCCTTGACATTCTCAAGAGTCATATCTGCCGCCACCAGCTCGCGTACCACCTCCTTGTCTGCCACAAGATTGACCAGAGAGACGAACTTCACTTTAAGGAAGTGCTTTTTCAGCCAAGAGTAAAGACGTGCCATAGGGGTAGCATAGCACACCACCTGTGGAACACGGAATATTCCGGCTTCAAGGGTTGCCGTACCCGAAGTGACGAGCGCCGCGTGGGAATTATTGAGGATATTGTATGTCTCACCGAAGACAATGCATGCCCCCTCCTCAAGATAAGGTTTGTAAAAATCCTTATCAATACCAGGAGCGCCGGCAATGACAGGCTGGTAGCCGGGATAGCCCTTCATAGCCTCAAGCATCAGTGGCAAGTTCGCTGTTATCTCCTGTTTGCGGCTACCTGCAAGCAACGCAACGACAGGCTTGTCGGGAATATTGTTACGTTTGATAAACTCCTCGCGCGTCTCGGGCGAGTTACGCAAAAAAGCATCCACGGCATCTACACAAGGATTGCCTATGTAGTTTATCTTGTAGTCATGTTTTTTCTCAAAAAAATCTATCTCGAACGGCAGTATCGAGAAGAGCTCATCGACGTCTCGTTTTATATTCTTTATACGGTGCTCCTTCCAGGCCCAAATTTTAGGTGATATGTAATAATATACAGGAATGTCGGTGTTTTTATGTACATACTCCGCTATGGAGAGATTGAAGCCGGGATAATCTACAAGTATAAGCACATCAGGACTCCACTGCACAATGTCTTTCTTGCACAGACTCATATTGGAGAATATCGTACGCAGGTGCATAAGCACGGGTATAAAACCCATATATGCGAGTTCGCGGTAATGCTTCACACGCTCTCCGCCCACAGCAGACATAAGGTCACCGCCGAAAAAGCGGAACTCCGCACTGCTGTCAACATCTTTTATCGCTTTCATCAGGTTCGACGCGTGGAGATCGCCCGACGCCTCACCAACAATGAGATAATATTTCATAGCCTTTGTTTTAAAGTCAATTTTCAGAACTTCCACTCCTGCATATCTGCAAGCAGGCGGTAGTCGGTAAAGTCAATAGTAGTAGGAGTAATTGTCACATAATTGTTGTTGAGCGCCACACGGTCGGCCGACGGGTCATTGTCCTGCACCTCGAACTCACCTGTGAGCCACCACCATTTACCGCCGCGCGGATGATCATGTGCCTCCCACTCGTTCACCCATGTGCCTGTTGCCTGACGGCACACCTTGACACCGGCAAAAGAAGGCGAAACAGGGAAATTCACATTCAGGCAACTGCCTTTGGGCAGTCCTTTCTCAAGCACTTGAGCCACCACTTTGCGGATAATATCATATGTGGGTGTAAAATCGGCATCAGCATCGTGCGAGCATAATGAAAAAGCCACAGAGGGGATACCCTTCATACATCCCTCTATTACCACACCCATCGTACCCGAATAGTGCGCATTGACAGCCGAATTGTCGCCGTGGTTTATACCGCCGACAATGAGGTCGGGCCTACGTGGCACATATGCATGGCATGCAATCTTCACACAATCACTCGGTGTTCCTGTACAGGAGTACACTGTCAGGCCCGGTTCTCTCTTCACCTCAGTAACCTTTATCGGTGTCTCGCTTGTAATCGCACACCCTTTTCCTGAACGCCCCGTATGCGGAGCGACAACAACGACATCCCCGAACTCACGCAACACACCTACCAGGCAGTTTATTCCTTTTGCCTGATATCCGTCATCATTTGACACCAGAATAAGCGGTCTCTCTTTCATAACAACCAGTTTTTTTTCACAATAGATTTTCGGGCGCTAAGATACAAACAAACGGGCAAAAGACGTGCAAACGGGCAAAACAAATTTATTTATTTTCCACATGTACCACCGCACTGCAGTTCTGCCAAACAAGAGAGAGTTCATTGTCATTTTACAAGACAAACACAAAGCCGGAGGAGTTACGCTTTTCATTTTCTTAACACAAGGAGAGGTAATTGCAAAAAACAATCCGTTTATTTTGTACATTGGAGGCAAATAGTTATTTTTACAAGCAATCACATGAAAAACCAAAAAACGAAAACTATGACAAAATCACGTATCACGATGTTGATGCTGCTTATCGGCATGACATTCCTCAGTGCAGGAGCACAGAGCATTAAGGACGGTGACGTATTCCGCCTCGTGAATGCAGCAACCGGAAAGGCAATCACAAACGGCGATGTTGCAGAGCACAACACTTATCTGAGCGTTGCTGATGTTGACAACGCGTCAAAGGGGCAGGAATGGACATTTGTTTCACTGTCCGACAAGGAACAGATTTATACACTTTATAACGAAAATTACGGTCAGGCCATTGACATGACAAGCAACCCCGGCAAGCTGTTGCAGTGGGAAGGAACATGTAGCGACAACCAGGCTTTCTACGTAAACACCGTAGACGAGGCTGACGGCATTGTACAGTTGCTATACAAGAACGACCATTCATTCGTGCTTCAGGTACAGGATGACGCATCACTTGTCATGGTAAAGGACGCAAGCGGAGAATCCACACTTTTCCGTCTGGAGCACATCAGGAACAAGAAGGTCGAGAACCTTCCGGTAATGGAACGTTATTTCATCATACGTGAGAAATCAAGCGGCATGGCATTGAACACACGCGGAAACAATGCGAATAATGCAAGAATATATCTTGACGAGTATAATGAGAACAGTAGCAATGCAAATTTCGTATGGCAGTTGCGTCGCAATGCAAACGGAGTGGAATATTGCCAACTGTACGGCCCATACTTCAGCAAAGCAATCGATGTAGCATTGGGAGGCAAGAACTACCCTCTCCTGTGGGACCCTTCATACAGCAACGCCAACCAGCAGCTGCAATTTATCCCGGTAGAGGGGGAAAAGGGAGTGTACCGCATCAATGCAAAGACAAACACCACATGGTATGGCATGAAAGCGGACGGCAGTAACCTCACAATGGTTACAGGCTATGCAAGCGGTTCGCATTTCGAACTTGTACAGGTATATCCCGACGATGTCCCCATGCCCAACGTGTGGGAGGATGAGACTTTCTTCGGCGAGAACAAAGAGAATGGTCATGCCACATACATGCCTTACTCGTCAACAGAAAAGATGAAGGCCGACGAGCGTTACGAGTTCCCCTGGATAGAACCGGCAAATGCCGAGTTCCTGAGCCTCAACGGTACATGGTACCTCAATTGGGTAGAGAACGTCGCAAATCGCCCGGGCAAGGATACTTTCTGGGGCGATGATACCGACGTGTCTTCCTGGGACAAGATTGAAGTTCCATCATGCCTCGAGATGAACGGCTATGGCGACCCTCTGTATATCAATGTGGAATATGCGTTCAACAACAATCCGCCGATGATTGAAATGAAAAACGGACTGATTAATTCAGCTGCATCGTATCGCCGCGACTTTGACCTTCCGGCAGGATGGGACAGCAAGCGTCTATTCCTGCATTTCGACGGAATATACGGAGCTGCCTTTATCTGGATGAACGGTAAATACGTGGGCTACACCCAGAGCGGAAACAACGATGCGGAATTTGATGTCACAGAGCATGCACGCGAGGGAAAGAACAATGTTTGCGTCCAGGTAATACGTTGGAGCGACGCATCTTATCTCGAGGGTCAGGACATGTGGCACATGAGCGGTATACACCGCGATGTGTACCTCTTTGCTACGCCAAAGACATTCGTGCGCGACCACTATATCACCTCTTCATTGGATGCCACAAGCGGTTACACAGCCGGTTCAATGAATGTCGCTGTCGAGATGGACAACCGTGACGGCATCGCAACAAGCAAGAGCGTAGAGGTTTCCCTTGTCGCTCCTGACGGCAGCGAAGTGGCAAAGAAAAGCATTGCGTTCGATTTCGCCGAGGGAGAGACATCAAAAGTTGCCGACTTTGCCTTTGACGGGTTGTCAGCCCTCCTCACATGGACAGCAGAAACACCGAACCTATACACAGTAACAGTTGTACAGAAGACTGCTGACGGCAACGAAGAGCATGCATTCTCTACAAAATATGGTTTCCGCCATATTGAGATAAAGAACGGCCTTGTATATATCAATGGCGAGAAAGTGTTGTTCAAGGGTGCGAACCTGCAGGACACCCACCCGGTCACTGGCCGCTCGGTAGATGTTGCGACAATGCTGAACGACGTAAAGATGTTCAAGCAGGCAAACATGAACACAGTGCGTACAAGCCACTACCCACGCCAGGCAAAGATGAATGCAATGTTCGATTACTACGGCATTTATTGCATGGATGAAGCCGACCTTGAGTGCCATTACAGTTGGGAGATTGGCAAGGAGACAGGCGGTATAACCAACGAGGATAGCTGGAGAGCGCAGTATATCGACCGCACCGTACGTATGGTATACCGCGACAGGAACTTCCCGTCCATAATATTCTGGTCACTCGGTAACGAGAGCGGTGGCGGCAAAAACTTCCAGTACACATATGCAGCTGTCCGCGACCTTGACCCACGACCGATACATTACGAAGGCGCATCACGCGCAGGAACTGCGCATACCGACATATGGTCCGAGATGTACCCCACTTTGACTGACGTGGAAAAGCATGCCAACAACAACTCAAAAGGACAGCCCTATTTCATGTGCGAATATGCCCATGCAATGGGTAATGCTGTAGGAAACCTGCAAGAGTATTGGGATTTGATAGAAAACAGCAAATACGGTATCGGTGGCTGTATCTGGGACTGGGCAGACCAGTCAATATATGATGCCGAGGATATAAAGAACGGCAACTTCGAAATCAACGGCATGAACAAATACCGCACCGGTTTCGACTATCCAGGCCCGCACCAGGGGAACTTCGTGAACAACGGCCTTGTAACAGCCGAGCGTGCATGGAGCCCTGAGTTGACCAATGTGAAACATGTATATCAATACATAAAGTTCGTGTCTTACGATGTTGAAAGCCGCAACATCACAATAAAGAACGACTACGACTTTATCTCTTTGGACAAGTTCTACATGGAGTACTCAGTGCTTCTTGACGGCAAGGTCGTTGAAAATGGCCGACTTGATATGCCTGCAGTTTTACCCGGTGCAGAGGCGACATTGAACATTCCATACAAGACCGAACCTATCAGCGGAAAGGAGATGCTCCTGAATATTGAATTGCGCTACAAGGATGAGCAATCCTGGGCCGATGCCGGTTACAGCATAGCAGCCGGACAATACACTCTTGTAGAACGTGATGCTACTGCTTTTGCCTTGAACCGGAGCGAGGATTTGACTCTTACCAAAACCACACAGGGCTATTCTGTAAAGAGTTCAAGAATGGAAATGACATTCAAGACAGACGGAACCATGCTCTCCTGGACAGTAGAGGGCAACAAGCTCATGGAGGTCGGTCCCGAATACGGCAACTACCGATGGGTTGAGAACGATAAACCAACCGAAACGCTCAGCCAGTATGCTGTAGGTCCCGGTATCAAATCAAAATCGGCGACATTTAAATTGAGCGATGATAAAAAAGCGGTTACTGTAGAGGTAAATGCTTCGACATGGTGCAGTGACTACAAATTTGTATACACTATTACAGCAGACGGTGCAATGCTTATAGATGCATCATACACGGCAACAGTTTCCGATGCGCGCCGCATAGGCATGACAATGGAGTTCCCGGCACATTTCGAGCAGGTTGAGTACTATGCATACGGACCGTTCGAGAACTATGTTGACCGTCGTGGCGGTTCGTCACTTGGCCGTTACTACACCACAGTAAGCGATATGTTCGAACCATATCCGATGCCTCAGAGCATGGGCAACCGCGAGGGATTGAGAGACCTGATGCTCTTCAGCGAAGAGGAGGAAGTCGGCATCAAGGTACAGACCCGTGGTGATGTAGCATTCTCCCTCTTGCATTACAGTGACGAGCATCTGAAAAGGACCGACCATATCTGGGAACTTGAGAAAGGGAATGTCTATGCCCATTTCGACTGCTACCAGAAAGGAATTGGAAACGGAAGCTGCGGCAATGTGGTAACTTTAGACAAGTATCTCATCAAGAATGGCGCGAAATACAACTGTTCACTGCTCTTCACTCCTGTTGTAGGTCTTGAGTCAGGCATTGAGGATGTTTTGTCAGAAGCAATAACATTCAAAGTGGAAGACGGATACCTTTATTGCCAAGGCAACATGAACGCCGGCACCGAGCTTTCGATATACGACATGGGTGGTGTACTGCGCTCAACAAAACGTATTGCAGAGAGTTGCGAAAACATTGCATTACCGGTGGCAGCATTGCCTCACAGTTCATATATCATTGTCGTAAAGGACGGCAAGGGCATAAGGACTTTCAAAGTGGTAATCTAAGGATATGATTAGCGATAAGACAATACACATTTAAATCTGAGAACATATTATGGTCAAAAAAATCAACAAAGCATTTCTTGCAGTGGCAATACTGTCCGGTGCAATGGTTCCTAAAGTATCCGATGCACAGACGACCGACATCTATCCCGTTCCACAATCGATACAATGGAGCGGACAGGTTGCATTCAGCAACGATGTCTCATACACCCTCACAGGAGAAACCACAGCCGACACCGATGCCGTTAACCTGTTCAAGGAGAATTTCAGCACCGGCGGTGGTGCGGTTGAGGTAATCATCGGCGAACGTGGCGACGAAGCCGTAGCCGCATACGAGAGCCTCATCCCACAGAAAAGCGAAGGTTACTACCTTGCCGTGGAGAACGGGAAGGTGGTCATTGCCGGAAACGACGGCAGCGGAACATTCTATGGCGTGCAGACATTCCTGCAGATTGCCTCGCAGCCAAGCATCATGGGAGTAACCGTTACCGACTACCCCAGCGTACCACAGCGCGGACTCGTAGAAGGATACTACGGCAACCCTTACAGCGAGGCAGACAGAATGGGCCTTTTCAAGATGTTCGGCCGTCAGAAGATGAACGTATACATCTATGGTCCAAAGGATGACGTATACCACAAGGACCGTTGGCGCGAGAACTACCCTGCCGCACAGGCCGCAAAGATCAAGGAGTACGTGGACGCCGCAAAAGCCAACAAAGTGGAGTTCGTGTGGGCGATCCACCCGGGCAACGACATACAGTGGAACAAGACCGACAGCATGAACATCGTAAACAAGCTCAAGTCAATGTACAACCTTGGCGTACGCACCTTTGCGGTGTTCTTTGACGACGTCTGGGGCGGTGAAGGTACAAGAGGCGACAAACAGGCAATGCTCATGAACTACATAACCGACGAGCTCAACGCCGCATTCCCCGACATCAACCCCTGCATCATCTGCCCCACACAGTACAACCGTGGATGGTCGAGCGGCGACTACCTCACAACCCTCGGCAGCAAGATGAACAAGGATGTGCGCATCATGTGGACAGGAAACTCGGTCGTTGACATGATAAACAAGAGCGACATGACCTGGATAAACGGACAGATAAGCCGCAAGGCATATATCTGGCTCAACTACCCTGTGACCGACTACTGTATCAACCACCTGCTCATGGGTCCCACATACGGCAATGACCTTGATATTGCCGACATGCTCTCAGGTTTCACTGCAAACCCGATGGAGTATGCCGAGGCATCTAAGGTTTCGCTCTTCAGCATCGGCGACTATAACTGGAACATGCCCGCATACGATGCCGATGCGTCGTGGGAGGCAGCCATAAAATATCTTATGCCCGGCAACAGCGAGGCGTTCCGTTTCTTCTGCGAGAACAACGTGGACCTCGGCTCTACAGTACACGGCCTGCGCCGCACCAACGAGTCGCCCGAGTTCGTTAAGGCAAAGCAGCTCTACGACAGCAAGATTGCCGCAGGCGACAAGGTTGCCGCTTATGCAGCCGTAGGCGAGCAGTTCACAAAGCTCGTCACGACAGCCGAGACACTTATGGCTGCAGACGAAAGCAAGGCGCTCATTGAAGAGATAAAGCCTTGGTTGCTCTGTGCAAAGTATCTTGGCAAAAGGGGAGAGTGCATAGTTGAGATGGGCAATGCCCTTACAAACGAAGAGCCTGAGATTTTCATCGACAGCTATCTACGCTACAAGGAGTACAACGATGCACAGGCAGCACTGCGTTCACGCGACTACAGCGGTTCGCTCAAGACGGCTACTCCGGTGGTAGGAACAGTACATATTGAACCGTTCATAAAGAACGCATTGGGCGAGCTTATTGCCGAATACAAGGAGAAGTACGACTACCGCACCGACGTATTCCCTGCGCAAGTACTTGAAAACGGTACATACTACATCAAGTACAATGGCAAATATCTCACGAACAACAGGCCAAACGTTGCAAGCAGTGTTCCACAGTTCCTGACCGCCACCGACACCATCCGTCCACAGCGCCAGGAGTGGAAGATCAGCCTTGACCCAAGCACCAACCGCTACAAGATCATAAATCTTGAGGACGGACGCTACCTCAACGAAAAGGGTGAGTTCACCGCGAGCGACGACACCAACCCATATGAGGCAGTATGGCATACATACGAGATAACCCTGATGGCAAACGGAAAGTACGCGATACAGAATGGCGGAAGCGCCGGCACAAAATTCTGGAGCGTAGCAGGCACACGTATACAGCAGAGCAGCTCAAGCGATGCCCTACCCGACAAATATATCTTTGACATCATCCCTTTGGGCGGCGAGGCCAAGAGCACCCTCGTTGACGGAGAGGCTGTCTACTACATCAAGGATGGAGAGCGCTACCTGACAAACCAGAATGTGAAAGGCAGCGGCGGCACTCCGAATTTCAAGGAGGTGACAACTCCCGGAACTGCGCAGGAGTGGAAAATCGCGATTGATGCAAGCGGCAAGAACTGCTACAAGATTACCAGCAATGCCGACAGCCGCTACCTGAACGAGTATGGTGTATTCGGCACAAACCAGTACTACAGCGACTGGAACACCTATCTGCTCACCACCATGGACGGCAAGTGGTCTATTGCATGGACCCAGTCTGCTGCAAAGAACGGTGTGCAATACATAGTCGTTTCGGACGACCGTCTTGAGGCCAAGAGCATCGACCGCGCCAACAGCTACACGGTAAGCTTTGTAAAGAAAGGTGGAGACACTTCAATTGGCGAAGTTTCCGGTGACAAAACAGTTGTCATAGAAGACGGCAAGCTCATTCCGCCCACAGGCACCGTTTCTGTAGCCGTATACACCATTGACGGCAGGATTGTTGCGGAAGCAGACGGCTCTGTAGCTGACATCTCGGGACTGCCCGCAGGAATATATGTAGCGACAGCATGCGGGCCTGAGGGAAAAAAGGCATTCAAGATTGTTATCAAATAAAACATAAGAATCATGGAAAGCAACGTATCACCAATTGTATTAGAAAGAAAGAGAAGCGCACTTCTGTCAGTATTCCGCAAGGTATATGTGTGGATGACACTCGCCCTCTGCATCACGGGCCTTACAGCAATGGTTGTCGCGAACAACGACAGAATCATTTATGAATTGTTGCAGAACAATCTGCTGTTCTGGGGAATCATCATTGCGGAAATGGCACTTGTATTTGTAATTTCAGGTATGGTATCCAGACTCTCCATGACCACAGCCACACTGCTTTTTATACTCTACTCCGTGTTGAACGGCGTGACGATGTCATTGATATTTCTGGCTTATACAGAATCAACGATAGCATCTACGTTCTTTATAACAGCCGGCACATTCGGTGCATTGAGCCTCTATGGCTACATGACCAAGAAAGACCTCTCTTCATGGGGCAGTATACTTGGTATGGCACTACTTGGACTTATAATCGCATCGGTTGTAAATATCTTTATGGAAAGTGACACCCTTTACTGGATTATCAGCTACGTAGGCGTCCTGCTGTTTGTGGGACTTACAGTATATGATACCCAGAAGATAAAGAGAGCCATAATGGATCCTGACAACGAGATCGACGACAACCTTCACAAGGTTGCGTTGTTGGGAGCATTGTCACTGTACCTTGATTTCATCAACCTGTTCCTGTATATGCTCCGCATAATGGGCGACCGCGATTGACATCTAACAGCAATACGCAGCAAAGCGGGGCTACTTCATAGCTCCGCTTTGCTGCGTAAAGGACACTCCTTGAATACGTTATGTTTTTTAGATTTATTATATATTACTTGTTAATAAGTAATTGATAAATAATAAATATACATTCTGTTTTTTTTACTACCTTTGCCAAATAATAGAATGCGTCATTACGCCCGCATGTGTGCTAACAGAAAACGGGAGGCCGACAAGGGCCACACGACGCATTCTGCAAACTAAACGGGAAAGAAAAAATGGGAAAGATTATTGCATTGGCCAACCAGAAAGGTGGCGTCGGAAAGACAACTACAGCCATCAACCTTGCCGCATCGTTGGCCACATTTGAAAAGAAAGTTCTTGTAATAGACGCCGACCCTCAGGCAAATGCCTCTTCGGGTCTGGGAATAGACATACGCGAGATTGAGTGTTCAATTTATGAATGTCTCATAAACAAGGCTGCACCTAAAGAAGGTATACACAAGACCTGCGTGGAGCGCCTTGACATAATACCGTCACACATTGACCTTGTCGGTGCTGAGATTGAGATGCTCGACATGCCCAACAGGGAGAGAATCATGCGCGACGCGCTCGAGCCGATAAAAGAGGAGTATGACTACATACTCATTGACTGTTCACCCTCATTGGGTCTAATCACAGTAAACTCGCTCACTGCAGCCGACTCTGTGATAATACCCGTGCAGTGCGAATATTTTGCACTTGAAGGTATCAGCAAGCTGCTCAACACCATCAAAATCATAAAATCGAACCTCAACCCCAAGCTTGACATCGAGGGTTTCCTGCTCACAATGTTCAATTCGCGCCTGCGTTTGAGCAATCAGGTATACAATGAGGTAAAGAAGCACTTCCGCGAGCTTGTCTTCAACACGGTAATACAGCGCAACATACGCCTTGGTGAGGCCCCCAGCATGGGTATCCCCGTAATCATGTATGACGCAGAGTCGACAGGAGCCAAGAACTACATGGCACTTGCCGAGGAAATAATCAACAGAAACAACGAATAATGGCAAAACAGAAATTCACATTAGGACGTGGACTCGACGCACTTATCTCCACTGAGGCTGTGCGCACATCGGGTTCTTCATCGATAGGCGAGATTGAGATTGACAAGATCTTCGCCAACCCCAACCAGCCCCGTCGTGACTTCAATGAAGAGGCGCTGAAGGAGCTTGCAGACTCCATCAATGAGCTTGGCGTGATACAGCCGATTACATTGAGGAAGATGGATGACGGCACATACCAGATCATTGCAGGTGAGCGCCGTTTCCGTGCATCACAGCTTGCCGGCAAGACAACAATCCCCGCATACATCCTCAAGGCCGACGACGAGGACACAATGGAAATGGCCCTTATTGAGAATATCCAGCGCGAGGACCTGAATCCGCTTGAGATTGCTTTGGCATACCAACAGCTCATTGAGCAGCATAACCTGTCACAGGAGCAGCTGAGCAAGCGCGTGGGTAAAGGCCGTGCCACAATCGCGAATTTCCTGCGTCTTTTGAGACTCCCTGCCACCATTCAGGTTGCCCTCAAAGAGAAAAAAATCGATATGGGTCATGCCAAGGCTTTACTGTCATTGGACTCACATGCCGATCAGTTGAACCTTTTCCAGGAGATTGAAAAAAACGGTTACTCGGTCCGCGAGGTTGAGGAGATTGCAAGAGGCATCAAGGAGGGAAACGGCGAGAAACCGGCCCAGAAGAAGAGCGCCGACAAGAAGCAGGATGCCGTTTACCACCAGTTGAAGAAACACTTGACACAGTTTTTCCAGACACCGGTACAGCTTACATGCTCGGCAAAGGGCAGCGGCAAGATAAGCATCAAGTTCAAGGACGAGCAGGAGCTCGAGCGCATAATTTCAATATTCGACAAACTCAACCAGTAAAAAGTGATACATACAGGTTTGACATACAGGTTCTTTGCAGCCGTGCTGCTGATTATCGCCTTTGCTGTACCATCTGCTGCACAGGTTGAGGCCGGCAATGCGATATCCTCCGTAAATGGAGAGGCCACAGCAACATTCGCACTACCCGACTCGGCAGCCCTTGACAGCGTATACCGCAACATGCAGTTCCAAGAGCGCACCCTCTCTCCCGACAGTAGCCGCGTGGCACTGAAAAGAGCCGAAGGACCGGTTGCCAAAGAGAGCAGAATATGGAGGCCTGACCCCGAAAAGGCGACCTGGCTTGCCCTTATCATCCCCGGAGGAGGACAGATATACAACCGGAAATACTGGAAATTACCGATTGTATACGGCGGTTTTGTCGGATGTCTTTACGCCTACAACTGGAACGGACAGATGTACAAGGACTACCGTCAGGCCTACCTCGACATCATGGACAGCGACCCCAATACCGACTCCTACAAGGATTTTTTCCGTCCGGGATATGATTATGAGGCAAACAAGGAATACCTGACAAAGGTGTTCAAGAAAAGAAAGGACCGCTACCGCCGCTGGCGCGACCTCAGCATCTTTGCATTCATAGGAGTATATGCGGTATCGGTAATTGACGCTTATGTAGATGCCCAACTGTCGAGTTTCGACATTGCCGAGGACATAAACCTCACCATTGAGCCACAGAGGATAAGAGGAAACGGCGAGTTCATGCAACAGGACTATTACGGACTTAATTTCAACATTTCATTCTAAAATGCACAAAACTACATACAAGATATTACTTATACTGTCTGCCGCTACATTCTTATCGTGCGGCATACTCAAGAACTCTTCGGGAAACGACGGAACTGAAAACAGCGACATATCCGGCCTACAGACACAGAAAGTTACCCCCACACAGATTGCAACTGACTTCAAATTTGAGGTTGGGCCTGTCTCAAATGAAGGTGACACCTGTAGTTTTGATATACCGGAAAGCATGACAGCCAACACCGACAGCCTGTTGAGCAGTTGGCAGGCACGTACATTGCTCAGAAAGCTCGACTGCAACACTACAGGTTGGGAGAACATCAGGATGACCGACACGATGTATGCCAAGAGGCTCGGCAGTATGCTTACGGTAGTGAGGATGCCATACAACAGTATGGTAAGCAGCTGCATTGACCGCTATACAAAGAAGAACCGCTCACAGGTATCTTACATGCTTGGAATCTCGGAGTTCTATATGCCAATGATTGAGGAAGAGATTGACAGGATGGGCCTGCCCCACGAGCTCAAGTATCTGCCTATCATCGAGTCGGCAATGAACCCCAAGGCAAAATCAAGGATGGGCGCCAAAGGATTGTGGCAGTTCATGTTCACGACAGGCAAGCAGTATGGTCTTAAATCGAACAACTATATCGACGAGCGTTTCGACCCCCTTAAATCAACAAGAGCCGCTCTCACATACCTTAAGGACCTCTATGGTATGTTCGGCAACTGGGAACTTGCCATTGCCGCATACAACTGCGGCCCCGGCAACGTGAACAAAGCCATCAAGCGTTCGGGCGGCAAGACCGACTTCTGGAAAATATACCGTTGGTTGCCCAAGGAGACACGCGGCTATCTCCCTGGCTTCATCGCAGCCAACTACATAATGACATTCTACGAAGACCACGGAATCTGCCCCATGGAGCCCAACATACCGGTTGCCACAGACACTATACACATAAACAAGAACCTGCACTTCAAGCAGATTGCTGATGTATGTGGTGCTGACATCGAAGAAATCAGGGCACTTAACCCGCAGTTCATCAAGGATGTCATTCCTGGAGAGAACGAGACATATGTGCTTCGTTTGAGGAACGAGATGATTACACGCTTTGTCGAGAATGAGGACAGCATATACGAGCACAACGCCGAGGTGCATTTTCCACAAGCGAACGTAGAGAAGATGCTCAAAGAGGCAAAGAAAAACGATGACGGTGCAGGTAACCTCATACGCCATAAGATAAAGAACGGAGAGACATTGGGTAAGATAGCCATAAAATACCGCGTTACCGTCAAGCAGATAATGAGGTGGAACAATATGCGCAACACAAAGATACGCGCAGGAAAATATCTGAAGATTTACAAGTAGCATTATGGACAACTACGAGGAGAAAAGGATGATCGACGAGGAGAGTGCGATAAACAGCGCTTTCCAGGAGCTGCTCGACATTTATTTGGCTTCGCAGCACCGCAAGAAGGTTGAGCTTATAACAAAGGCTTTCAACTTTGCACGTCAGGCACATAAGGGCGTACGCCGCCACAGCGGCGAGCCCTACATCATGCACCCGCTGGCAGTAGCACGTATCGTGTGCAAAGAGATTGGCTTGGGTTCCACATCCATCTGCGCAGCACTTCTCCACGACGTTGTCGAAGACACCGACTACACTGTCGATGACATCAAGAACCTTTTCGGTGACAAAATTGCAGGCATCGTAGACGGCCTGACAAAAATCTCGGGCGGGGTGTTCGGTGCCCATGCATCGGAACAGGCCGAGAACTTCAAGAAACTCCTGCTCACCATGAGTGAGGACATACGAGTAATCCTGATAAAGATTGCCGACCGCCTGCACAACATGCGCACACTGGAGTTCATGCAGGTGAACAAACAGTACAAGATTGCCGGTGAGACCTTATATATATATGCCCCCATTGCGTACAGACTGGGACTGAGCAAGATAAAGACCGAACTTGAGAACCTCAGTTTCAAATACGAGCATCCCGAGGAGTATGCCCGCATTGAAAAGAAAATCGAGAAGACACAGCAACAACGCGATATTCTCTATACTGAGTTCACCCACCCCATCTGCGAGCAGCTTGACAAGATGGGATATGACTACCGCATCATAGGCCGCGTGAAGTCGCCTTACTCCATCTGGAACAAGATGCAGAAGAAGCACGTGGCCTTTGAGGATATCTTCGACATCCTTGCCGTGCGTATCATCTTCAATCCACGCGAGGGCAAGGACGAGAACAACGAATGCTTCAACATATACATTGCACTTACCAAGCTCTACAACGCCCACCCCGACCGCCTGCGCGATTGGGTGAACAAACCACGCACCAACGGCTACAAGGCACTGCACGCCACATTCATGAGCCAACGTGGCGAGTGGATTGAAGTGCAGATAAGAAGCGAGAAGATGAACGAGGTTGCCGAGAAAGGCATTGCAGCCCATTGGAAATACAAGAGTATGGGCGAGGCATCCAACGAAGACCAGCTCGACAACTGGCTGCACACCATCAAGGAGATTCTCGATGACCCGCAGCCTAACGCCCTTGATTTTCTTGACACAATAAAACTGAACCTCTACGCAACAGAGATTTTCGTTTTTACTCCCAAAGGAGAGATCAAGACAATGCCGCAGAACTGTACTGCGCTTGACCTCGCATACAGCATACACACATTCCTTGGCAACCACTGCATAGGCGCAAAGGTAAACCACAGACTCGTGCCCATGAACCACCAGCTGCAGAGCGGTGACCAGGTGGAAATCCTCACCTCAAACGCTCCACGCGTGGAGGAGAGTTGGCTTTCTTTTGTAACGACAGCCAAGGCACGTTCCAAGATACAGGCAGCACTGCGTCGACAGCAGAGACTGCTGCAACGCGACGGTGAGGAGAAGCTGAACGCATTCCTCGAGGAAGAGGGACTCAGCAACTATGCAGGCAATGTCGAGAAGCTGTGGAAGCGCCATAAGCTGAAAGACCGTGACGAGCTGTTGGCTGCCATCGGCAAGGGCACGATTATTCTTGGAGCAGAAGACAAGGACGAGCTCTTAGGTAACAAGAAGTTCAGTTTCCAGTCACTGTTCTCTTTCAACCGCGACAAGAAGAAAGAGGAGAAAGAGGTCGAGAAATACGAGAATATCGACCGCAAGAAAGCCATCAACCTCACCGATGACAATCTCAAAAGCAGCTACATTATAGCCGACTGCTGTCACCCCATTCCCGGTGACGATGTCCTCGGATACTATGACGAGGATAAACATATCGTAATACACAAACGCAGTTGCCCGCACGCCAACACCCTGAAGAGCAGCCACGGCGACAGGATACTTGCCGCAAAGTGGGAGACACACAAACAGTTATATTTCGCAGTCCCCATTCAAATCAAGGGCATAGATGACATGGGAGTGCTCCATGAAATCACTACAATAATCTACCAGCAGCTGAATGCCAACATACAGAAGATGCACATCGAGAGTAACGACGGCATTTTTGAAGGCACGTTCTGGATAAATGTACACGATGTGGAGGAGGTAAAGAACATCTGCGAGAATCTCAAGAAGATAAAGAACATCAAGACCATTGCAAGAATAGGGTAAGAGCGAAGAATTATGCTAAAGAACATGCTTATATTATTTCCGGTTCTGTATATAATAGTTCTGCCAATACTAGACAAAAGCTTTGACAGTACAGGAAGAAGTATCACAGAATTAACATTATATTGTGTATTGCCATCAATTCTACTAATAAAGATATTCCATACTAAAGTAATACATATTAACACAATAGACATCTTATCTTTGTTCCTATTTGTATGGGGCTGTTTTAAGGTTATCTTTTCAAGTATACCTACCGATTTTTCTTCAGTTTCAATATTTATTATTGCATTATATGCTTATATCTATATAAGATGCGGTTCGGTTAAAAGTTCATTGCCCTATTTACTATTTTGTGGCGGTTGTATACAAGGTGTAACCGTAATGATGCAATACTTTGGTTTAATGCCACATTACAACCTATTCTACAAAACAACAGGAACTTTTGACACAACGGCACTATTGGGCATATATCTGTCACTGTCTATAATATCCGGATTTTTTCTGTATGTCAACAAGAAGAAATCGGTATTCATAATCCTGCCATGCATTACTTTATTATTTTACGCATTATATCTATCACAATCGAGAACTGCATGGCTGGCACTTATCATAGGGTTCACGTATATGTTCCAACTATACAAGAACAAGAAATTCATTTACATATCTATCCCGATTTTACTTTTATTAAGCCTTTACCTTTACACTTTACGCCCCGTATCTGTTATCGGTCGGTTATACATCAACCTTATTTCTTTGGGAATCTTTTGTTCTTCACCAATTTCAGGACATGGCGTTTCATCATTCAAAGCCATGTACATGCCTGCACAAGGTGAATGGCTGTCACGACACCCGGAATCAGTTTTCTCAGTCATAGCTGACGACAACTATTTTGCCTTTAATGAATTTATACATATTGGCTGTGAGACCGGAATTATAGGTTTAATACTTTTTACAAGCATAATTATCAAAAGCCTTTCGACAATTAGCACAGATAGTCACAATATATTTTACTACAAATCATTACTTTCTGGATTCTGCTGCTTCCTTCTATTCAGTTACCCGTTCAATGAATTATTCTTTGTCTTGTTATTTACAACCATAATAGCATGTTTAAGTAATTACGATTATAAATCAATCTTGAGCATCAATATTGGAAAAACCGCCAAGATAGCTATAACTCTGTTGATAATTATAAACATAGCTATCGCATTCATACATTATAAAAATTGTATCGCAAGCGAAAAAGACATAAAAAATTCATATCCCATATTATCCAGTTCAGCATTATACATGAACCGTTATGGAGAATGTCTTTTCAACAATAATGAATATGAGAAAGCCATTCCCATATTGGAACAAGTAAATAGAATCAATCCAAATTCAAGAATGCTTGATATATTAGGAGTATGCTACCTGAAGCAGAAAAGATATGATGAAGCACTTATCTCTTTTGAACAATCAAAAAAGATGGTTCCATCACGCATACTTCCACGTTTTCATCTGTTTCAATTACATATCGAAACAGGAGATAAAAATAAGGCTAAAGAAACTGCTATAGAAATACTTGAATTCAAAGTAAAAATCGTGAATTCAACGGTTATCAGAATACGCAACGAAATGAAAATCTTTTTGGAAAGTCTATCTCAATAAATTATTTTTATAAAACTTACAAATATTTATGTTTTATCATACAAAATCACTATATTTGGCAAAAATAAAATGAGACACAAGATATTCTTTATATTATTCCTTCTATCACTGTATGTCGTCTACATATCATGTACCGACTTGTTGAATGATTCATCAAAAGAAGGGCAATGGACTTCGTCATTCTCGCTTGATGAGGCACGTACATACTTTGAAGAGAATGCAGAAGATTTACAACCCCTGACATTGTCAGCAAGAGTAAAGACTAGAAATGACGGAGCATCAGCTGTAGAACTGACACCGAACTGGGATTGTGCAACCATAGAACACAATAGCGAAGTAACACTATTTCTTATACCATTGCGTTCCATATCTGTACCACTTGTCAATGCAACGATATTCAAGGACGGAAAGTTCGAATACAAATACCATCCGGAATCAGAAAGACGACTTCTTATTGCAAAACGAAGCAATGGGGATATGGAGATGTTCGTGACCACAATAATTCCGGAAATAGAGAATACCGATAACGATGCGAAAGAGATGCTGAAAAATTTCAGATACCTTAGTGGAGACAATAAGTTCTGCGGAAAGGTATTCATCTCCGAACTAAACGGACAGCTTATCAAAGGATTCGGTTATACAAATGGTAGGAACAACGGTACTCTAACACTCGCCTTCAACAGTATTGAAAACACAGAAGAGGGGAACCACAACCATGATTCAGAACATGGGCATAGCCTCTTGATGTCAATATCCTTTCAAGAAAGCACTGTAATAATGACAAGAGGTGTTGGGGGTGAATACTACATTGTTTGTAGCATTTGTGGTGGTAACGCAGAAAATTGTGAGTGCATTGTTATTAAAGCATGTAGAATTTGTGGTGAACAAAATGGATGCAAATGCGCAAAGTGCTCAAATTGCGGAGAAATGACTTCTGAGTGCATATGTGTATGTAAGGAATGTTTTTTCCCAAAATGGAGTTGTCAATGCGGATGGTACGAAGTTGAGTATGAACAGAATCATCACGAAGGTTCAGAAACACCGGACAACAATAAAGAATATGATGAAGCCAAGATTAAATTAGCACGGGATTTGTTTCATAATTCCGAATTACCAGACTCTGTATGGCAGAAACTTGACGACTCACTAAAAAAAATACAGAGCACTTGCTTGGGAAAAGAATTATGCAGGATTTTATCGGATTCGCTAAAAGGACAAACCTTGTATATTAAATATAGGAATATAAAAAATTGTTTGTTTGGTCCAATTGATAATGCAGCATATGATGAACACGAAATTAAATTCTCAACAGGCAAAGTTCTCGGAATTACTTTGGGGGAAAATTATGAAAGCAATAATCTACTACATGAATTAATGCATGCATACCGTTTTTATACGGAAGAGAATAGCAATGCATATAACTCTTCAAACCTAAATGGAGAAATTGAAGCACAATATACACAACTTGTATATAAAAATGCCATAAAAGCTAATATTACATTTCCTGTAGATCCCCAATATGCATACAGAATCGAAATCGCGTATCTTTATATGTTCATTGATGAATATGGCAAACTTAATAATGATGTCTCAGAAATTGAACTTGAAAATCATGTTACAAATATTATAAAAGAATACAAATCAAGTCCAACATACTCTAAAGAAAAATATAAGTACGATTCAAATCGTACAGCCTTATCTAATTTTAAAAATTTACGAACTATAACTAAGAATTGCCAATGAAAAATATTTTATTAATTACCCTATTCTTGTTTATTACAAACTGTATTTTTTCACAGACAAGCATTTATCCTGATAGTGTTGGTACCAAAGTTTTTTATGAGAACGGATACACATACCAAGCAGAGAGATTAGGAAGTGGAATCATCAAAGTGTATAACAGCGATAATAAATGGATTAACATAGCAAAAATCCATAAGCTCACAGGGGATTTTCCAGACGAAAACACCCCGGATCTTGAATCAAATGAATGGTATAAACAAACGGAGAATTTGTATTCAATTTTAGAAGAGTCTTATTCTAACGAAGAAAAAGAAAAAATAAAAAGAGTTGGAAGAAAAGGAATTGGTTTTGTAGAACTATTTATAAATCCGGAGACAGGAAAAGTCGATGATGTACGTTTCTCTTTTTTCAGGTTATCTTATTACATGTACATTCCAGTATCAAAATTCAGAGAAATAGAATTAAAAATAAAAGAAAGATTACAATTCGAAGTTACAGACTATGGAAAAGAACTTAATTATATTTATGATTTCCATAACTATAATTTTGAATAAGAACACGTTTCAACAAATCATTCAATTGTGCCAAATAAAACACTAACAAAGATAAAGGAATATGTATTTCTGTCATTTACAATTGGCTTGGTTGCATGCAACCAAGCCAATTGTAAAATTAACACTGCCCTAAACTTATCCGGTGATAACAGAAAAGAGCTGGAAAAGGCTATTTCATATTATGAGGGTAGTAGCGAAGATATACTTAAATTGAAGGCTGTAAAATTCCTGATAGAAAACATGCCTGGACATTACACTTTGAGCGGAGATGATATTGATAAATATAGAAAGAACGGCAAAAGTGTAAGAAAGAAATTACCAGAAACATACAAAAAAGATTTCGAAAGCATTGATTCCATTGAATATTTTTCTAGGAAAGTTTTGGACATTTTAATGAGCTATTCATTGAGTCATAACGAATCGATACAGCACAAAAACGATGTTGAAAATATTTCTTCAGATTATCTTATAAATCATATAGAAGCAGCCTTCAGGATAAAGGATAACACATGGTGGTTGCAAGATATTCCCTTTGATGATTTTCTCGAATATATTCTTCCATACAGAATTGAGAGTGAACAATTTGACATTTGGTTGGATTCTATAGAAAAACAGCAGATATACGACTGGTATACAAACACTCCAAACATCTCTAAGCAGAGTATATTACAACTAGAAAACTCTTTCAACACACAAGGATCTATCGCAAATAGAGAGTTCATAAACAAATTCATACAAATTGATTTTGATAACAACTGTTTCGGGGCATGTACAATGAAATTGCTATGGTTGCGTTCAATAGGAATACCTGCAGCCTTGGATTTTATTCCGGCACATCCTAACAGAAACGGAAGACACTATTGGTGCGAAATAATATCACCAGAAGTTTGTAACGGCAATAAGGATATATTCAAGAATTATTCAGCAGCAAAGATATACAGGCAAATGTTCTCAATACAAAATGATTACAAGAAATACAAAAACGAATTTCTGCCGAGTTTATTCAGTACTCCTTTCTATAAAGATGTAACTTCGGAATACTTAAAATGCTCTGATATTTATGTCAAAAATATCAAAGAGAATATTTCCCCAAGGTATGCATATCTGGCAGTCTTCAACAATTTAAGATGGGAACCTGTCGCCATTTCTGAGTTCAAAGGAAGTAGAATCCATTTTAAGAAAATGGGACACAATGTTTTATATCTTCCAATGTATTATAAAGGGAACTTAAAACATCCGTTCAACTATCCATTCATTCTGAAAAGCAACAACAAAATCAAATATCTTATTCCAGACAACGAAAAACACAACAAAATCAGATTGGAACGTAAATATCCATACAATATGCTTTTGGATGATTATTCTTCATCTGTCAAAAACGTCACAATTGAGGCTTCTGACAATAATGATTGGAACAAATGTGATACGATAAATTTTGACAAAAATATTTATGGTGGCAATATTGTCTATGAATTATACATAAAAAAGAGATACAGATATTATCGTATAAAGAACATGCATAATAAGAATATGTATGTTTCAGAACTATTATTTATAGGTAAGGACAAAGAAGTACTACCCTACCTGTGTGACAGCATATACAACAAAATCAATGACAATGATATATTGAATTATCAAGAAGTTAAGCCAAACAATTATATAGTCTTTGATTTCAAAGAACCTATTGAAATAAGAAGACTAATATGTTATCCACGCAGTGACGGAAATAGCATCTATATAGGTAATGAGTACGAACTTTTTTATCATGAGCTCAACGGTTGGCATTCTTTAGGTAAAAAAGTGGCAACTGATTGTTTTTTAGAATATAAAAATGTACCTAATAATGCTTTACTTTGGTTGAGAAATCTCAGTACAGGAGTTGAAGAACGCCCTTTTGTTATAGAGAATGGAAAAATCTTGTTTTGGTAATTTGCCAACATATTTTCTTTTTATTCATAGATATTATATTTTTCAACACAAAATCATTATCTTTGATACAAACCTCGGATATAGACTGTACTAATTATATCCGAGGTGGAAATAAAAAAATGAGACACAAGATATTCTTTATATTATTCCTTCTATCACTGTATGTCGTCTACATATCATGTACCGACTTGTTGAATGATTCATCAAAAGAAGGGCAATGGACTTCGTCATTCTCGCTTGATGAGGCACGTACATACTTTGAAGAGAATGCAGAAGATTTACAACCCCTGACATTGTCAGCAAGAGTAAAGACTAGAAATGACGGAGCATCAGCTGTAGAACTGACACCGAACTGGGATTGTGCAACCATAGAACACAATAGCGAAGTAACACTATTTCTTATACCATTGCGTTCCATATCTGTACCACTTGTCAATGCAACGATATTCAAGGACGGAAAGTTCGAATACAAATACCATCCGGAATCAGAAAGACGACTTCTTATTGCAAAACGAAGCAATGGGGATATGGAGATGTTCGTGACCACAATAATTCCGGAAATAGAGAATACCGATAACGATGCGAAAGAGATGCTGAAAAATTTCAGATACCTTAGTGGAGACAATAAGTTCTGCGGAAAGGTATTCATCTCCGAACTAAACGGACAGCTTATCAAAGGATTCGGTTATACAAATGGTAGGAACAACGGTACTCTAACACTCGCCTTCAACAGTATTGAAAACACAGAAGAGGGGAACCACAACCATGATTCAGAACATGGGCATAGCCTCTTGATGTCAATATCCTTTCAAGAAAGCACTGTAATAATGACAAGAGGTGTTGGGGGTGAATACTACATTGTTTGTAGCATTTGTGGTGGTAACGCAGAAAATTGTGAGTGCATTGTTATTAAAGCATGTAGAATTTGTGGTGAACAAAATGGATGCAAATGCGCAAAGTGCTCAAATTGCGGAGAAATGACTTCTGAGTGCATATGTGTATGTAAGGAATGTTTTTTCCCAAAATGGAGTTGTCAATGCGGATGGTACGAAGTTGAGTATGAACAGAATCATCACGAAGGTTCAGAAACACCGGACAACAATAAAGAATATGATGAAGCCAAGATTAAATTAGCACGGGGTTTGTTTCATAATTCTGAATTTACAGATTCACAGTGGACTAAAATTGGTGATTTGCTTGAAAAAATCACACGTCTATGTATGGGAGGTAATCTATATGACATGCTATTCAATTTACAAAAGGGAGAAACAATGTATATTAGTATCGCAGAGGATTATAACGGTAAATTCGGGCACAAAGTAATAAATAACAAACATGTTATTCGTATTGTTTTAGGAGAACAATTGGATTGCACGCAATTGTTGCATGAAATGATGCACGCTCATCGCTATTTAACAATTAATGATACTGCAAAATACAATTCATCAAGATTGAATGGAGAGATTGAAGCGAAGTTTGCACAGTTAGTGTTTGCGGATACTTTAAAAGCAATTAAAGATAACACATCAACAACTACTCCACTAACAGAAGCTATAAAAAAATTAAATAGATTTATTGATTATAAAGGTAATTTTATTGCTCCTATGACAGATTTATCCCTATTAGATTTTGAAATAACTTTCGCAAAAGTTATTGAAGCTTATCACTCTATTGATGGATATAAAAATTATCAATATGAGGATAGGACTGATTTATTATCAAACTTTGAGAATCTAAGAACAATTTCAAGTAACTGTCCATGAAAAAGATTTTATTAATTACCCTATTCCTGCTTATTACAAACTGTATTTTTTCACAGACAAGCATATATCCTGATAGTGTTGGTACCAAAGTTTTTTATGAGAACGGATACACATACCAGGCTAATAGGTCAAGCGGTGGTGACATTTATGTTTATAACAAAAATAACACATGGATTGGAATTACTCCAGTAAATAAAATAACAGGAGAACCACCATTGGAATATGGACCGAACTTACTTGATGTCGACGTTTGGAGAATACAAGTAAACGTTTTATTTTCTATTCTGTAAGAATCATACTCAACTGAAGAAAAGAAAAAAATCAAAGAAGCAGGTATAGGAAGAGAATGCTTTATAAACCTATTCATAAACCCGATAACCGGTAAAGTCGATGATGTACGCTTCTCTTTCTATAGATTATCATACTACATGTACATTCCAGTATCAAAGTTCAGAGAAATTGAACTAAAAATAAAAGAAAGATTACAATTCGAAGTTACAGATTACGGAAAACAGTTCAATTACATATACTATTGGAATGACTACAAATTTAAGTAACTGCACATGAAAAAGATTTTATTAACAACACTATTCGTGTTTTTACAAACTGTATTTTTTCACAGACGAACCATTATCCAGACAGTATTGGTTCTCATGTGTATTATGAAAATGGATATACTTACCAAGTAGATAGAAATGAACCTTTATTGATTGGAATTTACAATAAAGATAAAAATGGATTGGTACTAACCAAATTGACAGCTCCACAGGTGAATACCCGACAGAAGACAGCCCTCTTCCACTTGATGCCAATAATTATAAGATACAATTAGAATTACTTGAATCTATTTTAGAAAATGCTTGAAGGAAAATGACCGGCGTCGTAACAACGGCATTTTCGAGGGTACATTCTGGACCAACGTACACGATGTGGATGATGTAAAGAACATCTGCGAAAACCTTAAGAAGATACAGAATATCAAGACTATAGCAAGAATAGGGTAATCTATGATTAGAGGCGACCGTTGGTCGCCTCTAATCATAGATTGTCAAGTTGTTCTTTCAATGCCAGCAGTTCCTCACGGATTGACTTGAGCCTGTCAATGACCTCGCTTACATTTTCGGCACTCTCTTTCGGGCCACCCGATTTGAACTGTTTCTTTGCACCGGAGAGGGTTAACCCACGCTCCTTGACAAGATGATATATCGTGCGCAAAGTCTTGATATCATCCTTTGTATAACGGCGAACGCCATTAGCCCCTTTATAAGGAGATACCTGCGGAAATACGGTCTCCCAATAGCGCAATGTGGTTTCCGTCACCTGCAGTTCCGCTGCAACCTCCTTAATGGAGTAATACATCTTCAAGTCCTTATTCTTGTTGAGTGCCATATCAATCGTATATTTTACCGTGGTTCTCGGCCATCTGCAACATCTGGTCGTACCCCTCGGCATCAAGATCCATAAAATAGTAGTTTACAGGATTCACGTTCTGCCCTTTTACAATAACCTCATAGTGCAGGTGAGGTCCGGAACTTTTACCGGAGTTTCCACTGAATGCAATCTGTTCACCGCGCACCACCTTCTGTCCTTTCTTTACAAGGAACTTCTTGTCGAGCAGATGGGCATAAAGGGTCTTGTAGCCATAACCATGGTCTATGATTACGGTATATCCATAACCCCGTTGCCACTGAGCAGCCTCAACCACACCGTCAGCGGTAGCATATACGGGTGTCTTCTTGTCGCAAGAGAAATCCATACCTTTATGGAACTTGCGCACGTTGTATATGGGGTCCATACGATAACCGTAACCCGAAGCTGTACGCTTGAGATCGCGGTTAGCGATAGGCTGTATCGAAGGTATGTGGTTTATACGGTCTTTTGCCTCTTCGTTCAACGCCACGACCTCATCGAACGACTTTATCTGCAGGTAGAGTTGCTTTTCAAGCAGGTCGAGCTTTTGTGTTGTCTCGACAATGAGTTCCGAATTGTCCATCTTGAGCAACTCGTCGTAACGGTTGGTACCTGCATAGCCGGCATTACGTGCCTCGGAGAAGGCCGGTTCTGCATCAAGCATCACGCGATAAAGATTGTCATCGCGCTGTCTGATATCCTCTTGCACCAGCAATGCCTTGTCAAGGCGTTGCGAAAGGACCTGATACTGCGCAAGCAACTGCGAGTTCTCGCTCTCGAACTCACGCACCACAGGTTTCTCGAAAAGCAGGGAGAAAAGCAAAAACGAGAGGCCGCCAAAAATGATATAATATACACAGCGGCGCACAATCGTCAGGAACTTCTGGGCGAGGTTCGGATAGACGCGGTCGTATGTCCTGGTTTCAGGATTGAATATGTAATAGACTTTTCTCTTTCCCATCTGTAGAATTCCGCTGTGACCGGAAACAAATTCCGCACTTTTGTGCAAAGATAGTAAAACATAAAAAAATTACAAACACAAGAGTGTTGTTTTAACTTGTTGTAACACAACAGCAGGCTTTAAGGGGCATTATAACAGCCACTGCTTAATTATATTCAGCCACGGAGCATAATATTTCATTAAAAAGTTGTAACTTTGCGCGGCGCGCAAGAAAGGCACCACAAATGCAACATCAGGAAAGCGCGTAAAAGCATTTAAGAATAATAAAATCATACAGATATGCTCACATCAAAAGAGATTAGAGATTCTTTCAAGAAGTTCTTCGAGCAGAAGGGCCACCTCATTGTACCCTCTGCACCTATGGTTGTAAAGGACGACCCTACACTCATGTTCACAAATGCAGGAATGAACCAGTTCAAGGATATCATTTTGGGCAATGCCCCCGCAAAGAGCAAGCGCGTAGCAGACTCACAGAAATGTCTGCGCGTAAGCGGCAAGCACAACGACCTTGAAGAGGTTGGTCACGATACATACCACCACACAATGTTCGAGATGCTCGGAAACTGGTCATTCGGCGACTACTTCAAGCAGGATGCTATCGACTGGGCATGGGAGTACCTCACCGAGGTTGTAAAGCTCGACCCCAACCGCCTCTATGCAACAGTTTTCGAGGGCGCGGCAAGCGAGGGACTTGATCGTGACAACGAGGCAGCCTCAATATGGGAGAAGCACCTTCCTGTAGAGCGCATCCTAAACGGCAACCTCAAGGACAATTTCTGGGAGATGGGCGACACAGGCCCTTGTGGCCCTTGCAGCGAGATCCATATTGACCTCCGCAGCGACGAGGAGCGTGCGGCAATTCCCGGACGCGACCTTGTTAACGGTTCACACCCACAGGTAATTGAGATATGGAACCTCGTGTTCATGCAGTACAACCGCATGGCAGACGGTCACCTTGAGGAACTCCCTGCAAAGGTAATAGACACCGGTATGGGCTTCGAGCGCCTCTGTATGGCACTCCAGGGCAAGCAGTCGAACTATGATACCGACGTGTTCCAGCCCATCATCAAGACTATCGGCGAGATTTCCGGCAAGAAGTACGGTGATGATGCACAGACCGACATCGCAATGCGCGTTATTGCAGACCATATACGTACAATTTCATTCTCAATCACCGACGGTCAGTTGCCTTCAAACGCAAAGGCCGGCTATGTAATCCGCCGCATACTGCGCCGTGCTGTACGCTACGGTTACACATTCCTTGGCCAGAAGCAGGCATTCATGTACAAGCTCGTCCCCACCCTCATCGAGAATATGGGCGACGCATACCCCGAGTTGAAACAGCAGCAGGAGCTTATCACAAAGGTGATAAAGGAGGAGGAGGAGTCATTCCTTCGCACTCTTGCCACAGGTATGCAGATGCTTGACAAGATCATCGCTGCAACAAAGGGCGCTGGCAACAGCGAGATAAACGGTGTTGAGGCGTTCACCCTCTACGACACATACGGATTCCCCATTGACCTCACACAGCTTATCCTGCGCGAGAACGGCCTCACTGTGAACATGACACAATTCGACGAGGAGATGCTCAAGCAGAAGACCCGTGCACGCAACGCAGCAGCCGTGGAGAACGGCGACTGGGTGACAGTGAACGAGGGTGACTGTACATTTGTCGGCTATGACAATACAGAGTACAGCACAACAATACTGCGCTACCGCCAGACAAAGCAGAAGAACCAGACACTCTACCAGATTGTCCTCAAGGAGACTCCATTCTATGCAGAGAGCGGAGGTCAGGTAGGCGACACAGGCTTCCTTGTATGCGGCGAGGAGCGCATCGAGGTCATCGACACAAAGAAGGAGAACAACCTCCCCATCCACATAACAAAGAAACTCCCTGCGGACCCCGCTGCCACATTCAGCGCCGAGGTCAACAAGGAGAAGCATGCTGCATGTGCGGCCAACCACTCTTGCACCCACCTGCTCGACCAGGCACTCCGTCAGGTACTCGGCACCCACGTGGAGCAGAAGGGTTCACTCGTTACACCCGATGCCATACGCTTCGACTTCTCACACTTCCAGAAGGTTACCGACGAGGAGATAGAGCAGGTTGAGCGCATTGTGAATGCACGCATCCGCGAGAACATCCAGCTTACCGACCACCGCAATATCCCCATTGAAGATGCCAAGAAGATGGGTGCCATTGCCCTCTTCGGCGAGAAGTACGGCGACCATGTACGTGTAGTACAGTTCGGAAGCTCAATAGAGTTCTGCGGCGGTACACACGTGGAGTCAACAGGCAAGATCGGTATGGTGAAAATCATCAGCGAGAGTTCCGTTGCAGCAGGCGTGCGCCGTATCGAGGCGATAACAGGCGAGGCTCTTGAGAACCACCTCTACAAGTTGCAGACACTGATGAAAGAGATCCACGCCCTCTTCAACAACGTGCCAAACCTCAAGGCGACAATTGCAAAGTCAATTGCAGAGAACGCCGAGCTCAAGAAGGAGATTGAGGAGTACGCAAAGGAGAAGGCTGCAACAATGAAGAACGAGTTGCTTAAGGAGATAAAGGAGAAGGGCGGCATGCGTTACATCAGCGCGGTACTCCCTGCTGCACCTGCAACAGTGAAGGACATTGTGTTCATGTTGCGTCAGGAGCAGCCCGAGAACCTGTTGGTAGTTGTCGGCAGCATCTACAACGAGAAGCCACAGCTCACAATCTCGGCAAGTGCTGACCTGGTGGAGCGCGGCATCAACGCCGGCAAGATCGTAGGACAGGCTGCCCGCGAGATGCAGGGCGGCGGTGGCGGTCAGGCACACTTTGCACAGGCAGGCGGTAAGAACCCTGCCGGTATAAAGGCTGCCATTGACAAGGTATTCGAGATTATCGAAGGATAACGGAGAATGACATAAAAGCGATATGCGCCGGCAAACAGCCGGCGCATATCGCTTTTATCACCATAAGTCTATGTTCATCCAATATATTTCCCATTACTCGCTCACTCTCCAGTTGACAAGATATAGTTTTTCCGTTGCACGGGTAAAGGCGGTATACAACCAGCGGTAGTAATCTGCATTCATCATATCCTCGGTAACATATCCTTGGTCAAGGAATACGTTACACCATTGTCCACCCTGCGCCTTGTGGCATGTGACGGCATAACCGTACTTAACCTGCAGGGCATTATAATAAGGATTATTGCGGAGCGCCTCCATGCGCTTACGCTTTGAACGTATCTCGGGATAATCCTCCCATACCGCTGTAAAAAGGCGCTCGTTCTCGTCGCGTGTCAGCGAAGGCGATTCACTTGTCAAGGTGTCGAGCATTATCATCACATCAATCTCGCAATCCTCATAGTCGATGAGTGAAAGGGTGACCTCGGCATAACGGAAGCCATACATCTCCTCGATACCACCCACACGGACAATCTGTGCCACATCACCGTTGGCAATGAAATCAATCTTGTCAAGCAAGGATTTATCCTCCTTACCCAACACCTCACGCCAATAGTAGTTGTTCTTCACCACCATAAGCATATCCCCACGGTTCAGTTCCTCTTCTCGGTAGAGAATACGGCGGCGTATGCCCTCGTTGTAGACATTGGCGCGCTTGTTGGAACGGCAGAGCACAATTGTCTCTTCTACACCCACCGAGGAGTAGCTGCCCTCTATGGCCTCAATCAGTTCCTCTCCTGTCACAACGCAGATATCGGCAAATCCCTTCAGTTTCACTTTAGGGACAAAACCACACTCGCCACTCCGTATGATATCGCGCAGCATGGTGGCATTCTGCAGGACACCCGAACCGTCGAGCTGGCGCATTACGTGTGTGAGTTCCACCCTTGTTACATCCAGAAACATCGAGCGCAGATACTCTGCCGACAGGGCCGGAGAGAGCACCTCACCCACTGGAGGAAGCTGGGCTGTGTCACCCAAAAGCAACAAAGAGCAGCCGCGGCCGGAATAGACAAACTCTATAAGGTCATCGAGCAGGGCACCTGTACCGAACACCGAACCACCCTCATTGGCTATCATTGAAGCCTCATCAACGATGAACAGGGTATTTATGGCCCTGTTCTCCATAAGCACGAACGGTGAGCCGTTAAGTATCGATTTCTGGCGGTATATCCATTTGTGGATGGTATATGCACTCTTGCCCGAATAGGAAGAGAACACCTTTGCCGCACGCCCTGTAGGAGCCAACAGGACACAACGTCTCTCGAGTTGTGACATCGTCTTCACAAGAGCCGATATAAGAGTGGTCTTACCCGTTCCGGCATATCCGCACAGCATGAATACTTTGCGGTCATCGGCCGAAAGTATGAATTCCGAGATATTTTCAAGACAATTTTCCTGCTCAGCTGTTGGATTGAAAGGAAAATTTGATTTAATTTGCGAGGCTAAATATTTATTTATCACTTTTTCAATAAAAAAATGTATATAAAAACGGATTTTCGTTTTTATTTCTTATTTTTGCGACACGAAAGTACATAATAAAAAAATATAGAACAATGAAAAACGTATTAAAAGTTGTTTTGCTTATTGCAGTTGCGGGCTTGGTATTCATCTGTTACCGCAGCGTAATGAACCCTATCGAGTTCCAGGAAGTGAAGGAACAGAGAGAGGAAGTTGTAATCAAGCGTCTTGTTGACATCAAGAAGGCACAGGAGGAGTACTATTCTCAGAACAACGAGTATGCTCCCGATTTCGAGACACTTATCGAGTTCGTTAGAACCGGCAGAATGGGTGTCGTAAGAAAGATCTACGAGCTCAATGACGAGCAGCAGGCATACATCCTTTCTTACGTTAATGACCAGATCAAGAAGGACAACAAGAAAAGGAGAAACAGCGAGCAGGTTGAAGAGTACCACGGTTTGACAAACAACCAGGCAGACTCTGTATTCCTCGCAATCGTTGCAAAGGCACAGGAGACCGATGATTGGAAGGTTTACAAGGATATCGAGGCAAAGAAAGGTCCTCACCAGACATTGGACCTCAAGGAGTTCAGCCGTGATACCACATGGATCAACCTCCGCGATACTTTGTACCACAACCCCAACTATCCCGCAGATTCTCTCGAGTTCATCCCATTCGGCAATGGCGAGAAGTTCGTTATGGAAACAAGCGGCATGTCAGGTACAGGCGCTCTCTTCGAGGCTTACGCAGACAGCTACATCTACCTTCAGGAGATCAACCAGCAGGAGCTTGACAACTACCTTCTCGAGGTAAAGAAGAACAACCGCCCTGTAAGAAAAGAGTACCACAAGGACGAGAATGGCGTTACACTGCGCGATACAGAGGGTAAAGAGATCTTTGATGTTATTCCTTGCTTGAAAATCGGTGACAAGAGAATCCCTAACAAGAATATCGGTAACTGGGAGTAATTGATGAGCGAAAGTAACATACAGAATAAAACATTATCCATTCGTATCAGTACGAATGGATTTTGTTTTTGCAGCTATTCCCCGGCGCATCCCGACTCCCTGCAGTATCACTTTCACCCGACAGACGATGACAAGAGTCTGGCGGTCAACCTGCGCAAAGCCATTGAAAGTTGCCCATTGGTAAACAAGGAAGGCGAACAACAGGTAAAGGCCATAATAGAGACAACAGAGTACACCGTCATTCCTGCCGAATATGACAACAAGAAGGACTACAAGATATTCTACCGTTGCTGTTTCCCCAAGAGTGACAGCAATATCGAGATTGTGTCCAACAGGCTCACAGCGCAAGGATTCACACTGATATTCCCTGTAGAGCGCGGTGTATACGAGGTGCTCCAGGGCCTAGGTGAGATAACATACTACACCCCGGCAAGCATACTCATGGGCTACATCACCCGCAAGCCACTACCCGAGGAGAACTACATGTTGGCATACATACAACAGGAATACTCACTGTTCATTCCCGTAAAGGAAGGTAAAATAGGACTTACCAACATATTCAGGGCGAAGAGCCATGAGGACCACCTCTTTTATATGCTGAGCATATGGAAAGAGCAGGGATTCTCACAGACCGAAGACACACTGTACCTGTGCGGCAACAAGAGCGTGGAAGAGATGCAGCTGCTAATTTCGCGTTTCATCAAGAACCGCAAGAGAATAAACCCCAACGAACTGTTCCCGCCCAGCCTGCTGAACAGAATAGAAGGAATACCATTTGACCTGCAAGCACTGATACTATGCGAATAATAAGCGGAAAATATAAAGGACGCCACTTTGACGTGCCACGCAATTTCAAGGCACGTCCTACAACAGATTTTGCGAAGGAGAACCTCTTCAACATCCTCACCAACATCATCGATTTTGAAGAGTGTAACACACTTGACCTCTTCTCGGGCACAGGCAGCATCAGCCTTGAACTGCTCTCCAGAGGTTGCAAATCGGTAACATCGGTAGAGATGGACTCACTGCACTTCGCCCATCTGAAGAAATGTGTACAGACTCTGGGTGACAGCAACTGGCGTATAGTACGCGACGATGTATTCCGTTTCATACGCCGTTGCAGCAGCAGTTACGACCTCATCTTTGCCGACCCCCCATACGCCCTCAAGGAGTTGAAGGAAATACCGGGACTTGTCCTCGAAGGCAACATGTTAAAGGAGGACGGTATCCTTGTATTTGAGCACGGCAAGGACTACGACTTCAGCGAACACCCCAATTTCTTCAGGCACATTGCCTACGGAAGTGTAAACTTCAGTTTTTTCAGGAAGAAAGCAGATTAAAGATGAATTATTGTCCTACATATGCAGCAGAAGGCCATGGCCTTCTGTTGCTGTATATGTACCCTACAATAACGGCGAGAAGAGCCTTGCAACAGACTCCAGACACCGTTCACCGAATGATCGTTCCTTGAATGTCGACAGGGACAACAGTTTGCAGTACCTTGTCTCGTCAATGAATTTTTCCTTGAGGGTGCAGGCAACCTTTCGTCCGTACACGAATGCCGAAACCTCGAAGTTATAGTAGAAACTGCGGAAATCAAGGTTTACAGAGCCTACAGAACAGAGGTTGTCATCACACACGAAAGTCTTGCTATGCAGAAGACCTGCCGTATAAAGGTATACTTTCACACCGGCCCCCATTATATCTACAAGATAGGACCTTGAGGCATAATCAGTAATCCTGTTGTCCGAACGCTCCGGAATCATCAGCCTCACATCAACGCCCGACATCGCGGCACTCTTGAGAGCCTGTATAAAGTCGCTGTTGGGCATAAAATAGGGAGTCTGCAGGTAGACATACCCTTTTGCCATATACATAGCCTTTATCAGGCCGGTCATTACAGAACGTGCCTCACCAACCGGATTTGACTGGACCACCTGTACCAGTGCATCATTGCCGGCCGGCAACTGCGGGAAATAGCGCTTGCCGCTCACTAAAGTACGGTTGGCAAAGTACCAGTCGACCAGAAAAGAGGACTGCAGGCCATGCACAGCCATACCGCGCACAAGCAGCATTGTGTCGCGCCAATCGCCCCACTCCACGCCTTTGAGATACCTGTCTGCAATGTTGCATCCGCCCACAAAGCCCACCTTGCCGTCAATGACAACAACCTTACGGTGGTTGCGGTAGTTCACCCTGTTGGTGAGTAGAGGGAAACGCACCTTTAGGAACGACTCCACATAGACACCGGCACAACGCATCTTCTCATAGAATTCCTTGTTGACTTTCCAGCATCCCACGCTGTCATATATGACACGTACCTCTACCCCTTGTCTGGCCTTTGCAATAAGATGTTCGCAGAGCAAAGAGCCGAACTCGTCATCCTCGATGATGTAGAACTGCAGATGTATATGCTCTTTTGCCGCATCAATCTCATTGTACAAGGATTCTGCAAACTGCTTTGTTGAGAGCACCTCAACATCACCTGCGCCAAGGAGATAAGACGAAGATGTATTCTTGAAAAAAGAGACCAACGGTTCATACCCCTGTGGCACATCGGCCTGATTATCGGCATCATCATTGAGTTGACGGCGTTGCTGTATCTGCGAGAGCATCCGTCGGCTTATCATCTTTGTCTTTCGCGTATCGCGTCCGAAGAAGAAATAGATTATAAGCCCCAGGAAGGGAAGGAATATGAATACCAGAATCCAGGCAAGGGTCTTGACGGTATCGCGGTTGTTGAGCACAACCCTCACCATTACCAGTATTGCAACAATGCAATATACCCAATAGAAGATTCCCATTGCCGTCATATCATCATATATTTTCTGCGAATATAAACATAAAAGATAAAACGGTGGCGACAAAATATATTTTTTTGTCGCCACCGTTCTTAACCGTTTATTATTTACAGATACAATCAATCATATATTTACATTATCCTCATACCGGGGAAACCGCCGGGAGACATACCGCCCGGCATTCCGAAGCCACGCATACCTTCGCCACGACCACCTTTCTTATCGGATTTGCCGCCCGTATTATTGAACTTGTAGGATACGTTGAACATGATGTAGTTGTATATGGCATTCGTTTCCGAGTCACTGCGTGAAAGTGCAGTCACTGTACGGCTGATGTTGCTCTGTTGTTGCAGGATATCATAAACCTGGACAGAGAATGTGAGCGCGTTCCTTGCAAGGAAGCTTGCCGACAACTGAGCATTCCACAACAACTCATCGGTATTTGCATCGGGGTTACTGTATCCCCTACGGCTGCTCATGGAAAGGTTCGTCGAGAGTTTGATGTTATACCAAGGGAAAGTATAGTTTGCCGATGGGCCATATGAGAAATCAAAGACATTCATATCGTCATCGGGTTGCACGCTTGACTTCGAGTTAGAGTAACGCACATATCCGTTGAGCGACACATCGAAATTGTCGGCACGGTAATTGAAAGCAAGACGCTCACTAAGGTTAAGAGTTTTTGCCTTGCTCTTCACACTGTTGCTCTGACGGTTCATGCTTATGTACGATACACTGTTGTTGAAAGAGACATCGGTAAATGTCGAGTATGTAAACTTTGTGTTCGCCGGTATTGCCGAGTTGAACGAGAAGCCTCCTGAAGCCCTCCAGTTACCGTTGATATTGTCGGGCTGTGTAGTTGTTGCACCGGTGGTCTCATCATATGTAGCCTTACGGCTGATACTGTTGAGAGTGTTGTTGAAGTTAGCATACACATTGAAGCCACGCTGGGCATCGACATTGTATGTATTGAAGTGCACCATCACATTATTGCTGAACGATGGTTTGAGGCCCGGGTTACCCTTTGTGATGTTCAACGGATTGGAATCATCAGTGATATCAAGCAGGTCGGTCATCGAAGGCTGGCTTGTAGAACCGCGGTAGTTGATATTGAGGCTTGTCTGCTTTGACCAACGGTATCTGAAACGGATGTTCGGTGATATGTTGTAGACATCACGCTTGAGCACTGTATCAACACCAAAGTACTGGTAAGCCATTTCGGTGTGTTGCGGCATATATGTGACGCCGGCGTTAAGGTTCATCTTGTCGGTAACATAACGGAACATCACCTGCACATCGTGCCTTTGTGTACGGTATGTGGAGTAACGGCTGAGGCTGTCACTGAGGTACTGCTCGTAACCCGGAGGCAGGCCCGGCAACAGATAGTTGTGGTTGAGGGACATTACATAATCGGTAAGCGCATCAAAGATGTATGTTGAGCGGTCACTGTCGTTGTAGCTGTTGCTGAAACTGTAGTTCAACTGCAGGAACAGGTTCTTCATCAACGGCTCGGTATAGCTGAGACGCAGATTATAGTTCCAGTTTGTCGATGGAGTCGTCGAGTAGCGCTTGCGGTCGTATCCCGAACTGCCGGCAGCTGCCTGATAGTACTTCACATTGTTTGTAGAGAAGCTCTTGCTCTCGCTGTTGCTATAAGAATAAGAGGCACGGAATGTGATGTTGCGGCCGGGTTTCTGGAGACGGCGGTTCACCTGCAGATTTCCGCCTGTTGAGAAATTCTCGTTGTTGCTCATCGACTCGCTACGGTTACTGTTGATGGCAATGCTGTCAAGAGCCTCGAAAACATCACCATAGGCTGCTTTCTCATAAGCCTCTACAATATCGAACGGGTCCTGGTTGAATGTAGCAGAGACACTCTGCGACCAGTTGTCCGATGTAGAGTAGCTCACCGAAGGACTGAAAATGATGTTTGTCATTGTATCCGGTTTCCATTCAAGACGCAGGTCGGCATTGAAACTTGAATTACGGCCGAAACTTGTGCTACGGCTGTTGCTGAACTGGTTACGTCCTATCTGCGGCATGAATGTCTCGATAGAGCTCCAGTTCTTTGAATCTGTATCCCTGTGGTTTGCACGCACGTTACCACCGATTTCAAGTTTCTTGTTCTCGTATGCAAAATTGAAACCACCCTGTTTGGGTGCCACCAAGCCACCACCGCCACCACGGAATCCACGGCCACGACCATCAGAGAAGCCCTGGTTGTTCATATTGTTTGCAGCGAGCACCATTGTGTACTGTGCAACGTCATTATAATAGTTTGTGGTATTCCTGAAGAGGTAACGGTCCTTTGTACCATAACCGACATCTGTATTAGAGAAGAAACCGTCAGAGACACCTTTCTTCATCTGCAGGTCGAGCACGGTCTCCTCCTCACCATCGTCAATACCCGTAATGCGCGAGAAATCACTCTTTTTATCGTAGAATTTCACCTGGTCAACTGCATCTACCGAGATGTTTTTCAATGCCATATCCTTGTCGGTACCGAAGAAATCCTTACCCTTCATCAGTATTCGGTTAACGGTCTTTCCGTTGATTTTGATTGTACCGTTCTCGTCAATATCGACACCCGGATATTTCTTGATAAGTTCCTCAAGCATAGAGCCTTCGGGCACGCGGAAAGCAGCTGTATTGAACATCAAAGTATCGTCGGAAGCGGTAACAGGCGGAACCTCGGCTGTCACGAGAGCGTCTTTCAAAGAGACCGCATCCTGCTCAAGGGTTATAGTCCCGAGCTCTACTGTCTTGCCTTTGGAAACTTTGACTTTCACATCCTTCGCGACATATCCGAGATATGACACGCGTGCAAAATAGTTACCCGGAGTTGCCTTGAGGCTGAACCCGCCCTTGGTATCTGTTGCCACACCCACTTTGAATACAGAATCGGGCAAAGAGTACAATTGTACCGATGCGGCAATCATGCCCTCCTGATTGGCCGCTTCAACGACCTTTCCTGTCACTGTTCCCTGTTTCTGCGCATTTGCAGCAACAGCGACAAGCAGCAACAGGGACAGCGATAATAGAAATCTTTTCATATTTTTATTATATTATTCAACCATACATTCAATTTGACCGCACAAAAGTCATAAAGTTTAATAAACTTTCGTATAATTCCGTAAAATAACCGTTTTTGTTCACAAAATCCAAAAAATTCTTCATTAACTTTACCACAGACACCGCAAGTTCCACATCTACACTACAACAGTCCCTTAAAATATGACGCAGACAAATGCCACAGAGCCACGGGAAGCATTAGCCCACATTGCAAGGACCACATTGCCGGAAGTTTTCGGTGAGCCCTTTTTGAGTGCATTCAAGGCTGTCTATACACAAGGAAGCGAAGAGGAGCTGATGAGTGCAGCACTTATCTGTTCGCTGTTCCTGTCTGCCATTAAAGAAGGGTTCCCTACCGACAGGCTCAACATATACGTAAGATACATATGGGACAACTGCGGCAGTTTCACATTCGACTGCAAGATGTACGACACTATTTTTGAAAAAATACAACCGGAATCACTCAAACAGACAGCATTGCTTGACAAAGATGGAAAAACGCACTACAAGGAGTGTTGCAAACAGGATATATTTGAAGCCTTTGACTTCTACACCAACAGATAAACGGCCTACTCGGGCACAAAATGAATTATTATTGCCTGTTTAACTCTTTTTTACATCGTTTTAGCTTATATTTGCGATAAATATCAACTTGAAAAACATTTATTTTATGAATAAAAAAATCTTATACACATTATTTATTGCTTTCAGCGGTCTGTTTTTTGTATCTTGTAGTGACAGTGATGACTTTGACCCGTTTGCACAGCAGACAAAGGGTGAGTTCTACCCCGCTGACGTGACATTCCGCAAGAGCAGCAACAGTATGGACATAATCGAGAAATGGTCTAACATTGTGCGTGACAAGAACGACAGGGTCATCAGCTACGAATACACCCGCGAAGTCAAGGGAGAACTCACAGAAAATGAAAAGAGAGTATGCGCCATTGATTATTATACCGACCACGAAGGCAAGAGCGTCATAAGGACAAAGTCGGATGTTGAGTTTCACAAGGCACACAACGGCATCGAAGAGAGATATACACAAAAGGTACAGGAGAATATCGAGCTCAACAAGTACGGGTACATAGGAGTAATCTCATCGACAATCGACCACTTCGAGAATAATGCTACAGTTCCACAGACAAGTACCAGCAGACGTACATTCACATACAACGGTGATTTCTGTACCGGCAGCACATATAACGACGAGAACACACAGGTGACATACAAATACAACTGGAGTGCCCACCAGCTTAAAAACGTCACCATCCTCAGAGAGAACTACAAGAACAACACTGTTGACTACAACACATACAAATACACTTTTGACACAAAGGAGTTCTACCGTTATTCTGGTTGTGAGGTCCTGCCATTCGTACAGAGCGGCATTCCACAGATATTTGCCTCAATGGGTTACCTTGGCAAATGCACCCCTTATATCCTTACCGACGAGGTTCAGGGCGGCTATACAAAATTCGGCAACGTGACATCAGAAAACACCGAGGTAAGGAACAGCTACAACTTTGATGGTGACGTCAACAATAAACTGATGTATTCAGGAATTTCAAACGTTTACGATACTTACAGCGTAACATTCAGCAAGTAACCGATGTTAAAGGCAATAGACAAATATTCCCGACTGAGTGACCGGGAGTGGATTGAAGCGATAACTGCGCCCGACGCTGACAGGAGGCTCCAGGAATCTTTCTTTCAGTCCATGTGCGCTCCGACACTCCGTTACATATCATTGAGAATATACAAATGCCATGACAGCAGTCACCTTGCAGGCGAATTGTACGAATTCCTATCGGACAACAACTGGAGCGTCCTCAAGAAATGGGAAGGACGCAACGGGGCCTCATTGAGCAGCTACATAGCCCGCTGTGCGACCAACTACTTCCTGCAGAAGGAAGCCGCAGAGAAAAAGCGCCAGGAAAATGAGATACAGGCATCAACCCCTGAGCTCCTGGAGCAGTTGGCATCTCTTGCCGAAGATTATGACGACAATGAAGAGATACCTCCGGTGTGGCAAGCCTTCAACATGCTGAACAAGCGCGACCAGGAGGTGTTACGCCTATTAGTGATTGAAGGTAAACGTATGTTATCGGTTGCAGAATACCTGTGGACCTTCATTGACAGCAAACAGGACATCAGCCAGTTGACAACAAAACGCATACAAGGAACGATATCAATGGTAAAACAGCGGGCACAACTCAGCCTCATAGAGCATCTTGAGAAACTGAACAAGAAGAAATAAAACAAGGACTCCTCATTATATGAAGAGTCCTTGTTTTATTTCTTTATTCTACCGTTTACACGTCCATCTTGTAATTGTTGGTCTCTTTAAATACAAAGCCACATGAACGGTAGAGAGCATTGGCAGCCTCGCGCGAAGGACGCGAAGTGAGCATGAGCGTTCCCGGACCGATGTTCTTGGCATACTCAATGGCTGTATTTACCAACAAGCGCCCTACCGAACGTCCACGGGCAACCTCATCGACCACAACATCCTCAATCCACATTTTACGTCCTGTAGGCGCAAGATAATCACAAAGTGTGAGCATACCCGAAACCGCACCGTCGACCTCTGCAATAAAAAGATGCGAGTTGGCGGAATTCACAATAGCTTCAAGAGAATCCACCGTAAACGGATGCGGTGAAGAAGACAACTGTCTTAAAAGACGGTTTATCGGCTCTACAAGACCTGCAGTAGCCTCCTTCAACTCATATACAGAAACATCGCCATTCATAACATTATAATTTCACCTTACATTTCACGCCCTCCGACTCGTTCTGCATACGGTCGAGCACGGTAACCATAAATGTATACTCGCCTTCAAGATCCGCCGGCAATTCATAATACCGTTGCGCAGTAATCTCTACAATCCTTGAAGGATCGGCCGTGTTGAGTTTCTCGCCCTTACCGAAACGATATATCACGTAGCGGTGAGGAGCATTCATTACATTGCTTGCGGCTTTTTCGTCAAGAATCCATACAAGCACCTTCTTGCCTGCATCCTCAATGACATCGGCACCTGCGGGCTTCTTTGGTGCCACATTGTCCATGAAGCCGTACTGCGGCATAAGTGCCGGATAGCGGTAGAGCCCCGTAGCCAGATAGTCGCGGTAACCGCTGACATTATTTGCCGCAGAGGCCGCATCCCAGAAGCACGAACCCTGGATGTTTCTTTGAGCACGCTGCATCCTGTACTTTGCCTCTTGCTGGTTGCCGGTTGCACTTGTCACATCCTTAGCCTTGACGGTACGCTGCACATCCTGGCCTATATAAAGAGGACGCTTTGAGGCATACTTGGCCCACCACTCTACAAGCTCTTCATAGTCGGCAGCAGAATGTCCTATTTCCCAATATACCTGTGGAATACAGTAGTCTACCCAACCTTCGTTTATCCAGAAAAGGACATCGGCATACAGGTCATCATAGCACTGCAGACCTTTTGTCTTGCTACCTGCCGGGTCACTTGCCTGGTTACGGTAGATACCGAACGGAGAGACACCGAACTTAACCCACGGTTTTAGTTCACGTACTGTACGATGGAGCTGATAGATCAAGTGATTCACATTCTCCCTGCGCCACTCGCCTTTGCTGCCGTAGCCCTGTTTGGGGTACTGCCTGTCATCATTGAATTCCTTACCCTTGACCGGATAAGGATAGAAATAGTCATCGATATGCAGACCGTCGACATCATAACGTGTTATGATATCAGTAACCACTCTACATATGTGGTCACGATTGCTCTGCAGTGCCGGGTTGAAATAGAGTTGTCCTTCAAACTCAACGAAATTACCGGGATTACGGACACTCTGATGCTCAGGAGCCACAAATTTAGTACCCTTTGTGCGGGCACGATAAGGGTTTATCCATGCATGCAACTCCATATTGCGCTTGTGGCACTCGTTGACCATGAACGCCAAAGGGTCCCAGCCCGGAGAACGCCCCTGCACACCTGTAAGGAAACGGCTCCAGGGCTCGATATCGGATGGATATAGAGCGTCACCTTCGACACGTACCTGAAAGAGGATTGCATTGACATTCACCTTTTCAAGATTGTCGAGCATCTCGGTCAGGTACCTCTTCATCTGCACCTCGTCCATTCCCGAGAACTGTCCATTGACAGCCTGTATCCATGCTCCGCGGAACTCGCGTTTGGGATATTGTGACTGCTGGACGACCTTCTTTGTACTACATGATGCGAACAAAAGCACCGCTGCAAACAATAATATGTTCCTCAACTTCATATAACCTTTATTTTTCAAACGCGAAGATAACCAAATAATCACAAATAAAGAATATTTAACAACCACTTTAGACTCCTTTTTATATACAAGATGGATGAATTTTATGTAAATTCGCAAGACTAAATAAAGATTGTAGGTTCTTATGGGCGAAAGCAAGAATATCATAATAAAAGGAGCAAGGGTAAACAACCTGAAAAATGTCGACGTTGAAATTCCACGCGGCAAACTCGTTGTCGTCACAGGGCTCTCGGGCTCGGGTAAGTCATCACTTGCCTTCGACACCCTTTATGCCGAAGGACAGCGCAGATATGTGGAGTCCCTTTCGTCATACGCACGCCAGTTCCTCGGACAGATGAACAAGCCCGAGTGCGACTTCATCAAAGGTATACCGCCCGCCATTGCCATTGAGCAGAAGGTGAACAACCGCAACCCGCGTTCCACAGTAGGAACATCTACCGAGATTTACGAATATCTAAAACTGCTTTATGCACGCATAGGAAAGACCTACTCCCCTATAAGTGGCAAGCTGGTAAAGAAAGACAACCCCGAGGACCTTGTGGAGTGCATGAAGAGCCGCCCAGAGGGGACACGTTTCCTGTTGCTCGCCCCTATTCCAAAACGCAAGGGACGCACACTCGAGGAGCAACTATCGATATACCTGCAACAGGGTTTCACACGCATAGTACTCGATAAAGAGATAATACGCATTGAGGAGTACACCCCGAAAAAAGGTGAGAAACCCGCATTGCTGGTAGACCGTTTGACGGTGAGCGACAGCAATGAGACAGTCAGCCGCCTGCTCGACTCTGCCGAGACCGCCTTCTACGAGGGCAACGGCACCTGCTTGTTACAGTTCATGGACGAGGAGGTACCACACAGTTTCTGCATCCGTTTTGAGGCCGACGGCATTGAGTTCGAGGAACCATCGGAACAGATGTTCTCTTTCAACTCACCCATCGGTGCATGCCCCGACTGCGAAGGCTTCGGCCGCATAGTAGGCATTGACGAGGACCTTGTGATACCCAACAAGCTGTTGAGTGTATATGACGGTGCGGTATTCTGCTGGCGCGGCGAAAAGATGGGAGAATGGAAGAATGAGTTCTGCCGCCGCGCGCCCAAAGACGACTTCCCTATTTTTGAGCCATACTACAACCTAACCCAGGAGCAGAAGGATTACCTATGGCACAAAGGCCCATGGATTGAGGAGTACGGCGAGAGCATCTGCATCGACAACTTCTTCAACATGGTCAAGGCCAACCAGTACAAGATACAGTACCGGGTGATGCTCGCGCGCTACCGTGGCAAGCCCATCTGCCCCACATGCCACGGCACACGCCTCAAGAAAGAGGCAAGCTATGTAAAGGTTGGCGGTACGAGCATCATAGAGCTCATTGAGATGCCTATAACACGCCTTAAAGAGTTCTTCGACAACCTAACGCTTGACGAGCACGATGCAGCTGTGGCAAAGCGTATTCTCACCGAGATCCGCAGCCGCATCGACTGCCTGCTCGACGTCGGCCTCGGTTACCTGACACTCAACCGTTTGAGCAACACATTGTCAGGTGGAGAGAGCCAGAGAATAAACCTTGTGACATCATTGGGAAGTGCCCTTGTAGGCTCGCTATACATCCTTGACGAGCCCAGCATCGGACTCCACAGCCGTGACACGGACCGTCTGATAAGCGTCCTTTACCGCTTGCGTGACCTTGGCAACACTGTTGTTGTAGTTGAACACGACGAAGAGATCATACGTGCAGCCGACTATATAATAGATGTAGGTCCGAAGGCAGGCTCATATGGCGGCAACATCGTTTACCGTGGCAACATGAGCGACCTTGAAAAAGGCAGCAACAGCTATACGGTCAAGTATCTATTGGGCGAAGAGACCATTGAAGTACCCAAGCACCGCCGCACATCGAACAACTGGATAACAATAAAGGGAGCACGCGAAAACAACCTGCAGGGCATTGACGTCAATATACCTCTTAATCTCTTTACCGTGGTCAGCGGAGTGAGCGGCTCGGGCAAATCGACCCTTGTACGCAACATCCTTTACCGCTCACTCATGCGACACTTCGGCAATACCTGCGAGGCCCCCGGGCAGTGCGAGGAGGTTGGTGGTGCCCTGAGACAGCTTTGCGGTGTAGAGTTCATTGACCAGAACCCCATTGGCAAGTCATCGCGTTCAAACCCCGTCACATACCTAAAGGTATATGACGAGATACGTCATCTCTTTGCACAACAACCGTTGGCAAAGCAGTTGGGATTCGGGGCAGGACATTTCTCTTTCAACTCTGACGGAGGCCGTTGCGATGAATGTAAGGGCGAGGGAACCATAACCGTATCGATGCAGTTCATGGCCGACCTCAAGCTCGAATGTGAGGCCTGCCACGGCAAACGTTTCAAGAACGAGGTCCTTGAGGTGAAGTTCCACGGGAAGAACATCTACGACATACTGGAGATGACCATAGGCGATGCAATAAACTTCTTCCAGGAACATGGGCAGAAACGCATTGCAGAGAACCTTCAGCCTTTACAGGATGTAGGACTCGCATATATAAAGATGGGACAATCATCGTCGACACTCTCAGGCGGTGAGAACCAGCGTGTAAAGCTCGCCTACTATCTGAGCCAGCAGACCGACCGCCCCACCATGTTCATCTTCGACGAGCCCACGACAGGCCTGCACTTCCATGATATCAAGAAGTTGCTCAAGTCCTTTGAGCGCCTGCTTGCCCGCGGGCACTCGCTTGTCATCATCGAGCACAACATGGACGTTATAAAATGTGCCGACTATGTAATTGACCTTGGACCGGAAGGTGGCGAGGAAGGTGGAAGACTCGTAGTTGCCGGAACGCCGGAGGAGGTTGCGGCATGCGCAGCCTCATACACAGGCAAGTTCCTTAAAGAAAAACTGGGATAAAAACATTAAGAGAATTAAGGGATATTAAAGGTTATTAATGTCCCTCTACTTTAACTGTCTGACACCGTTATATATGCCCAATCTAATTCCAAACAGAAGCAACTACCGTGAACTGCTATGCTACCGCAAAGCAGAAACCATCTATGACATCACATACCATTTTACCAGGAACTATTTCAGCAAGGGAGACCGCACCATAGACCAGATGGTACAAGCAGCACGTAGCGGTAAACAGAACATTGTTGAAGGATATGCAGCCGGCGCCACATCCACAGAAACAGAAATCAAGTTGTTCAATGTTGCCAAAAGCAGTCTACAGGAACTCCTTATAGATTACGAGGATTATATTCGCACGCATAACCTCGTACGCTGGGATAAAGGTTCTAAGCAGATGAAACGCGCTCAGGAATTAGGGCGTGAGCATAATGAAACAGAATTCTGGATGAAGTTAATTAAAACCCGTAATGCTGAAACAACAGCCAATCTTGCAATAATTCTTATATACCAAGCAGATTACCTGTTATACAAATACCTCCAGGCTGTTGGAGAACGTTTCTTGCACCAAGGCGGATTCCGAGAGAAACTCACCAGAGAAAGAGTTGAGTTCCGCAAAAGAGCAAATAATCAGCAACATTAATTACCCTTAATAACCCTTAATAACCTTTGATAACCCTCACTCTCCTGCAACCCCATAGAAAACCCCACCGAAAACACCGGCAAGGAGAAGAATGAGAATAGGGCTTACCTTGAAGAACTTCATAGCTACAAAAGCCGCGACAAACAGTGCTACACTCACCCAGAACTGCAAAGGCGACCCTACAGGCGAGCCGAAGTTCTCTTCTGTCATCAGCAACAGCGCTGCCGAAGCAATCAATCCCACCACCGCAGGACGCAGGCATTTGAACACAGCCTCAACAGAGGGGTGCTTGCTGTATTTCATAAAGTAACGGCTTACAATAAGCATCAGCACAATCGACGGGAGCATCACGGCAAATGAAGCCACAAGAGAACCAACAACGGCAAACAGCTCCGAGCCCGTTGCATTCAACACCGCCGTGTATCCTACATAAGTTGCGGAGTTTATACCTATGGGACCCGGTGTCATCTGGCTTATTGCCACAATATCGGTAAACTCGGCTGCAGTGAGCCACCCGTGACGGGCAACAACCTCACCCTGTATAACGGACAGCATCCCATACCCCCCACCGAAGGAGAAAAGACCTATCTTGAGGAACGTATAAAAGAGTTCAATAAAAATCATCATGCCTTGTCCCTCCCCATTCTACCCCAAACATAACCTGCAACACCGGCAACTATTATCACATATATCGGAGATACTCCCAAAGCGACTATCAGGAAGGCTGCCACGACAGGAATCCACACGGTACTCCACCCCAATCTTGCACTCTTCGCAACATTGAACACCGGTACTGCTATCAGTGCCACCACAACCGGCCTTATACCCATGAAGATGTTGTTCACCACCTCAATATGACGGAAGCGGCGGAAGAAAAGAGCTATCAACAGTATTATTACAACCGAAGGCAGCACACAACCGAAAGAAGCCGCCAATGCTCCACGTTTGCCACGCAACTTATAGCCGACGAACACAGCCATATTTACGGCAAAGACGCCTGGAGCCGACTGCGCCACTGCCAACAGGTCAAGAAACTCATCCTTCCTGAGCCATCCGTTCTTCTCCACCACATCATGCTCGATGAGCGGAATCATAGCATAGCCTCCGCCAAAGGTAAAGAGTCCTATGCGAAAGAATGTCGTGAACAGTTTAAAGAGTGATGTCGCCATTGTAATAGATTAAAATTTAAAGGCCAATAAAGAGAATTAAGGAGGACTAAAGCACATTAATGCTCCTTAATCCCCCTTAATAGCCCTTAATTTACTTTATCATTTTATCTTTTCATTTACCCAATTGTAAGCATTGCGGAATATCTCAATCCATGGAGTAACATCATCAGCGATGTGGTCTGCCGGATAAGTAGCACACTGCCATGGGAAGATAGCACGCTCTGGGTGAGGCATCATTGCCACGTGACGGCCGTCAGCGCTTGCAAGAGCTGCTACATTATAGTCCGAACCGTTGGGGTTCGCAGGATAGCCCTCGTATGCATACTGTGCAACTATGTTGTACTTCTCGACCTCGTATGGAAGAGAGAACTTACCCTCACCGTGGGCAACCCAAACACCCAGACGGCTGTTTGATAGAGAACCGAAGAGAACGCTGTTGTTCTGCGGTATATTCACGCCTACGAACGAAGACTCGAACTTGTGCGAGTTGTTGTGGAGCATACGTCCGCGCTCGGCATACTCAGGATTGATAAGGTTAAGCTCCATCATCAGCTGGCAACCGTTGCATATACCGAGTGAGAGAGTATCCTCACGCTGGTAGAAACGGTCAAGCGCAGCCTTTGCCTTTGGATTGAAGAGGAAGCCACCTGCCCAACCCTTGGCTGAACCGAGAACGTCAGAGTTGGAGAATCCACCGCAGAATACGATGAAGTTCACCTCGTCGAGTGTCTCGCGGCCGCTGATAAGGTCGGTCATTGTAACATCCTTCACGTCAAAGCCTGCGAGGTGCATTGCATAAGCCATCTCACGCTCGCCGTTGGTACCCTTCTCGCGGATTATGGCAGCGCGTACGCCGGACTTCTCGCGGCGGTCGGCCGACATTCCGTAGCTTGAGAGCATACCGTTGAAACGTGCCGGCAGACGGAAACGCAGAGGCTGGTTCTTGTAATTCTTCAGACGCTCGCTTGCACAGCCGTTGAAGCTCTGCTTGAGGTCCATAAGGTAAGAGCTGTCGAACCATACATCGCGGTAGTGCTCGATGTCGAACAGACGTGTACGCTTATCCTTGGCAACTGCTATATGACGTTTCTCGCAAGGAGTACCTATCTTAACGAAACAGATACCCGCCTCATCAAGAATCTGCTGCATGCGGCACTTGTCCTTGTCGGCAACCTGGATAACCAATGCAGGATTCTCGGCGAAGAGAAGTTTCACGATATCCTTCTCAACGACATTGTTGAGGTCTATCTCCATACCGCCTGTTGTATTGGCGAAGCACATCTCAAGGAGTGTTGTGATGAGACCACCGGCAGAGACGTCGTGACCGGCCATGACAAGACCCTCCTTCACAAGCTGCTGTACAGCATCGAATGCCTCGGCGAAATACTCTGGGTTGGCAACTGTAGGAACATCGTCACCAATACAGTTGCGGGTCTGTGCGAATGCCGAACCACCCAGACGCAAATGGTCGAAACTGAAGTCTATGTGATAGAATGCACTCTTCGGCTCGTTGACCATAACAGGAGAAACCACCTTGCGTACATCGGAAACCTCGCCACCGGCAGATACAATCACTGTACCCGGGCTGATGACCTTTGTACCGTCGGGATACTTCTGTGTCATTGAGAGAGAGTCCTTACCTGTGGGGACATTTATCTTGAGTGCACAGCAGAAGTCGCTCAAAGCCTCAACACCGCGGTAGAGACGTGCATCCTCACCCTCCTGTGAGCGGCAAGGCCACATCCAGTTTGCACTGAGGGAGATACTCTTGATGCCGTTTGCAAGCGGAGCAAGAGCTATATTTGTAAGAGCCTCGGAAACGGCAAGCACAGAACCCTTTGCAGGATCGGCAAGACCGGCCTGAGGCGCATGACCGATTGATGTAGCGATACCCTTCCGACCACGGTAGTCGAGTGTTACCACACCGCAATCGCTCAACGGGAGCTGGATTTCACCCTGGCACTGCTGGCGTGCAATCTTACCGGTTACGGAGCGGTCGACCTTGTTTGTCAACCAGTCCTTACAAGCAACCGCCTCAAGACGGAGTACATCTGTAAGGTATTCCTCAATGTTCACCTCGTCATACTCTGCATCCTTGTAGTGACGCTCCACAGTCTTGTCGACCATATATGTCTTTGGAGAAGAACCGAACATCTGGCTTACTGAGAGGTCGAACGGACGCTTGCCGTCGGCCTGCTCGAATGCGAAACGTGCATCACCGGTTGTCTCACCGACAACATACATTGGAGCACGCTCACGCTCTGCCACCTTGCGTACATACTCGATTGCATCCTCCTTGATGAGCAAGCCCATACGCTCCTGTGACTCGTTGGCAATGATCTCCTTTGCCGACAGGGTGCTGTCACCGACAGGCAGATTTGCCATATTGATGAGACCGCCACACTCCTCAACAAGCTCCGAGAGACAGTTCACATGACCTGCTGAACCGTGGTCATGGATTGAAACTACAGGGTTTGTATCATCCTCGCAGAGAGCACGTACGACATTGTATGCACGCTTCTGCATCTCGGCATTCGCACGTTGTACTGCATTGAGCTCGATACCCGATGAGTAACGGCCTGTATCAACCGAAGACACAGAACCGCCGCCAAGACCGATGCGGTAGTTGTCACCACCCATCACAATCACCTTGTTGCCCTTCTCGGGAGCGCCCTTGAGGCAGTCGCGGCGTGTACCGTAGCCAACACCGCCGGCAAGCATGATTACCTTGTCGTAACCGTATACCTCATCGTTCTCCTTGTGCTCGAAAGTAAGCACAGAACCGCAGATAAGCGGCTGACCGAACTTGTTACCGAAGTCCGAAGCACCGTTCGATGCCTTTGTAAGAATCTGTTCAGGTGTCTGATAGAGCCACTTGCGCACGGGGAGGACCTCCTCCCACTTGCGGTCGTTGTATGTGCGTGGATAAGATGTCATATAAACAGCTGTACCTGCGATGGGCCATGAACCCTTACCGCCACCCATACGGTCGCGGATCTCACCTCCGGTACCGGTTGAAGCACCATTGAAAGGCTCAACAGTTGTAGGGAAGTTATGAGTCTCGGCCTTGAGAGAGATGACAGTCTCGATATCCTTGATTACGAAATAGTCGGGGATTGAGTGGTCAGCCGGAGCAAACTGCTCTACAACAGGACCCTGAGCAAAAGCCACATTGTCCTTGTAAGCAGAAATGATGCTGTTGCGGTTCTCGTTGGTGGTGCGCTTTATCATCGCAAAGAGTGATGAAGGCATCTCCTCGCCGTCGATGATGAATGTTCCGCCGAAAATCTTGTGGCGACAGTGCTCCGAGTTGATCTGCGCAAAGCCGAACACCTCGCTATCGGTCAACTTGCGGCCGAGTTCGCCCTCAACACGGTGCAGATAGTCAATCTCCTCTTTTGAAAGTGCAAGACCCTCCTGCTCGTTATAGCTGTCGAGGTCCTCGATGAACTCGATTGGCTTTGGCTGGATATCGACAGTGAATATGTTCTGGTCAAGACCACGGTACATACGCTGCAACATGGGGTCATACTCTGCATTCTCGTCCTTCACTGCAAAATACTCCTCTATGCGGGCAATGCCTGTAAGACCCATATTCTGGGTGATTTCCACTGCATTGGTACTCCAAGGAGTAATCATTTCACGACGAGGACCGATGAAGAAGCCCCCCATCACCTCGCTCTCAACGGGAGTTGCCTCGCCGTAGAGCCAACAAAGTTTTTCAATGTCGGCAGTTGTCAAAGTGCCGTTTGCCTGAGTTGCGATAACCGAACCGGCAGGTGTACTGAAAAAGTAGATCATAGATGATTTATTTTATGTTTTATTGTAATCGGTTGAGTGATAAGCCCGCGACAATATCATCGCGGACGTGTGCGCATGATGCATGCGCACATAATAATGCAAAGATAGCAGCAAACGAGCGAGAAATATGAAACTTATTTCAATGATTTCTCACAGCGTGTGCAGCCTATTTTCGCGCTTTAGCGCAAAGATAACCATAAAAAATGATTTTAAGGCAATATTGGGAAACATTTGTTCGGATGCAACATTATTATTCATGTACAGAGCTGTTTTAAACAATTATTTCATAAATTTGCAGTCAATCCACGCCCATGCGTGATGAAACTGCACTTTAACGAAAACATACGATAAAATGGAACTTTTCATAGGACTCACAATACCATTGGCAGGTACCGCATTAGGTGCTGCACTGGTTTTTCTCATAAGAGACAGGATATCACAACTGACAAACAACGCGATGCTGGGATTTGCATCGGGTATCATGGTTGCAGCCAGCTTTTGGTCGCTGCTGCAACCGGCGCTTGAACAGACAGGCGAAGGATTGGCCGACAACTGGCCCGTTATAGCAGGATTCCTTGCCGGCATGGGTTTCCTATTGCTGCTCGACACAGTGATTCCTCACCAACACAGCGACAGCAACACCCCGGAAGGCCCGAAATCCTCACTCTCACGCTCCACAAAAATGATACTTGCTGTGGCCCTGCACAACATCCCCGAGGGAATGGCTGTCGGAGTAGTATTCTCGGGAGTGATGAGCGGCAGCACAAGCCTCACTATCGCCGGCGCACTTGCCCTTTCGATAGGTATGGCTATACAGAACATCCCCGAGGGTGCAATAATCTCAATCCCGCTCCACGGCGAGGGGAAAAGCAAAACGAAGGCATTCGTCATGGGAGCGTTGTCAGGACTTGTAGAGCCTGTTGCTGCAATTGCCACAATGCTATTCCTGAACGACAGCAACGGAGCGATGCCACCTCTGCTCGCTTTCGCAGCAGGCGCAATGTTGTATGTTGTAGTTGAGGAATTGATACCGTCGTCCCAACAAGGCAAGCACAGCAACATCGGAACAATATGCTTTGCCGTGGGTTTTACACTTATGATGATGCTCGATGCGGTTTTAAACTAAGTTAAAAGCAAAAAGAATTTAAAAATATTTCTTTTTTGGCATCCACCCCGCCTAATATTTTTTGTAAGTTTGCACGGTCAAAAACAAAGGCAGAACGTCATCTCGACTGTCCCCGAAAGGAGCTCTCCACGCAACGCCTTACAACAAAAGAACTTATAATTTTCAAAAGACTTTTTGAACTTGTATCGCGAAACAAACGATACGGTTTCAACGAGATTATTTTTTTTAAATTTAAATAGTTTCTAATATATGAATCTGGTAATGCTCTTTGCGATAGTTATCGCATCCATTGCCTTTGTGGCTATGGTTATGATAATTACGAGGTGGATTTCACCACGCACTTTCAACAGACAGAAAGGCGAGACTTACGAATGCGGTATCCCCACACAAGGCTCCACTTGGATACACTTCAAGGCCGGATACTATCTTTTCGCAATCCTCTTCCTCATGTTCGACATCGAGGCTGTATTCCTGTTCCCATGGGCCACCATTGTCCAGGAGTTAGGAATGAAAGCTCTTGTAGGCGTGTTGTTTTTCCTCTCATTTCTTATACTCGGCCTTGCATACGCTTGGCGCAAAAACGCACTTGAATGGAAATAAATAGACCAAAGATAAAATCTATCCCTTACGAGGAGTTCAAGGACAACGAGACGCTTGAGGCAATGATTGCCGAGATAAACAAGGAGCGCACGAATGTTGTCCTGGGTAAGCTTGATGACCTCATCAACTGGGGCCGCAGCAATTCATTGTGGTCACTTACTTTCGCCACCAGCTGTTGCGGAATCGAGTTCATGTCAGTAGGCGCTGCAAGATACGACTTTGCGCGTTTCGGTTTTGAGGTGACACGTAACTCGCCACGTCAGGCCGACCTTATAATGTGTGCCGGCACGATAACCCACAAGATGGCACCTGTACTAAAGCGTCTTTATGACCAGATGGCAGAGCCCAAATATGTGGTCGCAGTAGGCGGATGTGCCATCAGCGGTGGCCCCTTCAAGGACTCATACCACGTACTCAACGGCATTGACAAGATAATACCTGTCGATGTGTACATCCCCGGATGCCCGCCACGTCCCGAAGCGATACTGTACGGTATGATGCAGCTACAGCGCAAAGTGAAGGTAGAGAAATTCTTCGGAGGCAAGAACAGGCATCAGGAGAGGAAGCACTTGCCGTCTGAGCCGATAATCGTAACCAACCACCCCATCGGGGATGAGAAAAAACAGTAGCAGAGATGGAGGTTAAATTCATAGATATAAAGGATTTCCGCGACACCATGCTTGAACAGCGCAAGAACGGTATGGACTTTCTGCGCGAAGTTGTGGGAATGGACTGGGGCGAAGAGGGCCTTGGAGCCATATATATACTCGAGAACAGCGAGACACACGAGAACATAGAACTTGCCGTGCGCACTACCGACCGCGAGAAACCGCAGTTGCCCTCTGTCAGCGATATATGGCAGGTTGCAGAGTTGTATGAGCGCGAGGTATACGACTTTTTCGGAATAGCGTTCACAGGGCACCACGACCTGCGACGCCTGTTCCTGCGCAATGACTGGGTAGGCCATCCGTTGCGTAAGGATTACGACGCAAGTGAGGAGCTGAACCCGGTACGCCTGAACAGCGAGCCCGCCGAGGAGTTCAAGCGCGAATATGACATCCAGGACGACAAGGAGATGGCCGAGATTGTGGAGAAACTGAAGATACTCCACTACGACCAGTTCATCATAAACATCGGCCCCCAGCACCCTGCCACCCATGGTGTGCTGCACTTTCACCTTGCCCTTGAAGGCGAGGAGGTGCGCAAGGTTGATATACGCTGCGGCTACATACACCGCGGTATTGAGAAGATGTGCGAGAGCCGTACCTATCCGCAGATTCTCCCGTTCTGCGACAGGCTCGACTATCTGAGCGCCCACCAGAACCGTCACGCGGTATGTATGTGCGTGGAAAAAGCCTTGGGCCTTGAGCTTACCGACCGCTCGCAATACATACGTACCATTATGGACGAGTTGCAGCGAATTGACTCGCACCTGCTCATGTATTCATGTATGGCAATGGATATGGGTGCGATTACCGGCTTCATATACGGATTCCGCGAGCGTGAGAAAATCCTTGACATCATGGAAGAGGTCACCGGCGGAAGACTCATACAGAACTATTATGTGATAGGTGGAGTACAGGCAGACATCACCCCCGATTTCGCAAGAAAAGTAAAGGAGTATTGCAATGACCAGAAGAAGAGGATAAAGGAGTATTACGACCTTTTTGTAAACAACGTGATTTTCCGCAACCGCTCAATAGGCGTGGGCGTACTCTCACGTGAGGATGCAATCTCTTTTGGTGCAACAGGCGGCACAGGACGTGCTTCTGGCTGGGCCTGCGACGTGAGAAAGCGTCATCCTTATGCGTTATATGACAAGGTAGAGTTCAAGGAGATACTGCACACCGAAGGTGACTGCTATGCACGCCTTATAGTGCGCCTTGAGGAGATTCTTGAATCGATACATATAATCGAACAGCTCATCGACAATATTCCCGAGGGCGAGTACAAGATCAAGACAAAGCCCATTATCAAATTGCCCGAGGGCCGTTTCAGCGCATCGGTAGAGGGCACCCGTGGAGAGTTCAGCGTCTTCATCGAGAGCCGTGGCGACAAGACACCTTACCGTCTGAAGTTCCGCCCGACAGGCCTTCCCTTGCTTGCCGCTGCACACAAGATAATGAAGGGTTGCAAGATTGCCGACCTCATAACAATTGGAGCTTCGCTCGATTACGTAATCCCCGACATTGACCGATAAAAAGAGAAAAGATGATAGATTTCAATACAATAGTCACAGCTATCGACAGTTTTTTAGAGTCGGTAATGCCCCATCAGCTGGCAATTGTGGTGGAGTGCATCCTGGCTGCGGTGTGCGCCTTGGTGGCGTACTTGTCGTTTGCCATACTGATGATTTACATGGAGCGTAAGGTGTGCGCATCGTTCCAGTGCCGCCTGGGCCCCACCCGAGTGGGCAAATGGGGTTTGTTGCAGGTATTCTCGGACGTATTCAAGATGCTTATCAAGGAGATCATCGAGATAAAGAACTCCGACCGCATCCTCTACAACCTTGCGCCGTTCCTTGTCGTGATGAGTTCGCTTATCACATTCAGTTGCCTGCCGTTCGCACGCGGACTTCAGGTACTCGATTTCAACATAGGTATATTCTTCATCATGGCAGCCTCATCGTTCGGAATCCTCGGTATTCTGCTGGCAGGATGGAGCAGCAACAACAAGTTCTCCATGATAGGCGCCATGCGAAGCGGTGGACAGATGATCAGCTACGAGCTCTCCATGGGCCTCAGCATCCTCACACTTGTGGTATTGAGCGGTACAATGCAGATAAGCGAGCTTACAGAGATACAGACCAAGGGCTGGTTCATCTTCCGCGGGCACATTCCGGCAATCATTGCATTCATCATATACATCATTGCAGGTAACGCCGAGACCAACCGTGCACCGTTCGACCTTCCCGAGGCCGAGTCGGAGCTGACGGCAGGATTCCACACCGAGTATTCGGGTATGGGCTTCGGTCTTTTCTATGTTGCAGAGTTCATGAACATGTTCATCATCGCAGGAATAGCATCTACGATATTCCTTGGAGGCTGGGCACCGTTCTACATATCAGGGCTCGACACATTCAACCACATAATGTGCTACATTCCGGGCTGTGTGTGGTTCATCGGCAAGACACTGTTCGTGGTATGGGTACTTATGTGGATAAGATGGACATTCCCCCGCCTGCGCATTGACCAGGTGCTTGTACTGGAGTGGAAATACCTTGTTCCCATAGGACTTCTGAACCTGCTGATAATGACAATCTGCGTGGTAATGGGTTGGACCTTTTAAAATAGTATGACATGAAATTTGAAGATACATATATAGGAGCTGTCTGGTATACAGTGAAGTCCCTGTCAACAGGCTTGAAAGTGACACTCAAGGAGTTCTTCACACGCAAGGTGACAGAGCAGTACCCCGAAAACAGGAAGACACAGCATATCTCTGAACGTCATAGGGCGCGCCTTGTAATGCCACACGATGCCGACGGCAACAACAAGTGCATTGCCTGCGGACTTTGCCAACAGACCTGCCCCAACGGCACAATCAGAATAACGACAAAGACTGTCACAGACGAGGAGACCGGCAAAAGCAAGAAGATGCTTGTAGAATACAATTACGACCTCGGAGCATGTATGTTCTGCCAGCTGTGTGTGAATGTATGTCCGAAGAATGCAATCGAGTTCAGCAATGAGTTCGAGAATGCAGTCTTCGACCGCAAGAAACTAGTTTTGAAACTTAACAGATAAAAGGATATGAGTATCAACCTGATTATTTTCTCGGGGCTTGCCTTCATGATGGTAATCGCAGCGCTCTTTGCAGTGACATCGAGCAAGATCATGCGTGCCACCACCCTGCTGCTGTTCGTGCTGTTCGGTACAGCCGGCCTCTATTTCATGCTCCACTACACATTCCTGGGTGCAGTACAGATTACCGTGTATGCAGGCGGTATTGTAGTGTTGCTCATCTTTGTTGTCCTGTTGCTCGGTAAAGGCAGCGTCGACGTGACACAGACTTCAATGCGGCGATACCTTGCCGGAACAGTAACGGCAATGACCGGAATGATTATAACCATATACCTTGTCAATACCACCCAGTTCGCACAGGGCACCGTCAATGCAGACGGCGTTGCGATGCGCGAGCTCGGACTGGCGCTGATGGGTACAGAGAAATACAATTACATACTCCCGTTCGAGGTGATGAGCGTATTGCTGCTTGCCTGCACTGTGGGAGCCATACTCATTGCACGTAAAAAGTAAAAGCCATGACAATACCTGCACAATATATGCTGATTCTTTCGGCTGTACTCTTCTTTGTGGGAGTATTCGGTTTCTTCACACGCCGTAACCTGGTATCATTGCTCATATGTACGGAGCTTATGCTCAATGCGGTTGACATCAATTTTGCCGTATTCAACGCATACTGCCACCCCGAGCACCTCGAGGGATATATATTCTCGCTCTTCGGTATCGGTATCGCAGCGGCAGAGACAGCGGTGGCAATTGCCATCATCATCAATGTATACCGCAACTTCCACTCAATACATATCAAACGGTTGACTAACTTAAAGCACTAAAATGATGGAACATTCAATATACATATTGGCACTGCCGCTGTTGAGTTTCATATTACTCGCACTTGCAGGCAACAAGATGCCGCACAAGGTTGCCGGCACCATCGGTACCCTGTCGCTGCTTGCCGCCACCGTGCTTGCATACACCGTAACCATAGGTTACTTTACTGCAGGGCGTGATGCCGAGGGTATCTTTGCAGAAGTCATGCCGTACAACTTCACCTGGTTGCCTATCAACGAGACATTGAGCATCGATATGGGTATACTCATCAGCCCCATCTCGGCAATGATGCTTGTGGTGATTACCACCATAAGCCTTATGGTACATATCTACTCACTGGGCTACATGGAAGGTGAGCGCGGTTTCCAGCGCTATTACGCGTTCCTTTCGCTCTTCACATTCTCAATGTTAGGACTCGTCGTTGCAACGAACATTTTCCAGATGTACATCTTCTGGGAGCTTGTAGGTGTTTCATCGTACCTGCTCATAGGCTTCTACTACACCAAGCCGGCGGCCATTGCGGCATCCAAGAAGGCCTTCATTGTAACACGTTTTGCCGACCTCTTCTTCCTCATAGGAATACTCGTGTACGGGTACTACATGGGCACATTCTCTTTCACCCCGGACGAGGCGGCACTTGCGACAGCCGGCGGTGTGTTGCCCACAGCACTTATACTGATGTTCATAGGCGGTGCAGGAAAGAGCGCCATGTTCCCGTTGCACATATGGCTGCCCGATGCAATGGAGGGCCCGACGCCTGTATCGGCACTCATACACGCTGCCACAATGGTTGTTGCCGGAGTGTTCCTTGTGGCACGTATGTTCCCGCTTTTCGTCGGCTATGCTCCCGATATGCTGCACATCATCGCATACGTCGGCGCTTTCACCGCGCTTTACGCTGCTGTAGTTGCCTGCGTGCAGACAGACATCAAACGCGTGCTCGCATTCTCCACGATATCGCAGATTGCATTCATGATGGTCGCTTTGGGTGTATGCACAAGTACCGACCCGCATGAAGGCGGCCTCGGCTACATGGCATCAATGTTCCACCTCTTCACGCACGCAATTTTCAAGGGACTGCTTTTCCTTGGCGCCGGAGCCATCATACATGCCGTACACAGCAACGAGAAGAGCCACATGGGCGGCCTGCGCAAGTATATGCCTATAACCCATATAACATTCCTCATCGCCTGTCTTGCCATAGCAGGAATACCGCCGTTCAGCGGATTCTTCAGCAAGGACGAGATTCTGGCGGCATGTTACAGTTTCTCGGCACCTATGGGACTTTTCATGAGCGCCATCGCTGCAATGACAGCATTCTACATGTTCCGTCTCTACTACCTCATCTTCTGGGGCAAAAGCCACTACGAGGAGCAGTTGGCACAATACAAGGCCGGTGCTACAGCGCATGAGCCGCACAAGCCGCACGAAGCGCCCTGGACAATGACCCTTCCGCTCATAATACTTGCTGCTGCAACCTGCGTTGCCGGCTTCATCCCATTCGGAGAGTTCATAAGCAGCAACGGTGAGGCATACACGATACACCTTGACACCGAGGTGGCGACAACAAGCATCATGCTTGCCGTTTCAAGCATTGTCGTTGCCACAATAATGTACATAAGGGCAAACAGCCGTATAACACGAATTGTCAATGTAGTGCTGCGTGAGCCCATCAGAGCGGCCTACCACCGTTTCTACATGGACGAGGCATGGCTGTTCGTTACAAAGAGAATAATATTCAACAGCATAAGCCGCCCTATCGCATGGTTCGACCGTCATGTCATCGACGGTTCACTCGACCTCATCGCAAAGGGCACACAGTGGGCCGGTGCTTTCATCCGCCCGTTGCAGAGCGGAAACGTACAGTCCTATTGTATCTACTTCCTGAGCGGTGCGCTTATGATACTGCTGTTCTTGCTATACTTCAATTAAGATGAAAGGAGAATAAATGATGAATATATTGCTTTTATTTGTTATTATCCCCCTTGCGATGCTGCTTGCATTATGGGGTAGCCGCAGCCTCAACCAGGTGCGTGCGACAATGGTAGCCGGTTCAACGGCACTGCTTGTGTTGTCGGTTTATCTTACAGTGGACTTTATTGCCCAGCGCAACGGCGGAAACAGCGACATCATGCTCTACTGCGACTCCTGGAGCTGGTATGAGCCGCTGAATATCTGCCTTTCAATAGGTGTAGACGGAATATCGGTAGCAATGCTGTTGCTCTCTTCTATAATAGTATTCACCGGAACATTCGCATCATGGAGGCTGAAACCGATGACAAAGGAGTTCTTCCTTTGGTTCACACTGCTCTCTTTGGGAGTATACGGTTTCTTCATCTCAACAGACCTCTTCACAATGTTCATGTTCTATGAGACAGCGCTCATCCCCATGTACCTGCTCATCGGTGTATGGGGCAGCGGCAGGAAAGAGTACTCTGCAATGAAGCTGACACTGATGCTAATGGGAGGCTCCGCGTTCCTGCTGATGGGTATACTCGGCATATATTTCGGCAGCGGTGCCACAACAATGAACATACACGAGATTGCAGCACTCGACTGCATCCCTGTCGAGACACAATACATCTTCTTCCCGCTCACGTTCATCGGTTTCGGTGTTCTTGGAGCACTCTTCCCGTTCCATACATGGAGCCCCGACGGACACGCCTGCGCGCCCACATCGGTATCAATGCTCCATGCAGGAGTGTTGATGAAGCTGGGAGGCTACGGCTGTTTCCGCATCGCCATGTACCTGTTGCCACAGGCTGCCGAGGACCTCGCCTGGATATTCATCATACTTACAACCGTGAGTGTTGTCTACGGAGCCTTGAGCGCCATAAGCCAGACCGACCTCAAGTACATTAACGCATACTCATCGGTATCACACTGCGGACTCGTACTTTTCGCAATCCTGATGATGACAAAGAGCGCCTGCACAGGTGCGATATTGCAGATGCTTTCACACGGATTGATGACAGCACTGTTCTTCGCGCTCATCGGTATGATCTACGGCCGCACACATACACGCGACATACGCCAGATGCGCGGACTCATGAAGATCATGCCGTTCCTCGCTGTAGGATACGTCATTGCCGGACTCGCAAATCTCGGTTTGCCAGGATTCAGCGGATTCGTTGCGGAGATGACAATCTTTGTGGGTGCATTTGAGGTGAACGACATGTTCCACCGTGTAGTGACAATCATCGCCTGCACAAGTATTGTAATCACAGCCGTATACATTCTGCGCGTTGTGGGCCGTATACTTTACGGTGAACCCGAGAATGAAGAGCACAAGAAACTCAGTGACGCCACTTGGGACGAGCGTTTCACTGTCATCTGCCTTGTCATCTGCGTGATAGCCATCGGCGTTGCACCGATGTGGATAAGCAACCTTGTAGGCAGCGGCGTGGGCGACGTGCTTGCAAACATACATTAATAACGGTTACAGTATTTATATATGAATTATATCCAATTTTTTGCGATGCGGCCCGAGGTGAGCCTGCTATGCATATACCTCGTGATATTCCTGTACGACCTGATATCTACAGGACACTACCGCCGTATGTTCCACCCGTTGGTGTGCATATCGACACTTGTACTTGTTGTACTCACACTGAGCGACAGGAGTTCTTTCACGCTGTTCGGCGGAATGTATGAGAGCAATTCCATCATTGTTTTCATGAAGGCCATACTCGCCTTCGGAAGCATGCTTGTCATTCTCCAGGCAAACAGATGGCTCACAAGTTCCACAACCTTCTACAAGCAGGGAGAGTTCTATATCCTTTTGCTCAGCACGCTGTTGGGAATGTACTTCATGATAAGTGCGCGCCACTTCCTGCTGTTGTTCGTGGGTATTGAGCTGGCATCGTTGCCGCTGGCCTGCCTTGTGGCATTCGACAAGTACAGCCACAACTCGGCCGAAGCCGGAATAAAGTATATCCTCACATCGATGTTCTCGTCGGCAATGATGCTCTACGGTGTATCGTTCCTATACGGTACTACCGGCACGCTCTATTTTGCAGACATGGGCAACCTGTTGGCGGGTACACCTATGCAGGTATTCGCCCTTGTGCTGTTCTTCACAGGTATGGGCTTCAAGATCTCCCTTGTCCCGTTCCATATGTGGACAGCCGACAGCTACCAGGGAGCCCCCACATCGGTAACGGCTTACCTGTCGGTAATTTCCAAAGGCGCAGCTGTCTTCACCCTGTTCATTGTGCTTGTAAAAGTATTCGGTTCAATGATGGAGCAGTGGCAGACTATCATCTACATCACCTCACTTGCCAGCATTACAGTTGCTAACCTAATGGCTCTGAAGCAGAGTGTTCTCAAGCGTTTCATGGCTTTCAGCAGTATCTCACAGGCCGGATACATTATGCTGGCCGTCATTGGCGGTAATGCCGGTGGAATGACTGCTATGGTGTTCTACGTCATTGTTTACATAGTTGCCAATATGGCTGTATTCGCAATCATCGAGACCATTGAATGGCAGACAGGAGATACCGTCAAGCGTGAAACATGCAACGGGCTCTACAAGAGCAACCCCAAGCTTGCCCTTGTCATGACCCTTGCACTTTTCTCATTGGCCGGTATACCACCGTTTGCAGGATTCTTCAGCAAATTCTTCGTCTTCATGAGTGCTTTCGGTTCAGGCTTCAAGGTCCTCGTATTCCTGGCCCTGTTGAACACCGTCATCTCACTCTACTACTATCTGCTGATAGTAAAGGCTATGTATATGAAAGAGAGTATGAAGGAACTTCCTTGCATAAAGAGCGACCCTTACACACGTGCCAGCCTTACGATATGCGTTGCAGGAATCATCCTGTGCGGTATATGCAGTTTCATTTATTCCGGCATAGACAAGATTGCTTTCGGACTGTAAAAAAGACACACACATACAACAGACGCGGCAGGGAACTCCCTGCCGCGTCTGTTGTATAACAAGCCTCATAAAACCAAGGCCCACATCCATCAATCGTTAAACGTTAAACGCTCACCGTTCACTTCCCCAGACATCGCCCCAAGTGCCACGTCTGTCATTTGTAGCCTCAGGAGTCTCGCTACCTTGTTGACCACTACCTGTACTGAGCGCAAGTATTGACTCTGCGACAACGCTCACTTCCTCTGCCTGCGGGTGCATATAATCCTTTTTCATAATCATATCATTTATATTTTCATTTACATTTTCACTCAACAAACACTTTCTTACCGCCAATAATGTAGAAACCGGGAGATGCAATCTCACCTACCTTACGGCCCAGCAAGTCATATATAGCCTTGCCGGCAGTGACATCTTCAACCTCTACAATACCCGTTGCACCGTCCACACGTACGTCAAAAGCGCTCATCCCGGCCTCACTCACCGGCAGCACCATATATATCTTGTTTGCGCTGCACTTGATGTAACCGCCGTCATTGGTCAACTTGTATATATCGTTCGGGCCGAATGTACCGTCCTTGTCAAACTCCTCATACATGTGATACATCTTTGCCTCACCATCCACGAGAAGCAGTTTGTAGTACTTGTAACCGTCGAGACATTCGATGTAATCGACACACAGACGTCCCTCAAGCAGTGAGGCCGAAGTGTCGGATACAGCCTGTTCGTCAGTGTAGACGAAGCGTTTAAGAGTCTCCTCGTCCTGACGGTAAAGGATAACAGGCGTGTTCGCCGGAAGCACACCACCCTCCTCTGCTACTGTCTCAAGAGTTACGCGTCCACCGTCAATACCGGTTGCTATATACGCTGTGACACCCGCAGGAACAACTGCATTGTAGTTGAGCATCACCGATGAGTATGTCGCCACCATTGTCACATCAAAGTGTATATCCTCCGGAGAAACTTCCTCAAGATAATAGTTGTTGGCCTCTGCAGTGTTGGTGTAGCCTATCACACGGTTGTTGCTACCGTGTGCGTGCAAGCCAAGGGCGTTGTCGCCTACACTAAACACAACAGCACCGTCAAAACTCTCCGATGGAGAGATAATTACCTCGGCGGCATCAGCGCCAAGTGCAGCCTGTGCATTGTTCGACAAAGTTCCCAGATAACCGTCTGTATGCAGGCTCTTCATCCTGAAGATACCTTGAGCCTCATCCACGTTCTCGAACTGCCATACGGCACGGCTTGACGAAGAATCATACTCTCCGTTCCACTGCATCATGTTTGTCTCATTCACATATACGTACCGGTTCTGGTAGTTACAACGCAGAGCATAGTACTTAGCAGGATCAGGCAATACAGATGCATTGACAGCCGCGTTCAATGCGTCATATGCAGCCTGCTGTTGTTTCTGCTGCGCCTTAAGCTGTACAACAGTTGCCAAACCATCGGCAGCATAGCCGCAGAGCACCATTGAAGCATCTACCGTTCTGCGGGTTTCAATGAGCAATTCATTAGAGACACTCTCTTTATATGCCTCATTTACCGTTGCCGAAACAGAAGCAAGTTTCCGGAAACCGAACTCCGACATCACAAAGAAAAGGCCGCCGTTGTTAGAGCTCTCCGACTCCGTTACCACGAATTTGAAATAACGGTACGCTGCAGTGGCTTCCACCTCACCAGAGTCCCAAGATGCAAAATCCGTAGGCAACGGATTGGCGATATCAGAAGAAGTGAAACTCTTTATCAGCTGATAAGCCTCATCGGCTTCGTTGCTGCCATAGACATCGATACGGCGCGGGCAGTTGTTACCGTTTGAGCGTGTTGTATAATTGAAGCTGAAACGGCTCACACTCTCACCCTCGCCCAGATCCACACGGATGAAAGGAGGTACAATCATTGTAGCAGTGTTGTAGTCGGAATGGAAATGTGTTCCTGTATTGCCGTCAAGCAGATTATAGCCATTCTCTGCCGACGAATAGTCACTGTCAGCAGTTCCCCCGGCTTCATAGGGTCTCTCTGCATAGAGCTTGCCAAGAAGATTTACATCGCCGCCCGCCACAACAGTCGCCTCACCAACCTTATCTATCAGCTCATCAGTAGCAACAACAAGTGCCTGTAGTTTCTCTCTTTCAGAATCAACCACCTGCATATATTCTGCATACAAGGCGTCATACTTTGCCTGCAGGCTTGCTGTACACTCCGTTATCTCCCCGTTTGTTGTGCTGCCATCAGCCAATAGGGCCTTGGCCAGCAATGCTTCCTCCCAAGCAGCTGCGACATTTTCAGTTGTTATTACCCCCTCATATTCCGCATACTCGTCCTTCAATATAGCATATATGGATGCGGGATATATCTTGAATTCAGCCATATGGAAGTATATGTGACCGTCTGTTTTCTTGTTTGTAGTGGTAGCAGTAACCATAAAACGCAGATAGCTGTACCGTATACCACATTCAATCACATCCGAGGTCCACTCTGCACCATTCTGTATCACGCCGCCGTTGGCATCACGGGGTTCAACGGTTACAATATCGACATAATCAGTGCCGTTGTTGCTTCCCTGCACCTTTATGGTCTTGGGATAATCGCCCAGTCCCGCACCTGTGCGTGCCTGATAATAGAATTTGAAAGTTGATAGGCTGTTATCAGTGCCAAGTTCCACGGTCAGGTGATGGTCGAGACCGTCTACAGGGGCAGTACTGCTTTGCCAATTGGAGTGGAAGAAAGTGCTTGACGAATTGTCGAGCAGATTGGCAACGGGCGAATCGCTTTGCGGAGCGTTGCTCCAGATGTAACAAGGGGCGCCCTCTGCTGTCTGCAGGGGCAAGGCATCTTCCGCGGCCTCACTCTCAAATGTCGCCAACGAGTTCACGAGCGACCCGGTCTTCTCCACCAAAGCAAGAAGCTCGGCCTCGGCCTTTGCATCGGCATCAGCTTCCACTGCTGTCAGATACCACCTTGTAGCATCAGAACCGGTGTTCCATCCTACCACCTTGTAACTGTCGTTCGAAGCACTGTGGAAAGAGCTGTTGTTTGCCGACGGGATAAGGCTTATAGCCCACAGACCTGCGCCCAAATCCTCAAGGATATATGTTCCGGCATCGCTCTGGTCGCTTGTCACTGTCATCGCGGCAGATGCAGATATGGCAGGACAATAGTCTCCGTCCATATTCTTTACGTTGTACACGCCTTCAGTTGCTGTCGGAACAAACTGCCACTGTGCTGCAGCAGAGGAAAGGTCAACACCTGTATTTGCATATACCGTACTCCCGCTCACCGTCATTGTACGCAAAGGATAAGCATAGTTTTTGAGGGTATATGTGAGTGACGGATTGAACTGCACCTTCACATTCACAGGGTCGGCAGCAAGCAACGCTGTATATTCGTTGTAGAGAAGTTCGTAAGCAGTTGCAATTCCTATCCCGCTCTCTGCAGTTTCCTTTGCCTGTGCAAGTGCAGCACGCAAAGGAGCGGAAGCCGGAGCCGAGTAGAAACCTATATGTGTATATGTTGCCTCGCTCTCCATTGGCAACACCTCCACTTTAGAAATAAGGCTCTGCAACAGATTACCCTGCACCGCTGTAAGGTCAACCTCGGCCTCATACACCTCGTTGTCCGAAGCCACGACGCTGACACTTGCATTGCCAGTAGCCACAAGGTATGCAGCCTCATCACTGAGCTTAAAGGTCTTCTTGTTGCAGAATGACACAATCTTGCCTTCGCTGTCAAGGATAATGAATCCGACACCGCCCTCACCGCTCATCGTCACATTTCCGTCGGAAGAGACCTCCGCTGAGTAGTCTCCTACAGATACCGTACCGTCAATGAAATCATTGACTGAGCCCAGCTCGGCCGAAGCACTTCCATCCCATAGAGCACGCTTCGTTGCGCCGTCGTGTTGCAGCGTAGTCTCTGCAGTACCGTCATTGATGAGCAGCACAGCATAGTTGACCGGATAATTCTTTGCCTTGACCGAAGCAACAGCAACGTCTATCTGCTCCTGTGTCACATTGTATGTAGCATTGGTATAATCGCCTACAAGACGGTTGTCCATAACCTCAAGATAGCCGTGCGCACGGAAAAACTCCGTAAGGTCCTCACCGGCTGCATCACAGGCATGCTGGTAGAAACGGAGCAGAGATGCGCCACCGTCTATTGACGTTCCGTTCTCAATGGGCTTCTGGCGACATAGTTCAAAGAGCCTCGGCCAGAACTGAGTATTGTTGCCGGCAAGATGGTAGTAGAGCCACAGACGGTAGTACATATGTGTAAGAGCCCATATGTTGTTTGTATATGCGTCGTTGCCCTCGGTATTGAATGCTGCAAGCACGTGTTCAAGATTACCCTCGCTGCCGTTGTAACGCGACGTGCCCATACCCATGTACCACACAGCCACGTTCGAGAAGAAGTTGTTGGTGACCTCAGTCTGGCCGTTAAGGTTTATTACTCCCTGATGCTGGTGACCGATCTCATGTGCTGGGCCCCATGTAGGACCTGCCTCGTTAGCGATACTCGACACAATGCTGCCGAAGGTATTTATGTGATAGCCGCAGTGGTCCCAGCCACCATACATATAACCGCTTGTTGTACCCAATGCCACACCATGGTGATTGAAATACTCGCTGTAGTCGCGTCCTTCGCAGAACTCCTGATAGGTAGTAGTGACACCGTTTACCGTGGCACTGCCATAGTTGTATATCTCGGCGTATGTGCCGTCACTTTTCCAACGTGGATAGAAACTGTTCATCTTATCCAATTGTGAACGGCTCACAAGACCCAATGTCGCAAGTTCGGAATACATTATGCGGTCCCATGCCTCCATCATTATGTTTATCTTTCCCGTGTTGGGGTCAAGGCCCATACCGTAATCGCTCCACTGCTTGGTGCGGTTATAAGGAACAGTAGGAACAGAAAGATAGTCGGTAAGCAGGGATCTCATGCCCTTGTTGCCATCGGTATCCTCCAGCTGGAACAGCAGCACCTGACGGTGGCCGAGCAATGGCAGCACACCCAGATTCGCACGCTCCTCATAGTAGTTCCAGTCGGCATCATTATCGACACCACCCCAAAGGTCCTCGGTCTCGGATGTTGCACGGAAATCGCCACAGGCATTGTAGTAACCGTTTATGGCACCACCCTCGATATGTATCTTCAATGGGGAAAAATCGGAGAGTTTATACGGGAAACTGCCCGTTGAAGCATCATAAGTAGAGACATTATAGCATACATACAGATGACCTCCCGACACATAATAAGGAACTGCATTCAGGCCCTCCTTGAGCTCCACACCGGCACCCAACGGATTTCCGATGCGGTTGTTCACTCCGGCATCGACCAAGCGCAGCGACGCGCCTTCGGCAATTGCGCCCTCAACCATAACATATACCATACCACGCTCATGCGGATAGATACCGGTTGGGTTATCGTTGTTCGCGTGGGCATTAATGCGCAGGAAGGATGTTATAGCGCCGGCCACACTGTAAGGCTCGTACATCTGAACGCGGAACTTACGGGCATAATCGTTGTCCCATCCATCCTTTGAACTGTCGACATTATCCTCGGTCCAATCATCGGTATACACTTTCTTTACCATCGCCTGCAAAACAGCAGGAAGCGCCTTGTAATCGGCATCAGCCTCAATAGCCGCAACGTTCGCAAATTGTTTCTTGAGGGTTGTGCACGCCTTATCTGCAAAAAGATTGTCAAGGGCACTCTGGAAACTTGACAGATTGCCGGCTACGCCCTGCATTTCCTCGATATACTTCCAATTGGCTGCAAGTTCGTCGGCTGAGATATCTACAGCAGCTATAGTCCATTGGCTGTTCACTGCCCCATTCTCCCAACCAACAATATTGTTCTGCGCATCCTTATGCATCCAGGCATATCCGTTTGAACTATGCGACTTACTACGTATAGCATTATAAGAGCCGCCTACTGTAGCAAGTTCAAAGAGATTGGTATCGTCACTGCTTCCTGCAGTGAGAGCCCAACCGGTGCTTGTCCCAGCGCCACTCAGGTAATAACCGTTTGCGAGGTTACGCAGTGTGTAGTAGTTGCCGTTTTTTGTAACAAGCCATTGCTGGGCCTTGTCACTGATATCAGTTGCTACAGCAGCCACATCATCCACTGCACTCGCGCCCAAAGAGACAGAGGTTGTCCCTCCGCAGGTAAAATGATAGACCTTGCCGTTTTCAAGAGATGACAACTGCGCCCAAGCAGTTGTACCATACAACGCGAAAAGGGCTGTAGTCATGAGATAAATAAAAATCCTTTTCATATTTTGTGTCTACTTATATTCTACAGTTATCAGATTTTGCACTTCCGCAAAGATAATCAAATTAATAACTTTTCAATCAATTTTCACACCACGAAAAACTGCCCCGGAGAAGAGAATTGACGAACGGTCCATTATTGAGAATATACACAGGAAATATGGAAACGTAATCTTCCGGCACATGATTCCGATAACATTATTTATAAAAAACGGAACATTTAAAACATTTTCACAATGAATAGTATTATCTTCGCGACAGATTTATATAAAGAAAACTAAAACAACACAAATATGACAAAGAAACTAAATTCAGGAACATTGTGTGTACAGGGAGGCTGGCAGCCCAAGAAGGGCGAATCGAGAGTACTCCCCATTTACCAGAGCACAACTTTCAAATACGAGACAAGTGAGCAGATGGCACGCCTCTTCGACCTTGAGGACAGCGGTTATTTCTACAGCCGCCTTCAGAACCCCACCGTTGATGCTGTAGGTGCAAAGATCAATGCCCTTGAGGGCGGTGTCGGTGCTGTGATGACCTCATCGGGCCAGGCTGCGAATTTTTATGCGATACTGAACATTTGCCAGTCGGGCGACCATTTTGTTTCGGCTACCACAATATATGGCGGCACATACAACCTTTTTGCAGTGACAATGAAGAAGATGGGCATTGAGGTCACATTCGTTGACGCCGATGCTCCTGCCGAGGAGATAGAGAAGGCTTTCCGCCCCAACACAAAGGCCCTCTTCGGCGAGACAATCTCCAACCCCAGCGTAAACGTGCTCGACATCGAGAAATTTGCCGACATTGCACACCGCAACGGGGTGCCCCTAATCGTAGACAACACCTTTGCCACACCCGTGAACTGCCGTCCCATTGAGTGGGGAGCAGACATCGTGACACACTCAACGACAAAATATATGGACGGCCACGCCGTTGCTGTAGGCGGTTGCGTTGTGGACAGCGGCAACTTTGACTGGGAGGCACAGCATGACAGATTCACCTGCCTCACCGAGCCCGACCACAGCTACCACGGCCTTATCTACACAAAGAACTTCGGCAAGGCCGCATACATCACAAAGATGGTTGCACAGGTGATGCGCGACCTGGGTGCGATGATGGCACCCGAGAATGCATTCCTGCTTAACCTGGGACTCGAGACCCTGCACCTGCGTATGCCACGCCACTGCGAGAATGCGCAGAAGATTGCAGAATACCTCGAGAATCATCCAAAGGTAAAATGGGTGAACTACTGCGGTTTGCCAAGCAGCAAATATTATGAACTTGCAAAGAAATATGTTCCCAACGGCGGATGCGGAGTGATGGCATTTGCAGTCAAGGGCGACAAGGAAGATGCTATCCGCTTCATGGACAGCCTAAAGCTCATTGCCATTGTGACACACGTTGCCGACGCCCGCTCTTGCGTGCTTAACCCTGCAAGCCACACACACCGCCAGCTAAACGACGAGCAGCTGAGAGAGGCCGGTATTGACCCGGACCTGATTCGTCTTTCTGTAGGCATTGAGGATGTTGACGACCTAATTGCAGACATTGAGCAGGCACTTGAGATAATCTAAGAAACATGCGCAAGTCACTTCTCATATTCGCATTATTGGCCTTTGCGGCTACAGCTGGCGCATATAATGCTGCCAGAGTTGACGCTTTGCCTCTTGACAGCATCAAGCCGTTGAGGATCATGAAGGCCGACAAGGCCGGAAAAGCCATTGACACAAAGACCAAAGAGGAACTTAAAGAGACAAAGAAACCTGCCGCGCGCAATAAATCCCAGGAGAGTTCTGCAAATACTACAAAGGATATGACAGCAGAACAGCCAATGGAGCATACCGATACACCCATAAAGATCAACCAGAGGACTCAGGGGGTATTCAACGTACCGAACACAGAAGACATGCCAACATACCCCGGCGGTGAAAAAGCATTGAGGGAGTTCATCAGAAGCAACAGGCAGTACCCCGAGGAGTGCAAGGCCAGACGCATCAGCGGCAAGGTAACCGTTTCAATAACCATTGCCCCCGACGGAGTACCGGGCAAGATGGAGATAACCTCAAGCAGCGGCAACGAGGCGATGGACGCCGAGGCCATGCGTGTAGCAGAGTTAATGCCGGCCTGGACACCTGCCAAAGACCCCGAGAACGGCAAGGAGCGCATATACAACATGACATTTACATTCAGACCCGGACGATAACAGGATGGAATTGTTTGAATATAATATCGGAAATGGAGCAAGAGCCTTCTCTACCAAGCGTGGAGAAGGCTCCGGCAATTATGGCGGGTTCAATATAACACACTACTGCGGTGACACGGCCGAGCACGTTACAGAGTGTAGGGAGATACTATGCAATGAACTTGGCGTCAATGACAGCAGACTTATCCTCCCACGCCAGACACACAGCTGCAAGACAATCGTAATAGACAAGAATTTCCTTGCGCTCACCACTGAAGAGCAGAAGGAGAAACTGGAAGGCATTGACGCCATTGTCACAGACATTCCACAAACCTGCATAGGCGTTTCAACAGCCGATTGTATTCCATTACTGCTCTATGACACCGGAAAAAGAGCTGTAGCGGCCATACACGCAGGCTGGCGCGGTACAGTGGCACGTATTGCCGAGAAATGCATAGAGGTAATGATAAAACATTACGACAGCGACCCTGCAGACATAAAGGCCATTATTGCCCCCGGCATTTCAATGGATGCCTTTGAGATTGGCGATGAGGTGTACGAGAGGTTCGCAGAGTGCGGATTCCCGATGGAAAAGATTGCCGCTCGCTACCCTACTGCCACAGGCGGCACAAAATGGCACATCGACCTTTGGGAGGCCAACAGACTGCAACTGCTCGGAAAAGGCATGAGGCAGGAGAATATCCACATTGCAGGCATCTGTACCTACAGCCGCTACAGCGAGTTCTTCTCGGCACGCAGGTTAGGAATAGAGTCTGGCAGGATTTTCAATGGTATAATGGTTCTATGAGTATCAGTGACTTTCGGGTTTATTATACGGCACCGTCGGGATAAGCGGTTTCTGCCAATCTACAAGAGCTGTATCACGGCGAATGTCAAAAGAATCACCATAGATGACCATATTGAGGTGAGGGTCAAACAGGGCATAATAGACATTGTACAACACCGAGTCAAAATAAAGAGCAAACTCCGAGAACGGGAACATTCCGCGGTGTGTAGTGTACTTTGCCGTAGTACCGGGAACTATCCCCTTACTTGAATACAAGACAGCATCTTCGGAAGAGGTGAGTTTGAGGAATACCGAATCACCATTCCATAGGCCATACCACTCACGTCCTTTATAAGGAGCAAAATCATAGGATGAGTCATCATCGGTACAAGATACAAGGGAAAAGGCAAGCACCATGGATGCAAGCATTGCCTTTGCAAACAATCTTTTAATCATAGCATATCGTTTTAAGGTCAGTTTTGTCTTGAAAATAAATGGGCATAATGGAATAACAAACGGAGCGTATATCCGGTTCACCTAAGGACACAAAAAAACACGAGCAAAACCATTACCCGTATTCTGAGGTCTTAGGATACCCATCGCAATGAATAATAGTTAAGCCCGTGTTATATAAACACGAGCATTAACTTTACTCCTATTGCGATAAATGAAATTTCCTAAGTTTCAGAATACAATCAGTAAAGCCAACGCTTAAATAATATGTCTAAAAAAGGTGCGCACACTGCGCCTGTTATACCATAGGCAAATAATTTATATCATATATCTGCAAATGTAGGAATTAATTTAGAATTACAATATATCAAAAGATAAAAAACTGCCACCAACAAAATCAAAAAGAAACTCCAAGGTAGTCAAACAACACATACAATAGACGTTAGTCATCCAATAAAACGGCTCACCTGCAAAGTCTGGGGGGCTAAGCAAAAAGTTGAGTGATTTAGGAAAAGAGAGTAACAGAGCAAAATACTATTGCAATGAAATGTCGTAAGGCATG
>SUXN01000008.1 GCA_015060965.1 Bacteroidales bacterium | reverse complement strand
GGGGAAATATCCAAATTAATGAACATCTCCCCGATAATTTTGTCAGACCTCTATAAAGACTTTTTCAGTGCCCTCGCTTTTGGCGGGAGAGTTTCTTATGGTAAATATTTATTACTTGAAGTAGCGGTTGAACAAGCCCTCGAAGCCCTTGCCGTGGCGTGCCTCGTCCTTGGCCATCTCGTGTACTGTATCGTGGATTGCATCAAGGTTCAACTCCTTGGCGCGCTTTGCGATGCGGTACTTGTCGCTGTTGGCCTCACACTCGGCGTTCATGCGCTTCTCGACGTTTGTCTTTGTATCCCATACAACATCACCCAAAAGCTCGGCGAACTTGGATGCGTGCTCTGCCTCCTCCCATGCGTAACGCTTGAAAGCCTCGGCAATCTCGGGATAACCCTCGCGGTCGGCCTGGCGGCTCATGGCAAGATACATGCCTACCTCGGTGCACTCGCCGATGAAGTGGTTGTTGAGGTCCTTGATCATCTCGTCGTCGCAACCCTTGGCTACGCCGATAACGTGCTCCTGAACGAACTCGAGCTTACCGCCGTTGTTCTTCAACTCGTTGAACTTCTCACTTGGAACCTTACACATTGGACAACGCTCGGGAGCTGAATCACCTTCGTGTATGTAACCGCAAACTGAACAAATGTACTTTTTCATAATTCTTTAATTTTTAAGCCGTTAATATTTTGTATTATCTTTATTTCATTTCTTCAAACAGTTGGGACACAGGCCCTTGAGGTAAAGCTGGGCATCGGTTATCTCGTAGCCGTCGAGACCCTCGACCAGGGATAGAAAGTCGTTCTTCATCTTGAGATCGACAATCTTGCCGCAATTGTTGCAACGGAAGTGTGCATGGTTGCTGCGGTTGCCGTCGAAGCAGCGGAAGGTGTCGTCGATGGTGAGCATTGAGATGAGCCCTGCGTCAACAAACAGTTTCAAAGTGTTGTAGACTGTTGTGAGCGAGAGCGAACCGAGCTCGTCGCGCAGTGCATCGTAAACAACCTCGGCTGTGGGGTGCTGACAACTTTGACGTACATACTCAAAGATTGCCAAGCGCTGTACCGACGGGCGTATGCCTGCATCGATGAGTTCTTGTTTTAATTCTGCTCTTGAAACTTCCATTTTACCTCTGTTTTCTGTTGTTTTTTGCTTTTCATTTCTGAAATCATTGCAAATATACAAACATTTTATTTATTACAAAACTTTTTGGAGATTTTTTTAAAATATTTTTTGAGCGGCGGATTAAAGAGCGCCGGATTATAAGGTCTTTAGAGTCCTTAAAGTCTTTAGTGGGCGCCATTCCTTTCACCCTTAACCCTTCACCCATAACCCCACAAACATTTGTATTTCTCGTGTTAAAAGAGTACCTTTGCGACCCGGATTTATACATTATATATAATACATAGGAATTTTGCTTTCGATTGACAACATAAGAGTGGACTTCGGCGGGACCAACCTGCTGCACGATGTAAGTTTCATCATCAACAAGCGCGACAGGATTGCGTTGGTGGGAAAGAACGGTGCAGGAAAGAGTACGCTGCTGAAAATCATTGCAGGAATGCAGTCACCCACAGAGGGTGCCATATCCAAACCCAAAGAATTTACCATCGGCTATCTGCCGCAGGTGATGCAGCACACCGACGGCCGCACAGTATACGAGGAGGCAGAGCTTGCTTTCGTGCACATACACGAGATGGAGGCGCGCCTGGAGCGAATGAACAACGAGCTTGCCGAGCGCACCGACTATGAGAGCGAGGAGTATCACAAGCTCATTGAAGAGTACACCCATCTGAACGAGCAGTATACGATGATGGGCGGCAGCCACTATGAGGCGGAGATTGAGCGCGCACTCACAGGACTGGGCTTTGCACGCGAGGACTTCACACGCCCCACAAGGGAGTTCAGCGGTGGATGGCGCATGCGCATTGAGCTGGCAAAGCTGCTGTTGCAGCACCCTGACATATTGTTGCTTGACGAGCCCACAAATCACCTCGACATAGAGAGTATACAGTGGCTGGAGCAGTTCCTGGCACGCAGCGGCAACGCTGTGCTGTTGGTGAGCCACGACCGAGCTTTCCTGAACGCAGTGACAAACCGCACGATAGAGATTTCCTGCGGCAGAATCTATGACTACAAGCTGCCGTATGACAAGTTCATGGAGGCACGCAAGGAGCGCCGCGAGCAGCAGCTGCGTGCATACGAGAACCAGCAGAAGGAGATTGCCGACACCAAAGAGTTCATCGAGCGTTTCCGCTACAAGCCCACCAAAGCCGTGCAGGTACAGAGCCGCATCAAACAACTCGAGAAGATGGTGCCCATTGAGATTGACGAGGAGGATACAAGCCGCCTGAGACTGAAGTTCGCGCCTGCGACACGCAGCGGCAACTACCCCATCATATGCGACGATGTTGCAAAGAGTTTCGGTAGCCACACAGTATTCAGCGGAGTGAACTTCACCATCAACCGCGGCGAGAAGGTGGCATTCGTGGGACGCAACGGCGAGGGAAAGACAACCCTTGTGCGATGCATCCTTGGCGAACTGGACTATGACGGTAAAATCACCATCGGGCACAACGTGGAGACAGCATACTTTGCACAGCATGAGGCTCAGCTGCTCGACGAGAACCTCACAGTGTTCCAGACTATTGACAATGTGGCAACGGGCGACATACGCCTGCGCATACGCGACATCTTAGGCGCATTCATGTTCGGCGGCGAGGCATCGGACAAGCCGGTGAAAGTGCTCTCCGGTGGTGAAAGAAGCCGCTTGGCGATGATACGACTGCTGTTGAGGCAGATGAACCTGCTTATCCTTGACGAGCCCACAAACCACCTCGACATGCAGTCGAAAGACGTGCTGAAAGATGCCATTCGCGACTTTGACGGTACGGTAATCATAGTGAGTCACGACCGCCAGTTCCTCGACGGGCTGGTGACAAAGGTATATGAGTTCGGCGAGGGCAAGGTACGCGAGCATCTGGGCGGCATATATGATTATCTTGCGGCAAAGAACGCAACCAACATAAATGAGGCACTCGCACTGAGCAAGAGCCCCACACAAGTGGCAGAGACACCGAAACCTGCCAACGAGAACCGCTTGAGCTACGAAGCCGAGAAGCAACTGCAGAAGCAACGCCGTAAACTCGAGAAGCAGGTAGAGGAGAACGAGAAGGCTATCAATGAGCTTGAAGGAGCCATTGCCGCCCTTGAAGCGTTGATGAGCACCCCCGAGGGAAGCACACAGGAGAATTTCACAAAGTACGCCACACTGAAGAAACAGCTCGACGACACAGTCAGCGAGTGGGAGAAAAGTATGGAAGAACTGGAAAGTATATGATGTGGAAAGCGGAATGTGTAAGGTGTATTGTTTAATGTTTATGCCTAAAAACCTTACACATCAAACACTAAACAATAAGCATTAAACAACAATTAATCATTAAAATATGAAGAGAATATTTATCTGCACAGCATTGGCAGTGAGCCTGGGTGCGTGCACAACAAATGAGACTATGGAGACAAAATTGATGGCGAACCTGGACACAACCCAGGATCCGGGTACCGATTTCTTCCGTTACGCTACCGGCGGATGGCAGGATGCCAACCCGCTGACCGACGAGTATGCACGCTACGGACAGTTCGACGCACTGCGCGAGAAGAGCCGCGAGCAGCTCAAGGAGCTTGTGCTTGAGCAGGCAGCCAAGGAGAGCGAGCCGGGCAGCAACGCACAGAAAGTAGGCGACCTCTACAAGATGGTAATGGATAGCACCACACGTAATGCACAGGGTGTTGAGCCTGTAAAGCCCCTGATGGACGAGGTGGCAGCACTGAAAAACAAGAGTGAGATTATCCCTCTTATGGCAAGGAACACACGTGTAGGTATCGGAGGTTTCTTCGGCACAGGTATCGGCACAGACATCATGGACAGCAACAGCAACCAGCTCGGCCTGTACCAGGGTGGCCTCTCACTCCCCGAAAAGGAGTATTACAGCGACAATGACGAGATTACACTCAACATCCGCGCAAAGTTCCAGGAGTATGTTGTCAACATGTTCAAACTGCACGGATTCGATGCAGACGCTGCACAGAAGAAGATGGAGGCTGTAATGGCTATCGAGACACGTATCGCGGCAAAGCACCTGAGCCGCGTAGAGCGTCGCAACCCGCTGAACAGCTACCACAAGATGACATATGCCGAGCTCAAGAGCACAATCCCCGGAATCAACTGGGACGAGTATTACAGCATCTTGGGCATCAACGGCATAGAGGTTCTTAACCTTGCACACCCCGAGGCTATCAAGGAGGTTGCGGCCATCATCGCCGACACTCCGCTGGATGACCTCAAGGCTTACCTTGAGTGGAGAGTTATCCGTTCTACATCAAACGAGCTGACCGACGACATCGAGGCCGAGACATTCGCCTTCTACGGCACAGTATTGAGCGGAAAGAAGGTACAGCAGCCACGTTGGAAGCGTGCAGTATCAACCGTTGACGGTGCACTGGGCGACATCATCGGCGAGCTTTACGTTGCAAAACACTTCCCGCCTGCAGCAAAGGAGCGCATGACACAGCTTGTAAAGAACCTCCAGGTTGCTCTGGGCGAGCGTATCGACGCACAGGAGTGGATGAGCGAGGAGACAAAGAAGGCTGCTCATGAAAAGCTGAACACATTCACTGTAAAGATCGGTTACCCCGACAAGTGGGACGACTACAGCGGTCTTGTCATAGACCCCGCGCTTAGCTATGCCGAGAACTGCCGCAGAATGTCGGAGTTCGGTTGGAACAAGCATGTCAATGAGAAGTGGGGCAAGCCTGTTGACCGCGAGGAGTGGCACATGACACCACAGACCGTGAACGCATACTACAACCCCACAACAAACGAGATATGCTTCCCTGCAGGTATCCTCCAGTACCCGTTCTTTGACATGAATGAGGACGACGCGTTCAACTATGGTGCCATCGGAGTTGTCATCGGCCACGAGATGACCCACGGCTTCGACGACCAGGGCCGTCAGTTCGACAAGGAGGGTAACTTCGCAAACTGGTGGACCGACGAGGATGCAGCCAAGTTCAACGAGCGCACACAGGTCATCGTGGACTTCTTCGACAAGATTGAGGTTCTCCCCGGCCTCAACGCAAACGGCAAGCTCACATTGGGCGAGAATATCGCTGACCACGGTGGCTTGATGATTTCTATGCAGGCATTCAAGAACGCTACAAAGGAAAATCCTCTGCCTGTAATCAACGGCTTCACTCCCGAGCAGCGTTTCTACCTCTCTTACTCTGGTGTCTGGGCAGGCCACGTACGCGACGAGGAGATACGTAACCTCACAAAGAGCGACGTACACTCACTCTCACGCTGGAGAGTAAACGGTACACTCCCCCACATCGACGACTGGTACACAGCATTCGGCATAACCGAGGAGAGCCCCATGTTCGTGCCACAGGAGGAGCGTCTTAAGATTTGGTAAGGGAACTTGACTATGCCAATAAAAGTTCCTGCCGGATTGCCGGCTCTGCAAGCAGTTATTGACGAAGGTAACGCGGTAGAAATCCTTGAGAAGACTACCGCGCGCACCTTTCGCATAGCACTGCTGAATATAATGCCCATGAAGGAGACCACCGAAGCCGACTTCATTCGTCTGCTTGCCACATCGGACGAGGAGATAGAGCTCACATTGATGAGGCTCGATACCCACACGCCCAAGCATGCAAGCCCCGAGCACATGAGCAATTACTACCATGGGTTCAACGAGCTTAAAGACGAGCACTTTGACGGGCTCATAATAACAGGTGCGCCTATCGAAAAGATTGAATACGAGGAGGTCACATACTGGCCCGAGCTATGCACAATCTTCAATTGGGCAAAGGAGCATGTCACCTCTACCCTCTTCATCTGTTGGGCAGCCCAGGCAGGGCTGTACCAGAGGTTCGGCATCCAGAAACACCTGCTGCCGAAGAAGATGTTCGGCATATTCCCGCACACAATTGCCCGTCCCGAGCTACCGTTGTTCCACGACTTCGACAGCACCATATACGTGCCTCACAGCCGCCACACCGAGCTGCACCGCGAGGACATCGTTGCCTGCGACAGCATTGAGCTACTGTCGGAAAGTGACATCTCCGGAGTGTACATTATGCAGGAGAAGGATACGCGTGACTTCTTCATCACCGGACACTCCGAGTATGCACTTTACACACTCGACGGAGAGTACAAACGCGATGTTTCTAAAGGGTTACCGATTGAACTGCCGCTGAACTACTACCGCGACAATGACCCTGCCAACGAGCCTGTCAACCTGTGGCAACACACAGCACGCAAGCTCTTCGGTAATTGGCTGAAATATTATTGCAAATAGTAATGGCGACCGAAAGGTCGCCATTATTATTTAACGTGAGTTCGATATAAGCTAAATCAAATCGCGAACCTGTCATCCCGACAGAGCGTAGCGACGAGGGATCTCTGAATCCGCGAATAATGAGATTCCTCACACAAGGTTCGGAATGACAAAATACGCTAAATTTTAGTATAAATTCTTGTATCGAACTCACGTTATTTATCTGATATTCAGATCAAACGGCACACGTGCCTGGATGGGGGCTATGTTACGTATGTTACGGACAATTCTGATGCAATCATAGTATTCGCCCATTGTCTCACGGAGTGCACTCTCCATATAATCCTTATCGTCACCCTCAAGAAGTTTTGTCATAAAGTCGCTTTCTGCAGGATAAGATTCCACGTTATACTTACTTACCTCGGCCATACGCGCCGCAATCTCTATAGCCTTGTCAAGGTCACCGATCTCATCCACAAGCCCCAGTTCCTTGGCCTTGCTACCTGTCCACACGCGTCCCTGACCAATCTTGTCAACCTCCTCTACGCTCATCTTGCGGCCATCGGCACAACGCTTCAGGAAGAGGTCATAGCCGTCATTGACGTAGTTCTGCAGTTTTGCACACTCCTCGGGATTGAAAGGACGTGACAAGGAGCCCAAATCGGCCAGTTTGTTTGTTTTCACAACATCAAAATCAAGGCCAATCTTCTCTTTAAGCAGTTTCTCGGCAACAGGGAACATACCGAAGATACCGATAGAACCTGTAAGGGTAGTACTGTTGGCGACAATGCAGTCAGCAGCACATGAGATGTAATAACCACCCGATGCCGCATAGTCACCCATTGATACAACAACCGGTTTGACAGCACTCAGCATATCCACCTCACGCCATATCTGCTCTGAGCCATATGCACTGCCACCCGGGGAGTTCACGCGGAGCACAACAGCCTTTACATTGTCGTCCTCACGCAACTCGCGCAGTTCCTTGATTACCTTTTTGGAGTTTATACCCTCATCTACAGATGTAGAGCTGTCAATATCGCCAACAGCGTAATATACAGCAATCTCCCCTTCACCTGCATTCTGAATGATATCATCAATCTTAATCTTTTCCTTCACATCCTCCAATGTGGCAATCTCCAGTTTATCGTCATAACCTATGCCGACAAGACCTTTCAGATAATCCAACACACCATCCTTGTAAAGCAGGGTGTCGGCCAAACCGCACTCCACATACTCCTCTGCCTGGCAGAAGTCCATATATCTGTCGGCATACTCATTCAATTTCCCGGCATCGATGCCTCGCGACTGCGATACTGCATTCACTACATCGTTCCAGATAGAAGCGATATACTCAGAAACCTGCTCGCGGTTGGCATCGCTCATCTCAGTTGCGATGAACGGCTCCACTGCCGACTTGTATGTTCCCACCTTGAATATCTGCATTTCAACGCCCACCTTTTCAAGAAGGTCCTTGAAGAATATCGGCTGGGAAGCCAGGCCGTGCCATGAGATGCTGCCCTCGGGGTTCACAATGACTTTGTCTGCAACAGAAGCCAGATAGTACAGCCACTGCGAATACTGGTCGCCGTAAGCCACCACAAACTTCCCGCTCTCCTTGAACGAAGCAAGTTCGCCACGGATCTCCTCAAGTGAAGCAAACTCAATCTCCATCATACCTGCCTGCAGATATATACCCTTTATATCAGGGTTCTCCTTCGCCTCCTTGATAGAAGCAATCACATCCTCGAGGCCGTATGACTTCAATCCGTCATTCATCAGCGAAGCGAGAGGATTGTCATCGGCACGTTCGCCGAATGTACCGTCAAGGTCCAACATCAGGACAGAGTTCTCCTTGATTCCTTTGTCTTCGCTACCCATTGAGACTACAGAGCCTATCAATGAAACCAACACGAATACAAACAATGCGCCGGCTACAATAATGGCTACCACACATGCCAGCATCGTTTTAAAAAAAGAGTTCATTATTATAATTCTAATTAATTGTTGTACATATCTTTATAACAATGGCCATCATCGGCCCGATTCTACCCAGGCCTTATACCCATTATCAAGTTCCACCACATTGTAGCCCATCAGGGAAAGCATCTTCGCTGCATCCTTACTACGGTTTCCGCTACGGCAATAGACCGCTACGGTATGTGCCTTGTCCAGTTGCTTGGAGGCATCCTCCCCAAAGTGCCCTGTCATCACATCTATGTTGACACTGCCCGGTATGTTACCCTCCTCGAACTCCTGTGGAGTGCGCACGTCAACGAGCTGTACTCCAAGCCTGGAGATTGAATCGGCAAAGACCTCGACAGATACCGAAGAGACCTCCCCTTGGCCCTGCACATTCTTCTCAAGCGAGCACATGCAGGAGACAAAGAGCAACGGCAAGAACAATAAATATAAGTATCTGCATCTGACAATTCTGTTTGTATCCATCATCATCTCCTTACATTCCACATTTTGTTTGTACCGTCGGCATTGAACAGCACGTCGATATTGGCACCGTTCTTGTCCTTGATGATTTCCCACGCACGAAGCTGTATGAACTGGTCTGTTGTAAGCCCCAGCTCCTCCTGATAGGCCTTGTCGGCGATAGCGCGCTGACGCTCGGCAGCCTCGCGTGCCACAAGCATCTCACGCTTCGACTCCTCGGTGCGCTTTGCCTGTGTTGCGGCAGCCGTTGCATCCATCTCGGCCTTCTGGCGCTCGTTGGGGATAGCACGGCCAACAACGACATTAACCACATCTATGGGCAACTCGCCCTGCTTTGAACTTAGCATGGCAATGTAGCTCTGCATGTCGTTCTTGACAAAGAGGTTGATGGAATCGAGCACCTCGCGGTTACTCATGAGGTCAAAAGGTCCATACTTTGATATGTAACCGCGTACAGTGTTGCGGTAGACCTCCTTGATGACAGAACTATACCAGTTGACACCATAGTTCTTTACAAGCACAGGCGACATATTGTCCTTAACCTGCAACTGAATCTGTGTATTGAAGTCGAGCAGAGTGTTATCGTTTGATGTTGCATCGTCAAGGTCTTCATCGTATGCCTGCGGCAACATATTCACAATGACATAGTCTGTTGAGAGCCATGTATATTCCAGACCTGTCTCTACAGGTGTCATATCTACACCACCGGTACCGAAAACCCAAGGTTTATGTACCTTTACACCCTCTTCACCGGCCTCAGGCGCAACAGTCGTACAACTGCCGAGCATAATACAAGAGCACAATACGCTCAATACAAAAATGTTTTTCATTATATCCTGTTTTTATAGTAGTTTTATAAGTTCTTCTTTTGATATGCCAAGCATCCCGGCTTTAGCCTTGAACTGCGGCAATTCATTATTGATGAACTCCTTTTTCACGTTCTCCTTTATACGCTCAACGGCTCCAAATTTTACAAAGTAGCCCATGCCGCGTTTGTTGTATATTATCTCCTGCGATTCGAGCAGCTGATAGGAACGGACAATGGTATTGGGGTTGACACCTACCATCGCTCCCATCTCGCGTACCGAGGGGATACGCTCCTCCTCGGCCCACTCGCCACGCACTATCTTCTCCTGCATAAGGTCTACATTCTGCAGATAGATGGGTTTATGTTCGTTATATTCCATAATCAATAGTTTACTTTCTTGATGCGGAAATAGGTAATGACCAATGCCACAGCAATAATGGCCATGTAATAAAGAGTCGTCAAGCAATTGTAGAGAGCCATTACCTCATCCGGTGTATGCGCATTGAAGAAACGCTCAATACTGTTACCTATTTCCATCCAAAACTCCTGGTCTGTACACTGCACAAATATAATCATAACGAAAGTGGACAGGAAACCCAATGCCATATTGAACAATACAGTCTTGATAATCTTGTTCTTACGGAAGATCGAATTGAACATCATAGCAACAGTTATTGATGATACCGATGCTATTGCAATACTGCCGACAGGTGCATCATATTCATGAAAAACAAACTCAAAGGAACTCTCGAATGGATTGTAGAAATAGAATTGCAGGAACTCTCCTATGCCGATGGACGAAAGGGCATAAAGCACCGCATCGGCAAGGGTCAGTGACACGTACACAGCCAGCGGAACAACAAATATTGATACCAAGGTCATTGAGAGCAGCTTCTCGAGCGTGCTTGCGGGTATCATTGCATAGCTATAACCCCTTTTCCTGTTGTTCATATCCTTGTATATGAAATAGGGCGAAAGGAATATCGCAAGTGTGTAAAGGACTGATATAATATCTGTCCTGTCGCGTAGCGGGAAATCCAATGCTATCGTAAGCATCCATGCTGCGAATAATACGCTTGAGAAGACAACTAACCCTTTCATATAACGTGGCAGGTAGTTCCTGCACTCATAGACAAAGAGTTTGCCGAAACGGCCGAAATCAAATATATCGTTCATAATACTTTACTTTTTAGAGTTGATGTAATTGAAGAGGAGCTCGATATTTATGCGGCTCTCCTCGCCCGTATTGTTCTTGCTGATTGAGCAGCAGCCTCCGAGGCCGGGCTCAACATAAAGGGCATCGGCAGGGGCATTCACCGAAATGTCGAAAAGATACTCGCTCTGTATCTCGCTCACGCTCTTGTCAAGCAGCACTGCCTGCTTGTCAAGAATCATTATATGGTCAAGCAGATTCTCCACATCCCTCACCTGATGGGTGGAAATGATGATTGTGCGGTTGTCGTCCATGGCGGCAGCAACCATCTTGCGGAACTCCGCCTTGCTTGGGATATCAAGTCCGTTGGTAGGCTCATCGAGGAACAGATAATCGGTCTTCAATGAGAGTGCCAGTGCAAGTATCGCCCTCTTGCGCTGTCCCAACGAGAGAGAAGTGAACTTACGGTCGGCATCAATCTCGAACTCCGACAGCAGACGCGCAAACAGGATGCTGTCATAATTGGGATAGAACTGCGATACTCCGGCCGCATAGTTCCTTATTGTCATATCAGGCCCCTCGAAATCCTCGGGGACATAATATATCTTTGACAAGAAACTCGGCTTGCGGCCGGCAGGTGAGCAACCGTCGATATCAATCGTACCCTGCTTTGTTGTAAGCAAGCCACATAACAACTTGAACATAGTGCTCTTACCGACACCATTGGCTCCGAGCAATCCGTATATTCTACCCTGCTCAAAGGTGGTACTTATATCGTCGAGCACCTTATCCTTAGAATAAGAAAATGATAAATTCTTGACCTCAATCATAGTGTATTAGTTTATTAGTGCACTGCAAATATAAAACGCATATTTCATACTTTCCAAATATTTTTCAATGTTTTTTCAAAAAAATATGTATTTTTGTAGAACTTCATGTATTTGAACATAAAAGTCATTAACTTACCATAAATATGAAAAAGGCTATCACAGGTGCGCTCGCCCTTTTATTTTTTTTCGCGTGCGCGCACGTACAAGAACATATCACTGACAAATGTGATGTACTCCCCGCACCACAGAGTGTTGAACTGACAAGCGACCACTTTGCCTTTGACGGTGACGTGGCACTTGAGATTGTAGCCGGTGACGATGACAAGAGAACCCTCACCGACTACCTTACAGCATCACCCCTCGCATTTTCCGAGAATGGAGACAAGAGCCTTACCCTTGAGGTTGCTGCCGTTGAAGGCCTTACCTCTCCCGAGGGCTACCGCCTTGAGGCAACCGAAGACAATGTAAAGGTAACCGCACAGAGCGGTGCCGGACTCTTCTACGGAGTACAGACAATACTTCAGCTCCTTGACGAGAAGGGCACAATCCCTACAGGAACAATCACCGACGAGCCACAGCTCGAATACCGCGGTCTGATGCTCGACGTGAGCCGTCACTTCTTCGGCAAGGAGTTCATCAAGAAGCAGATTGACGCTATCGCACACTTCAAGATGAACCGTCTGCACCTGCACCTCACCGACGCGGCAGGTTGGCGCATCGAAATAAAGAAATACCCGCGCCTTACACAATTCGCCGCATGGCGCAGCAAGCCGCTGTGGAAAGACTGGTGGTTCGGCGACCGCCTCTATGCCGAGGAGGGAAGTCCCGAGGCTCACGGTGGCTACTACACCCAGGACGACATACGCGAGATTGTGAAGTATGCTGCTGACAGATACATCACCGTCATCCCCGAGATTGAGATGCCTGCACACAGCGAGGAGGTACTCACTGCATACCCCGAGCTCTCATGTACCCATGAGCCATACAAACAAGCCGACTTCTGCGTAGGCAACGAGAAGACATACGAGTTCCTTGAGAACGTGCTCACCGAGGTAATGGAGCTGTTCCCGTCGGAGTACATCCACATCGGTGGCGACGAGGCCGGCAAGGCATCATGGCCCTCTTGCCCACTTTGCCAGAAGCGAATGAAGGAGGAGAACCTCGCTGACGTGAACGAGTTGCAGAGCTACCTTATCCGGCGCATTGAGAAGTTCGTGAACAGCAAAGGCCGCCAGATTATCGGTTGGGACGAGATTCTTGACGGAGGTTTGGCTCCCAACGCTACAGTGATGTCATGGCGCGGAACAGAGGGCGGACTCGCAGCTGTGAACAGCGGTCACAAGGCCGTGATGACCCCGGGCGGATACTGCTACCTCGACTCTTACCAGGATGCACCGCACACACAGCCTATGGCATTCGGTCCTTATATGCCGTTGCAGAAGGTATATTCATACAACCCCACCGAGGGACTCAGCGAAGAGCAGGCAAAGCTCATCTACGGTATACAGGGTAACCTGTGGGTAGAGTACATCCCCACCGAGGAACTTGTGGAGTATATGATTTATCCACGTATCCTCGCTATTGCCGAGATTGGCTGGAGCAACCCCGCGGAGCGTGACTACGACAACTTCAAGCAGAGAGCAGTAAAGGCTGTCGACGCACTGCGTGCAAAGGGCTACGACGCATTTGACCTCTCTAAAGAGTTCGGCCCACGCAAGGAGACATTGAGCGAGGCCGACCACCTTGCAAAGGGCAAGACCGTGACATACGCCGAAAAGGCTCCTTTCAACGAGAGCTACAATGCCGGGGGTGCCACGGCGTTGACCGACGGAGTACGTGGCGGCTGGACATATACCGACAAGAAATGGCAGGGCTTCATCCGTGGCGGCGTTGACGTTGTCATCGACCTGGGCGAGGAGAAGGAAATCAGCAGCGTGGCTGCCGACTTCATGCAGATGTGCATCCCCGACGTATGGTTCCCCGCAGAGGTCATCATCTCCGCATCGAGTGACAGCGTGGAGTTCAAGGAGCTCACACGCATCGAGCATACAGTGGTACGCGACGAGGGCCTATCATACAAGAACTACGGCTGGAGCGGCAAGAGCAATGCCCGTTACATACGTTACCAGGCAAAGAGCGGCCCACAGCGCGGCTGGCTCTTCACCGACGAGATAATTGTGGAATAATCAATTACTGAAAAAACTATTAAACCAATAAAACTTATGAAAACCAGTAGAATCCTTAAGAGTCTGTTGGCCTTGGCGGTAGCACTGCCTATGAGCCTCAGCGCACAGGTCTCCGTAAACAGGGAGAAGTACCCTGATTACAGCGACAAGCAGAACCCAGATTGGTCACTGATGCAGTATGCATCGATGCAGAAGAGCGCAGCACGTGCCGACGCTGTTCCTGCCGAGCAGCGTCCTGCATACGTAAACAACGCAGAACTCAGGTTCTTCCCACCTGTATTCAACCAGGACGGAGGTTCATGTGGTTCAGCATCACGTATCTGCTACATGTTTACATACGAACTCAACGCATACCGTGACCTGAACGGTAAAATTCCACGTAACTACTATCCTTCACACTTCGTATGGTTGCTCACCAACGGTAACTCCGGCAAGGACCAGTTTGTGACAAGCATCGGTGTTCCTTCGGCTGCCACATACGGCGGACAGACATACTCATCACTCTTCGGCAATCAGGACTGCGCCGACAATGATTTCGGCTGGATGCAAGGCTATGACAAATGGTTCGAGGCTATGCACAACAGAATGCATGCTCCATCAAACTTCCCGTTGAATGTGGGCACAGAAGAGGGACGCGAGGCTGTAAAGAACTGGTTGTGGAACCACAACGGTGACACAAGCTTCAAGGCCGGCGGTATCTGCGGTATCGGCGTTGCCAGCAGCGACGGCAACTACGACGGCGTAATCCCAAGTACCACAGCAAACAGGGCTGCCGGTGTAACAGGAAAGAAGTACCTGAAGGCATGGGGAACACAAGTTGACCATGCTCTCACCATTGTCGGTTACGATGACCGCATTGAGTTCGACCTTGACGGCAACGGCGTTGCAGGAGAGGTTGAGAAAGATGAGGTAGGAGCATGGATTATCGTAAACTCATGGGGTACATGGTGGGGCAACAGCGGTTTCATCTACTGTCCTTACGCATACGGAGGCGCATCATCAAACGTTGTGAACGGCCAGAAGGTATTTGCAGGCAACTGGTGGGCACCTGAGATTTACAAGGTAAGAAAGGACTATCGTCCATTGCGCACAATAAAGCTCGAGATGGAGTACTCACGCCGAAGCGAAATCAAGCTCTCGGCCGGTATCTCAACTGATATCAACGCTACAGAGCCTGACAATGTAATTGCCTTTGAGCACTTCAAGTTCGCCGGTGACGGCAACAATGGCAACACAAACCCTGCACCCGAGATTCCAATGCTCGGACGTTGGGCCGACGGCAAGCTCCACAAAGAGCCTATGGAGTTCGGTTACGACCTCACTGACATGAGTGCAGGCTATGACAAGAGCCAGCCTCTGAAGTATTTCTTCATCGTTGAGACAAGAGACTGGGCACAGGGTGAGGGTAAGATACACGCAGCCTCAATCATCGACTATGAGCATGAGACCGACGGTGTAGAGACGCCATTCGTCATTCCGTCGGACGGCGTTACAATCAAGAATGCCGGTGAAAAGACAATCATCTCTGTTGTAGTTTACGGTGAGCCTTACTATGCTCCGCAGAATGTTAGCATCACAGGCAACAACCTTGCATGGGAAGCTCCAATAAACGGTGGCAAGACCATTGAGAAGTACAATATCTACCAGGGGTCAACAAAGGTAGCCGAGGTTGATGGCAATACCACGACATACGTTATTCCCGAGACTATCGCAATCGAAGGACAGTTCGGCGTTACTGCACTCTACAGCGACGGCAACGAGTCTTACATGACAACTGTAACAGCTCCTGTAGCCGAACAGACCGAGAACAAGACCCTCAACCTCAAGGTATCAGGTATGGGCTTCCCCGGTATCTTCGACAAGAAGTACGAGAACGCCACTATCGAGTTCTGGATCAAGCCAAACTCTGTAAAGGCATGGAACCAGAGTGCAGGTCCGGGCTGGGGTACATTCATGATGCACGCCGAGAGCAACGGTGGTTTCACTGTCGGTTGGGACACAAGCAACCGCCTCACTACCGGTGCATCAACGGTACAGACCAACCGTTGGAGACACATTGCCATTGTTGTCAAGGGCAACAAACTTACTGTCTTTGTGAACGGAGTGGCAAAGAGCTCAATAACATCAAGCACCTACAGCGGTATCGGCGGTTTCGGTGAGTTTGTCTTCACCGCGACATCATCAAACAACAACTTCACCGACGGCAGTTTCGATGAGATACGTTTCTGGGACAAGGCACGTACAGCCGATGAAATCAAGTCGAGCTACAATGCACAGTTCTCGGGCGACCTTATGCCGGAGGGCCTCATCGGCTACTACAAGGGTGACCTCATCACTGTTGACGGCGAGGAGAAACTCCGCGACTACATCGGAAGCAACCACGCGAGAATACTCAACAGCAGTTACAGCGTAGATGACAACACACAGACATTCGGCAGCAGCACTGCTGCATTGTCGGCAGAAATCAACGCGCCGAGCAACGACATCTATGTGGGCACACCTGTCACATTGTCGGCAAAATACAGCGACTCTGCGAAGAAGCTCTATTGGAACATTGAGGATGCCGGAGTAACCGACCTCAATGTCATCAAGCCAACCGTTACATTCAAGACTGCCGGCGAGCAGAAGATTACCGTCACCGTCGAGGATAGTGAGGGCAACAAGGCTACAAGCGAGCTCACTGTGAATGTACTTGCCGAGAAGCCTATCGACGCTACATTCCGCGCAAGCAAAGACCCGATTGTAATGGGCGAGAAGGTACACTTCATCGTTGAGAACCCGGCATTCGGACAGCTCTACGAGTGGTCGTTCCCCGGTGCCGAGGTCGAGCAGTTCACAGGCCTGCACGCAAGCGCCGTATACAAGGTAAAGGGCAAGCAGACTGCCACACTCAAGGTGACATCAATCACAAGCGGCAAGAGCGCCACATCATCTATTGAGGTACATATTCTTGAGTCGGAGCCTGTAGCTGCTTTCAGCATCAGCCCCGCCGTTATCCTCAAGGGCGAGAAGACATACCTCAAGGACGAGTCAAAATACAACCCGTCCGAGTGGGAATGGACAATAGAGAGCAGCAAGAACTGCTACGTCATCAACGGACAGAACAGCAGTCTCACACCAACAGCCTGCGGCGTATACAACGTGACCCTCAAGGCAAGCAACGAGATTGGCTCGGGCAGCTACACACGCGAGCGTGGTATCATCGTATGTAATGCCGACAGCAAGAACGGCCTCAGCTTCAGCGGCCGCGAGAATGCAAGGGTCACAGCAACAACCAACGGCTTCTCGGGACAGAGGAATGTCCTCACCGTCGAGTGGTGGATGTGCCCCGACCAGCTTGGCAACAACTGCCTCGGCCTCGGTGAGTCAACATCAACATTCATGATACACGCTGACGAAAAGGGTATTATGTACACATCTGCAAGTGGCTATACAGGCAAAAGCCAGCAGAACTATGTAATCCCCAACGAGTGGCACCACTATGCAGTAATATTAGACAACGGTTTTGTAGACTATTACCGCGACGGCGAACACTTCTCTACAAGCTATGTATCTAACAGTGCATCCATCCCGTCATTAAGCAGTTTCTCTATCGGCCTCGACGATGCCGGTATGAACGGACAGATTGACGAGTTGCGCGTTTGGGGCAAGATTGTAAAGGATGCCGACCTCCTTGCCGTCTGCAACGTGCCTATTGAGAATCCAGCCGAGTACAGCGACCTGTTGCTCTACTACGACTTCAACCAGAGCGGTGGTGATGTCATTGACCGCACAGCTAACGGCAACAACGGCGTACGTAGCGGCTTCGGCCCCGACGGTGATGCATGGGGCTTGTCAAAGGGTGTATTCTGTCTGAACACCGAAGCTGCAGAGACCAGTGGCGATGTTACAGCCGAGTACCTCACAAACTACAAGGCTTCGTTCAAGTACGACGCAAGCAATCAGGTAAACAAGAACGTTGCCAACCGTTTCTATGCCATCAACGATTGGACCCTCGAAAATGCTCCAGTATCGGGTACCATCACAACCGGTGCACATGTAGACAAGAACAAGGGCTACTGTATGACCTTCACCACAACATGGGACGGTTTCGGTTCTTTGAATGACCACAAAACATACCAGACAGTGACACTTCCTAAGGGTAACTACAAGTTAACCGTCAACTACCACAGCACTTGGGAAGGCCAGTGCGGCAACAGTTACGTTGTTGCAGCCAAGGGTGAAGGACTCCCGAACACAGCCGACATTGATAAAGCCATAGCATACACGAAGATGGTAGAGAAAGGCAGCATAATGTCCAACTTCATCGAGTTCAGCCTCACCGAGGAGACAAAAGTTTCTCTCGGTCTGCTGGTGAACATGTCAGGCCAGAGCTGTATGGCAATCCAGAGTTTCGTGCTTGAGCGTGACAACACCGTATATATTGACGCCGACGGTGAGACTACCTCTATCGAGTGTATCACAGAGGTTACAGAACAGAATGGCAACGGGGCAATCTACGACCTACAAGGCCGCAAGGTTCTCCAGCCACAGAAGGGCGGAATCTACATCAAGAACGGCAAAAAGTTCTTTGTAAAGTAAATTTCTTATAATTAAAACACAAAAGGTGGCAGTTTGTAACTGCCACCTTTTGTGTTTTGATTAGCGCTATTGCTATATTGAAGCGCCAATTAATAGAATCCTTTAACGTTTAATGAATCATACCCCTCACCGCTTCGCGGAGCTGAGTCCTCCTCTGTTTTAACCCCTCAGTCGGTAAACCGACAGGGTTTCTTCGAAGACTCCTTTGTGGTGCTAAAGCACCAGTCGTCGCAAGGTTTGTGCCAACGAGTGTGTGGAAGCTCGCTTACACACGCAACGAGCGCAGACAAAGCTCGCTGAAAGCAACGCATTGCTCGCTCACAATGTCCCCTTGAAAAGTGGAGCAGCTTGGGACCGCTTGCGGTGGAGGAGTTTATTATGGGAGCACATTATTGTCTTTAGGGTCATGAGTGGGAGCTGATAATGCGTGTAAGGTTTATTGTTTAATGTGTAACGATATTGTCAAACCTTATCTCTGTCCTTTTACATCGCCCGTCATCCGCAAAACATTAAACATTCCACGTTAAACAATAGACTTAAAACAATCCCTTTTAATGTCCGAATCTTGAAGTATCAACCTTCTTCTCCTCTTTCTTCTTGTAGCCGCCGAAACGGTATGCTACAGAAAGTGAGAAGTTGCGTGTGTGGAAATCATTCCTGTTTATCAGGTTCTGTCCCTTGTAGTTCATCTTCATGTCACCGATGGTTGAATTGAAGATGTCATTATAGTAACAGCTGACCGTTCCCTTACCCTTTGCAAAGTTCCATTTTGCGCCGGCCGACACGCTCCACATTGTCTCGATGGAGAACGTACCCTGCGTTGCAGGAGTCTGCACAAAGCCATTGAGCTCAAAAACAAGGTCCTTGTTCACACGGAAGCTGTTGTCCACGGTGAGCATGCCTACGAAACTCTTGTCCTCAAAGCCGATATCGAAGAAGTCATCGCATCGCTGCGATACGTAGACACCCACAATGGTGGCACGTGTATCGAACCACTCCACAGGCTTGTATGGGATAACAGCCAGCAGACCTGTCTGCGAGATATAATCCCAGTTGTGGGTCTGGTATATGAGTGCCAGACGCTCGCTCGACTGGTACATCGCCTGCGCGAACATCTTGTGGTTATATGTCATGAATGCACCGAATACATATTTCTGCCTGAAGATGTAGTTGGCATTGAGCGAGTATAGCTTAGACGGCTCCAGCCCCGATGTGTTATGCAGCTCGGCATAACCGTCGATGTAGCCGACAGCATCCTGCATCTGCCAATAGGAGGGATATAGTTTCTGCACCTGCAATGTCCCCTGGAATATATGGTCGGGATTGCTCATATACGTCAGCGATGCCTGAGGATAGAGCGTCCAACGCTCCCTGTTGTTGAGTTTGTAGAACTCGGCCGTTGCCGACAAGGTAAACGAGAGACCCATGGGCGACTGCCTGCCCACCGACAGATAACCTTCGGCCGTATGCTCCGACAGCGACGCATCGACAGCAGTACCCGTTATGGTGCTCTCCGCATCATAGCGCTGGTAGTCATCGCTCTCGCTGTTGCGGTACGACGCACCGTAGCCCAGCGTCCACCCCTTGCCCAAGGAGTGCGTCTGGTCGGCATACGCATTGAGTGCCCTCACCTTCTGACCTGCACTCTGGCTCATCAATGCCACATTGCCGTTGAGGTAGTCCACGTTCATCGTCTGCCTGCTCCTGCTCTCATAGAGAGTGTAGTCGACACCGGCAGAGAGCCCGAATCCCAACAAAGTCTGCAATGAGAAGTTATGCATATCGTCCTTCTCGACATCTTTCACATTATCGGCCACCTGAAAGTTTCCCTTGGAGTGCGTCCTTGCGTCAAGGTCACTCTTGAACTGACGGTTGTAAGCCAACGAAAGGCTGTTCTTGTCATTGAAGCTGTACTCGTACGATGCACGCGCATTATGCAGCCATGCCCTGCCACGTATCTTCTGCATCTGGCGTATGTCGTGCACCACCCCGTTCAGGGTGTGTAGCGAGCGCATATCAACATCCTGCACGTCGGAGAGGCGGTTGGCACTGTACATGATGTCGAAGGCTTGCTTGGGCGTCGCAGCACGCAGAAAGGCATGTGCCTCACCCTCGCTGTAGAACTTGTTGCGGTAGGTGGCACCCACCTCTCCCTGCAACGAGTACTGCGTGTCCTTTTTAAGAACAATATTTATCACTGCGCCACGTGTGTGGTACTGCGGAGGAGCGCTGTACATGACCTCGGCCTTCTGTACACGTTCCACTGGCGTACTTTTGAGCAGAGCAGTCACCTGCTCCTGTGTCATCGTCGTCGGCCTGCCGTTGATGAGCAGCGTGAGAGAGCCTGCACCGGCAAGGGATAGTTTCTGTTCCTTCTCGCTCACACCGGGCAGTTTTGTCAGTGCCTCGTAAGTATTGTTTGCGACCTTATCCTTTGTCAGCTGTTCAAGGTCATAGGCAAGCTTGCCGTCCTCGACCCTCACCAGCGGACGCCCGCTGCTTACCACAAGGTCGCCGAGCTCCACATCCGACGGTTCAAGCACAATATCACCCACGTTGGGAGTATTGGTCACGAGTTCCTTGCTGCGGTAGGCCAGATGATGCACTACAAGCCTGAACCTGTCAAGCGAATGAACGAAGCTGAAACAGCCAGCCTCATCGGTAACAGCCACATCCACAAACGAGGAGTCACTGCGTTGCAACACCACGTTGGCATCGCGCACCGCCTCGCCATGTGAACCTACGACGCGCCCGCCGATACCCTGGGCCGCAACACAAATACACACCATCATCATCAACAACAGAAGGATACTCTTTTTCATATTCATTATAATATATTATTATAGCGCCATTTTATAAAGGCCTAAAGGTCTCTAAAGGCTCCAAGGTCCTTAATGGGCGCTTGTAAAACGTTTAGCATTAAACTTTGGACATTCACCATTCTCCACAAAAGTAGTAAAATATATCTGTAGCGTAAAACATTTTTACCCCCCCCTATTTTTTAACAGTCGTTAACAGATAAATTGTCTGTATAAAGAATAAATCCACTGCGAATTGCTTTTTTTCAAAAAATAGTGTACTTTTAAAAATTGTTTGGATTCATATTGCCAAACACGCTGTTTTTTAGAAGCAGCACACATATTAGACGCCAAAAACCTTAAAATACTACATATATGTACAAATTCAAGCCCATTTTAAAATCAATGTTGTGGGGTGGCGACAAAATCATCCCTTATAAAGGAATTGTTTCTGACGCAAAGTCTGTTGGCGAGAGCTGGGAGATTTCAGGTGTAAAGGAGAACGAGTCGGTTGTTGCAGAGGGCCCCGATGCTGGAATGCTGCTCCCAGAGCTCATAAAGCGCGACGGTGCCGCCCTGCTTGGCAAGGCCAACCTCGAGCGCTTCGGTGATGAGTTCCCGTTGCTCATCAAGTTCATCGATGCACGTCAGGACCTCTCAATCCAGGTTCACCCCAACGACGAGCAGGCATGGGAGCGCCACCGGTCAAAGGGAAAGACCGAGATGTGGTACGTCGTTGACGCCGACCCGGGCTCAAGCCTCCGTTCAGGCTTTGCAAAACAGGTGACACCCGAGGAGTATGAGGCAAGCATTGCCGACAACACCATCACCGACCTGCTTGCCGAGTATGACATCAAGGCAGGTGACCTCTTCTTCCTGCCTGCAGGACGCATCCACTCCATCGGTGCCGGTGCCTTCATTGCAGAGATTCAGCAGACATCGAACATCACCTACCGCATCTATGACTTCAACCGCGTGGACGCCAACGGCAACCCACGCGAGCTGCACACCGAGCAGAGCAAGGCAGTCATCGACTACAGCGTGCAGGATGACTACCGCACACACTATGTGGCAGAGAATGACAAATGTACCGAGCTTGTATCGTGTCCCTACTTCACCACATCACTCTACAAGCTCACCAGACCTTACGAGATGGAGCTTGCACAGCTTGACTCTTTTGTGATACTCATCTGCACAAAGGGCAACGGTACCATCACCGACAACGAAGGCAACTGCATGACAGTGCGTCAGGGCGAGAGCATCCTTGTCCCCGCCACAGCGACAGCCCTCAAGATTACCCCTGAAAGCGACATGGAGCTGTTGAGCAGCTGGATTGTATGATGAGACATACATATTATACCGACAGCGGAGCACCATAAAAAAGGTGCTCCGCTGTCGGTATAATGGCTATTGGTGGGTAATGGGTAACGGGTAATGTGTAGTGTGTAATGAAGAGGGGTACAACTTTCCCTTACCTGTCACCTATAACCCCAAACATTCAACCATTAAACATTCCCCACATACTCCTTTGCAGCTATTGCGCAACGCTCGCCGTCGACCGCAGCCGAGACGATGCCGCCGGCATAGCCTGCACCCTCGCCGCAAGGAAAAAGTCCTTCGACAGTCACATGTTGCAAGGTATCATTGTCACGCACGATACGCACGGGCGAGGAGGTACGTGTCTCTACACCTATCATGGTAGCATCGCTTGTGAGGAAGCCGCGTGACATGCGCCCGAACTGCTCGAATCCTCTCTGCAGGCGCGAAGAGACGAATTTGGGCATCCAGAAGTGCAACGGCGAGGAGATGAGCCCTGGAGCGTATGAGCTATGCGGGAGATCGTAGCTGAGCTTTCCGCGCACAAAATCGGTCATGCGCTGTGCTGGAGCTGTCTGCTTGCGGTTACCCATGACCCAACAGATATGTTCCAGCTGCTCCTGAAAGTTCATCACACGCAACGGGGAGTCATCGGGCACGGGAAGTATATCCTCACAATCTATTTTCATATCGGGATGCAGCACATCCTCGGGGTTTATCTGCACAACCATTCCCGAGTTGCTCCATTTGCCGCCGCGGTGAGAAGGCGACATTCCGTTGACAAGCAACTCGCCTGCCGCCGATGCCGAAGGCACCACCACTCCACCGGGACACATACAGAAGCTGTAGACGCCGCGCCCGTCGACCTGTGTCGTGAAACTGTACTCTGCCGCCGGGAGATATTTGCCGCGTCCATTGGGCGAGTGGTACTGTATGCGGTCAATGAGCTCCGAGGGATGTTCAAGGCGCACTCCAACAGCAAAGCCCTTTGCCTCAAGAGCTATGCCCCCTGCGTGCAGGGTACGGTAGACATCCTTTGCCGAATGGCCCGTAGCGAGTATGACCGCAGGAGCGAGTATCTCTCCTTTGTCGGTACGTATACCGCACACCTTGTTGTCCTTGATGAGCAGTTCCTCCATGCGTGTCTCGAAACGTACCTCACCGCCACACTCAATTATGCGGTTGCGGATGTTCTCGATGATACGCGGCAGTTTGTCGGTACCTATGTGAGGATGGGCGTCGGCAAGTATCGTGGGGCTTGCGCCATGCTGACAGAAGATATTGAGTACACCCTCTATGCTACCACGCTTCTTGCTGCGTGTGTAGAGTTTGCCGTCGGAATATGCTCCAGCACCGCCCTCGCCGAAGCAGTAGTTCGACTCGGGATTCACCTTGTGCGTACGGGATATCTGCGCAAGGTCGAGTTTGCGTGCGCGCACATCACGGCCACGCTCCACAACAATGGGGCGGATACCGTTCTCAATGAGCTTGAGCGCCGCAAAGAGACCCGCCGGGCCGGCTCCCACCACAATGACAGGCTGCCTACCCTCGACATTGCCATACTCACGGCTTACATACTCATCCATCTGCGGCATCTCATTGACAAAGACACGCACGGTAAGGTTCATATATATTATGCGCTGACGGGCATCGATGCTGCGACGCAGCACGCGCACCGCCGTAATGGTGCGTTCATCCATGCCCTTCTCACGGGCGATATAACGCTTGAGCGACTGCTCATTGGCAGCCTCGTGCGGCTGCACTCTTATCTGAAATTCGTGTACCATACTATTAAACGGAAAACGGAAAGCGGAAACGTGAAAACGGACCTGCATTTCACATTTCAGTTCCAAAAAAACTCATCCGAATATCAGGCGGAAGGCCTCTTCTACCTTGCTCACATGGAGCACCTCAATGCCGAAGCGCGCTGTATCAAGGCGTTTGGTATTGCTCTTGGGGACAACAATCTGCTTGAATCCCAGCTTAGCAGCCTCGGCAATACGTTGCTCAATGCGGTTCACAGGGCGTATCTCACCCGAGAGGCCCACCTCGCCTGCCATACATATTGTAGGTTCAATCTCGACATCCATATTGCTTGAGAGGATAGCGCTTATTACCGACAGGTCTATTGCCGGGTCGTTGACACGCAGGCCTCCTGCAATATTCAGGTAGACATCCTTCTGCGCGAGTTTGAAGCCCACACGCTTCTCAAGCACTGCAAGCAGCATATTCATGCGGCGTATGTCAAAACCTGTAGCCGAGCGCTGAGGCGTGCCGTATGCAGCCGTGCTCACGAGTGCCTGTGTCTCGATGAGGAACGGGCTCACTCCCTCTATTGCCGAGGCTATTGCCACACCGCTCATGCCGAAGTGACGGTCGCTCAGCAGCAGTTCCGAGGGGTTGGTGACCTGTCTGAGCCCCTCGCGGCGCATCTCGTAGATTCCCAGCTCGGCTGTGCTGCCGAAGCGGTTCTTTATCGAGCGCAACACACGGTATATATGATGCTGGTCGCCCTCGAACTGTATGACCACATCCACTATGTGCTCCAGAATCTTCGGGCCTGCAATGGCACCGTCCTTTGTTATGTGACCGATGAGGATTACAGGGACATTGTTCTCCTTTGCGAACTTCAGGAGCATTGCAGTGCACTCGCGTACCTGCGACATGCTGCCGGGTGACGAATCCACAGCCTCGCTGCACATAGTCTGTATAGAATCGACGACAAGCAGTTCGGGAGCCACATTCTTTATATGTGTGAATACCGTCTCAAGAGAGGTCTCGCATACTATATGGCAGTTGCCACGCTCGTGCGTTATACGGTCGGCACGCAGTTTTATCTGCTGCACGCTCTCCTCGCCCGATACATAAAGCACCCTGCGCGAGGGCATACCCAGGATTGTCTGCAACACGAGTGTCGACTTTCCGATGCCCGGTTCACCGCCCAACAGCACAAGAGAGCCCGGTACAAGGCCACCGCCCAACACGCGGTTCAGTTCGGCATCGCCCAAGTCAATACGTGGCAGCGCATCAGTGGCCACATCATCTATGAGCACCGGCTGCGACAACAGGCGGTCGGCCTGTTGTGATACTCCGCGCGAGGCAGGAGTGTTCCTCACCACCTTCTCGACAAAGCTGTTCCACGCACCGCACGAAGGGCATTTACCCGCCCATTTGGGTGACTCGTAGCCACAGCTGTTACACAAGAATATACTTTTTTCCTTTGCCATATCAATTGGGATTTACATTATGGGGAACCATATGAATACCGCCACGTCCCATAGTGCGTGTGATATTATGATAGCCGCGAATCTCTCGGGGAACAGGCGGTAGAGCAAGCCCCACGCAAAGCCCGCCACAAGGGCAGCCATAGTGAGCATGAAGTTGAACGACCCTGCGTGCACAAGTGCATAGATGGCTGTGGTGACAACAAAGCCTGCATTTGCGTCCCAACGCTCCGAGAGGCTCTGCTGCACATATCCGCGCCAGAAAATCTCCTCGGCAGGTCCTATGAGGAAGAGCATCAGCAGAGTGAGCAACAAGGGCGACTCGCCCTCTTTCATCCCGTATATCGTATCGACTTGCGGACGTGCAAAGTCGAACATAAGCTGCGACAGCTTGTCGCCCACCCAGAAGACACCCCACAGTGCGACGGCAATGAGCACGCCCCACATGATGTTCATCGGGGTTATATGCACCCTGCGCCACCAACCCGGGCGGAAGAGTGTCGCGAACAGGGAGAGCACGCATGCCGATACGGTCATCATCCACCAGAAGTTGACGTGCGGGGCTGTCCAAGGACTGAACATTATGGTCCACAGCACAAAGGCAAGCACTATTGTAAAGGCAAGTCTCTTCATCACAGCAGCTTATCTACAAAGAACGACACTGTAAACAGCAAGCTGAAGATCAGCTGCAGCTGGGCTGTCTTCTCGTCAACGCCCCTGAGAGCCTCGATACCCTCGGCCGGGAAGCACATTGCAGCACTCGCATTATCGGCAGCAGGCTTCAGCGCCACGAGCACCAGCAACGACCACCATGGGAAGATACCCACAGCTGCGGCAACAGCCACCCACACAAAAGGCAGCAGCACCTCGATGCAATATACTACTGCAGACGCCTTCGCGCCAATGAGCATGGCAAAGGTGTGTATACCGGCACGTCCGTCGTGTTCAATGTCACGGCTGTTGTTCACGTGCAGTATGCCCACTGTAATTAGACCTATCGGCAAGGTGAGCCACAACACAGATGTGTGGAAACAGCCTGTAGCCACGTATGATGTTCCCAGAATCGGCAACAGCGAGAAGGTGAGGAAGATATCCACATCACCCAACGCGTGATATTTCAGCCATGGATAAAGCACTATAAGCAGACTGCCCGCCAAGCCAAGATAGAGTGTGGGCAGGCCTGTACAAAGCAACAATGCTATACCAGAAAGCACCGAAACAGCAAGCAGTCCCATGGCAAGAGCCTTTATCTCGGACGCCTTGAACTCGCCGCTTGTTATTGAGACGCCTCCGATGGTATCATCGCGGTCAACCCCTTTCTTGTAGTCGAAATAGTCGCTCCAGCAGTTAGCCGCAGCATGAAAGAGGACAACGTTGACAAGTGTCCATATTCCTACCGCCCAATCCACCGGCAACCCTTGCCAGAAGAGAAAGGCAAGCGCAACGGTTATGGGCATTGCCGAAGCAGGGAACGACCAGGGACGCGTTGCAAAGAACCACGCCTTGAGACTATGAGTTTTCTTCTCCATAATATTGTTCAGTTAAATTATAATTATATCATATCATCTAGGTTTATATCGTACAAAGATAATCATTATTCCATATTTTCCGGCAAAGAGACAGTCCCTATTTTGCCCGGCGCACGACACTTAAAAGTTAGCAGAAGAAATTTATTGCGGAACAATTGTTATTTCAATATTAAGTTGTACATTCGTAACAGCCGGACACACCCGGCAACATACAGCCATGAAACAGTACACCGACATATCAAGCATATACCAGGGAACATCACTGTCGTTTTTTCTCATTGAGGGAGAGGGCGACAAGGCGCTGAACCGCTACATACGCGGACACCAGAAGAGCATCGAGAAGCATCTGGCACAGCGCGGTGTCCGTTACGCAGCATTCAACATCGTGCACAGTTCGCTGTTCGGCTCACGCTCGCTGAAAAATCTCGTCCTGCGCCAATGCCCAACATTGGGAAAGGAAGAACTCAACAGCCGCGTGAAAGAGATCAGGGACAAATTCAAGAAAGAGGCAAAGAGCCACCTGATATACATATATAGCGTAACGCCTACAACTGACGGCAGGTACAGCGCAGAGATTCTGTGCGAGGACGATTTCAACCGCGAGGGAGACTATCTGACAACCTTGTACAAATTCCTTGACAATGTGGTACGTTGCGACATTGCACGTTACAGCAACGGAACCTCCATTGACAACAAATTCAGGATGCCACAGGAGGAGAACGAGGAAGGCCTGCCACAGTGGGACAACAGCGAGTTCCTTGGATGTGACCTTCTTGCCGACAACCTCTCTTGCGGACATTGCGACACAGTCAGCCCTATCCGCTTCGACAACAGGTTCAACATCACCCTGCCGCTCTACCCGCAGATAAGCATAAAGTTGGAGCCATTGCCAAAAGCATTGTACATACTGTTCCTTCAGCACCCCGAAGGAATAGTACTCAAGGATATCCAGGATTACGAGAGCGAACTCAAGAACATTTACAGCGCGGTATCAGGGCGCAAGAACCCGACCGTGGTCAACCGCATGTTTAAAGCTTTGACCGACCCCTGCAGCAACCCGCTGCACAAAAACCTGTCGATTATAAGGAAATGCTTCTTGAGCAAGTTGAGGTTCGACATTGCCAGCAACTATATCCCGGCCCACGGCCGTACAAAAGCGCACAACATTCCCATTGACAGCAGACTCATAGAGCTGCCAGAAATCATAAAGGATAGGGGATAATTGTTTAAGGTTGAAAGTTGAAAGTTGAAAGTTGAAAGTTGAAAGATGAAAGATGAAAGATGAAAGATGAAAGTTGAACAGTTAACGAGCGAGGTTAGGGGGGATAAGGTTTAACAATTTCGTCACATAACACAATTAAACATTAAACGTTTAAAAGACCTTATTAATTGGCGCTTAAAAATCGCTCGCACTTAATAAAAAAAAGCGAGATTTTCTGTGAAAATCTCGCTTTTAAACGTTCTTGACGCAGATTATCTACGCAAGCCGAGCTTAGATACGATAGCACGGTAACGGTTGATGTCACGGTCCTTAAGATAGTTAAGGAGTGAACGACGCTTACCTACCAACATTGTCAAAGCTCTCTGTGTGCTATAGTCCTTACGGTTAGCCTTAAGGTGCTCCGTCAAATGTGCAATACGGTATGAGAACAATGCAATCTGGCTCTCTGCTGAACCAGTATCAGTGCTAGACGTTCCGTATGTGCCAAAGATCTCTTTCTTTTTTTCTGAATCCAAATACATGATTTGAGGTTTTAAAAGGTTAAAAAATATCTTTTGGCCGACAAATGAATGCGCAAAAGCGCACTATGTTGCCAACGCGGGTGCAAAGATACAACCATTTTTTGGATTAGCAACCACTTTGCGGTATTTTTTCTCCACAAAGCAGCACTATCACTTTGAGAGCAAGAGCAAAAATACGATTTATTATATATAAAGAGAGTCTTCTTTAGTACAATTTCGCCGTTTTTGTTGTACCTTTGCAGACATCCTTGCAAAGCAAGGCAATTTAAACAGAAAAGACATTATATGCAGGATATCCGTAACATTGCGATTATCGCACACGTTGACCACGGCAAGACAACCCTTGTAGACAAACTGATGCTCGCCGGAAATTTGCTCAAAGAGCAGGACAATGACAAACTCACACTCGACAACAACGAGCTTGAGCGTGAAAGAGGTATAACAATTCTTTCAAAGAATGTATCGATACGATATAAAGACACCAAAATCAACGTTATCGACACTCCGGGTCACAGCGACTTCGGCGGAGAGGTTGAGCGCGTGCTCAACATGGCCGACGGCTGTATTCTCCTTGTCGATGCCTTCGAAGGCCCCATGCCACAGACACGCTTTGTTTTGCAGAAAGCATTGCAGATTGGCTTGAAGCCCATTGTTGTGGTGAACAAGGTAGACAAGCCCAACTGCCGTCCCGAGGAGGTATACGAAATGGTCTTTGACCTCATGTTCTCGCTTGAGGCAACAGAGGAGCAGCTCGACTTCCCCGTGCTTTACGGCTCGGCAAAGAACAACTGGATGAGCACCGACTGGCGCAATGAGACAACAGACCTTACTGCTCTGCTCGATGCAATCATAGAGCATATACCCGCCCCAAAGAAGCTCGAGGGTACACCACAAATGCTCATCACATCACTTGACTATTCACCCTACACCGGACGCATTGCCATAGGACGCGTCCACCGCGGCACACTCGCCGAGGGCACAAGCATCACGCTGGTGAACCGCAACGGCGAGGAGAGCAAGATGAGAATCAAGGAGCTCCATACATTCGAGGGGCTTGGCCGCAAGAGGGCCGAGAGCGTTTCATCGGGTGACATCTGCGCTATCGTAGGCCTTGAGAAGTTCGAGATAGGTGACACCATATGCGACTTTGAGAATCCTGAGGCTCTGCCGCCGATTGCCATCGACGAACCCACCATGAGCATGCTCTTCACCATCAACGACTCACCGTTCTTCGGCAAGGAGGGCAAATTCGTGACATCGCGTCACATCCAGGAGCGCCTTGACAAGGAGCTTGACAAGAACCTTGCACTCCGCGTGAAGAAAGACCCTGAGGAGGATGCCTGGACTGTATTCGGCCGTGGCGTGCTCCATTTGTCGGTGCTTATCGAGACCATGCGCCGCGAGGGTTATGAGCTACAGGTGGGCCAGCCACAGGTGATATACAAGGAGATCAACGGCGAACGTCACGAGCCTATCGAAGAGCTCACCATAAACGTACCCACAGACTTCTCGAGTAAGATTATCGACATGGTGACACGCCGCAAGGGCGAGATGCTATCTATGGAGGCACAGGCCGACCGCGTGAACATCGAGTTCAACATCCCTTCAAGAGGTATCATCGGACTGCGTACGAACGTGCTAACCGCTTCGGCAGGCGAAGCAATCATGGCACACCGTTTCAAGGAGTACCAGCCGTACAAGGGTGAGATCGAGCGCCGTACAAACGGCTCGATGGTTGCTATGGAGAGCGGAACAGCCTTTGCATACGCCATTGACAAGCTCCAGGAGCGCGGCAAGTTCTTCATCAGCCCGCAGGAGGAGGTGTACGCAGGCCAGGTTGTGGGCGAGCATATCCACGACAACGACCTCGTAATCAACGTGACAAAGAGCAAGAAGCTCACCAACATGCGTGCAAGCGGAAGCGATGACAAGGCCCGTATCATTCCACCAACGATATTCTCACTTGAGGAGGCTCTTGAGTACATCAAGGAGGACGAGTATCTGGAGGTAACACCAAAGTCAATGCGCATGCGCAAGATTATCCTTGACGAGCTCGAGCGCAAGCGTGCAAACAAGCAGTAAGACAATGAGAAGAAACCTGACACTTTTATTCCTGCTGACACTGCTGTTCTCCTGCGGAAAAGAGCAGTCTGCAAACACATATACCATAGAAGGAGAGACAGATATTCCCAACGGGCTTGTATGCGTATTCGGCACGGACAACCGATACGAAAAGGTTGATTCGGCACGATGCGACGATGACGGCAGTTTCTCGTTGTCATTACAAGTAGACACACTGACTCCCATGTTCCTGATAACACCGGAAGGTAGGATAGTCCCTATGTATGCCGAGCCCCAAATGACAGCCACGCTGATGAAAGACAGCACGCTCAAGAGCGGTTGGTGTATAGAAGGCGGCGCAACACAAGCCTTGCACGACAGCATATCAAGGATTCTTGATGCCACCCCTTTCGGAAACAGAATGAATGAGAAGATAGACAGTTTCATCACGGCACATCCTCTGAGCGACGTGTGCATAGAGATTATCCGCCGTTACCTCACCGAGACTCCAGAGCCCGTAAACAAAGACATACGTTCACGTACAGGCAAACTCGGCGGCATACTCAAGGACTACGAATACATAGTAAGCCTCAACAAGAAGGTAGAGAGCAAAAACAGCAACGTACTGCACCGCTCGTTTCCCGATTTCAAATACCGTCTCAATGACAGTACCGAGGTGGCTTTGGAAAACTATATAAGAAAGTACACACTGGTGACATTATGGGCCTCGTGGGACAAGAACAGCCACGGGAGGATGCGGGAACTGGCAGCCATAAAGGACAGTGTAAAGAGCGAGAGTTTCGCAATACTGAACATTGCCCTTGACTATGACTCGACGCAGTGGAAGAAGTTCATCACCGGTGACAGCATTGTGGGCGACAACGTACTCGACACAAAAATGTTCCACAGCGCTCTTGTAAAGCAGTTCAACATAAAGTCACTCCCTTTCACCATGCTCGTAAGCCCCTTCCAGAGAATTATTGACTACGATATTGATACCGAGGGCCTTGGCGAGCGCATAGACTCCCTTGCCCGCCGATACGACAGGGAGCAGGAGAAAAAGAGAGCAAACGAAAAGAAGAAAAAGAAATAACGTATGCTGGTAAAGGTTCTTGCTGCGGCAATACAGGGCATAAACGCCACACTTGTGACCATTGAGGTCAATGCACTGCGAGGTATCAAGTTCTACCTTGTAGGCCTGCCCGACAATGCTGTGAAAGAGAGTCACCAGCGAATAAACTCCGCATTCCAATACAATGGTCTCCGTTTCCCGAGCAAGCAGATAATAGTGAATATGGCACCCGCCGACATCAAGAAGGAGGGTTCGGCATACGACCTGCCCATTGCAGTGGGTATTCTTGCAGCCGACGAGGTCATTTCTACAGAAAAGCTCAACAGATATCTTATTATGGGAGAGTTGGGTCTCGACGGAATGCTAATGCCCATCAAAGGCGCCTTGCCCATAGCCATCAAAGCAAAAGAATTAGGTTACGAGGGCATAATACTGCCAATTGGCAACGCGGCCGAGGCTGCTGTTGTCAACGGCATAACAGTATACGGCGCCGAGCACCTGATGCAGGTGATACAGTTCCTCAACGGCGAGGAGTCCATGAGCCCGTACAAGGTAGACATTGAAGACGACTTCTACTCAAAACAGAGCAATTTCCCATTCGATTTCAGCGAGGTACGCGGACAGGAGAGCGTGAAACGCGCATTCGAGGTAGCCGCAGCAGGCGGTCATAACCTTATCATGGTAGGTCCTCCGGGTAGCGGCAAGTCTATGATGGCAAAGAGACTGCCGAGCATTTTGCCCCCACTCACGCTCAGCGAGAGCCTTGAGACGACAAAGATACACTCCGTGAGCGGCATGATGCCCGACGGCTGCTCGCTCATCACACAACGTCCGTTCCGCAGCCCTCACCACACCATCTCATCAGTAGCACTCTGTGGAGGAGGAGCCAACCCCAAACCCGGAGAGATTTCACTTGCGCACAACGGCGTGCTGTTCCTTGACGAACTCCCCGAGTTCAGCCGCGACGTGCTCGAGGTGATGCGCCAGCCGCTCGAAGACCGCAAGATTTGCGTCGCACGCGCCAACTACAAGGTGGAGTACCCGGCCGGCGTAATGTTCGTGGCATCGATGAACCCCTGTCCGTGCGGTTACTACAACCACCCCACAAAGGCCTGCACATGCAGCCCGGGACAGGTACAGCGCTACCTCAACAAAATAAGCGGCCCATTGCTCGACCGCATAGACATACAATGCGAGATTGTCCCCGTTCCTTTTGAAAAGATATCGGACACAGCACCCGGTGAGCCCAGTGCGGCAATCCGTGAGCGCGTTATTGCAGCCCGCAAGATACAGGAAGAACGTTTCAAGAACGAAGAGAGCATCTACTGCAATGCTCAGATGACACCCAAGCTCATTGCAAAATACGCAGCGCTTGACGAGACAAGCCTTGCAATGCTCAAGACCGCGATGACACGGTTCGACCTCTCGGCTCGCGCCTACGACCGCATACTCAAGGTCGCACGCACCATCGCCGACCTTGACGCAAGCGAGAACATACAGTTCCAGCACATTGCCGAGGCCATAGGATACCGCAACCTCGACCGTGAAAGCTGGGGAACATGAGGCGCTGTAGCTCCAGATGACACAGAACCAGTCACACAACCGATACCGCAGCAGGTCAATCCGTACATTAATCAAACCAGCAAAATGGATATAAACAGAATATGCGTATACTGCGCATCAAGCAACAAGGCAGCAGAGGTATACGGCGAAACAGCATACGAACTCGGAGCACTCTTGGCAAAGGAGGGAATCACCGTAATCACCGGCGCGGGCAGCATAGGGCTGATGCGTATGGTAGAGGACGGCGCATTGGACAACGGCGGAAAGGCCATTGGTGTAATCCCGCAGTTTATGGTGGACCAAGGGTGGCACCACACTGGGCTCACAGAGTTACGTATTACCGAGAGCATGCACGAACGCAAGCAGACAATGGCTAATCTGAGCAATGCCGTCATTGCGCTGCCCGGCGGTTGCGGCACCATTGAGGAACTGAGCGAGATCATCACCTGGAAGCAGTTGGGCCTCTATTTCAATCCAGTTGTGATACTGAACATCAACGGCTATTACGACCACTTCATAGCCCAGTTGGAAAAGGCTATCGAGGAACGTTTCATGGGTGAAATCCACGGAAAGATATGGAGCGTGGCATCAACCCCTGAAGAGGCTTTGGAAATCATCAGGAACACCCCGCGCTGGGATGCGTCGGTAAGAAAATATGCAGCACTATGACAAGTACACCAGTACCATACAATATAACCAACGACAACGTGATAATGCTCCTTTTCATCGTGAATATCATAGGTATGGCCTATGTATTGATGATGAACGGGACAAGCATCATGGAACGCGCGAAGGGTATCTTCTATTACCAGCGCAACTCTACCCCATTCAATGACAGGACTCACATCACAAAGATATGCAATGCCCTGATGTATGCGCAGACAATATTCTACCTGACAATAATCACTTTGATAGAATTGCAGAAAGGCGGGCTCACGCTCGGCGAGGATGCATTGATATACACCGGAGGCTTTGCATTATTCTTCATTTTAGTACTGTTGGCCAAGAAGTGGATCTATGATCTTGTGAACAATATTCTTTACACCAAGAAAGAGGCACAGGAGTTCCGGGAGATATATTTTTTTACAATAAAAATATTGGGGTTTGTTCTTGCACCTGCAGCTATAGCATTGTTGTTCATTCCTGCATTAAGTGTTAATTATGTGAATTTTTATCTACTTTTGACACTGGTGGCGTACATTTACACCATAATCAACGGCCTATTTAGAATCATTTTCACCAAAAAAGGTAACTATTTGGAGATTTTTTTATATCTTTGCGCACTTGAATTTCTGCCCACAGCCATGGTGTGGAAATCAGTGCTACAACTGAGTGAATTTATAACGATAAAAATTTAGGACATTGAAGGTAAGTAAGATTCTGGTTTCACAACCCAAACCAGCCACAGGAAAATCTCCATATTTTGATCTTGCGGAGAAGCATAACGTGCAGATTGATTTTTGTTCTTTCATCAAGGTTGAGGGTGTAACATCAAAGGAATTCCGCCAGCAGAAGGTATCAATATTGGACCATACAGCCATTGTATTCCTTTCACGCCATGCAATTGACCACTTCTTCACGTTGTGCAAGGAGTTGAGAGTAAACATCCCTGATGACATGAAGTATTTCTGCCTGTCGGAGACCATCTCACTTTACATCCAGAAGTATGTCCAGTACCGCAAACGCAAGGTATTCTTCGGCAATGGCCACATCCAGGACCTTGAGCCACTATTTGCTAAGCACAAGACGGAAAAATACTTTGTACCTACATCAAACGTACACAACGCCGAAATCAACAGCATCCTTGACAAGTACAGCATTGTACACTCACAGGCCGAGATGTACCGCACCGTAAGCACAGAGATTGCACCTGAGTACATAAAGTCATATGACATGCTCATCTTCTTCAGCCCACACGGCATCGAGTCTTTGAAGAAGAACGTACCCGACTACGAGCAGGGCGAGCAGCAGATTGCATGTTTCGGCAATGTGACAGCAAAATGCATCAAGGAGAACAACTTGAGACTTGACCTTGAAGCTCCTTCGGCAACCGCAACGAACATGCCGGCAGCCTTGGATGCTTATCTTGCAGCAAACAAATAAGAACCATACAGCAGCCCTGTCTCGCAGACGGGGCTGTTTCATTAAAAAGCCCACACCGACAATGAAAAGGAACACCTTCCCCCTGAAAGAGCACCTCAAGAGCAAGAGAGTGATTGAGAGATTGTACGCCGAAGGGGCGTCGGTAACGGCATATCCATTGCGTGCTGTATTCATTGAGCAGGAGGAGCAGGAGCCTACCGCCGCAATACTCATCAGTGTGGCAAAGAAGAGGTTCAAGCACGCGGTTGACCGCAACCTTGTCAAAAGGCGCATACGTGAGGCGTACCGCACAAGCAAGCATCCGTTCGTGGAGGCGCTGCAGGCCGGAGGCAAGAAACTGGCCGTGGCAATACTCTACATCGACACCCGCCACAACAGTACAGAATTCATAAGACGCAAGATGGAGAAGCTACTCTCAAACATAACGGCTAAATGCGGAATACAATGAAAAAGTTCATTGCCAACATCCTCATCCTGCCCATCAGGTTCTACCAGAAGTGCATATCACCCCTGACACCGCCATCGTGCCGTTTCACACCTACATGTTCACAATATGCCATTGAGGCCCTGCGCAAGCATGGCCCAGTAAAAGGGTTGTATCTTGCAATCAGGCGTATACTCCGTTGCCACCCTTGGGGAGGCTCGGGATATGACCCCGTACCATGACACCAGTAATGAAGTTCATAGACATACATACCCACAACAAAAGTGAAGAAACGACATACGCAATCTTCAACAGCAACGGAGAGTCCACGACCGGATGCACATCCGTAGGCATACACCCGTGGGACGTGGACAACAACTGGGAAGAGAGATTCCGGACAATCAGGGAACTTGCAAAAGCACCTAATGTGGTGGCCATTGGCGAATGTGGAATTGACAGGGTGCATCCAGGAGCTGCCCCCGAACTGCAGGCTGAGGTTTTCCGCGCCCACATAACCCTGTCCGAAGAACTGAAGAAACCATTGATCATACATTGCGTAAAGGCTGTTGACAACATCATATCCCAATACAAGGAGTGCAAGCCACAGCAAGCATGGATTATACACGGTTTCCGAGGGAAACCGCAACAGGCAGAACAGTTGACCAGAGCCGGGCTATACCTGTCGCTTGGCGAGCATTTCAACGCAGAGAGCGCAAAGATTATCCCCGCAGACAAACTCTTCATCGAGAGCGACGAAAGCAGTACCCCCGTAGAAGAAATTTATGCAGCTGTTGCAGCCGCAAGAGAATGCAGCACAGCAGAGTTGGTATGCCAGACATCGGCCAATGCAGAACGTTGCGGAATACGTTTCATCTGATACAGCATCACAGAATATCACCAAAATATACGCTACGTTTGCATTGCTTACAATAAAAAATCGTATATTCGCGCATAACAAATAAACTGTGAGAGAGAGCAAGAAAAACAAGGCACGTATTATCCCGCTTGGCAAGATACGCGACAAACGCGGTAATTTATCGGTGATAGAGGACAACAAGCTGTTGCCCTTTACCATTGCGCGCACATATTGGGTATATGATGTCCCCGGCGGCGAGTCACGCGGCGGACACGCATACCGCAAAAGCGAAGAGTTCATCATAGCCCTATCGGGCAGTTTCGACCTCTACATACATAACGGGAAAGAGGAGCAGATCATCCACCTTGACCGATGCAACAAGGGAGTATATATCCCTGCCGGCACATGGCGCAGGATGCAGAATTTTGCGACAAACTCCATAGCACTTGTAATATGCTCCACCCCCTACAGTCCACGCGACTATGTACGCGATTTTGACCTGTTCATCCAACTCAAAGAGAGCAACGCACTATGACAACAACTGTAGACGACTGCCGCATCATTGAGCTTGGCAAGCACCACGGCGCAACGGGAAACATAACCGTTGTCGAGAACGGCAAAGCAATTGACTTTGACATAAAACGCGTATTCTACATATATGATATACCGGGTGGTGTGACACGCGGAGCACACGCGCACAAGACACTGCGCGAGCTCATCGTTGCCGCTACAGGCAGTTTCGAGGTGCACGTCTTCGACGGGGAGCGCGAGAAGATTTTCTTGCTGAACCACCCATCTAAGGCACTCTACTTACCTTGCGGCGTATGGGAAGAGCTCCGCAACTTCTCATCGGGCTCAGTAGCGCTTGTACTGGCATCGACACCATACACACCCGAAGACTATTTCCGCGATTTTGACGAATTCCTAAAGTACAAGAAAGAGCTATGATACCATACCTTCCGCTCAACGAGATAAATGCACGTTACAACCCGGAACTGCAAGAAACCATAAACCGGGTAATTACCAAAGGTATATATCTTTTGGGTGAAGAAACACGGCTTTTCGAAAAGGAGTATGCCGGATACATCGGGACGCGCCATTGCATAGGTTGCGGCAACGGCTACGACGCCCTGTGGCTCATAATAAGAGCCTACAAGGAATTGGGCATATTTTCGGAAGGGGATGAAATCATTGTCCCGGCAAACACTTTCATAGCGTCAGTGCTTGCCATCACACAGAATGGATTGAAGCCGATATTTGCAGACCCCGACCCACAGACAGCAGTCATAGGATGTAATGAAATTGAAAAAGCCATTACCCCACGATGCAAGGCGGTAATGTTAGTACACCTCTATGGCCGCAACTGCTACAGCGAGGAGATTGCCATGCTATGCCGTCAAAAAGGAATAAAGATAATCGAGGACAACGCTCAGGCACACGGATGCTTGCATAACGGCAAACGCACAGGCTCCTTAGGCGATGCTGCTGCACACAGTTTCTATCCGGGGAAGAACCTCGGTGCGTTAGGTGACGGAGGAGCTGTTACGACAGACGACAGCAAACTGTACGAGACAATACTTACTCTACACAACTATGGCAGCATGGAGAAATACCGTCACACGCTCGAGGGAGTGAACAGCAGGCTCGACGAGCTTCAGGCAGCAGCCCTCCGCGTGAAGCTTCGCCACCTTGATGCCGACAACAGCCGCCGTAAGGAGATTGCAAGAAGATACATTGCCGCGATTGCCAACAACACCGTAAACCTACCCGTAGTCAAGGATTTTGACGGACACGTATTCCACGTATTCCCGGTATTCACAAAGCAGCGCGAAGCGTTGCAGGCGCACCTTGCCGCACAGGGAATTCAGACACTGATACACTACCCCGTTCCCTGCCACAAGCAGGAGTGCTACAGAGAAGCCGGCACGCTTGTCCTTCCCGTCGCGGAGGAGCTTGCCAGTACAGAGCTCAGCCTACCATGCCACCAGGCAATGAACGACAACGATGTCACAAGGGTTATCGAGTGCATGAACAGTTTCCGCTGATAAAGGATATAACAGACAGTGGCACACAAAAGCCGACTGGCAAACAACCCCAATCTACACCACAATCAAAAACCACCTTAAAAGTTTGGCATTTACGTTCAAATGCACTACCTTTGCACCGCTCTTCAAAAGAGAGCAAAGAGGATTGTCCTATGGTGTAATGGTAGCACAACAGGTTTTGGTTCTGTTTGTCCTGGTTCGAATCCGGGTAGGACAACACAAAAGAAGGTCAGCATTTGCTGACCTTCTTTTGTATATATATCACTCCGACTCCTATTGCGGATAGTTCAAATTCTCCTCTGTTGCACACTCAAGCACCTCTTCAAGATACTTTCGCGCCTCCCAACGGGCCTCAGGCAGGTTCATGAGCAGATAGTTGCCGCAGTCACGGGCTGTAGCACCGGGAACAACGCCCTCGTATGATGCAACAAATCCAAAAGCCTCCTTTACAAGCGGCAACACATCAGCCGAGGCGAGGTCTCCTTTAACAATCAGATAATTGCCTGTAAGGCAACCCATAGGGCCCCAATAGATTATCTTGTCGGCCCACGCCGGATGATTACGCAGGAATGTAGCAACAAGATGTTCTATGGCGTGTATGGCACTGGGGCTCAACACCGGCTCGCGGTTAGGTTCTTTCATGCGCACATCAAAGGTTGTCACCGTCTCGCCGCCGACAATATCCTGACGCGATACGTAAATGCCACGTTTAAGACGTATGTGGTCTATTGTAAACGAAGGTATCTTTTCCATATGCATTATAGGTTAGAGAGGAACTGACGGGTCACTCCGAACGAGCGGTTCGCCATCTCGCCCCAGAAATTCTCATACTGTTCAATATGCTTGTCAACACCCGGAGTATCGCTTATTATGCGGAAACTCACAAAGGGGACACCGTAGATGTGACATGTCTGCGCTATTGCAGCCGACTCCATATCAACAGCAAGTCCAGAAGGGAAGTTCGATTTTATTTTGTCGAGTTCATCACGGTTGGTGATGAACTGGTCGCCTGTACATATAAGACCGGCATGTATACGGGTTATGTTTTCGGGAGAGCCATTGAGTGCGACTGCGCTTTTCCACAGGCTCTCGGCTGCAGGAAAAACAGCCGGCATACCCTGCACCTGGCCATACTCACAACCCATACCGCACCACACATCGTGGTACACTATCGACGAGCTGACGACTACATCCATGACACCCAACGAAACATCAATGCCACCGGCAACACCCGTGCTCACCACTGCGTCGGGCGAGAAAGAACGGATCAGTTCAGCTGTACCAACAGCGGCATTAACCTTACCTATTCCACATTGGCGCAATACAATCTCATTGCCACCCAGACGGCCTGTCATGTAATCCACACCACCCTTTTCACACGCCACAGCACCTTCAAGCAACCTGACGAGCTGTTCAAACTCCGACGACATTGCCGTCAACACACCTATTCTCATCTATCAGAAATTATATCAGAGTATAAAGCACAAACATCCAATGGGCTACTATTCCTGCTATAAAGCCACCGATAGTGTGAGCAAGAATAGCCTTTGAAGTGAGACGACGGTAACCTAAGGTGTCAAGCATAGCTGTGTGTGTACTCAAGTAACCGCTCCAGCACATACCGATAGCAGTGAACACAGCAATGGCATTGCCGTCGATCCAACCCTCCGCCGCAAAGTTAGGAACCAGACCAAGGGCCGCGCCCACTGCACCGAGAGCTGTAATGGGAAAAGCGATAAGGTGAGGATCAGTAAAACCGAAGAGCCACTCAAAGATAAAGCCGAGTTTCTCACCAACCCATGGTAAAAGCTGAACACCCTCGTACGCTGCGCCTGTAAATTCGCCGCTTGTAGAAGGTCCGAAAGTGAAAAGCATCACAAGTGTAGAAATTATGAGCACACCGGGAATGATTGCAAGACCTACGTCCACACCGGTACGTCCACCATCAAGAAGAGAGTCGAGAATACGCTGGAACATTGGCCTTGTGTAATGTGCTTCTGTCTCAATCTCTGTCTTTTCGGCTTCAGCGGCTACTTCATCCTTGAAACGCGGATAAGCCTTGAGAGTAAAACGTTGCATCAGCCTTGTAGAGATTACACATCCTGCAACCGCTCCGAGAAGACCGATGAAAGGCTCTGCGAAATATCCCTGACCTACCATAAAGACAATAACAAGAAGGCCCATACCGAATGCTGTTCCGAAGTTTGTCAAAGAGATGAACTGGTACTTCTTGAAATATGTAGCGAACCTCTTGTCCTGAGCAAGCGAAATGATTGCAGGATTGTCTGAGAGGAATGTAAGCACTGCGCCCAAAGAGGCCACACCGGGAAGGTTGAAGACAGGCTTCATCAAAGGCCTTAATATTTTTTCAAGAAGGTTTACCACACCGAACTCAACGAAAATCTTGCCGATGGCACCGGTAATAACGCATATCGCCATAAGATAGAACACCGTGTTGAGCAACAGGTCGTGCGACGTGTTCATTATGGTGTTGAGCATATTTGCCGTACCCATCTTTGACGCCAGATAGCCGAACAAGGCAAAAAAGATTACAAGACAGATTATTCCGGCCGGAATCCATCCAAAAAGCTTCTTTAAGCTATTCTTTACAGTTCTCATAGTAATTATGTTTAAATTTCAGTTATCTATCCAAATACACTATTTCACAATTATGCAAAATTATATTTAAAATCTGAAAAAGACAACTATATGCAGATTTGTTTACAACCGCAATATCTCATAAGTACAGAAAGGTAAAAAAAAGGCACCTCATTTTGTTTTTGAAATAATTTGCCGTATCTTGCGATAGTATAGTGCAGGCACTTTGCCATGCCGGAGATCAATAACATTGCAAACACATTTAAAATCACCATATATGATTCCAGCAGAATATGACGAGATCCGTCCCTACCTGCCCGAAGAGCTACCGCAGGTATTTGAAGAACTGATTGCCGACCCCGAGTTCCAGGCCGCAATGGGCTATGCATTCCAGGGTATGCCTTTTGAACAGATTGCAGCTGCAATGCGCGCCTCAAAGACCAACCTTGAATTCCAGAAAGCCCTTGTCTACCCATTCATCAAGGGCGTTATCCAGAAACTGTCAAGCGGCATCACCATGAGTTATGACAACAAGGAACACATGGCAAAGTCACTATGTATCTCGAACCACCGCGACATAATCATGGACTCTGCATTCCTGTGCATAGTCTTTGTTGAGACAGTGGGCAATACAGTCGAGATTGCCATCGGTGACAACCTGCTCATACGCCCATGGATAAAGAAGCTTGTACGTGTGAACCGCAGTTTCATCGTACAGCGCTCGGCATCAATCCGCGAGATGCTTGCATCGTCAAAGCGACTCTCATCGTATATCCACTACACCATCACCGAGCGCAACCAACCAATCTGGATTGCACAGCGTGAGGGTCGCGCAAAGGACAGCAACGACCGCACACAGGAGGGCCTTATCAAGATGTTCTCAATGTACAGCAGCGGAGATATCATTGACGCGCTAAAGGTTCTGAACATTGCTCCTACCACAATATCTTACGAGTACGACCCATGTGACTACCTCAAGGCAAAGGAGTTCCAGCAGAAACGCGATAATCCCGAGTGGAAGAAGTCACCTATGGATGACCTCATCAACATGAAGGCCGGTATGTTCGGCTACAAGGGCGGCATACACTACCACATTGCCGACTGCATCAACGAGGAGATTGATGCCATTGACCGTTCATTGGGCAAGAACGAGAAGACAGCCGCTGTCGCACGCATCATAGACAAGCACATACACAGCAACTACAAGTTCTGGGCTATAAACTACTACTTCTACGAATTGCTTACCGGCGACACACGTTTTGCCGACAAGTACACAGCCGATGAGAAGGCAAAGCTGGACGCATATCTGCAAGGTCAGATTGCAAAGGTTGACCTCCCCGACCGCGACGATGAGTTCTGCCGCACAAAGATTCTGGAGATGTATGCAAACCCGGTCATCAATTACCTTAAAGCAACAGAAGAGTAACTACACATACAAAACAACAAAAAACGGAGCCGAGGCTCCGTTTTTTGTTTGGAACAAGTTTCCTTATTACACTCCGTACTTATCCACTATCTCATCGAGTATCGACATCAGTTCATCAACCTTCTCGGCACGCAGCATGGCAATACGTAGAGGGCGAAAGTCAGTAAGTCCCTTGAGCAACGGTGTCGCAGCCAGATGACGGCGCACATGCAGGATTCCCGGGCGCTCACCCAACCACTCTACACTGTCACGCACCTGCTGGCGCAGGATATCCATGCACTCAACAAAAGTAAACGGCTCAACGGCCTCACCGTGTTCAAGATAATGCTTCACATCACGGAATATCCAGGGCTGTCCGAAGCTCGCACGGCCTATCATCACAGCATCCACACCATACCTGTCGAAACACTCCTTGGCTCGTTCCGGAGTCTTTACATCTCCATTGCCGATGATGGGAATACGCATACGTGGATTCTTCTTTATCTCACCGATGAGTGTCCAGTCGGCATCACCCGTGTACATCTGCGCACGCGTGCGGCCGTGGACAGTGAGCGCCGCTATACCGCAGTCCTGAAGACGCTCGGCAAGGTCAACGATACATTTGCTGTTCTCGTCCCAACCGAGGCGTGTCTTCACTGTAACCGGAACCTTGACCGCATCAACAACCGCCTTTGTTATCTCAAGCAGTTTGGGGATATTCTGCAACATTCCGGCACCGCAACCCTTACGGGCAACCTTCTTCACCGGACAGCCGAAATTTATATCCAGGATATCGGGACGGGCAGCCTCAACTCTCTTGGCAGCCTCAACCATAGGCTCTACCTCGTTGCCGTATATCTGTATGGCAACAGGACGCTCCTGGTCATATATCTTAAGTTTGCGCAAGGTGCTGTTCACATCGCGTATGAGTGCATCGCTTGAGACAAACTCTGTGTATACCATATCCACGCCAAAGCGTTTGCACAGCAGGCGGAATGCCTCGTCTGTAACATCTTCCATGGGCGCAAGGAATACGGGATACTTTCCAAATTCAATGTCAGCTATCTTCATCTTAATGCCGTCAAGTTTGTTATTTGAGCACAAAGATAGTATATTTGTACCATAAATTGAACCTTATATGCAGTACAAAAGAAGCGATTTTGAGATAATGGCACCCGTGGGCTCAAGAGAGAGCCTGTCGGCAGCCATACAGGCAGGAGCGAACTCCATATATTTCGGAATAGAACACCTTAACATGCGCGCCCACTCGGCAAGTGCATTCTCAATCAATGACTTGAGGGAGATTGCACAGATTTGCGATGCGCATGGCATAAAGAGCTACCTCACGGTAAACACCATAATATATGAGGATGACATTGACATGATGCACAGAATCATAGACGCTGCAAAAGAGAGCGGGATTTCGGCCGTGATAGCATCGGACATTGCTGTAATGCAATACTGTAACCGTGTGGGGGTCGAGGTACACCTTTCGACACAGCTCAACATAAGCAACAGCGAGGCGATGAAGTTCTATGCGCAATTTGCCGATGTCGTGGTGCTTGCACGCGAGCTGAACATGGACCAGGTTGCAGCCATACACAAGGTTATCATAGACGAGAACATCTGCGGGCCGAAGGGAGAGCTTCTGCGCATCGAGATGTTCTGCCATGGCGCACTGTGCATGGCAATATCAGGCAAGTGCTACCTGTCGCTGCACCAGTTGGGACGCAGCGCCAACCGCGGACAGTGCATGCAGGTGTGCCGTCGCGGATATATTGTCAAGGACCGCGAGAGCGACATTGAGCTGGAGGTTGACAACAAGTACATAATGTCACCCAAGGACCTCAAGACAATACGTTTCATGGACCGCATGATAGAGAGCGGTGTGAGGGTATTCAAGATCGAGGGTCGTGCACGCGGGCCCGAATATGTGCAGACCGTTGCCGGTTGCTACAACGAAGCACTCGAGGCATACCTTGCAGGGGAGTTCACCGAAGAGAAGAAGGACGCCTGGGACGAGCGTCTGAAAACGGTTTTCAACCGCGGATTCTGGGACGGTTACTATCAGGGACAGAAACTTGGCGAGTGGAGCAACATCTATGGTTCACAGGCAACAGAACGCAAGGTTTACATAGGTAAGGCCATAAAATACTTCTCGAACCTTGGTGTGGGGGAATTCCACATTGAGGCAGGTGAGGTGAAGGCCGGAGACAAGATACTCATTACAGGCCCCACAACAGGTGCCGTATACATTGAACTCGATGACCCGCGTGTAAACCTCGAAAGTGTAGAGACAGTACGCAAGGGCGACAGGGTGTCGTTCAAGGTACCCGGGAAAGTACGTCCCAGCGACAAGCTCTACCGCATCGACAAGACAGAGCACGGCAGTTGCGATTAATCGTCAGCAGGACAAGGCCAACAATATAAAAATGATATGGCAGTCATTGACTGCCATATCATTTTTATATTATACCGGAACAAATCAGTTCCCCATCTTTGCCTTGAAAGCCAGCGCATACAGTCTCATCTGCTTTATCATAGCCACAAGTCCGTTGCTGCGTGTAGGCGAAAGATGCTCCTTGAGTCCTATAGCCTCTACAAAATAGGGTTCTGACTCAAGAATCTCGTCGGGAGTACGTCCAGAATAGACCTTTATGAGCAGAGAGACAATACCTTTCACTATAAGGGCATCACTCTCGGCACGGAACAGGACCTTGCCGTCCACAAAATCGGCCTGCAACCATACACGGCTCTGGCAACCTTCGATAAGGTTATTGTCGGTTTTGTACTCTTCGGGCAGCGGTTCCTGCTCATTACCCAAATCAATCAGCAACTGGTATCGGTCGAGCCAATCCTCAAAATCACCGAACTCCTCTATAATACTATCCTGTATCTCGTTTATAGTAGCCATCACTTCTCGTTGTAAATAACATTCAACACTGTCTGCCCCACAGCCTTGAGGGTTGCGGCATCAATCCAATCCATATTATCCTTAACCGTGTGGTGATGAGGGCCGAACCCGTTGGGACTTTGAGGGTCGCAGTTGATAATGTCAATGCAGGGGATTCCCAGAATCCTATTCACATGGACATGGTCATCTGTGATGAGACCTCCTTCATACATCTTGAAATACTTAGAATACCCCAAACGGTTTGCACAGTTCCACACTTTAGCAACAATCTCACGCGCGTACTGCATAGAGTAGCCCTCTAAATAAAAAGTTGAGTTTGGAGCACCTATTATATCAAGCAATATACCGAAACGCGCTTTATAGTTCTTGACATGAGTGTTATGTGCCCAATGTTTTGAGCCAAGAGCCCAAGTCTCTTCACCCTCCACGGCATCACGCCATTCATCGGCATGACGACCATAGTCCTCGGCATCGAACAGGATGATGTCAATACCAAGTTCAGTTGGGTTCAATGACAACTGACGGGCAATCTCCAGAAGCGCACCGACACCGCTGCCACCGTCATTGGCACCATCTATCGGGGTGTACCTTTTATCAGGGTCAGGGTCGGAATCGGCCCATGGACGGGTATCCCAATGTGCGCACAGGAGGATGCGTTCCGTCTTTTCGGGCTGGAATTGCGCGATGATATTGCGTGCCTTTAGAACATCACCGTTATAAGCGGTTATGTCTACATTCTGGCTCACGACTGCAGCACCGTATGAAGCCAGCTTCGCCTCGAGATAATCACCACAAGACTTGTGACCGTCACTATTGGGCACACGCGGGCCGAAGGCCACCTGTGCTGCCACAAAGTTGTAAGCACTGTCGGCGTTGAATACGGGTACATTCACCTTGTCGGCAGGTTTTGCCACCTCTGCTGAGTTCTGCACCGAATTCTTTACAGCATCGGCCTTGCTACCCGACGGACTGCTGCAACTGGCAAAAAGCAACAAAGAGAACATTATTGTAAGAAAGCAACTATTCATACCCTTATCTGTTAAGTTTCCAGGTTGAGCCATCCTTACCGTCCTTGATTTCAAAACCGAGCGCAGCAAGCTCATCACGAATCTTGTCGCTTGTTGCCCAATCCTTATTGGCCTTGGCTACCTGACGTTGCTGAAGGAGCATGTCAACGACCTTACCGAAAGCCTCTTCACGGCCACTGTCTGAACCACGTTCCTCCTTGAGACCCAAAATGTCAAAAGCAAAGAGGCGGAAAGTATCTTTCAGCTCTGCAAGATCAGTTTCGCTGATGGCAGCCTTCTTGTCGGCAATCTGGTTGATGGCACGGCATGCATCAAACAGGTGGGAGATAACCTGCGCCGTATTCATGTCATCGTTCATGGCATCGTAGCACTTGCTACGCAACTCCTTGACATCGGCAGTTGTCTCACCTGACGCAGCAAGACCCGAGAGTGTCTTGTACGCCTCGAGCAGACGCTGCATGCCCTTCTCGGCTGCCTGCAGAGCCTCATTGCTGAAGTCTACGGTGCTGCGGTAGTGGGCCTGGAGAATGAAGAAACGGATTGTCATCGGGGTGTATGCCTGTGTAAGCAACTTATGTGTACCGTTGAAGAACTCATCAAGAGTGATAAAGTTACCCAAAGACTTACCCATCTTTGTACCGTTGATGGTAATCATGTTGTTGTGCATCCAGTACTTTACAACGTGATGGCCCATCGCTGCCATACCCTGGGCAATCTCGCACTCATGGTGCGGAAAGACAAGGTCCATGCCACCGCCGTGGATGTCGAACTGCTCGCCGAGGTACTTGCGGCCCATTGCCGTACACTCGCAGTGCCAGCCGGGGAAACCGTCGCTCCATGGCGATGGCCAACGCATGATATGCTCGGGCTGTGCACACTTCCAGAGTGCGAAGTCCGCAGGATTACGTTTCTCCTGCTGACCGTCAAGTTCGCGGGTTGTGTTGAGCACGTCATCGAGGTTGCGGCCCGACAATACACCGTAATTATGGTCCTTGTCGTACTTTGCAACGTCGAAGTAAACAGAGCCCTGGCTCTCGTAAGCATAACCGTTGTCAAGTATCTCCTTCACAAGCTCAATCTGCTCGATGATGTGGCCCGAAGCATGAGGTTCTATGCTTGGCGGGAGCACATTCAGCGCATCCATTACCTTGTGATAGTGGAGTGTATACTGCTGCACTACCTCCATCGGTTCTATCTGTTCCAGACGTGCCTTCTTTGCAATCTTGTCCTCGCCCTCGTCGGCATCATGCTCAAGGTGACCAACATCAGTTATGTTACGCACGTAACGCACTTTGTAACCGAGGTTCTGCAGATAACGGAACAACACATCAAATGTTATCGCAGGACGTGCGTGGCCCAGATGAGCAGGGCCGTACACTGTGGGGCCGCACACATAAAGTCCCACATTGGGTGCGTGCAGAGGCTCGAACAACTCTTTCTTGCGAGAAAGAGTGTTGTATATCATAAACTTGTTTTCCATATTATATGAAGCTGTTTTTTAAATTACTGAATAATACTATCATTTGAACTTGCGCGTAGCATTGCGGTTCATCTTCTTGCGCTCCTTATCAGGCTTCTGCTTTGTAATCTCAAGCGGTTTCTGCTTGTCGAGCGGAGCATTTATATCCCAATCGTCCTGGGTATACTCGAACAACGCCCTCAAATCGAGAGAATGTGGATAGTAATACACCTTTTCGGGCTGAAGGGCTTTCTCAAAACAACCCGTATCCCATTTTCCGTTGTTGTTCTCATCGAGTATGAGACGCAGGAAATATTTGCCTGGCTTAATAAAGTAGAAAGCACATCGGTTATCCTTAGTACGTTCCTGCATCACAATCTTATCCGAAGAAAGGAGCTGCACGATGGCATTGTTTCCAACACCCGGGATATTAAGATAAAGCACTGCATACTCCTCTAATGTACGGAACTGCATATCACGCGTAAGGCTTTCGGACACTCCACCATATATACCCTTGAAAGCTGCAGAATCTACCTCCAGCTTATATTTCTGGCCAGGGCGCCATTCAGCAAAAAGTTCATATTCGTTAATACTCCTGTCACTGCGGCGGAACACGAACTCCATAGGAAGCAAGGTGGAGTCGACCATGTGGAAAACGTGTAAAGCCGAACTATCGGCGCACTCAAGAGGCTCCTCAAAGACAAATCGGCAGTCACCGTTCACATCCATGGTGCTGTTTCCGGAGAATTTCACCGGCAGGACCTTTGTTTTGGGGATAAACTGTGGAGGATTATCCTTGTCATACCCCTCTTTACGGCTTTCACTGCGCAGGAATTTCTTTTTTTCCTCCTCAAATATCTTTTGCTGCTGTTCAACAACCTTTGCCCACTTCTTCTTGGGAACAAGGCTAAGGGTATCAATTCGGTCAACCATAATTCCTAATGAATCAGGGACCTTATATTTCACAGAGAGTTTGAGCGTGTCGTTCCTGTATAGCATTGAGTCCTTGAGCCAATAGGTCAAAGTATCCATCTTTTCCGAGGACTCAAGCAGATAATTGCCACTAAAATCAAAGCCAAGACCTTCAACGACAGGCAGTTCTTCGTTAGGCCCGGCAAAGTAGAGTATGAATTTATGATGCTCGGCACGGGGACTTTTCACAAGATACTGCACATTCATCTCCTCGGCAAAGGCACGCAGGACAATGTCATCGGGCTGGAAGCGTGTATACTTCACATCCATAATGGTATCTATGGTAAGGCTGTCACGCCACACTGTATCCTGTCGGATTGCCTCTGTCGCGAAAGGCGATACATAGGTATCCATAAAGGCGACCTTCTCGCTCTTCTGGTCGAACAGGTAGTTCTGGTTGGCATCAGCAAGTGCATATATCCTGTATTTACCCGGTGCGATACCCTTGATGGCAAAGTGACCGCGCGAGTCGGTACGTGACACACGCTCAAAGGGCTTATTCGTAAAAGCAGAGTCCTCGAGACAGGAATGCAGACCCACGACAATGCCTTTTATAGGCTCAAGGTCCTCGGCATTCAGCACTGTACCCGACACCGCAAGAGTGTCAACAACATCACCGGTAGAGAAGACATAAGCAAAATTCTCATACGGGTTACCCTCGTTGTTATCCACTATGGCATCACCGAAATCAATTGAATAGGTAGTGTTCGGTACCAGTGAATCGAAGAGTTCCACAGTCACCTTCTTGCCATTATAACGTATCTCGGGCATCTGCATCTGCGGAGGTGAGACCACTACTTTCTCGAAAGCATTCTGCAACCTGATATTCTCGTCGAACACAATCTCGACCTTTCCATTATCAACACCCGTTGCATTGATGCCGGGAGTGGATTTCACAAGCACAGGCGGCTCCTCGTCATAGGGACCGCCATCAGGGCTGCCGATGCTTGCACAAGCCACCGGCAACACAAGGAGAAGTGCATATAAGAAAATATCCTTTATTCTCATTCTTATCTGTTCATATTCATCAGTTCCTCAATATACTGTCGACTGTTGCTGAGGCGTGGAACCTTATGCTGGCCACCCAACTTTCCCTTACTCTTGAGCCAATCACTGAAAAGTCCTTTACGGGCAACTACAATCTCAAGCTGCTGCATTGTCTTGTTCTTGTAACGCTTGGCCTCATAGTCGGAGTTTATCTGCTGCAAGGAGAGGTCAAGAATCTCGGCAAACTTCTCTATTGACGCCGGTTCCTTGGCAAACTCTATAAGCCACTGGTGACGGCAATGCGCATTGCTGTCCATGAACACCGGAGCTGCGGTATACTCAAGGACCATAGCGCCGGTCTCCTCACAGGCCTTCTGCAGACCCTTCTCGGCATTGTCCACAACAAGTTCCTCGCCGAAGGCATTGATGAAATGCTTTGTACGGCCCGAAATCACAATCTTGTATGGGTCCTTGCTTGTAAAGCGCACTGTATCACCTATCATATAACGCCACAGGCCGCACGATGTTGAGATAAGCATTGCATAATTCTTGCCGACCTCAACCTCCCAAAGAGGAAGTACACGCGGATTAGGCGAGTCAAACTCATCAAAAGGTATGAACTCATAGAAGATATCATAGTCAATCATGAGCAGCATTGCAGGGTCAGTCGGGTCATTCTGTATTCCGAAGAATCCCTCGCTGGCATTGTATGTCTCCATGTACTTCATGTCGTCCTTACGGATTATCTGCTTGTACTGCTCACGGTAAGGAGTAAACGCCACTCCGCCGTGGAAGAAGACCTCAAGATTGGGCCACAACTCCTCGACACCTTTCTTGCCTGTAATATCAAGCATATGCTTGAGCACAGCCATCATCCATGAAGGGACACCCGAGAGGTTTGTCACATTCACATTGCTTGTAGCACGTGCTATGCGGTCCATCTTCTCCTCGAAATCACTCAACAGAGCAATGTCTTTTCCAGGAACACGCATCATGTTCACGAATGGGCTGCAGTTCTCGATAAGGATTGCACTGAGGTCGCCCACAAGGCTACCGGGCAGATTGTAATTCGGAGCATGGCTACCGCCGAGGATAAGTCCCTTGCCCGAGAAGATACGGCTTGTAGGGTTGTTTGCGACATATTGCGCCACAACATCGAAACCGCCCTTATAGTGGGCATTCTGCAATCCTTGCGGTGTAACGGGAATGAACTTGCTCTTGTCATTGGTTGTACCTGAAGACTTTGCATACCACTGGCAACGTCCTTTCCAAAGCACATCCTTCTCGCCCTGACGCATTCGGTCTATGTAGCCTTTCAGGGTCTCATAATCCTGCACTCCAACCGACTTTGCAAACGCCTCGTAGTTCTTTATATCGGCATACCGGTGCCTTATACCCCACTCTGTACCTGCGGCGCTGTTTACAAGACGCTGCAACACAGAACGCTGTATACTCTCGGCATCCGTTGCATACTTTGCAATCTTTTTGACCCTGTGGTTAAACACAGGTTTCATGAATGGTGTCAGATTCATACCCAACTCATTTTATATGTAAGCCCGACAGGCTTATGCCTGCCGGGTTGGTTCATCTATTCTTTTGAATTTCTCTCTTCGTAGCTGTCAAGACCGCCCTCAAGGAAACGTATATACGCATCTACGTCAGGATTGTAGCTGTACGGAGAAGCAAGAGGATCGCCGTGACCGTCCACAATCACGTAGAACGGCTGTGCGCTACCGCCGAACTTGAAGTTCTGCAGATAGGTCCACTTTTCACCTACTGTTGTAATCCAGATCTTCTTGCCGTTCTCACCCTCTACCTGGAACGGACGCTCAAGTTCCGTCTTGTCATCCACATAGAGTGATGCAACAATGTAATCCTCGCGCATTGTCTCGATTACGCGGTCGTCGCTCCACACAGCAGCCTCCATCTCGCGGCAGTTCACACAGCCGTGACCGGTAAAGTCAATCATGATTGGCTTGCCCGATGCTGCACTCATCTGCAATGCTGTATCGAAGTCATCTGTATGAGGGTGGAACTCATTGTCATACAAGCTGAAGTCCTGGGTCTTCATTGGTGGTGCGAATGCACTGATAGCCTTACATGGTGCACCCCAGAGACCTGGTATCATATATATTGCGAACGCAATAGTAACAAGTCCTGCAAAAAAACCGGGGACAGAGGTCTTGCCGTCGCTCTCATCGTCGTGCGGGAAGCGGATGATATTGAGCAGATAGAGACCCAGAATCATGAACAATGCAATCCACAAAGCGAGGAATGTCTCACGGTCGAGTATGCCCCAACCGTATGCAAGGTCTGCAACAGAGAGGAACTTGAGTGAGAATGCCAGTTCGATGAAACCGAGGACAACCTTGATTGTATTCATCCAGCTACCTGAACGTGGTGTCTGCTTCAGGAGCGATGGGAACAATGCAAAGAGTGTGAAAGGCAAGGCCAAAGCGAGCGCAAAACCGAGCATACCGATAGAAGGAGCAAGGATCTCACCTGAATCGGCAACAGAAACGAGCATGAAGCCGATGATAGGACCTGTACATGAGAATGACACAAGTACAAGTGTAAAGGCCATAAGGAATATACTCAAGAGACCTGTTGTGCTGCCGGCCTTCTCGTCAACCTTGTTTGTCCAAGAAGATGGCAATGTAAGCTCAAAGCCACCGAGGAACGATGCACCGAAAGCGACAAGCATCAGGAAGAAGAAGATATTGAACACCGCGCTTGTAGAGAGGGCATTCAATGCTCCTGCACCGAAAATAAGTGTCACACAAATACCCAAAAGCAGATAGATGACCACGATTGATGCACCGTAGATGACAGCCTCACGTATTGCCTTTGAACGGTCTTTTGAGCGCTTCAGGAAGAAGCTCACTGTCATCGGGATGATTGGCCATACACAAGGTGTGAGCAGAGCAACAAGACCGGCACCGAAACCAAGGATGAATATGAGCCACAAAGACGAACTGCTCTCGGTTCCGAGCTCGTTAAGTTCACTGATCACGCTTCTCCAATGATACTCCTTTGAGTCCTTGTCAAGCGCAGCTGTTTCAGCACTTTCGGCCTCTTTTGCAGGAGCCTCTTCGGCAGGGAGAGGGTCTGCATCATCAGAACCCTCTTCAACTGAATTGTCAGCAGCCTTAGGTTCCTCGTTATTGGCCTTGTCATCAGCCTTCACCTCCTGCGGTTTCTCCACTGCAGGAGCTGTCACCTTTGGAGCGACAGGGGCTTCAACTTTCACCTCCGTTGTCTGCAGTTTCTGTTGGGGCACTTCACTTGTTCCGGTAATCTCAAAATCATAACGGCCCACATAGCACTGGCCCTCGCCACAAGACTGATAGCTGACAACGCCCTCAATGCGGTAATCACCACCTGTAAGTTTAAATTTCTGTGTGAATAGAGCAGACTCGTCATAGAATGTCACATCCATCTCGAATGTAGAGTCATACTCGGTCTTTGCACCTTCACCGGCAATAAGGTCGCCTACGATCTCGGCACCTTCAACCTTGAGGTATTTCACGCTCAAAGGCATAGGGCCACCCTTGGGTACATTTGTAGAATAGAGGTGATAGCCATTGTCAATGTAGGCCTCAAACTCGATTGTACCCTCATTGCCCTTGATGGTTACAACCTCTTCCATAGATACGGGGTCAAAACCACCGAACTGTGCTGCGGCCTGAAGGACCGACACCAGCATCATCAACGATAAAAACAGTTTCTTCATTTCTATATAAATTTATTTATAATTCCAACGGATTCTTGCGTATTCTCCATTCTGCCGGATACAGGTTATTTGCCCTGTTTCCGATATTCTTCACAAAACCGACAGGCGTCCCCTTATACATCAACAACAAGTGCCCTATCGGTGCATCAGCAAAAAGCAAAGCTTCGCGGTGCAGATAGGCAAGCGCCTTCTCGCGTTCAAGTTCCACAGTGTTGAATGCCGAAGCATCCAGTTCTGTGCTCATTGCCAATGCATGCGAGGGCAACAGTTTGCCGTTCTTGACCTCGGCAAGCGGCAAAGCCGCATGCAGCACTCTCAACTTCTGCTGCAAGGAAAGCATTGCTGCCGTATGCTCTTTAGGCATTGCGACAACCGTGTCACCCTGCATTACAAAATCAAACCTTTCCGGCCCCGCTATCCACTTTGCGACCTCGCCCTTTATCTTTGCCGGTGCCTGCTGGAAACGCGGCAACCGTGGTTGCGCCACAGCTGTAGAACCATCCTTCCTCAACACCGCCATGAAAAGTCCTTCACCCGATGTATACCCAGGAATGAAGCGGTATACCGGAAGCCCCTCAGTGGTGAGAGAACCTGTTATGTTCCACTCATCGGGAACCTTCACCTCAAGGATTTCAGCACCGAGTCCACTCGCAATCCACTCCACGCAATCCTCATTCTCCTCACGGTTGAAAGTACAGGTACTGTAGACCATCAGACCACCGGGGCGCAATGATTCCCAAACATCTGCGACAATATCACGTTGCCTCTTCGCGCACTGTTCTACGTTGGAGACACTCCACTGCTCAACCGCAAAGGAATCCTTGCGGAACATCCCTTCACCCGAGCATGGCGCATCCACCAGCACAAAGTCAAAGAAGTTGCGGAACGGAGCGAAGTCGGCCGGTTCATTCTTTGTCACCACCGACGAGGCATAGCCCCACTTCGTCACATTCTCGGCAAGCACCTGCGCACGCAACGGCATTGGTTCATTCGACACCAACATACTGCCCCGCGGAAGCAATGACAGCAGATGTGTTGATTTGCCGCCTGGAGCAGCACAGAGATCCAAAGCGCGGACAGGGCTGTCGACATATTGCCTTACAACCTGCTCGATGAACATTGACGAAGCCTCCTGCACATAGTAGCAGCCCGCATGGAAAAGCGGGTCGGCCGTAAATACCGGACGCGACTCAAGATAACGTCCTGAACCGGCCCAAGGGACCACGCTCAGCGAAGGGTCTGGCACCATCTTTCTCTCGTTGACACGTACGCTGACAACAGGCTCCTTTTCAAGTGCCTGGACAAAGCGTCCGTATCTCTCCTCACCGAAGAGCACCCGCGTCCTCTCTACAAACTTATCATTAAGTTCCATACTCCCCTATCGCACACAGAGAAACTCCGGCATAGTCTGTTTTCGCAGTTTACTGCAATGACAGTCACAAACGAGCGAAATATAAACTTTGTTTATAATTTCACAGCGAGTGCAGTCTGTTTTCGCAGTTTACTGCAAAGATAAGAAAAATATACTACAACGGGCTTATTCTTGTATATAATATTAAATTTTATAAACAATTTTAACCTTACAGAATGAACATTTTATACAGCCCCATATTTCACTTTTCGCCATAAATATTGTATCTTCGCAAAACAAAAGAATCAAGAAACAATTATCAAAATGAAACAATATCTGGATTTGCTCGACAGAATCCTCACCGAGGGTACAAGAAAAGATGACAGGACAGGCACAGGCACCATAAGCGTCTTTGGCCATCAGATGCGTTTTAACCTTGAGGACGGTTTCCCCTGCCTGACAACAAAGAAACTGCACCTCAAATCAATAATCCATGAACTGCTGTGGTTCCTCAACGGAGACACCAATGTAAAGTACCTTCAGGAGAACGGCGTAAGGATCTGGAACGAATGGGCTGACGAAAACGGCGACTTGGGACACATCTACGGTTACCAATGGCGTTCATGGCCAGGATATGACGGAGAGCATATCGACCAGATAAAGGAAGTTGTAGAAACCATAAAGAACAACCCCGACTCACGCCGCATCATTGTCAACGCATGGAACGTCGCCGACATCAAGAACATGAATCTGCCGCCTTGCCATGCCATGTTCCAGTTCTATGTTGCCGACGGCAAGTTGAGCCTTCAGCTCTACCAGCGCAGCGCAGACTGTTTCCTTGGCGTACCTTTCAACATCGCATCATACGCACTGCTACTGCAGATGATGGCACAGGTAACAGGTCTCAAGGCCGGAGAATTCATCCACACATTGGGTGACGCACATCTTTATGTGAACCACCTTGAGCAGGCAAGGCTACAGCTCACACGCGAACCGAAGAAGTTGCCAAGAATGGTTATAAACCCCGATGTCAAGGATATATTCTCATTCAAATTCGAAGATTTCTCACTTGAGGACTACGACGCACACCCGCACATCAAGGGCGTCGTAGCCGTATAAATACAGATTATGCAGAAGATAGCACTCATTGCGGCAATAGCCGAGAACAACGCCATCGGATTCGGGAACAAGCTCATCTACTGGCTCCCGAACGACCTGAAGCGCTTTAAAGAGTTGACGACAGGACATACAATCATCATGGGCAGCAACACTTTCCGCTCGTTACCCAAAGGCGCTCTGCCAAACCGCAGGAACATTGTCCTCTCCCGCAAGGAGAGTTCGTTCCCCGGCACAGAGACATTCAGTTCGCTCGAAGAGGCCTTGGCCAACTGCAACAACGAGGACATTGTCTACATCATCGGCGGAGAGACACTCTACCGCGCTGCAATGCCATTGGCAGACTATCTTTGCTTGACAGAGGTCATGGATACGCCGGCCAACGCCGACGCCTTCTTTCCCGAATTCAACAGACGTGAGTGGGAGGTCATCGAAGAGGAGTCACATCCTGCGGACGAGAAGCACAGCCATAGTTACAGATTCGTCACATACTCAAGGCGCAAGGACTGAATACATAATTTCAATCAATACGTACAAACAGCGCTCCCCGACTGTCATCTTTGAACAGTCGGGGAGAGTTGTTTATTATACATGAAAGAGGACAAACAGAGCCTCAACTAACACAAAAAAGATAGCCGCAAGCATGCTTGCGGCTATCAAGTATCAGTTCATAGGATTACTGCTCGTTTCTTTTTACATCATACTCAGCAGAGTACATGATTGACAGAGCGCCAATCTCACGAAGTTCCTCCTTCACGTCACTTACAACGCCCATCTGGGTACTTGGGCGTTTGCGGCCCTCGGTGCCGTCACCGGCATCCACCTTGAGAACAACACGCATCTGCGCCTTGTCATCACCCTTCATTGTGTTGTGCTCCTCAGCAACGTGCTTACCAACCTCGTATACCTCGATAAACTTGTCGTTGATCTGTACACGTGTACCTGAACCGAGCTGCTTCTGGTGCATCTGGTTTGGAGTACCGATATACAGGTTTATCGCAGCTGTCTTACGCTCAATCTTTGAAAGCTCTGTTCCTGCAGGTGCCTTGAACTCCACCTTGAGCTCCTCTTCACGCATTGATGTTACAATCATGAAGAAGAAAAGGATAGAGAAGATCAAGTCAGGAAGAGACGATGTATTCAACTCAGGCATCTCTGCCTTTCCTTTATTGTTAAATTTACTCATAGCTCATCAATTATTGAACGGTTTCGGTATACTCTTGTGGCTTAGCCTCATAGATCTTCAGCTTGTAGTACTGCTGACAAACCTCCTGCTGGTTACCATCAAGCTCGCTGTAAGATTTACCATACTCCTCTTGAGCAAGCTGGTCACGCAACTCATTGTATGCGCCATAGAGCTCATTGGCAACCTTGAAGTATACACTATACTCCGAAGCACGGTCTGTTGTCAAAGTGATCACGTGGTTCTTTGAGATATTACGTGGCTGACCATCGGGAAGTGCATGTGGATTACCATCCTTATCCTTCCATATAACGAATGTATCGATCATTACAGGATATACCTCAAGATCTTTAGCTACAACATTACCGTTTGCATCTGTAATCTGGTTACAGATAAAATCCTTGGCAATCCAGCGCAATTTCTCAAAAGGAACGTCAGTTACCTTAACGCCATATCTACTCTCAAACTCACTCACCTCCATATCACCCGGCTTAACGAGAATCTTGCTGTACATGTTAACATTAACAGCAAGTACGTTTCTCTGCAGGATCTTTGGCGGAGGAGTGTTATCCTCTGTTTTCTCCGGAAGACGCGAATTCAAACCTGTCTGATGGCTCATAGAAGTCACGACAAGGAAGAAGATCAACAGGATAAATGAAATATCCGCAGTTGAACTGGCGTTGATTCCGGGTACTTTTCTATTACCTTTAGCCATGACTTATTACTTAACTTTGTTTACTCCCTTTAAAATACCCAACAAACTTACGAATGTAGCCAGAACACTAATGATAAGGAGCACATACTGTACATAGAGCAAAGTATCTGTCAGAATCATTGAGCCTGTATCCTCACAAACGACATTGTTGATAAGGATAGGAGCTACAGTACCGTTCTGGATAGCCTCGAGTGAATTTGAATCGGCTGAAGATGCCACAACGTAAGCAACAACTACGAGAATGATGGCAAGAATAAAACCGAACAAGCTCTTTGTTGCCTCCTTGGGGCTATCAACAAACTTCTTAACCAAACCTACAACCTGATAAATAACAATCAGGACGATGGGAACAATCACCAAAAGATACATCCACCACATGAGTGCAGGCAAGAACTGAGGATCTGTAAGCGGCTTTTCCTGGCCGGGAAGCACTATTTCGTTGTCAAAGCCAACGAAAAAGAAGAGGCCAAGTATAACCAACGTTACAACAAGCAGCGCCAGCAATACATATTTGGACAATTTAATATACATATCAGCTTTCATAACTATACAATTTATTTAGCTGTTATTACTTCTTCAAGTTAAACTTTGTCAAAAGATCCAAGAGAGTGATTGAGCAATCCTCCATATCTGAAACGAGAGACTCGATCTTGGTAAGGATAAAGTTATAGAATACCTGCAGAATAAGAGCTACGAGAATACCGTAGATAGTTGTGATAAGAGCCACCTTCATACCACCGGCAACGATAGTTGGAGAAATGTCACCCTTCTGCTGGATCTCGTCAAATGACATGACCATACCGATCACAGTACCCAAGAATCCGAGTGATGGAGCCATCGCGATGAACAATGTGATCCATGAACAGTTCTTCTCAAGCATTGAAGACTGCAAGCTACCGTAAGAAACTACAGAACGCTCAACTGTCTCAAGACCCTCGTCGATACGGAGAAGACCCTGATAGCAGATAGCAGCAACAGGACCTGCTGTGTTACGGCAGATGTTCTTGGCTGCCTCAACATCGTTCTTTGACAATGCGTCAGCGATACCAGCCATCAACTTCTTTGTGTTAACCTGAGCCATGCTCAAATAGATGATACGCTCAACACAGAAAGCAAGACCGATAACCATCGCAATTGCTACAAGCGCCATGAACTCGGCACCACCCTCGATAAACTTTGTCTTGAGTGTCTTGTGAACACCGGCGATACCCTCTTCCTCAACAACCTCTACTGGAGCAGCCTCTGCAGGCTCCTCAGCTACAGGCTCCTCTACTGCAGGTGCCTCAACTGCTGCTGAATCACTAGCAGCCTCAACTGCCTCTGTCTGCTGAACATTGTTAACATCTTCAGTTTGTGCAGCAACCTGAGCTGTACCTAACAAACCCAACACTGCAACGATTGCAAAAAGTTTTTTCATTGTGTGTAATTTTTTAGATTAATATTTTATAAGTTAATTATCCCTAATTTACAGCGGAAAGAGGGGGATTCGAACCCCCGATACACTTTTGGCGTATACACGCTTTCCAGGCGTGCCTCTTCAACCACTCGAGCATCTTTCCCCACGTAGGCCACTACTATTCGGGTTGCAATTTACAACATTTTTTGTAAACAACACTCTATTTCACGGCAAAAGTAACTTTTTTTTTCAAATCAATGAAGATTTCTAAAGAAAATGATTTCAAGAAAAAGGAAAAAACAAAATTATAAGTTTTTTTAACATTTAAGCAGGAGAAAAAGCCCAAAAGAAATCACCGGGCAAACAACACCTTATAGAATAAATAGCTATTTTTGCAATAGCTTTATAAAAGGATGAAAAACAAGGAAAGAAGCATATTCAAACAGATGCTTGACGCGGTAAACCCATACAACTGGATTACCTGGACAAGAAACAGGATGTTCGACTACGGCATGTTGGAGAGCCGCAAGTTTCCTGTTGCCACAATATGCATAGGCAACATCTCAGTAGGCGGCACGGGCAAGACCCCTCATACTGAATACCTGATAGAGATTTTACGTGACAGCCACAAGATTGCTGTGTTGAGCCGCGGTTACGGTCGCAAGAGCAAGGGATACATAAGAGCCGACGAGGCTACCCCTATGCCACAAATAGGTGACGAACCCTTCCAGATAAAGAACAAGTACCCCGACATAGATGTTGCTGTCTGCGAAAAGCGCGTTACAGGCATCGAAAAGCTCACATCCGAGGTGCCAGGGCTTGACGCGATACTGCTCGATGACGCCTACCAGCACCGCTATGTGAAGGCCGGGCTTTACATTCTGCTAATTGACAGCAACCGTCCTATATGGCAGGACTGTGTATTGCCTTTCGGACGCCTGCGCGAAAGCCTTGCCGGAATAAGGAGAGCGGATATTGTCATCATGACAAAATGCGACAACATAACACCCGAGGAGCAGGAGTGGTGCCGTAATTACATAAAAGGTTGGAAGGATATTCCGGTATTCTTCTCAAGAATGAAATACGGCAGCTGTTACCCATTGTTCAAGGATGCTGCACCACACAAGGCAGATGATGCCCGGAATGTGCTTCTGGTAACCGGAATTGCAAAGCCCGAACCGCTTCGTGCCGAAATCGAGCGCCGTGGGAAGATGGTTACCATGATGCAGTTCGGCGACCACCACAACTTTACCACAGCCGACATTGACAACATTGCCGCCCGATTCGATGCAATAGAGGGGAACAGCAAGGTTATAATGACGACAGAAAAGGACGCGACACGTCTTCTGCAACGTGACGACCTTGCACAGAACATTAGGGAGAGCATATATGTTATGCCTATAAAGGTTGAAATCCTTGGTGACGAAGAGAAGATGTTTAACAAAATAATTGAGGAGTATGTTACAGAAAATTCAGGAGACAGCCGAGTTTCTCAAAAGTAAGATGAGAACATCACCCGAGACTGCCATCATTTTAGGTACTGGCCTCGGAAGCCTTGTGAACGAGATAACAGAGAAGTACGAGATTGAGTACAAGGATATACCCAACTTCCCGCTTTCAACGGTAGAAGGACATTCGGGAAAGCTCATTTTCGGCAAACTGGGTGGCAAGGAGATTATGGCAATGCAGGGACGTTTCCACTTCTATGAGGGCTACTCAATGAAAGAGGTAACCTTCCCCGTGCGCGTGATGAGGGAGCTTGGCATAAAGACCCTTTTCGTCTCCAATGCTGCAGGCGGAATGAACCCGGAGTTCATCATCGGCGACCTTATGATAATAACCGACCACATCAACATGTTCCCCGAACACCCGTTGCGCGGCAAGAACATCCCTTACGGTGACCGTTTCCCTGACATGAGTACCGCATATGACAAGGAGCTCATCGCAAAAGCGAAAGAGATTGCCGCCGAGAAGGGCATCCGCGTTGTTGAGGGCGTATACCTTGGTACACAAGGACCCACATTCGAAACCCCGGCCGAGTACCGCATGTTCCACCGTATGGGCGGCGATGCAGTGGGAATGTCTACCGTACCCGAGGTAATAGTGGCGCGCCACTGCGGGATAAGGGTTTTCGGAATTTCTGTCATAACAGACCTCGGTCTCGAAGGCATTGTGGTAGAGTGCAGCCACGAGGAGGTACAGAAGGCTGCCGACGAGGCACAGCCAAAGATGACGACCATTTTCCGCGAGATAATAAACAGGGCATAACCATACAGAGTACACATTTATAATACAATATGAACACGACAAAACGTACAGAGATATCATCAGTAGGTGAGTTCGGCCTCATAGAGCGCCTCACCAAGGAGATTACACTAACGAACAAGGAGAGCAAGACCGGAGCCGGTGATGATGCAGCCATCCTGCAGTTCAGCAATGACGAGGAGGTCCTCGTAAGCACAGACCTGTTCATGGAGGGCATACATTTTGATCTCACCTATTTCCCCTTGCGCCATCTGGGCTACAAGGCAGTAGTAGCCAACATATCGGACATATACGCTATGAACGGAACCCCAAAGCAGATTACCGTATCGCTCGCCTTGAGCCGCAAGTTCTGCATCGAGGACGTTGAAGAGCTGTATGCCGGAATAAGACTCGCCTGCCAGACATACGGGATAGACATCGTCGGCGGTGACACCACATCTTCGCTCACAGGCCTTGCGATAAGCATAACAGCCATCGGCACAGCGCCCAAAGGTACCGTAGTAAAGCGCAACGGAGCAAAGGAGACCGACCTGATATGCGTTACCGGTAACCTTGGAGCCGCATACATGGGCCTTCAGCTGCTCGAGCGCGAGAAGATTGCAACGGCAGGCAAAGATATACAGCCAGATTTCCAGGGCAAGGAGTATATCCTTGAGCGCCAGCTGAAACCCGAAGCACGCCGCGAAGTTATTGAGAAACTGCGCGAAGAGGGCATCAAGCCCACATCGATGATAGACATCAGTGACGGCCTCTCATCCGAGCTTATGCATATATGCAAGCAGAGCGGTGCCGGTTGCCGAATATACGAGGAGCGCATCCCCATCGACTACCAGACAGCCATCATGGCCGAGGAACTTAACCTGAACGTCGTGACCTGCGCACTTAACGGTGGAGAGGACTTCGAGTTGCTGTTCACTGTACCCATAGCCGACCACGAGAAGGTAGCTGCGATGAAGGAGGTACGCATCATAGGACACATCGTAAGCGATAGTATGGGCCTTGCGCTCATCACCCGTGACGGTGTGGAGATGGAACTGAAGGCACAGGGTTGGACCCCGAAGAACGACTGATGCGGCAAAGGCCATGATACTGCATAATTTCGTACAGGCAATTTTCCTGCTGACAGGCCTTGTCGCACTGCTTGCATCACTGTTCGACTGGGATTGGTTCTTCACGGCCGACAATGCCAGTTTCTTTGTGAAGCGTCTGGGACGCAACGGAGCACGGTGGGCATACGGGTCGATAGGAGCGCTGTTCATTGCAGCAGCAATATACTTCTACTATCAGATAGAGAACCTATAACAACAAAAATAACGAAGGTCACGACCATCGTTATTTTTGTTATAATAAGGACTCCATTTATCTGTGTGTTCCAACAATCTTCGTCTCGGGCAGTTCCGCATTGCGTCTGTTGGTTTTCTCGACCAATGCCGCTGCCACCTGGATGAATGCCTGTCCGTCGGGGCTGTCTGCTTTCATTGCAATGGGAATACCCTCGTCACCGCTCTCGCAGATACTCTGCACAAGAGGTATCTGACCTATCAGCGGGATATTGTACGCTTCAGCCATACGTTTGCCTCCCTCCTTACCGAATATATAATACTTGTTGTCGGGAAGCTCGGCAGGAGTGAACCATGCCATATTCTCAATCAAACCGAGGATGGGCACTGCCACCTTTTCATTGACGAACATGTTCACACCCTTGATGGCAGCCGCGAGAGAGACCTCTTGCGGTGTTGTCACCACCACAGCACCGGTGAGTGCCAGACACTGCACTATAGTAAGGTGAATATCACTTGTTCCCGGTGGAAGGTCAATGAGGAAATAGTCCAGCTCGCCCCATGCCGCATCGGCAATGAGCTGCTTGAGGGCATTGCTTGCCATACCTCCACGCCACAGGATTGCCTGCTCGGGATCGACAAAGAAGCCTATTGACAGAATCTTCACTCCGAATTTCTCTATCGGCAGTATCAGGTCACGTCCGTCGATATTCTCACTGTATGGACGCTCATCCTCCACACTGAACATCTTTGGGATTGATGGACCGAAGATATCGGCATCGAGCAGACCGACCTTGTAACCCAGACGCGCAAGCGCTATTGCAAGATTTGCCGACACTGTAGACTTTCCTACTCCACCCTTACCCGATGATATTGCAATGACATTCTTGACCTGTGGCAGGAATTTACCGACCTCGGGACGCGCTGCCTGACGGCTCACCACACTGATGTTACCCACAATCTCCACCTCCTTTCCAACGTATGTGAGGATAGCAGCCTCGGCCGACTTCACTACCGAACGGATGAACGGGTCGGTAGGTTTGTCGAAGATAATGGAAAAGCTTACCTTGTTGCCGTCAATACGTATATTGTCATCAATCATATCTGCCTCGACAAGATTCTTGCCGTTGCCAGGATAACGCACCTTCTCCAATGCGTCAAGTATAAGTTTTGGATATAATGCCATTATTTTTCAGTTTTGAGGTCCTCTGTTTTCACTTTTCACGTTTCATATCACATAGTCCGCCTCGGCGCGGCCTTCGGTTATACCTTTGAAACATGCCGCCACAGCCGCATGCGCCGGGTGGATCTTGTAGCGTTCCATTGCCTCGGCATCCTCAAAAGCCGACACCAGCACCGCATCGTATGCAGTACCCGCCACGCACACATTCACACCCACCTCAAGAGAGATTATCTCGGGGACTACACCCACAAGAGCCTCAAGGCTCTCTTTTGCCCAGAGAGCATGCTCCTGCTTGCTCTTTCCGTTGGCACCCTCAATGAAGCGCCACATTACAATATGTTTGAACATAATCACATCTGTTATTTACTTGTTTCCAGACAGCTACGCTTACTGCGTCCGTAACTGCGATACTCGTCAAGTTCAATCTCCACGTCCGGCTCCTCATACTGCTCCTTTGCCGGAAGGTTGAAGGCAATGTACTTGATTGTTATGCCGCGTGACAACCACTGTGACTCGTAGTAGGTACGTATCTGCAGCACGTCACTCACCACCTCTTGGCCGTGCACATCCTCAATACACTCCACTACCGGCAATGCATTCACCTCTGTTATATATTTGGTATAGGTAAACATGAAGTTGCTGTCGGTCTTGAGGTGCACGACTGCATCCTCGGCAAGGATATTCCTGTAACGCGCAAGGAAAAGAGAAGAGGTCAGGCGCTTTGTATACTTCTTCATCTGCGGGTCGGGGAAGGTAAGCCAAATCTCACTCACTTCGCCAACCGCGAACAGACGGTCTATTATCTCGATGTTCGTACGCAGGAAGCCCACATTGGTAAGCCCTGCCTCCATAGCCTCGGTGGCACCTGTCCACATACGCGCACCCTTGATATCCACTCCTATGAAATTCTTCTCGGGGAAACGACGCGCAAGAGCCACAGTATATTCACCCCTACCACAGCCAAGTTCCAGGACGATAGGATTGTCATTCTTGAAAAAGTCGCGTTTCCAGTTACCTTGCAAGGGGAATTCAACATTATCGATAACCGAATAGGGATGCTCGATAACATTGGGGTATGATGCCATATCGGCGAATTTCTTCAGTTTTCCTTTTCCCATAGCCTCTTTATTATTCAACTACTGTTACCCAACCGTAAGGATCGGCCACATCACCGTACTGTATTGCACGCAGACGGTGATAAAGCTCTGTGAGCACAGGACCGGGCTTACCGTCCTTGGCAATAACATAGCTCTTGCCCTGCTCCACATCATCTATGCGTCCGATTGGAGAAATGACGGCAGCAGTACCGCAGGCACCGGCCTCATCGAATGCAGAGAGTTCCTCCTCGGGCACGGGACGCTGTTCTACAGTCATACCCATGTCACGCGCTATCTGCATGAGGCTGTTATTGGTGATTGAAGGCAGGATAGATGTAGATTTTGGAGTAATGTAGCTGTTGCCCTTGATACCGATGAAGTTGGCAGCACCACACTCGTCGATATATTTTTTCTCCTTTGCATCAAGATAAATCTCGCAAGAATAGCCCTGCTCATGCGCGGCATAGCTCGCACGCATACCCGCTGCATAGTTACCGCCCACCTTGAAACGGCCTGTGCCGAGAGGTGCCGCGCGGTCAATGTCGCGGAAAATCACGCAGTTGTTCACTGCAAAGCCGGCCTTGTAGTATGGTCCTACAGGAGTTACGAATATCACAAAAAGATACTCCTTTGACGGGCTCACACCCACCTGGGCACTTGTACCGATGAGCAACGGACGTATATAAAGCGACGCACCGCTCTCGTAAGGAGGCACAAAACGCTCGTTAAGCGCCACCACCTTTGTAACCATCTCGCGGAAGAGCTCAGTGCTCACGCGAGGCATCATTATACCGTCACAACTGCTCTGCAAGCGCTCGGCATTTGCCTCGAGACGGAAGATGCGCACCTTTCCATCCTTTCCGCGGAAGGCCTTGAGGCCCTCAAAGGCATCCTGACCATAGTGCAGACAGGTTGCCGCCATGTGAAGTGTTATATTCTCATCGGTAGATACCTGAACCTCGCCCCATGCACCGTCCTTGTAGATACAGCGCACATTGCCGTCGGTCTTGCGATAACCGAATCCAAGATTTGACCAATCCAAAGTTTCCATAGTCTATATTATTTTCTTTTGCGGCGCGAAGATACACATTTTACCCGACAATTGAAAAAAAATCCATCTTTACCTCTTGAATATAAGGAATTGCATTACAACGAATACAACCAGACTCATTCAGACAGATTATCCAGCAGTTCCTTTACCTCCTCGTCGACCTTATAGAGTTTCCCACGACAGAACTGCACAAGTGCTGCAGCCTCCTTGAGCATTCCCGACAACTCGTCGATATCGAGTTTGCCGCTTTGCACTGCATTCATTATCTCTTCGAGGCGCGCAACCGCCTGTGTATATGTCATATTATCCATATCATTTCTTTATTTTATCCTTGACTGTACTTGTAAACTCGCCGCCGGCAACCTCGGTTGACACCTCGTCACCCGGCACGACATCATCAATTGAACGCACAACCCTGCCGTTCACTCTGGTGATGCTGTAACCGAGAGACAATATACGCCCGGGGGAAGCCGCCTCAAGTGCCGCGTTGCACACATCCAACCTGTGTTGTTGTTCCTTTATGAGCATCTGTGCCGAAGAGAACACTGCCTGCAGAGAGGTCTGCAAACGCATTTTCTCCCCTTGCAGATAGAGCGCTGTAGTCATTGGCAAACGTCCCAACAATCCATTCAGACGTTGTTGTTCGGCATCCATACACTGCTGCACACCTTGCACCACACCCTGCATCATGCCTGTCATATATGTTTCCTGCTCAAGCATGGCATGAATAAGCAGTTCGGCCGCCGCCGTTGGAGTCTTCACCCTTGTATGGGCCACCATATCCAGCACGCTCTCGTCGCGCTGATGACCGATGCCCGTTATAATGGGCAAGGGGAACTGCGCGCAGTTGTTGGCAAGGTCGTATGTATCAAAACAACTCAATTCGCTTGTCGCACCGCCACCACGTATTATCACAACCACATCCCACATATCAATATTCGCAGCAATGCGGTCGAGGGCTGAAATTATCCCCTGCTCAACACCGCTACCTTGCATAGGAGACTGGAAAAGATGCGGATAAAAGACAAAGCCATAGCGGTTTGCGGCCAACTGGTCACAGAAATCGCCATAACCGGCAGCAGTAGCAGAAGATATCACAGCTACACGTTGAGGCAGAAGAGGGAACGGGAGTTCCTTATTGAGGTCGATGACACCCTCATCAGTTAGACGTTTTATCACAAGCATTCGCTGACGTGCCATATCACCCACAGTATATGCAGGCTCAATGTCGCAGACATCAAGTGTGTAGCCGTACAGTTCGTGGAAGGCCACCGATACCTGCAACAGCACCTTCAGCCCTGCCGCAAACGGTTCACCTGTCTGTTCTAAGAAATAAGGCCGCAACAACGAATATATCCGCGACCATATTGTACCGCGAGCCTTGGCCACAAGCTCCTGCGTAACCTCATCGCGCTGCACCAGTTCAATATAACAATGACCGTTAGACGCTTCGCGCACCTCGCTCAGCTCACCAGTCACCCAATAACGTGACGGCAAACCCTCGCTTACAGCCTGGCGCACCATGTTGTTGAGCGAATATAACGTAAACGGTTCTTCTATGCTATTCATTTATCCATTGGTTTATTCCACGTTGGTCGGCAATGAAAGCACCGCCGACAACCATGTTGCCACTATAAAAGACTGCCGACTGACCCGGGGTTATCGCCGAGACGGGCTCATGCAGACGCACAAGCCAACGTCCGTCGCTCACTTGACGCGGAGCGTCACAAGGCACAGCTCGGCTACGGTAACGCACTCGCACGGCAAGTCCGCCGGGAACATCACCCACCCATTGCGGTGTCTCGACAAGCATGTATTGTGTAAGCAGCTGTTCCTCGCTACCGAGCATAACAGTATTCTTTGCTGAATTTATCTTTAGAACGTATGCTGGATGCCCAAGAGCGATACCGAGCCCTTTACGTTGGCCTATAGTGTAAAAAGGGAAACCGGAATGTTTGCCCAGCACACGACCGCCACTGTCTACAAAAGAGCCTCCACCGTACCGTTCGTCGATACCCGGTACGTTCTTTCGCAGGAAATCACGGTAGTCACCCGGAATGAAACAGACCTCCATACTCTCGCCACCGTCGGCAACACATTGGTAGCCACGCTCCTTGAGGTACTCCACGACACGCGGTTTTTCCCAACCGCCCAAAGGGAATATCACCCTTGACAACTGTTGTTGTGTAAGCCGCCAAAGGAAATAGCTCTGGTCCTTACGATAGTCATCGCCCGTGACAATATAATATTTTTCATCACCATCTTCTCCTCCACACTGCACATCAGACTTTTCTGTTTTCAGTTTTACCTTTTCAGTTTTCACATAGTGTCCTGTCGCGATATATGTACATCCGAGTCTGTCGGCCCACTCCTGGAGCAGGCGGAACTTGACAAGAGGATTGCAGTTAACGCAAGGGTTCGGAGTATATCCTGCAAGGTAGCTGTCAATGAAAGGTTGCACGACGAGTTGTCTGAATTCATCGCGCACGTCGGCAACATGATGTTTTATACCCAGACGTGCCGCAAGCGCAGCCGCCGCATCCACCGCACCGAAACCGGAATCACAGGTAACGAAAGTAAGTCCCTCGACCCTGTAACCCTGTTCAAGAAGCATACAGCACACGGCCGTACTGTCAATGCCTCCGCTCATTCCCACAAGAACACTCCTGTCCGTATTCATAAAATTGAAGAAACAGTTCTTATCTGTCAAAAAAAGTTCTAATTTTGCAATGCAAATATACACCAATTTTGCGATAGAAATCTGACTTTATATTTTTTTATGAGCAACAATACAGGTAGAAAAGTTCCAACAGAGTTGGGAACAGAAAAAGTAAGCAAGCTACTCATACAGTATGCTATCCCTGCCATCATTGCGCAGACCGCCGCGTCGCTCTACAACATGATTGACAGCGTCTTCATCGGACACATCCCCGATGTCGGTGCCGAAGCCATCTCGGGCCTCGCCACCACATTCCCGTTCATGAACCTCTCGGCCGCATTCGGCGCCATGGTCGGAGTGGGAGGTGCCACACAGCTGTCGGTACGCTTGGGACAGAGGGACTATGACTCGGCAAAGCACATTCTCGGCAATCTTGTCACACTCAACATTATCGTCGGAATACTTTTTGCCACAATATCGTTCATCTTCCTTGACGATATTCTCTTCTTCTTCGGTGCCAGCGAGGCGACACTGCCCTTCGCAAGAAGTTTTATGGAGATAATCCTGCTCGGAAATGTAGTCACACACCTCTATTTCGGAATCAATGCCGCATTGCGTTCTTCGGGGCACCCCAAACAGGCAATGTACGCGACAATAATCACCGTGGTGATGAATGTGATTCTTGCACCGCTTTTCATCTATGTCCTCGGTTGGGGAATCAGAGGCGCTGCCCTTGCCACCGTCCTTGCACAATGCATCACCCTCACATGGCAGATCAGATTGCTCAGCAACCCTAACGAGCTCCTGCACCTGCAACGTGGTATCTACAAACTCAGGAAGAATATTGTCAAAGGTATCCTGAGCATAGGTATGTCGCCATTTTTCATCAATGCTGCGGCCTGTATCGTTGTTATCATCATAAACAAGGGCTTGCGTAACTATGGAGAGGACGGAGACGTATCAATAGCAGCATACGGAATCGCCAACCGCATGCAGTTCATCTTTGTCATGGTGGTACTTGGTCTCACGCAAGGCATGCAACCTATCGTAGGATACAACTACGGAGCCAAGCGCCCTGACAGGGTAAAGAGTGCACTCATGCAGACCATCTTCTGGGCAACAATGGTGACAACATTAGGTTTCATCATATGCGAGTTCATGCCCGAGACTGTTGCCAAGGCGTTCACCACCGATCCTAAGCTTATTGAACATGCGGCATGGGCAATGCAGGTAATGTGTACATTCATGCCCTTCATTGGATTCCAGCTTGTAACCACCAACTTCTTCCAGAGTGTAGGTCTGGTTAACAAATCAATATTCCTCTCGCTTACCCGCCAGGTACTCCTGCTGATACCTCTTTTGCTCATTTTGCCCCTTTTCATCGGGGAGAAAGGAGTATGGTACAGCATGCCTATCTCGGACATTATAGCAGCCATCCTTACTGTTGTGATGCTGATATTGCAATTCCGTCAATGGAACAGGGACGGAATAGAAAAAACAACCATAAAATTCTAAACCATGGAGAGATTCGTGATTTCAATAGGCCGCGAGCTTGGCAGCGGCGGCAAGGAGATAGCAGAAAAAGTGGCAACACGCCTTGGCATAAAGTTCTATGACAGGAAGCTGCTTGAAGTGGCAGCACGCGAGAGCGGACTCGACACAACCGTATTCGAGAATGCAGACGAGCGCGAGTCACACACCTTTGCCGGCAACATTTTCAGCATCCACGGAGCCATCACAGACATATTCATCGGTGGCAGTTGCATGAGTTCCGACCAGCTCTTTGCCATACAGAGCGAGGCAATACGCGATCTTGCAGAGCGCGAGAGCTGTGTGATAGTGGGCCGCTGCGCAGAGTATGTGCTCCGTGACCATCCACGCAAGGCAAGTATTTTCATCACTGCCGATTACGAGGACCGCGTGAGATATGTGATGAATCATGACAATGTGGACCGCACACAGGCCACCTTGACAATAGAGAAAGGCGACAAGCGCCGCCGCAGCTATCACGACTACTACGCAACCACCCGTTGGGGCGAGGCACGTTGCTATGACCTTTGCATCAACTCCTCACATTTCGGCATAGAAGGAACAACTGATTTCATCTGCAACTACATCAAAAAGCGCTTCGGTATATGAAACGCATAGGCCTGTTGTCGGACACCCACAGCTGGTGGGACGACAGATACCTGATGCACTTTGCCGATTGCGACGAGATATGGCACGCAGGCGACATCGGCAGCGAGCTTGTAATAAAGCAGCTTGAGGCGCACTGTCCCGTACGTGCCGTATGCGGCAACATAGACGGGCTGGAGATACGAAGCAGATTCAGCGAGGTACTGAAATTCCAGGTCGAGGAGTGCAACGTCATAATGACACACATAGGCGGCTACCCGGGCAAGTACAGCCCGGCGATACGCAGTAGCATTTACAGGGAACGTCCGCAACTGTTCATAGCAGGACACTCCCACATACTCAAGGTGATGTATGACGACATCGTAGGGTGTCTGCACATAAATCCCGGCGCAGCAGGCCGTCAGGGATGGCAACAGGTGCGCACACTTGTCAAATTCATCATAGACGGTAAAGATATTAGGGAACTGGAAGTCATTGAACTGCAATAGCTGCACGACAAGTTCCTTATCTATAATCTTTCAACAATCTCTGCAATTGCTGTCGGGTAAAGAAGATACGGCTTTTTACCGTGCCGAGCGGCAAGCCCAACCTGTCGGCAATCTCACGGTACTTGAACCCCGAGAGGTGCATAAGGAAAGGGATGCGGTAGTCACGCGGCAGACTGTGCACCACCCTGAAAATTTCCTTGCTGTCATAATTATTTTCAGTTGAATAATTCTCGAACTCACGCGGCTGGTTAATGTGGAAAAGGTTGTCGGTGTGGTCCACGAATGTCTGGTCACGCACCTCTTTCCGGTAGTTGTTGATGAAGATATTTCTCATTATGGTATATACCCACCCCTTGAAATTGGTATCCGGGGTATATTTGTCCATATTACCAAGCGCCTTCAAGGACGTCTCCTGCAATAAATCATTCGCCTCCTCTTTATCTGCCGTCAGCTTGTAGGCAAAGCGTTGCAGCTCCGACTGCACCTCGAGCAGATCTCTCCTAAACTTTGCAGTATCCAACTCTTTATATGTTTAATTGTTGTTGCACGGTGTCTCCGCATTTAGACAATAAACAAACAGGGATACTGTTTTGTTCACCTCACACAAAAAAGTCCGCAAGGAAACCCCGCGGACTTTAATGATTATAATATATTCTGATCAAATATTCGCTATGCGCATGATGTCGGCAAACACACCTGCCGCAGTAACACTTGCACCGGCACCGTATCCCTGGATGAGCATCGGGTACTCCTTGTAGCGCTCTGTCGTCAGCAGGACAATATTGTTGCTTCCCTCGAGATGGTAGAACGGATGACGCTCGTCGACCTTGCTGAGCGATACGCTTCCCTTGCCATTATCGTAGCGCGCGATAAAACGCCAATGCTTCTTCTCGGCAACCAGCTGCTGACGTTCCTTCTCGAACTGCCCGTCGAGCTGCGGGAGCTTTGCCCAGAAGTTCTCGATACTGCCGTCAAAGAGTTCCTGCGGGATGAAGAGATTCGCCTCAACATCCTCCTGCTCTATAGAATAGCCAGCCTCACGCGCAAGGATGACAAGCTTTCTTATCACATCCTTTCCGCAAAGGTCGATACGCGGATCGGGTTCGCTGTAACCCTTCTCCTGTGCCAGACGGACAGCCTCGCTCAATGGAATATCACGGCTGAGCACGTTGAATATGAAGTTCAGTGTACCACTCAACACAGCCTCAATCTTCAGAATCTTGTCGCCACTGTTGATGAGGTCATTAATGGTATTGATGATTGGCAAACCGGCACCCACGTTTGTCTCGAAGAGGAATTTGATGTTACGCTGGCGTGCAATATGCTTCAGCCTGCTATAAGTAGCGAAGTCGCTTGATGCGGCAATCTTGTTGGCTGCAACCACGTTGATATTGTGCGACAGGAGGTCGGCGTATAGCGATGCTACCTCGCCGTTTGCAGTACAATCCACAAACACAGGATTGAAGATATTCATATGTATTATCTCATCGCGAAGGCGCTGGATATCGCACTCCTTGCTTGCGTTGAGAGCCGCACGATAGTTGGTGAGGTCAAGCCCCTCGCGGTCAAAGATTGCATGACGGCTGTTCGCGATACCTACTATGTTCAGCTTGAGGCTATGTTCCTTCTTGAGTTTCTCCTGCTGTGAAGCGATCTGCTCTATAAGGCTACTGCCCACAGTGCCGATACCGCATATAAAGAGGTTAAGCACCTTGTACTCGGACAGGAAAAACGAGTCGTGGATTACGTTGAGCGTCTTGCGCAACAGGCTTGCCTCGATCACAAACGAGATATTAGTCTCCTGACCACCCTGGGCACAGGCAATGACATTGATACCGTTACGCCCGAGTGTCTGGAAGAGTTTACCGATGATACCGGCATTGTGACGCATATTCTCACCCACGATTGCTACGGTCGAGAGTTCCGATGTTGCACGTACACTCGCCATCAGACCCATAGAAATCTCCTTCTCGAACTCCTGGTTCAGCACCTCGCAAGCCTTCTCGGCATCGACATGACGCAAACCGAGTGAAGTACTGTTCTCCGATGACGCCTGAGCTACCAGGAAGACACTGATGTTTGCATTGGCAAGAGTGCGGAAGATACGTTGGTTTACACCCACGATACCCACCATACCCAATCCCTGCACTGTAAGCAGATCGGTGTCATTGATGCTTGATATACCCTTGATGAGCCTTCCCTCATCCTCGCTGTGGTCATCGATGACAGTACCCGCAGCCTCGGGATTGAATGTATTCTTTATCTTGATTGGAATATTCGCCTTGAATACAGGATATATCGTAGGCGGATACACGACCTTAGCACCGAAGTTGCAGAGCTCTGTAGCCTCGACATAGCTCAAGTGGCCGATAGTATATGCATTGTTGATGACACGGGGATCGGCAGTCATGAAACCGTCCACATCGGTCCATATCTCAAGACAATCGGCCTTCAAGGTAGCTGCAATGATTGCAGCCGTATAGTCACTGCCGCCACGACCCAGGTTGGTAATCTCATCATTGTCCTTATCCTGGGCGATGAATCCCGGAACCACAATCACCTGCTCATTGCCATTATCAAAATGTTCGTGTATAAGCCTGTCGGTAAGCTCGTCGGCAAGGATATACTTGCCATGCTTTGTCTCGGTCTTTATGAAGTTACGGGCATTATAACGCACCGCACCTGTTATAAGGGATGTGACAATGCGGCTCGAGATTCTCTCACCATAGCTGACAATGGTAGCTTCAGACTTTGGCACAAGGTTGTTGATGAGCGCCAGTCCCTGATAGATGTTGTTCAGTTCGTTAAGCAGGACATCAACCTCCTGCAACAACGCACTGCGCTTATCATTGTCAGATATTATGGCATTGATGAGGTCATGATGACGTGACACGATCTCCTGGAACTCCCTGTTAAAATCGTTATCACCGTTTACAGCCATATTGGCAGTCTTGATGAGTTTGTCAGTTATGCCACCTAAAGCCGACACCACAACAATAATCTTTTCGTTGGCAGCTGCAGACTCGACAATACTTTTGAGATTTAATATACTGTTTACGGAACCCACTGATGTTCCGCCGAATTTCATTACTTTCATTTGCTGTTGTTTAGCATGGTTTTATTTTCAAGTCGCAAATTTACTCTTTTTATACAAGAAACTATTTTAATTTTATTTAAAAATAAGCAGCAACTTCAAAAAGTCTAACACATAAACAGAGACATTATGAAAAACAGAAACATCAGCAAGGAACCGGTCCGCATCCGCACCAAGAAGATTTCCAACGGTTGCCAGTCCATCTATCTTGATATTTATCGTAACGGAGTACGTGTCTATGAATTCCTCAAACTCTATCTCATTCCGCCGATAGACAGCTATGCACGTATGCAGAACAAGGCAACAATGAGAGCCGCCTATGCCATAAAGACAAAACGTACAATAGAAATCGCCAACGAGAAAGCCGGCATACAGCAGGTTCATAAAGGAATCACATTGCTGCGATGGATGCAGAACTATAGGGATGAACAAGCGAAGCGTGGACGGAAATGTATCGGGCAACTCAACCGTACCATCGCTCTCCTTGCGGAATATGGAGGAAAAAGGAGGCTGTTGCGGGAAGTTGACATGGAATTCGGGTTGGGATTCATATATTACCTTACCGAGGTGTACCGTACCGTATACCACAAGCCGGTAACAAAAGCAACGGCACTTGACTACTACCGCGGGCTTTGCAGCGCACTGAATGCTGCCGTGCGTGCCGGTGAAATCAGAGAGAACCCCTTGAACAAGATCGAGAGCATCAACAAGATAAAGATTCCGGAGAGCCGCCGCGAATATCTGACCATAGACGAAGTAAAACAGCTTATAGCGACCCCTTGCAGGATGCACAATGTGAAGCAAGCCTATCTGTTCTCATGCTTTTGCGGATTGAGGATAAGCGACATCGAGGCACTGCGCCGTGAAAACATCGAGGAGGAACAGGGGAGAACCAGGCTGAACATCATCATGCGCAAGACAAAGACTCCACTTTACCTTCCGTTGTCCCTACAGGCGCTCAAATGGCTCCCCGCAGGCTACATGGCATTTAAACCGGGAGAACGGCTTTTTAAACTTCCTTCGCGCACATACGGCAATGCCATCCTCAAACAATGGAGTACTGCTGCCGGCATCAACAAACACATAACCTACCATACCGCAAGACATAGAAATTTATCTTACTCTCTGAAAACGAACAGATTACAGAATTAAGATTTTAGACTGCTAACGATTTA
>SUXN01000043.1 GCA_015060965.1 Bacteroidales bacterium | reverse complement strand
GATTAAGGGTAAGTTGTATAAAAGAATATAAGAGATTGTTTAATGTTTTGTCTGTGTTAAAAAGATATTCCCCCTATGGTTTGCAGGTGAACCGAAAAAGCCAGGCGTGAACTCACGCCTGGCTTTTTCATACAATATATAAGGAGTATTATCAGATACCCATAGCCTCTTTCATTGCTGCTATTGTCTCGTCGGCCTTTGCTACAGCGTCTGCATAACACTCACGGCAACCCATCTTGCCCTTAGCCTCCATGTAGAACTTGATCTTAGGCTCTGTACCTGAAGGACGGACAGAAACTTTGTGGCCGCTCTCGGTGAAGTACTGGAGAACATTTGACGGCTCCGGCATATCGATGTCTGTCACGTTGCCGTCAACATCGGTCTGCTTCATAGCCTTGAAATCCTTGTAGCATACGACCTTCTCGCCTGCCATCTCCTTGAGAGGATTCGCGCGGAAGTTCTCCATCATCTGACGGATCTCGTCGGCACCGCTCTTACCTGGCTTAACCACGTTTACGGTAATCTCCTTAGAGAAACCATACTCAACGTAGATATCCATAAGAAGGTCATAAAGGCTCTTGCCGTTATCCTTTGCCCAAGCCGCAACCTCTGCGATAAGGCTACATGCAGAAACGGCATCCTTGTCGCGGCAGAAGTCCTCGGCCAGGAAGCCGAAGCTCTCCTCACCGCCACCGATATACTTCGCAATACCCTCGTTGTCGCGGATAACCTTCGCAATCCACTTGAAACCGGTGTAGCAGTCATACATCTTGAGGTTGTTCTTCTCGGCAATATTCTTGATTACCTCTGTGGTAACGATTGTCTTAACGACAAACTCCTTGCCTGTCATCTTGCCCAACTTCGTATACTGGGTGATGATGTAGTAGAGGAACATCATACATGTCTGGTTACCGTTGATGATCATCCACTCACCGGCCTTGTTCTTGCAAGCGATAGCAAGACGGTCGGCATCAGGGTCAGAAGCCATAACGAGGTCGGCATCAATCTTCTTTGCAAGATCAACAGCCATTGTCATAGCCTCGGGATTCTCGGGATTAGGAGAAACAACTGTGGGGAAGTTACCGTCCTTTACCATCTGCTCCTCTACGCAGTGGATATTCTCGAAGCCCCAACGACGCAATGATGCAGGGATGAGTACGCGGCCGCAACCGTGGATAGGTGTATAGACAATCTTGAGATCCTTGTGACGCTCTATAACCTCAGGGTCGATAATAAGCCCCTTCACTGCATCAAGGAACACATTGTCAACCTCCTCACCGATAACCTCTATGAGAGCAGGGTTGCCCTGGAACTTGATATCCTCAACCTTCACGCTCTCGACGTGCTTGATTGTATTGACATCGTGTGGAGCAAGCATCTGTGCGCCGTCATCCCAATAAGCCTTGTAACCGTTGTACTCCTTGGGGTTGTGGCTGGCAGTGATGTTCACACCGCTCTGGCAACCCAAGTGGCGGATAGCAAATGAAATCTCAGGAGTAGGACGAAGGTCCTCGAAGAGGTAGACCTTGATACCGTTAGCCGAGAAAATGTTTGCAGAGATCTCTGCAAAGAGACGGCTGTTGTTACGGCAGTCGTGGCCCACTACAACTGAAATCTGCTCCAGATCCTTGAAGCACTCGTTAAGATAGTTTGCCAAACCCTGTGTTGCCTTACCTACGGTGTAGATGTTCATGCGGTTACTACCTGCACCCATGATACCGCGCAGACCACCGGTACCGAACTCCAACTCACGGTAGAAAGCATCGATAAGAGGAGTCTTGTCCTCATTATCCAACATTGCCTTAACCTCTTTCTGTGTCTCTTCGTCATAAGCAGGAGAAAGCCACTCTGTAGCCTTTTCCGTTACCATTTTAATCAATTCCTGATCCATACTTATAGTTAATTATTAAGTTAATGTCTTCTGTAGAATGCAAATATAACCATTTATTTGGATAAACAACAATTCTATGATTATTTTGCTTGCGGAATAAGATATTTATCACCAGTCTGTTCCACAATCTGCTTGAGATACTCCTGTGGATAGCCAGGGCGGGTAATCTTGCCCGCAAGACCGGTCTTGCCACGCAGAACCTTACCGTTCTTCTCCTGCTTCACTACCATATCGTTGTACTTCACGATAATTTTCTCACCGAAAGCCTTCCACTCGCTCAGGGCCTCCTCGGCGCTGCAGCATGTATAATCGGTAAGTATCTGGATAGCATATTTGGGTGAAGACTTGATGACGGCAAGAGCCTCGGCCTCAACCTCCTTGCTCTGTTCATAGATTCTCTTTTCAAGGGCACCCTGCACACCGCGCATATCATCAATAACCATTGAATACTTGGGATATATCATATTCGCAACCCAGTTGAACACCCAGAAAGATGATTTCCAAGAGAACACCACAGGATCGGCATACTGCTCCTTGTAGCAGTCGGGCACAGTTGTCGCACAACAATATACAGGAGTGAATACTACCATATTGGCATCATCGGTACCGAACCACATCACACCACCTACAGCATTAGGCAACCAACCGCGCAACTGCGCTACAAAAGTGAATGCAGTCTGGAAAGTTGATATAGGACGCTCGTTGAAATACTCTTTGCCGTCGACCTTGAAGCTCAAAGGAGAGGGACGGTAAGGCATGCAATAAGGACCTGCGCCCAAATCTGTTGTCACGTCAAACGGAGTACCCTCATAGTGGTCGCGCATACCACGCTGCATATCCTGAAGTGAAACAGGAGCCTTAGGCTTCATGTAAAGAGGCATCGGCTCGGCTGTTGCATCACCCGATGCCCATGCAAGATACTTTGTCATATCTTCCGCACCGAACATATTGAAGAAACTCCATACGCGGGCATCACAATAGCGCAAGCCTCCGAAATCAGCAGGGCAATAAGCTGCCGCAAAGTCAAAATCCTCATCCTTACCGTCGAAGTAACCCATTTTGCGGGCGAACTTGATGACATCCTTTGAGTAACGCACGTTCTCCTTGTCTTTCATATCGAACTTGCGGATGCGTGCCTGGTTTGCGTGGGCCGAGATGCAGTCATCGGGGATGCGTATAGCTACCCACACGGCACCTTTCTCCTTACCGCCCTTGCCTATCATCTCAAGAATCCAAGCCTCGTTGGGGTCGGCAATGGAGAAACTCTCTCCGCTGCTGTAGTAACCGTACTCGGCAACAAGAGATGTCATAACATCAATAGCCTCACGCGCGGTACGTGAACGCTGCAAAGCAATATATATGAGGTTGCCGTAGTCGATGAGACCTGCTGTATCCACAAGCTCTTCACGGCCACCGAAAGTAGTCTCGGCAATAGCCACCTGATGCTCGTTGATATTTCCGAGCACATTATATGTAACGCGGGCCTCGGGTATCGAACCGATATAGTCACCTGAGTCCCAATTGTAGATCTCACGCATTGTACCATCGGGATGGATAGCCGCAGGAAAATGTGCGACAAAGCCACTCATACCGTAGCTGTCGGCACTATAAGAGATGAACACAGAACCGTCGGCCGAAGCTTTCTTGCCGACAAGGAAGTTGGTACAAGCCTCACCGGCAGAAGCCAGGAGCACCAATGCCATAAACAATAATCCTAATCTTTTCATAATAATTCAATTTATCAATATTTTATCTTTTTCTCATAAACCTTTATATTTCCACAAGCATCAACAGCCTCAACCCTCAATTGGTGGACACCGCGTGAAACACCTTCCTCCTTGAGGTCAAGTTCAAGACGGCCATTCTTGCTGCTGTACTTGAAAAGGATGAATTTGCCGTCAATTGTTCCGCGGAATGATTTTACAGCAGTCTCCTTGTCCGACATCGCAAGCACCACCTTTCCGTTACGCATCCAGCGGTTTTCCCTTACAGGCAACAGACGCGGAGGTATAGTGTCCACCGCAACCTCAAAAGTTCCGAGGACTGTAACATCTGCACTGACCCGACCACCGGAATACTTTCCGCCGACAGAATAACCGCCTTTCTTTGTTATACGCTTCACATATAACTTTGAGCTGTCAACAGCGAGCGAATCCACTTTCAAAGAGAGCTCTGCCTTATGCCAAAGCGGTATCGGTCCACTACCGAAAGACACGCATCGGGAAATGCCATATCTGCCTTCGGAAACACCCACCTCCAACAGAGTATTGTCGAACAGTTCACCTGCAGGGATATCAAGGCTGAAAGCATCATATTCCAACATATTGTTCAAAAACCACAGCAGATAATGCCCCTCCTTCGCAAACGGCGGAATACCCTTCTTTACACCACGTACACAGAACCTGTATACACTGCTGTTTCCGTGGTAATCGCTCAACCTGTACTCCACTTTATACAGACGCACCTCGTCAAAATTTATAACTCCGCGGGCATCATCCGCCTTAACGGCACGCAAAGGGTTATTGCCTTGGATGAAAGAACGCAAAAACCACTCGCCGCCATTGACATATCTTGTATAATCGGCCCAGGCATTGATGAGCCTTGTCTCGGCAAACGAGAAATTATCCATCCTGCTTTCGAAACGAAGGCTGTCATCAACGTAAAGTTCCACCCGATAGACACCGTAATTATTTGACGTCCCGTCCATATAATCAAGTGCCTTTATACCGAAACCTACCCTGCCCCACACTTGAAGCGTATCGCCGATGGTCCCGTTTTTAATTGAACATACTCTTGATATTGCAGAACTGTCAACAACGCCGAAACCCTCAAGAGGATATATCGCGATTTTAGACGCCACAGGCGGGCGACTGTCCTTGATCTGTTTGCCATAGAACTTCAACGGGTCATACAGTTCATTACCGGTAGAGTCACGCACTTCAAAATGGAGATGAGGTCCAAAGGAGTAGCCCGTATTACCTGCAAAAGCAAGCACTTCACCTCTTGACACCCTCAGTTCATCCGGTGCGAGAGAGATATCGACAGCAAAGGTCTCGTTTGCATACTGATACTCACGAATCCGCTTCTGCACTTCGGCCGGAAAACGGTCGAGATGCCCGTAGACCGTCATATACCCATTGTCGTGCTGCACATACAATGCCAAGCCGTAGCCTCCGGCCTGTACCGTGGCACGGGATATATAACCGTCAGCCACACAGCGGACAGGTTTGCCCACCATGCCCTGAGTCTTGAAATCTATTCCTGAATGAAAATGGTTGGAGCGCAACTCGCCGAAATTTCCGCTCAAGAACAGTTCAAAATCAAAAGGAGACATAAAATCATCACTATCATGCTGGGCATTAGACGGCAGAACAGCAGTAATGGCAAACAACAATACGACTATTATTTTTCTCATCTTTTGAACACTTTAGATATTTTCCCAACGATACTGGGCAATACCGCCATACGGCTGAACATCCAAAGTGAGACAGCCGAAGAGACCAACACGAGCACTCCTCCCATAAGCCAGTAGTACCAACTGCAGCTATATGACATCGATACAGCAATGACTGCAACAAAAAGAGGTAGTTGCACCATAAAGTATCGGACTGCTTCAACAGAAAGACGCATCCCGTACTTGAAGCGTGCTACCGAGTACACGACAACAAAGTCAACCGTGTGTGCAACAGCGATTCCTACGCCGACACCCATATAACCGTCATATAGGAAGCCCAACACCACAAGGGTCACCAGAAGGATATTATACGCACTCTCAAGTACAACAAACACGAGAGTATCATTATTGACAAGAGGCAGGAATGAGATCGGGTATGTCATTGTACGCATGAACATTCCGAACATTGCAAACTGCGCCATTGCAATTGCCAGCACAAACTCTGCATCATAAAAGAGAGGCACCAACAACGGCATAGCAACCACAAAAGCCATCAGCAACGGCGCCTGCACAAGCAGTTGCACCTCGACCTGCTCATTGACCATGGCATTGCGGATATCCGTCTTTGCAGCCACTCCCGAAAGACGCGGATAATACTCCGAGTCGAGTGCTGCGAACAAGATTCCCGGCAGAAGAGTTATCATCACAAATCCGGCACTGAATAGTCCCGCACTCTCGCCATTACCAAAATCGGACAACAAGGCACATATAAGCCACATTGCAGAAGAAGTCAGGATTGAAGCAAAAATGTATCCTGCTCCCATTTTGACCATATCGACACCCTCGCGCAATAAATTCAAGGAGAATGGCGACACTTTGTATCTGTAATGAGGGAGAGTGAAGTACAACAGAACACACATCTGGAGGAATGCAGTAGCAAATATTGCCGGAAATATACCTCCCAAACCAACAAAGAGATACAGCGGGACAGAAATGGCCAAAGATATTATTGAGGTAGCCAACGAATATATCGCCACTTTGTTAAGACGCCTTGTTCCACGCAATATCGCTATTTCGCCATTAGATATGGCCATCAACATGACCACAGGGGAGAGCAACAGTAACTTAGTAAGGTAATAATCACTTGAGCCTCCAAAGATCCATTCACTGATAAAAGGCGTAACGGCAAGCATAAGCAACATACCGAGTAATCCCGTAAGGAAAGCTATGCTACGCACCACCTTGACACAATGCCCGACTACGGTATCATCACAATTCTCATACGCATCGGACATTCTGCGTACAGCACTAAAGGCAAGACTCAAGCCCGTACAATCGCTGAACATCTGAATAGTACGGTTAGATATCGCAATGATTGATTGGCCCGCAACGCCCAACAGCACGCTGGTTATTTTGGTACGGAGCATATTAAGGAGCATAGAAAATCCCTGCGCACCCCCAAAAATGCCCAAATATTTGATCGTATGCTGATAACCGTCCTTTTTTTCTTTTTTCTGCTCGCCCCTACCCATTAAAATACCTATTCCGCGCCGTTACGCAAATTAATGCGAAGGTACAAATAAACGAGCGAAAAGACAAGGGTTACCTTGTATTTTTTCAGCGAGTGCAAATGTAGCTGCACCTTTAGGTGAAGGTACAAATAAACGAGTGAAAAGACAAGGTTTACCTTGTATTTTTTCAACGAGTGAAAACGTAGCTGCACTTTCAAGTGAAGGTACAAATAAACGAGCGAAAAGACAAGGGTTACCTTGTATTTTTTCAGCGAGTGAAAATGTAGCTGCACCTTTAGGTGAAGGTACAAATAAACGAGTGAAAATGCAGAAGGTTTACCTTGTATTTTTTCAACGAGTGAAAACGTAGCTGTACTTTCAAGTGAAGGTACAAATAAACGAGTGAAAATGCAGAAGGGATGTTATGTTACTTGAGATCAAATACAGAACCTTTTCGCCACACCGCTGTTAATAAAGTCACAGAATTGCAAAATTAAAGAAACCATAACGTAAAGTCCAACCCTGAACTTTGCAGAAAGAACCGATACAATTATGAGACTTATCTACACCATCACAGCGATGCTGCTTCTATCAGGCATTGATATAAATGCCCAGGAGAACAACAAAAATCCAAAAGGCAAAGCCATAGTACAGATTTTCACGAATTTCCACAGCGGGTTCGGAGCCCGGAACGATGACCGCGGCTTTGACCTCGACCGCAGTTACTTGGGATACGAATATTCGTTCAACAAAGGACTCACGATAAAGGGAGTGATGGATATCGGACAATCGAGCGACGTAAATGACTATCAGCGCATAGCATATATAAAGAACGCACTGATAAGCTGGGAGCACAACAGGCTTACCCTCAATGCCGGACTTATAGCCACTACCCAAGCGAGCTATCAGGAGAATTTCTGGGGCTACCGCTACATATACCGCACTTTCCAGGACATTTACGGCTTCGGCAGCAGCGCCGACCTTGGTCTCTCGGCAGCATACCGTTTTACCGATTGGATTGAGGCCGATGTCATCATTGTCAACGGCGAGGGCTACAAGCAACTACAAGTAAACGACGGACTGCTCTACGGCATTGGAACAACTATAACACCACTCAAAGGAGTGTCGCTACGCCTCTATGCAAGCTTGAATGAAGGAACCGAAGGAGCAAAGGATATCATAAACTACGCTATGTTTGCAGGCTACAGGCACAAGTACTTCTCATTCGGCCTCGAATACAACATAATGCGCAACAACAGGCGCGTTGAGGGTCAGAACCTGTACGGATTCTCAATGTACGCATCGGGCACACTCAACCGTTGGCTGGATGTCTATGCCCGCACGGATGGCCTCATGTCAAGCGACGACTGGAACGAACAGAATGACGAGATATCCGTTCTTGCCGGTGTACAGTTCAAGTTAGGAAAGTATATAAAGATTGCACCCAACTTCAGGATGTCAATCCCGAAGGCAGACAATCTGGAGAACAGCTACTACGGATATATAAGCTGCAGTTTCGGAATGTAAAGAATCACTCTTCCCTGTTGGCCTTGCGTGCAAACTCCATCAATGCAAGCGGAATATGGCAGTAACCCTCGGGATTCTTGTCGAGGTAATCCTGATGATACTCCTCGGCCGGGTAGAAGTTCCTGAGCGGTTGCAACTCCACGACAAGAGGCATCTCATATTCCGCAGCAACCTTGTCATATACAGCCTGGACAACAGCTCTATCCTCGGGCAAGGTATAATATATTCCGGTACGGTAACGTGTACCCACATCACCGCCCTGACGGTTCAGAAGCGTAGGATCAATGGAGTGGAAATAGAGTTCCACAAGTTGTTGAAGTGATATCACTGCCGGGTCATACAGAACCTTTACCGTCTCGGCATAACCCGTAGTATCGGTATAAACCTGCTTGTATGTAGGGTTTTCCGTCTCACCGTTGGCATAACCGGTTTCCGTACCCACAACACCGCGTATCTGCTTCAGATAGTGCTGGGTGCCCCAAAAGCACCCTCCTGCGAAATATATCTCTTTCATAAAATCATTTATTGAATTAAACAGCTAAAGCGCACTCACTGTTCGTGTGCGGAACGACTCGCGCGCCTTGCGCACATAAAGCTTTACAACATCTTCGGGCAAGTTTGATATATTGACAAAGGAACGTGTGAAATCAGGGAATTTCGCCAATGCTGTTGCAAGCAACCATGCTACCCCCATACGTACATAATAAGGAGAGGCGCCCTGCACACTACCCTCCTGCACCGTTTTAGGCTTACCCTTGATTGTACGGTACTCCGACTCTATAGAATCGAAGCACAGATTGTCGATTCTCCTGAACACTTTATCTATCCAACCGTCACAAAGCATATAGCACATTGATGCCACCACAGCGAAACGCACTTCAAACTCACGATGTGAGTCAAACCACTGTTGCAGGAAACTCCATAGCCGTTCCTTATCGGTACGCGTCATCCATTTTGCATTGGCACAGAAGGCATCGCACACAGCCCAATTGTCCATAGCGGGAACAAACTTGGAGAGCATTTCAAAACGTGACTCGTCGTCGCACTTCTCAAGGTTTATAAGGAAACCCCATATCATCATCTCTTCGTGGGAGAGAGTTGCCGACGGCACATTCCCGAAGCATTTTATCAGTTCCGTTCCATTACAACAGCGGCACACGCCATCAGGCATCACAGCCTCGCCACCGCCACGCGACAGTTGTTTTGCCAACATCTTCATCTCGGGGGTATGAAGCCCCAGCACCTTACGCTGCGGCAAGGCATTCACCACACGCAGATGCCCCTCACGGTAACGCGCATCATTTTTAAAACGCTCGCAAACAAGCGGCTGAAGAAGATGTCCTATCATAAATATAAAGGTCTTTAGGGTCTATAAAGTCTTTAGGGTCATTAATGGGCATCTAACAAACTGAAAAGTGAGAGCTTATGCCTGCGAGTAAAACACAATGCTTACTTTGATGTTTATCAACTAGCGCAGCCAAGGTTCAAGCCCACTCAGTGGGGTTAAAACGGGAAACAGGAATCACGTAACCTCTCACCCATAACCCTTCACCCCTCACCCGTTAATCGTCATCCCTTCCGTTCCGCCTGCATATGCCACATATCCAATCCCAGGAACTTTGTAGTATTGACCCTTCGGAAGCCCAAAGAGGCATAAAGCTTCTCGGCACGTGGATTGGTAAAATCCACCAGCAACCCGACTTTATCGAAACCGGCATCAAAGGCTCTGTCGCGTGCAGAAGCAAGCAGCTTGCCACCAATACCCATACCGCGGAATTGAGGCAACACCGCCAACGAGTCAAGATAGAACTCCCCGGGTGCAGTCTCGTCCTCAATCTCGATTTCACGTCCCTGACGCTCCCTCATGATTGCCTGCAACGGTTCACGCAGTTCATAGAGACGTCCGCCGTCATAACCGACGATTGCCCCTGCAGGAGCTCCGTCAACCTCGGCAATGAGTGCATTGCAATAGCTGTACTGCGCATCAGTTCGCCCGGCAAGTTCCTTGAAGACATCATAAAGAGGATGCGATTCATCATAATGCAGTGCCATAAGCACCACCTTGGCCACAAGTGGAGCATCAGCAGCAGTTGCGGGCCTTATTGTAATATTACAGTTATACATCTTTTACATCAATTACCCTCCAACAATGGCAGAATCTCCGCCTCAAAAATATCCTTGGCTATTATACGGTAATGCGGAGCATAATGTCCGTTATACAGCTTGCTGTGATGCACCGCATAATGACCCGAAGCAAGCATCTCTTCTATTGCAGCAGCATCCTCGGCATACCCCGGCAACCCGAGGTCCATTGAAGCGATAACCTTTTCCATCCGCGCCCACTCGGCAGCCCACTCCTCTACATCCACAGCCTCTACCTCACGCACACTGCGCAGGAAGCAGGAGAGATATGTATCAAACGGAACCTTACCGTTTGCAATGGCAGCCAGTGCCACACGGTAATAGTTGCCGTGCTCGCCAGTGGGCTCGTACAGTTTCACGTCAAGGTTTTCCACCGACCCAAGCTCATGGCGCAGATAAGCCGCAGCCTGTGCCGTGTCGGCAACAATGTGCCCGGGACCGAAGCGGTCCTGAAAGAAACTCTTGTAGATATCCTGCAATGTAGACGCCGGATAGTCGGCCATCATACGCTCAACGGCAGTGTGCACCCCGGACTTGCCGGAACAGGCCAACAATGCACACAACAGCAATGAACAGAGAACACCTCTCATCATTTGTCAATGCTGCGCAGTTCATACTCCCTTGAACCGAGCCCTATCTTTGCTGCATGCTCAAGGATATGCACTCCGTGACGTGAATTGATGCGCTCAATGAGTGCCGCCGCATTGTCATCCTCGGTAGACGGATAGTTGAACACAAGGTCAACACAAGCCTGGTCAAGAGCCACGGGGTCAAGTGAAGCGAGGATGCCTACATCCTTCATCTCTGGGTCGGCAGGGCTTGAATCACAATCACAGTCGACAGAGAGGTTATTCATCACATTGATGTAGATGACACGGCCCTCGAAATAATCGTGGACAGACTGTGCTGCCACAGCCATACACTCGATGAACTTGTCCTGCTCGGCTGTGTGTTTCCATATATTCTCCTTCTCGGCAATGACACCGGCAGAGTGGATATAAGCCTTGCCGTTTGCCGAAGCGACACCTATAGACTGGTTCTTGAGGACACCTCCGAAACCGCCCATCGCATGGCCCTTGAAGTGCGCAAGGTTAACCATCCAATCATAGTTCAGCATATTCTCGCCCACAAGATTGTACTTTATATATGTAGTGTCCTTTACAGGAATCTTCACCTCGCCGTAGCCGTCGAGAAGGTCGACTGGAGCTATGGCGGCAAAGCCATGGTCCTCGAACACCTTCATGTGGGTCTCGGTCTCGTAACGTGGTCCCTTGTATGCAGTATTGCACTCCACTATCGTACCGTTCACCTTTTTCACAAGGTCCTTTATGAGCGAAGGCTGCAGGAAATTATGTCCACCGGGCTCACCAGTGGAAATCTTCACCGCAACCTTACCGCTTGGGGTAACACCCAAAGCATCATATATCTTCACCAGAGCCTCGGGAGTTATCTCCTTTGTCATATAAACCACTGGCTTTACATCTTCATTAACCTGCGCATTCTCTACAGGAGCCGCAGCACTCTTGTTCGCGTTACCGCACGAAGCAAGCATCAGTGCCGATGCCGCAACAATCATCAAGGATTTGAATTTCATATTTCAGTTTTTTAAATTTATATTATCAGAATAAAGACGTACGAAGATAATTGCTAATATTTGCAATTCCAAAAAGGAAGATATATTTTTGTAGACTTATAAGAAAGAAAATATGAGAAAAGACTTCGGAACAAAAGCATGGCTCTACCCCATGCCTGTGTTTATAGTAGCGGCATACGACAGCAAGGGCACACCCAATGCAATGACCGCTGCATGGGGCGGCATATACACCGATGACAAGATAGGCATCTGCTTGAGCGAGGGGCACAAGACAACAAAGAATATCCTTGAGACAAAAGCATTCACCGTCAGCATTGCTACAGCCCCTCAGGTTGCAGCGTGTGACTATGTAGGCATAGTATCGGGCAACAAGATCGCCGACAAGTTCACTGCGGCCGGATTCCACGCCGTAAAGTCACAGCACGTCAATGCCCCTCTTATCGAGGAGCTCCCGATGGCTGTCGAGTGCGAGTTTGTATCGTATGACCAGGAAAGCAATTTCCTGATCGGACGCATTGTCAATGTGTGCGCCGATGAGAGCATCCTTACCGACGGCAAGATTGACCCTAAAAAGTTGCAGCCTATCACATACGACCCGGTGAACCACGATTACATCACTTTGGGTGCCAAGGCCGGAAATGCCTTCGCCGACGGTAAAAAACTGAAATAACCCGACACGGAGAATGAATCTTGAACTCTTCATAGCACAAAGGCTGTACGGCACACGCAAAGGAGCACGCCGCATCTCCCGTCCGGCTGTAGCCATTGCACAGTGGGGCGTGGCCATAGGTGCTGTGATTATGATCGCGTCGATATGTATCATCGTAGGCTTCAAGCAACAGGTGCGCGAGAAGCTGTACGGCTTTGGCGGACATATACAGATAATGTCCTACAGCAATGATGCAACAGCTGCAGCTCCCCTTACTGCCGACAGCACCCTGCTGGCCGGATTGCGTGCCATCCCCAACATTGCACACGTGCAACAATACACCCACAAACAAGGACTCATTGTTGCCAACGACGAGTACGAGGGCGTTCTCATAAAAGGAGTATGCGGTGACTATGACCTGTCGCTCATTGAGTCGCACATCGTTGAAGGGACAATACCCAATTTCAGCGATACAGCCTCATCGGGTTCAATTGTTCTCTCACAATCCATGGCCGAAAGAATCAAGGCAAAGGTTGGCGACAAGATAAATATCTATTTCCTCGACAAAGGTATCAGAGCACGCAAACAGACCGTTGCTGCAATATACAACACACACCTCACCGAGTTCGACAATGCAATCGCATTCACAGACATATACACTACCCGCTCCATCCACGACTGGGAACACGACGAGTCATCGGCTATAGAGATACACATAAGCGACTATAGCCTGCTTGAGCAGACACGTGAAGATGTGACAGAAATCGCTACTGATGCAGCATACAGAAACGACGAGACACTGAGTGTACCCACCATTGAGGAGCTTAACCTGCATATGTTCGAATGGCTGAGTCTCCTCGACCAGACAGTGTGGCTCATACTCATACTTGTAGTATGCATCGCGGCATTTACAATGATATCGGGCCTGCTTATAATAATTCTTGAAAAGAGCAACCTCATCGGTATTCTCAAAGCCATTGGCGCAAAGGATGTGTCCATACGCAGGATATTCATCTACTACGCCTGCTTTGTCATCGGCAAGGGAATCATCATCGGCAACATCATAGGCCTTGCACTATGCTACCTGCAACAGCAGTTCAAGATAGTGGCAATCGATCCCGAGATGTATTATATGGACCGCGTGCCCATTGAGTTCTCATGGTTGTTGCTTCCGATGAACATTGCCATGTTCCTTATCTCCGTTGCAGCCCTTGTCCTGCCGTCAATGCTGATTTCCACAATAGAACCGACAAAGGCTATCAAATTCGAATAAAAAAAGCCACGTTAACGTGGCTTTTCTATTCAAAGGTCTGTCGACAATACCGCCTTTGGCAATTCACGGCAATTGTAACCGAATGCCATAGCCTCACCATAGGCTCCGGCAGAGCGTATCGCGAGAATATCGCCACGTTCCGTCACGGGAATCCTGCGGTCCTTGCAGAAGACATCGGACGACTCGCATACAGGCCCCACCACATCATAAACACCGTCAGGTTTATCCGACACCAGGTTCTCTATGCGATGATAAGCATCGTACAATGCAGGACGGATAAGGTCGTTCATACCGGCATCGACAATAATGAATTGCTTGCATGTTCCGCTTTTGATGTATGTTGCACGTGTGATGAGTGCTCCGCACTGTGCCACTATGCTGCGTCCGAGCTCAAAATGGAGCTGTTGGCCAGGATGTAGCTTGAGGTTATTTGCGTATGTTGCAAAGTACGCCTCAAAATCAGGGATTGGATACTTGTCAGGGAAGTCGTAACGTATGCCAAGGCCACCACCCACGTTTATATGAGGGAGCACCAGACCACGAGTCTCAAGAAGCAACTCCTGCAACTCGTTTATCCTACAACACAGAGCAATGAAATCGTCCATTACAAGCAACTGCGAGCCAATGTGGAAATGCAGACCCACAAGCTTGAGGTGAGGCATAGTTTCCACTACATCAATGACCTCATCGAGCTGCTCATAATTTACACCGAACTTGTTCTCGGCAAGACCGGTAGTAATGTTTGCATGAGTATGCGCACCCACATTGGGGTTCACACGCACTGCAATCTGCGCAACCACCCCACGCTCTGCGGCAAGTCTTTCGATAGCTTCAATCTCGGGAACAGACTCCACGTTGAAGCAGAAGATACCGGCATCGAGCGAGAAGGCAATCTCCTTGTCAGTCTTGCCCACACCTGCAAAAACGACCTTATCGGCCGGCACGCCAGCATTGAGTGCGGCACGCACCTCACCACCGCTTACGCAATCGGCACCGATTCCCGCCTTGCTGATTATTTCAAGCAGACGTGGATTGAAGTTCGCCTTTATGGCATAATGCACGTGAAAGCCCTCGTAACGTGCAGCCTCACGCTTGACTGTGTCGAGTGTTGCCTGCAACAGTTCAACATCGTAATAGTAAAAAGGAGTCTCAATGGCAGCAAAAGCCTCAACAGGAAACTGCATCTTCATTGCCGTATTACTTTTTAGAATCGAAAATTGTAGCACTCAATGAACGGAGAGCCCTTACCTTATCCTCCTCGCGAACAAGGAAAGAGATATTATAGTTGCTACCGCCATATGAAACCATACGAACAGGAATATCCTTCATTGCCTCCATTGCACGTGCCTCGAAACCGACATTCTCCCAATTAAGGTCACCAACCACGCAAATGATACACATATTGCGGTCAACAGTGATTGTACCGATCTTCTGCAGCTCGGCAACAATGTCATCAAGCCTCTTGTCATCGTCGATAGATACAGAAACACCCACCTCCGAAGTACAGATCATGTCGATAGATGTCTTGTGCGCCTCGAATATCTCGAACACCTTGCGCAAGAAACCGTATGCCAACAACATTCGGCCGCTCTTTATCTTGATGGCAGTGATATTGTCCTTTGCCGCAATGGCCTTTATCTCACCCGGGGAGGTAAGATTATTGTCAATGCGTGTACCCTCGGCTGTGGGGTCCATTGTGTTGAGCAGACGCACGGGAGTACCTGTGAGCTTTGCAGGAAGGATACATGTGGGGTGAAGGATCTTTGCACCGAAATATGCAAGCTCGGCACTCTCCTCAAAATGGAGGTTACGAACCGGAGAGGTGTTCTCCACAATACGCGGGTCATTGTTATGCACACCGTCAATATCGGTCCATATCTGGACCTCGTCAGCATTCACAGCAGAGCCTATGAGTGTTGCAGTATAGTCACTGCCGCCACGCTGCAGGTTGTCGTAGCTGCCTCTGTGGTTCATACAGATAAAGCCCTGGGTAATATATATCTTACCCTCCTTTTCCAGGTCAACAAGTGGCAGAAGGTGCTCACGGATATAACCGAGATCAGGCTCGCCGTTAACTGCAAGACGCATGAAGTCAAGGGCATTCAGGAGTTCCACATCAAGACCGAGCTCTTTCATGTAGAATGTCACCATGTTGGTAGAAATAATCTCGCCCTGGGCAACAATCTCCTTCTCAAGGTCATCGTTCAACGGCTGGAAAGCCAGTTCACGCAGATGTGCAAAGATACCGTTCACCTTTTCGGTAGCAGCTGCAGCAAACTCCTCGCTCTTGTAGAGTTCCTTGATAGTCTGCATATACTTTGTCTGCAACACAGTAGAGTGCTCGCATGCACCGTTAGGGTTACCGTTTCTCAAGTAGTTCGTAAACTCGATGAGAGAGTTTGTCGTACCCGACATTGCCGAGAGCACCACAATCTTTGACTCACCGTCAGATATAAGTTTCACAACATTCTGCATACGCTCGGCTGAGCCGACAGACGTACCGCCAAATTTCAATACTTTCATATTCTTTTTGTTTTATTCTTCTGATTCAACAATAGGTTCTTCAACATTAACCTTTTCCATTCCCGCATTTTCCGATTCACTTCCGGCGGTAAGGAACTTTTCCAGTTTCTGTTTCGCGCACTTGTAGACAGTACCGGGATATGCCTTCAGCCACTGTTCATTGTGTGTAATCATAAGCACGGCCATCTTCTCCTTTTGACATATACTGTGCAGAAGCGACATTATATAGTCACCGGTCTCATGATCAAGGTTACCAGTAGGCTCATCGGCAAGCAGCAATTCCGGTTTATTGAGTATCGCACGTGCAATGACAATTCGCTGTTGCTCACCGCCCGAAAGTTCATGGGGACGTTTGTATCCCTTCTGCGGCAGGCCGACAAGTTCCAGCACCTCTTTAATTCTTGCACGACGCTGTTCCCTGTCTTTCCACCCCGTGCAACGTAACACAAAATCAAGGTTGTCGTTGACAGTGCGGTCGGTCAGCAGTTGGAAATCCTGAAAGACGATACCAAGACGTTTGCGCAGTTTCTGCAACGCCTTATCCTTTATCTTTGACATATAATACTCGTCAAAGACACAAGCCGTACCATCCTTGACCTCAACCTCGCCATAAATGGTCTTGAGAAGAGTAGACTTACCGGAACCGACAGTTCCGATTATATATGCGAACTCCCCTTCATCAAGCGAGAAGGTCACATCCTCCAATATTACCTTAGAGTCAATTTCTATATCTACATTCCTGTAATCAATTACCGGCATAACTTTCTGTTTTTAGAAGTTGTCTGCAATCGCGAAAATCAAAAATTTTCGCAAAATTAGGGATATTTTTCCAAAAACAGGCCCACCGCAATCCACTATTTTGCACCACAATGTCTACATTAGTAATTATTAAGATTAATAATTGTAAAATTACCTTACTTGCAAGGCACGACAGCCGGCATTAAGAAAAAAAATGTTACCTTTGCAATCTGAAACAGACTAAAGATATTTTATGATAGAATATACATCAACGTTTTTCCAGAAGGTGCCCAAATACCTGCTCGAAAAGAGAAGCCAGATAATAATGGTTCTTTTCGTGTCGATATTTGCGGTTGTCTTCATCAACATATTCCAGCCCTTCGGCTCCGACAAATGGATAGACAACGACAAGATTACCACCACAATCTATTTCCTGTGGTCGATAGTACTTGTCAGCATCGGAATGATTGTGGTTGCAATAAGCCGTGTGATAATGTATAATTTCTCACGCAAGCCGAACCACAACATAACAGTACTGAAGTATATCGGCTGGGTATTCATTGAGCTGCTGCTGCTGTCGGGATCTTTCACGATTCTTGCGCTCATCGTAAAGGGCAACCTCAACCTCACCACCAACGACCCGATGGAGATTTATGTCAATGCCATCAAGAACACGGTGTGCATCCTCTTCATCCCATACATTATATGTATCCTCTACTTCTCGTATCAGAACAACAAGCTCAAACTCAGGGAGCTCATGGGAGAGAATATCGGCTTCAAGTCGAGCAACCTCATATCGATACGCGACTCAAGGGGAGTGCTGCAGTTGTCTGTAGCAAAGGAGAACCTACTCTACATCGAGTCGGCCGACAATTACATCTGCATCTGGTACCAGAAGGGTGAGACACTGAAGAAAAAGCTGATGCGTATCACCATGAAAGAGATAAGCGAACAGCTTGCCGACACCAACATCGTACGTTGCCACCGCTCATATATGATCAACCTTGATCTCGTAAAGGTCATGCGCCGCGAGAAGGAGAACATATTCCTGGAGCTCGGCGTCCCCAACGTGAAAGAGATACCCATTTCAAAGACATACGGTGAGTCAGTACTTCGCCGTCTTGTCCCTGTTTCATAAACCAAAGACACAAACACCGTGAAGAAGATTGCAATCCTTGCCTCAGGCAGCGGCTCTAATGCCGAGAACATCGCGAACTATTTCAAAGGCTCAGACTATGCCGAAGTTTCATTCATAATAGCCAACAATCCCGAGGCATACGTCATCGAGCGTGCCAAGAGACTAAACATAGAGTGTGCAGTTGTAACAAAGGCACAGTTTATGGAGGCAGACAGCATCATTGCCATGCTCAAAGAGCGTGACATCGACTTTGTGGTGCTTGCCGGCTTCCTGCTCCTTGTACCGGCAAAGCTCATCCAGGCCTACCCTGGCAGAATCGTCAACATTCACCCCGCATTGCTCCCCAAGCACGGTGGCAAGGGAATGTACGGCGACCGCGTACACAAGGCAGTCGTTGAGAGCGGTGACACCGAGAGCGGAATAACCATCCACCTGATTGACGAGCAGTACGACAAAGGAACCACATTTTTCCAGGCAAAGTGTGAGGTACTGCCCACCGACACCCCCGACGATGTAGCTACCAAGGTACACGCACTTGAGTACGAGCATTTCCCGCATGTAATAGAGGAAATTCTGCATACATTGGATTAAGCCCTGAAACAACGAAACGGATTAGGTCATGACCTAATCCGTTTTTATTATTGTCCACCCTGCAATAGTCGCACGTAGCACCGCGACAGTGGTGCCGGGCGGGATGCGAAAAGCAAGCGTTGTCAATTGAACCACCCTCGGGAGCTCGAGCCGCAACAAACGGGCAAAAAAATTAGAACCTCACAGGGTCCTAACCAAAGTAGCGCCTACGGGAATTAACAAAGCAAAGCGACGTTAATCGACAATGCTTGCAGCAATAGTCGCACGCAGCACCGCGACAGTGGTGCCGGGCGGGATGCGAAAAGCAAGCGTTGTCAATTGAACCACCCTGCCAGGAGTTCGAGCCGCAACAAACGGGCAAAAAAATTAGAACCTCATAGGGTCCTAACCAAAGTAGCGCCTACGGGAATCGAACCCGTGTTCCATGCGTGAGAGGCATGTGTCCTAGCCACTAGACGAAAGCGCCATAA
>SUXN01000007.1 GCA_015060965.1 Bacteroidales bacterium | reverse complement strand
AAGGGCACCTGATTGCGCCCCTGTTTTAGGGGAGCTGTCGGTTTACCGACTGAGGGGTTATGCCAGGGGAGGAATATTATAGAGGTTATGGGTTAAGGGAATTGCGCCCATTAAGGACTCAAAACTATTCTCTCCCTTAATAAACTCTTCCACCGCAAGCGGGCCACCGGGCTGCTCCACTTTTAAAACTCCTCCGTCACTGCGCTTCGCTTGTGCCACCTCCTCTATGAACAGAGGAGGACTCTGCTGTCACAAAGTGACTGAGGGGTTAAACAGAGGAGGATTCTGCTGTCACGAAGTGACTGAGGAGTAGAAAAGAAACAGAAGACCTGTCATCCCGACGACTGCAAGGAGGAGAGATCTCTCGTCGCTACGCTCGCTCGAGATGACAAACACTATAAATTACAGTACTAATTGTTATATCAAACCCACGTTATTTTAATCAAAGTTCACAGTGCTCCTCTTATTTGTAACTAAGAGGAGCTCCCTGTAAGGGTGAGGAGATAAAACACAAGCAAGCAATTAGCCCTTCATCGTTAAACATTACACGTTAATCGTTAATCGTTAATCGTTTGTATAGCGCCCATTAAGGACTCAAAACTATTGTCTCCCTGTGTTAGGGAGACGAGCAACGAAGTTGCGGAGAGGGTCTCGTTACACGGTTACACGATAATCGTTACACGTTTATTGATGTTTAATGTTGAACAACATTTTAGGTACTCCGCTCAATATACTTCTTAATTACTAAAAATTTTAGTTAAATAAATATAACAAACAATGGTGATACCATCGTATTGTTTGATAATTCTATTTATTTAGTTTTTATTTGCGCAGGTGATAATAAATATATCTCCAAAAGTTTATTATAAGGACATAAATTTAAACAGTTTCTAAAACAAATTTTACCTTATTATTTATGAGAACTTTATCGTTGATTGTTGCACTTTTGTGCAGTTTACAGATTATAGCGCAGTCCAATGTCTGCAATCTGAGTAAAATGTATGAGCCTGACAGGAATGCGTATCTTATAACAAAGGCTAAAGAGGTTGTTATGAATTTTGGGCCTGATTATTATAGGGAGTATGGTGAACCAGAGATTTCAGGGATTGAGACATTGGAAGAACGGAAATATACAGAATTTAATGGAGAGAAGTATTATACTGTAACCTTCCGTTATGACAAGACAAAAGAAACTCTCGAGTGGGATTATGCAGCACGAGTACACATTATGGAAAAAGATGGTGAGCCCTGGGGTGTTCAGTTTGGCAATGGCCTAGGGCTACATTTCTTTAGAGAATCATACAAAGACAAACTTAAAAGAGGTATCAAGAAACACGAGAGAGCTGTTTACAAGCAATCAAATTGGAAATATGAAACAGGTATAACAAACAATCCGGCAAGGCCTTCCGACAACAAGGTCTCTTTTACATTAGAGGAACTGGATGCTCCGGCCGGGTTGTTGAAGACAAGAACCGTGGATGAAATCTATAAGTACCTGCTCCGGAAAGATTACAAATCGGACGTAAATACCATTGACGAGATTGCTTCCCAAAGCAAAATCATTGCCAACAGCTTTGGCGACAGGCAAATCGTCGGCGAGTACGGATACAACCCGTTTTTCTTTGGCTTGTGCGAGGCTTATGCCAACCACAGACCGGTGGTGTTGTCACCCGATGTAATTTGGGTCCTTATCAGTCAGGGCTTTGCCAACCATATCAACAGTAACAGCAGGCATTTCCGTAATCAGATAGTGGATTTTGATGACAGAAAAGAGCCGGAAATCGAGGTAGTGGGTGAACCGGAAAAGACAGACTGGTATAATGTCTTTGAATCGTTCTATTCAGGGTTGTCGCAGGATGTTAAAGATAATCTTGCCGAGACTCTGCTTTGTGACTTCTCTACATCTACCAAAGTGGACAGGCTCGTGTCACAAGCGACTATTATGGAGACTGTCGAATCATACTATGATTTTATTGTCATATATTTAGTATGTGGAATACCGTCCATAACGCTTGAAGGCACTGTAGAGGATTGGGAAAGAGTCAAGGAAAAGACCCTTGCACTTGAAAAATATGACCTTGGCTGGTGGACAGACAGGCTTGTACCTATTCTTGATGAGTTCATTGCTGCTTCCAAAGGTAATGCCGATATAGCTTTCTGGAAGGAGATGGTCCATATAACAAAGCCGGGGAAATGTGGCGATCCCCGTGTGATAGATGGTTGGATAACAGACCTCTATCCATATGACCGTGACGGCAAACGTATGAATGGAGGTAAAATAACTGATACGGATAAATTGCCGGGCGAGATATCAAAAGTGAGAATCCGTACAGTGTACAACAATGGTCTCAGTTCCGAAGCCGGCCCTGATGTCGAGGTATGGGCAGGTATATTTGGCCTGGAGCAGAACGAAGAGAATTTTGCCATCAAGCCTGTGACAGGATGGTTGGCAAGGTCATTCGACAGTGCAGCCATTGAAAAGAGCATATTTGCCAAAGCCAATACACCTGACAGCTTCTATGGTATAAGGATTGCTGTTGACAGCATCCCGCCGGTACTCAAGGAACTCGGTCATATTTATAAGTTGGATGTAAGTTTTAACGGCAAGGCATTCCTTCCCGAATGGTTGAGTGAGATACGGATAGACCGTCTTGTGTTGAGAGGTGATATTCCTCAAAAGGAACGCAGAAAGGTTAAAAAATGGTTCCCGCATGTGGAGTTCAAAGATGTAGAAGACTTTTGAAGTATTCAATAAGTATTTAAAAAGGAATTCTCATAAATCATTCATCTTCACTTTCTGCTCATTTGTGCAAAAAAAGGGGGAGTTCATTATTTTCTCTTTTTGTTTTAACAGGCGTTAACATTTGTAAACGCCTGTATTTTATACTTTTACATTGGTTTTTTATAATTCTGATTATGAGAAAGATTTTCTCCTTATTGCTCGTTGCAATGTTCGCAGTGGACCTGTCGGCAGCCTCGCTCCCCGACAAGAAGATTGTTGTGAAGACGTCGGGTGGTGAAACGGATTATCCGGTAAAGAGTATAAAAAGTATAAAATTCAACGGTGGAACGGTGGTTTTCAACCTTGTTGACGGCTCTTCGGTGGAGTGGTCCTCGGATGCCGTAGGATGCATGCTCTTTGACTATTATGAGCCACAGCCCGACACAGCGGTAGATGCTGTCGTTGCCGCTGACTTCTGGTTCAGTGGCGGTGTCCTCAATGTGGAGGCTTCTTCGGCCGAGGTGTCGCTTACTACGGTGGAAGGAAAGGTTGTCTTCAACGGGCAGTGCAGAGGGAACCTCGCTGTGCAGCTCTCGGCCTTTCCGAAAGGTGTCTATCTGTTGAATATCGATGGTTGTATATATAAAATTGTGAACCGATGAAAAGAGTATTTGCTTTTATGATTTCTCTCCTGTCGGTTGCAGCGGTATATGCCGACAAGGATGTAAAGTTCTTCATGAACAGCGGTGAGGTGAAATGTGTGGCGCAGGAGCGCATAGACAGCATATCATTCAACGAGGAAGCCGATGAGGTCATTGTGGCTCTCAATGGCAGGAGCGAGCTGCTGCAGCTCTCTGCAATAGATAGCATAAAGTACGGAACGTTGCTCTCGGCGGTCAACATCTGCTATCAGGGCGAAAAGGCGGTGGTGGAGAATCCTTTTGCCTTTGACAGTGTGGCGGTTGAGATTACGGGTGCAAAGGTGACCGTTATGTCTGCAACATCAAAGGAGATTGACTATACCCTGCAGGGCAGCAGTGATGACGGCTGTTTCAAGCTTTATGGCGAAAAGAAATACAATATATACCTCAATGGCGTTACTCTGACGAACGGCACGGGTGCTGCCATAAACAGCCAGTGCGGCAAGCGTGGCAGGCTGTTCATTGCCGACGGTACGGTAAATACCCTGTCCGATGCCGCTTCCTATTCAACGCCTGACGGCGAGGATGAGAAGGGTACCCTCTTCAGTGAAGGTCAGCTTATCTTTGAGGGTGGCAGCGGCGAGCTTGTCATCAACGGTAACTACAAGCATGCCATCTGCAGCGACGATTATGTCGAGGTACGTGGCGGAACGATAAAGGTCCCGAGGGCTGTGAGCGATGCTCTGCATGTGAATGACTCGGTAATTGTGACAGGCGGTACGCTCGACCTCACGGCAAAGAGCGACGGCATTGATTGTGACGGCATGATAAGACTTTTGGGCGGCAGTGTGTCTGTTATGGCAGCAAGCGACGATGTAAAGGGAATAAAGTCGGCTACGGATATCCTCATTGACGGTGCCGAGGTAAAGGTGACGGTGTCGGGCGATGCCTCAAAGGGTATCAAGAGTACGGGAACGACAGTCATCGCAGGCGGAACTGTAGACATATCGGCAACGGGTAACACTATACTGCTCAACGGCGACCCGTCGTATGCTACCTGCATAAAGTGTGACTCCACATTGGGCATTACCGGCGGAACGGTCATCCTTGAGGCAACCGGTCTTGCCGGCCGCGGAATATCGGCCGACGGCGACGTGAACATCATTGCCGGTACAACAACGATTGAGTGCAGCGGTGAGAGCGGTGTCTATGACCCTATGGCCGAGGGCGGTGATGACGGCAGCGCTGAGGAAATTGTCAATTACGTGGTTTATGTGACATTGCCTGCTTCGGCAAGCAACCGCCCGGGGCAGTCTTCGGCATGGAGCAGTGTATATCTCTATGACAGCAGCGACGCCCTCGTGGCAACCCTGACGAACAGCGTCGTTGTCAACGGCACCACATTCTATTATTATGACTTCGGGGCTGAGACCACGGGTACATACTACTTCAAGAGCAACGATTACAGGAGCGGCTGGAGCACATATACTATACGCAGTGCGGAGTTTACAGGCGTCAGTGGCGAGAAATTCCTGCAGATAGCATCCTCTTATACTACATCGGGTACAGTCCGTACATACTCGATTACTGACGTGACGGGCAACTACGAGGGCGGTTCGGCCTCATCGGGTTCGGCATCGGAGGACTCCTATGCTGCTGCAGCCGTGAAGTGTGACAGCAGGTTCACCCTCTCGGGCGGCACGCACACGATAACCGTCAGCGGCAGTCAGTCAAAGGGCATCAAGGTCGACGGTGCGGCGCTCATCAATGGCGGACATCTCACAATCAACACGTCGGGAGTTGCGAAGGTGGTTGCATACGACCCTTCATACTGTACGGCCATAAAGTGTGACAGCACGTTCACCATCGATGGCGGAAACATCGACATCACTGCAACGGGGCAGGGTGGAATGGGAATATCGGTAGACGGTGAGTTCACCATGAACGCAGGCGAGGTAAATATTACAATCTCGGGTGCGGGCTCGTCCTACACTGCTGCCACGGGCACCGACTACTACTCTACAAAATGCCTGAAAGGTGATGTTGCCGTGAATCTGTTGGGTGGAACATTGAATTGCCTCGCGAAAGGGAACGGCAGCAAGTGTATCGTTGCCGACGGATTGCTTACCATCGGCAAGGAGGGAGCAGATGACGACGGTCTCACCGTCACAGCGATAACCCAAGGTGCTTCGCTCGGTACCTCTTCGGGCAGCGGAGGCGGCTGGGGAGGTGGCATGCAGGAGGGCTTCAATGCTGCCCCAAAGGCCATCAAAGGTTCGGCCGATGTTGTCGTTAACAGCGGAAACATATACGCGCAGACAGCATACGATGGTGGCGAGGGCCTCGAGAGCAAGGCGACACTCACCATCAACGGAGGTAAGATAGAGTGTAACACATACGACGACGGTATCAATGCTGCCACGGCACTGGTGTTCAATGGTGGGTATACCTACAGCCACGCGTCGAATAATGACGGAATAGATTCTAACGGTACGATAACGGTCAATGGCGGTGTTGTCCTGGCTTCGGGAACAAATGCGCCCGAGGAGGGCTTCGACTGCGATAACAACCGGTTTGTCGTGAACGGCGGAATAATAATAGGAACGGGTAGTGCCAACAGTTCTGTTACCTCATCATCGCAGCCCTATGCATCGGTCTCTTCTGTGACTGTCTCCCAGGGCAAATATCTCACAGTGAAGGACAGTTCGGGCAGCGTGCTCTTCTCTTACAGGTGTCCTAACAGCGTAAACGGCGCATCGGTGCTGCTCACCTCACCGCAGTTTACTGCATCGTCGCATACGCTGATGTACGGTGTGACATCTGTCACCGGTGCAACAGAAAGCTATTTCGACGGTGCTTTTACGGTTGGCGGAACAGCGTCGGGAGGCTCTTCGAAGAGCTTTACACCACAGACGAGATGATGTCTGGGTTAGAGGTTAAGGGTGTGGCGTTTATTGTGTAGTGTTTAATGACGGACCCCTCCGTCCCTGCGCTTCGCTTGTGCCACCGGGCTGCTCCACTTTTCAAGGGGAGCTGTCACGAAGTGACTGAGGGGTTAAACAGAGGAGGACTCTGCTGTCACGAAGTGACTGAGGAGTAGAAAAGAAACAGGTGATACTGTCATCCCGACGACTGCAAGGAGGAGAGATCTCTCGTCGCTACGCTCGCTCGAGATGACAAACACTATAAATTACAGTACTAATTGTTATATCAAACCCACGTTATTTTAATCAAAGTTCACAGTGCTCCTCTTATTTGTAACTAAGAGGAGCTCCCTGTAAGGGTGAGGAGATAAAACACAAGCAAGCAATTAGCCCTTCATCGTTAAACGTTCCTCGTTAATCGTTTGAATTGCGCCCATAAAAGACCCAAAACTATTGTCTCCCTGTGTTAGGGAGACGAGCAACGAAGTTGCGGAGAGGGTCTCGTTAAACGTTAACCTTTTATCGTTAAACATTACACGCTAAACGTTCCTCGTTCCTCGTTCCTACTCCCTTATATCCGCTCCCCACATCAGTTTCTCCTGTAGGTTCTGGATGAAGGAGTGCTTGCGGCTGCGTATGATAAGCTGCTTGTAGTCGGCTTTGCGCACTGTTATACGGGTTGTCTCGTTGCAGCTCTCGTTGCGTCCGTCAATGGCGATGAGGAAATTGTGGCTGCGGCTGTTTACCTTGATGCCTATCTGGGCGCTGTCGCTTATCACCAGCGGACGGGCGCTCAGGCTGTGCGGGGCAATGGGGGTGAGCACGAGCACATTGGCATCGGGGGCGATGATGGGGCCTCCCACACTCAACGAGTAGCCTGTTGAGCCTGACGGGGCTGCCACTATGAGTCCGTCGGCCTGGTATATGATTCTGTCGTTGCCGTTGAGTGTTGCTTCTATTGTCATCATAGATGAGCTGTCGTGCTTCATTATGGCAATCTCGTTGAGTGCAAAGGGGTAGTTCCTGAGCTCCTTGCCGTCTGTCACGGCCTCAATTATGTTGTGCTCCTCCACCTCGTAGTCCCCGCTGTGTATCTTGCCCAGCACATACCCGATATCCTCGTTGGAGGTCGTCGTGAGGAATCCCAAGCGGCCGGCATTGATGCCGAGGATAGGGATTGCCTTGCGGCCTATGCGGCTTGCCGTGCGCAGGAGTGTTCCGTCACCTCCGAAACTGATGGCGATGTCGGCTGTGAAATCATCGCCGGTGATGAGTTCTGCGGGTTGTGGCACCTCGATGCCTTCCGACAGAAGGAACTCGTAGAAAGGTTGGTCTATGCTGAATGTGTCGCCATATTCTGTTATGGCGTTGAACAGCTGTCCTATGCTTCTTGACTTCTTTGACTGGTGCTTGTTCCCGAAAATTGCGAATCTCATCCTGTTAATATTTTTTGACATCGGTTTATAGCCTTATAACGTGTTCAGCGCGTTTCCGCACTAAATGGGCTACAAAATTAAGATAAATTATTATATAAAGTTTTTTATTTGTGCTATTTTTGCAAAAGATATGGATTATAATGCCATTGGTGTGGCCTGTGGCGTTATGTAAGAGTTGTTTATATGAAGACAAAGTTAAGTGTTAATATCAATAAAGTTGCGACAATCAGAAATGCCCGTGGCGGCAATAATCCCGACATCCTGGCTGTTGCAAAGGATTGTGAGGCTTTCGGTGCCGACGGTATCACCGTGCATCCACGTCCAGACGAACGTCACATTCGCCGTGCCGATGTCCCTGCGCTCCAGGCTATCCTGCGTACGGAATTCAACATAGAGGGTTATCCCACAAGGGACTTTATGGACCTTGTGTTGCGTGTGCGCCCTTCACAGGTTACGCTGGTGCCCGACAAACCCGAGCAGCTGACATCGAACAGCGGTTGGGACACCGTTGCCGAGCAGGATTTCCTGCGCGACATCCTCAACGACCTGCGCGGTGCAGGGATACGCAGTTCGATATTCATTGATGCCGATGCACGCATGGCGGAGTATGCGGCAAAGGCGGGTGCCGACCGTGTGGAGCTTTACACAGGCCCCTATGCACATAATTACGCCACAGACCGCGATGCTGCGATTGCACCTTTCCTTGAGACTGCCAAGGTGGTGAAGCAGTTGGGCATAGGCCTCAATGCAGGCCACGACCTGAGCCTTGAGAACCTCAGGTTCTTCACCGACGTGATAACCTGGGTCGACGAAGTGTCTATCGGTCATGCACTCATCTGCGACGCCCTTTATATGGGACTTGAGAATACCATCAAGGCCTATCAGAATTGTTTGATAAAATAATAAAACAACAATATACTATGATTTTTCTTACAGAGGTTGCCGCAGAGGCAACAACCACAGAGGTTCTGACAGCTGTTGCAGAGCCGGTACAGGAGAGTTTGAATATCCTTGAACTTGCCATGAAGGGCGGTTGGATAATGGTTGTACTTGCGATATTGTCAATCTTGGGCGTCTACATCTTTGTGGAGCGCTTCATGACCCTGCGCAAGTCAATGAAGAGAAACCCTTATCTGCTCGACCGCATAAAGGACAATCTCCGTGACAATGACGTGAAGTCGGCAATGAACTATTGCGAGAAGCAGAACACCCCCATGTCACGTATCCTGGCAAAGGGTGTGAAGGATTATAAACTCGACACAGTTTCGGTACGTCAAGTGCTCGAGAACAACGCGGGCCTTGAGATTGCCAACCTTGAGAAGGGCCTTCCCGTGCTCTCTACCATCGCAGCCGTTGCACCTATGCTCGGTTTCCTTGGAACGGTAACCGGTATGGTACAGGCTTTCTGGCAGATGTCGAATGCCGGTAACAACATCGACGTCTCTCTGCTGTCGGGCGGTATCTACGAGGCTATGGTAACCACTGTAGGCGGTCTTGTGGTGGGTATCATCGCAATCTTTGCATACAACTATCTTGTGGCTCAGGTCGACAGGGTGCAGAACTTCATGGAGGCCGATATGATTGAGTTCCTTGAGATTATAGCCGAGGATAAGGCCGGCAAGGAGAACAACGATTGATAACAATGGCAAAGTAAGGTCTTTATGATAAAGAGAAAAACAAAGGCTATAGACGGTTTCTCAATGTCTTCGATGACGGATATCATCTTTCTGTTGCTGATATTCTTCATGCTGACATCGACAATCGTTGCGCCTAACGCGATAAAGGTGCTGTTGCCCGAGGGTAAGGCACAGACACAGGCAAAACCTCTGGCGCGTGTCACCATAGACAAGGAACTGAACTTCTTTGTGCAGTGGGACAAGGACGAGCCTATGCAGATTGAGGGTCTCGAGGAGTTGACTGCATTCCTCTTCGATTGCCGTGAGAAGGACGAAGAGATGTATATCGCCCTTTATGCCGACGTCAGCATCCCGTACGGAGAGGTTGTCAAGGTGCTTAATATTGCAAACGATAACGAGTTCAAGATGGTGCTTGCCACACGGCAGCCCGACAAGAAGTGATGAAAGATATTTCAAAAGAGAAATTATACGGTATTGCAGGTACGGTCCTGTTTCATCTTGTGGTGCTGATTTTGCTCTATTTCATTGTAATGGAGCAGATTCCGGTGCAGCCCGAGAAGAGCAACATTGAAATGCAGAGTGCTGTTGAGGACTTTGCAGGCGAGGAGTTCTTCGAGGCAAAGATGATGACCGATGTGCAGCCTCAGGTGTCAAAGTCTGACCCTGCCCCCGAGGCTCCTGCCAAAGACCCGCTCATCGCACAGAATTATGAGGAGAGTGTGCCTGTAGATACACTCGATTCAAAGAAGAAGCAGGAAAAACCAAAGCCTGTGGTGAGCGAGGAAGAGAAACGTCGCAAGGAGGAGGCCGAGAGGCTGGCTGCTGAAGAGGCGGCACGCCGCGCTGCAGAGGAGGCTGAGCGCAAGGCCAAGGAGAAGATTGCGAATTCTGTTGCAGGAACATTCGGCAAGTCAAGCAACCTGAGCAGCAAAGGTGGCGGAACAGAGGGTGTAGGCAGCACAGGAAGCACTGCCGGAGGCACCGATAAAGGTGTTGTTAAAGGTACAGGCAACGGCTTGGGTATCGAGTATAAGGTCGGTAACCGAAAGGTTGTCGGTGAATTGAACAGGAATATTCCGGTCCAGGAAGAGGGTGTTGTGATAGTGAACGTCACCGTGAATCCTCAGGGACGTGTAGTCAGTGCGAATGCCAAGACTGCTTCTCTTGAATTGAAGAGGGCTGCCGAGAAGGCTGCGCGTGAGATAAAGTTCAACAATGTCTCTAACCTGACCGAGAATGAGGAGGGTACAATCACATTCCGTTTTAATATGAGTTATTGATTATGAAGAAAGTATATCTATTTCTGGCCGACGGTTTCGAGACCGTTGAGGCTCTGGCTCCTGTAGACGTGATGCGTCGTGCAGGCATCGAGGTGGTAACAGTGTCTATCATGCAGCGCCGCGAGGTTGTCTCGGCACAGAACGTGACCGTTGCGGCCGATGCCCTCTATGAGGATGTGTGCCTGTGTGATGCCGATGCTCTTGTGTTGCCCGGCGGTGGCGTGGGAACCGACAATCTCTCGGCCCATGAACCCTTGCGCGCGGCACTGAAAGATGCCCACTCAAAGGGCACGCTTGTGGCTGCGATATGTGCGGCTCCAATGGTCTTCGGACGCATTGGAATACTCGAGGGCCGCAAGGCTACCTGTTATCCGGGTTGCGAGGGTGACCTCTTCGGTGCGGAGTACACTGCCGTTGCGGTTCAGGAGGATGGAAATATAATCACAGGTTGCGGTCCGGGCGTCTCTTTTGACTTCGGCTTTGCGCTTGTAGAGCGTCTGTGTGGGGCTGATATGGTAGCGACCCTGCGTTCGCAGATGCAATTTTAAAAAGAATAACATGAAAAAATATCTTATAGTAGTTGCCGGTGGCAAGGGGCTCCGTATGGGCGGTGATATGCCCAAACAGTTCCAGCTGATAGGCGGGAAGCCTGTGCTTATGGTGACTTTGGAGCGTCTGCATTCGATTGACCCGTCGATGCAGCTTATTCTTGTTCTTCCGGCCGACCATTTCGAGCTTTGGAAGGAGTTGTGCAAGGAGCATGCCTTTGCTGTTCCCCTGTTGCTTACACAGGGTGGTGCAACACGCTTCCACTCGGTGCAGAACGGTCTTGCTCAGGTTGACGACATCGACGAGGCACTGGTGGGCGTTCACGACGGTGTGCGTCCGTTCGTATCGCAGAAGGTTGTCGATGACTGCTTCCGCGAGGCATGGATACACGGGGCGGCAATCCCCATGATTGAGCTGCAGGACAGCTTGCGTCACATTGTCGGTGGCAACGGTGTTACCGAGGTGGTGCGTCGCGACCGTTACCGTCTGGTGCAGACACCGCAGGTGTTCAAGCTCTCTGTGCTGCGCCGTGCATACGAGCAGCGCTTTGTGGAGACTTTCACCGATGATGCGTCTGTGGTTGAGGCAGCCGGAATGCAGGTTGTTGCCGTCGAGGGTAACCGCGAGAATATCAAGCTCACTACACCTTTTGACCTGATGGTCGCCAAGACCCTGATGGAATGCTGGACACCACAAAGAGAAATATAAAGTTTCTTCCGGGTGTCGGTGAACAGCGTGCCGCGCTTCTTGCCGGGGAACTGAATATACGTTCCCTGTACGACCTGTTGTACTATTTCCCATACAAATATATCGACCGTAGCCGCGTCTTCAAGGTGAGCGAGCTGGGCGGTCATCTGCAGCATGTGCAGATAGTGGGCGAGATACGCTCCTTTGAGGAGCTGGGTGAAGGTGCCCGCCGTCGTCTGGTGGCGCATTTCACCGACGGTACGGCCTTTGTCGACCTTGTCTGGTTCAAGGGCTTGAAGTATATCAAGAGCAGTCTCAAACTCTCCACTCAGTATGTTGTGTTCGGTAAGCCCTCGGTGTTCAACGGCAGGGTGAATATTGCGCATCCCGATGTGGACGATGCTTCCACACTGCAACTGAGCAGTATGGGCCTTCAGCCGTATTACAACACTACGGAGAAGATGAAACGGCGCGGGCTCAACTCGAATGCGATAGCCAAGCTTGTGCATAATCTTTTCCAACTGCTTGACAGGGAGATGGAGGAGACGCTATCCGAGGATATTGTCCGCAAGAACGGCCTTATGTCCCTGGACAACGCCCTGCGCATAATACATTTCCCGAAGAATACCAAGGAACTGCAGCTCGCACAGCACAGGCTCAAGTTCGAAGAGCTCTTCTACATACAGCTGAACATACTGCAATATGCACGCGACAGACAGATGCGGTACGTAGGACACCGTTTCGCGAAGGTGGGTGATATGTTCAACCGCTTCTTCCACGAGAATCTGCCGTTTGAACTCACAGGGGCGCAGAAGAGGGTTATACGGGAGATACGCAGGGATGTTAACAGCAACCGCCAGATGAACCGTCTGCTGCAGGGTGATGTGGGTAGCGGAAAGACTCTTGTGGCCCTGTTCTCCATGTTGCTTGCAAAGGACAACGGCTATCAGGCCTGTATCCTCGCTCCGACAGAGATCCTTGCCGAGCAGCACTTCGCGACAATACGCCGTATGTTGGGCGGGCTGCCTGTAAGAGTGGAACTGCTCACGGGAAGCACCAAGCAAAAGGACCGTGTTCCTCTTTTTGCGGCTCTCGAGACAGGTGAGGTGGATATCCTCGTGGGTACACATGCGGTACTTGAGGATAATGTGCTCTTCTATAATTTGGGCCTTGTAGTCATTGACGAGCAGCACCGTTTCGGTGTAGTGCAACGTGCGAAGATGTGGGCAAAGAACAGCATCCCGCCGCATATCCTTGTGATGACGGCAACCCCCATCCCGCGTACTTTGGCGATGACTCTCTACGGCGACCTTGATGTATCTGTAATCGATGAGCTGCCGCCGGGACGCAAACCGATATCAACAAAGCATATATTCCGCGAGAAGGCCGATGCCATGTACTCTTTTATCCACGGTCAGCTGCGCGAGGGACGTCAGGTATATGTAGTATATCCGCTTATCAGTGAGAGCGAGAAACTCGATCTCAAGAACCTTGAGGATGGTTACAAACACTTGTGCAATGTCTTCTGCGACTACAGGCTCAGTAAACTGCACGGCAAGATGAAACCGAAGGAGAAAGATGAGGAGATGCGACGCTTTGCATCAGGCGAGACACAGCTGCTGGTCTCTACCACGGTTATTGAGGTGGGCGTGGATGTGCCAAACGCATCGGTGATGGTAATTGAGAATGCCGAGCGTTTCGGTCTGTCGCAGCTGCATCAGCTGCGCGGACGTGTGGGACGTGGGGCATCACAGTCCTACTGTATCCTTGTCACGGACTATAAACTCTCCGAGGATACCCGCAAGCGTATGGAGATAATGACTACCAGCAACGATGGTTTTGAGATTGCCGAGGCCGACCTTAAGTTGCGCGGCCCCGGTGATATTGAGGGAACTCAACAGAGCGGTATAGCCTTTGACCTGAAGATAGCCAATCTGGCCCGTGATGAGCAGCTCCTGCAATATGTGCGTGAGGTAGCACGTGAGGTATTGGAGTCCGACCCGGAGCGCAGCAATCCGCAGAATAAGGTATTGTGGGAACGTCTGCGTATGATCAAAGATATGAAGAACTGGAACTGGGGTGCAATATCCTGAGAGTGGCTTTGGGTTCTCGCTTTGATACTTTCACATATAAAGGTTGTCTGGATATATTGCCGTTTGATGCTGTCCTGAACGGCTTGTCATGCCTTTTTACAAATCTTAAGTCCTTAATTTACGTTTGAATAACTATTTTTTTGTATCTTTGCAAAGATTTGCGAAAATAGACTGCACTCGCTGTAAAATGTCAAAGTAAACTTTGCCTATCTCGCTCGTTTGTAGCTATCTTTGCAGAAATCTGCGAAAATAGATTGCGCAACGCTTCTTCTTGATACTTATAACCAAACTATAATACAATGGAGAGAACACTTATTCTTATTAAGCCGAATGCCATCCAGCGTGGCCTTATGGGCGACATTATCACACGCTTCGAGCGTAAAGGTCTCCGATTCGTAGGCATCAAGATGATGTTTATGACAGATGAGATCGTAAACGAACACTATGCTCATCTTGTTGAGCGTCCATTCTTTCCTTACCTCAGGGCTTCGATGCAGGCAGCTCCCATCATCGCTTGCTGCGTAGAGGGTGCAGAGGCTGTTGAGACTGTACGTTTGCTTGTAGGTGTAACCAACTCACGCAAGGCACTCCCCGGTACAATCCGTGGCGACTTCTCAATGAGTGGTGAGCAGAATGTTGTCCACGCATCTGACTCTGTAGAGAATGCACTTGTAGAGATTAACCGCTTCTTCAGCCCCAACGAGCTCTACGACTATGAGTCGGCTGTTACACGTTTTGAGTACGGTGGCGAGGAGAGCCAGAAATACATGTAATAAAGTGAGAATACTGAAGTCAATATTGCTTACAACAATTCTTGCCGTTTCGTTCACATCAGCGAACGCGCAGGATATGCTTGCCGACGAAGTAAGAGTCTGCGAGCCGATGGGTTCCGTCGATTCAATGGCATTGCACAATATGCTGTTGAATGAGTCTTATGTGGTTCCTTCAATGGATATGTATCCCACTTGGGAAAATGACAGGGTACACTTTACTGCAACACTTCCCGACTCGTTCAAGATTGACCTGACAGGCTTTGTGATGCCTACAGCAAGCCGCAAGATAACCGATATCTTCGGTTACCGCCCACGCCGTCGCCGTGTACATAACGGTCTTGATATAAAGGTGGAGAAAGGCGATACAATCTATGCCGCATTCGATGGAAAAGTGCGTGTTACTGCATATCAGCGTCGCGGTTACGGCCACTATGTGGTGATACGTCACAACAACGGTATCGAGACTCTCTATGCCCACCTCTCAAAGAAACTGGTCAACGAGAACCAGAATGTGAAGGCCGGTGATCCCATTGGCCTTGGTGGCAATACAGGACGTTCAACAGGCTCTCACCTGCACTTTGAGACCATTCTTCTTGGCAAGTGCATAGATCCTGCCTTGTTGTTCGATTTCCCGAACCAGAACGTGACGGGTGACCACTATGTATACCGCAAGCCGGGTTCACGATACATGGAGAACGGCAAGATGAAGGTTGCCGGTCCCGAGCCAAAATACCACAAGGTGAAATCGGGCGATACAATCGAGAGAATTGCAAGGAAGCACGGAGTATCGCAGCGTACGATATTCAAGCTCAACGGGCTTAACGCACGTTCTGTTATACGTCCGGGACAAAGACTGAGATATCAGTGATATCTTATCATAAATCAAATCAGGCTCCGTTTTACGGGGCCTGATTTGATTTATGATGATTCTTCTGAACTGATATTATGCCTGTTTCTTGTATGTCATTGCTGCCATTCAGGGGCTTATGTAGGACTTTGGTTAAATCTGCTTTTTCAATGTGAAGTCGAATCTGAGTCCTCCGCCCGGGCGGTTGGTGACGGTTATGTTGCCTCCATGGAATTGGACGGCATGCTTTACTATGGCAAGGCCGAGCCCGGTACCGCCTTTCTGGCGGGAGCGTCCTTTGTCAATACGGTAAAACCGCTCGAAAAGGTGTGGCAACTGCTCTCTTCTCACTCCTTTGCCGTCATCCTCGAAACGGATACGGCACACTGTCTCGTTGTTTTCAAGCAACGATATATATATGTTCTTGCCTTCGGAATATGCTATGGCATTTTCAGTAAGGTTGCGGAATATTGAGCCTATCAACGAGGGGTTACCGTTAACGATAACCTCATTGCTGAAATCTGCATGGAGTGTCAACCGTTCTTCCTCGGGCATTATCTCCAAATCTTCGGCAATCTCCTTGATTATTTCATTGATGAGGACGGGTTCTTTGCTTATTATGGCACCTCCATCTTCTATGCGGGTGATAAGCGAGACATCATTGAGGAGATGTCGGAGACGCTCGTTGTGGGTGTAGCATCGGCCAATCAGTTCCTGCCGTTTCTCTTCGCTGAGGCTTATGCCTGAAAGCAGGGTCTCAAGGCATACCTGAATAGATGCTACCGGGGTTTTCAGTTCATGGTTTATATTGTTTGTGAGCTGTCGTTTGATGCGGTTCTTTTCCTGCTCTGCTTCATATCTGTTTACACGTTCAATGTCCTTACCGAGCTTGCGGGTAGTAAAGTATGCCAGTACACTCATGGCAAAACTTATGGAAATCATGACCATAAGAAATGTCCAATCAGCTTCAAGCAGCTCACGCAGTGTGTTTGAGTATGGAATGGCAGTGCGGACAACGACCCTCTCACCTCGTGTGGCAGAGTAGAAATACTCGCGTCCGTCGCTTGCCGATTGTCGGCTGATATTATATCCCTCACCTTTTGCAAGGGCATTGGCTACTTCAGGGCGACTACGGTGGTTGTCGAGCGAGTCAAGCGATATGGTATTGTCGTAAACCACAGCACCTGAAAGAGCGATGATGGATATTCGCAACTCGTCAAATGGCTTGTCATGGGTTGCAATATAATCTTCATATGGCAACCCCTCCTCAACAGTATTGAGCAGATGACGGTTATATTGTTGGAGCTGTGCGTTCAGGAACTCCGATTTATACTCTTTCTCGCGCTGATACTGGAATCCTATGAAACATAGTACAATTGTCCACGAGAATATGATTAGCTGCAAAAACAGCTGTTTGTGAAACGATATCTTAATCTCTGAAGCCATAGCCGAATCCAGAACGGGTTACAATGTACGAGCCGTAGGCTCCAATCTTTGAGCGAAGGCGGGTAATGTTCACGTCAATGGTACGGTCTAACACAACTACCTCATTGCTCCATACACGACTCAGTATCTGTTCGCGTGAGCATATCTTGCCTCGATGTTGGATCAGGTATGCAAGTAGCTCGAACTCTTTTCGTGCCAACTTCACCTCCTCGCCATCAACTGTACAACGCTTGAACTCCAAATCGAGACATAAGCCATCAACCAGTAACCGGTTCGGCTTTTCTATTGGGGTATTGTTGTTTTTATGGTTGGCAGTACGGCGCAGAACGCTCTTGACGCGTGCAATCACATTGCGGATGGTATAGGGCTTTATGATATAATCATCGGCACCAATGTTCAATCCCATAATCATATCATCCTCTGTATCACGGGCCGTACAGAATATGATGGGAATATCTGCTGTCGCAACATCGGCTTTCAGCATCTTGGCCATCTTTATACCGCTAATCTCGCCCATCATAATGTCAAGCAGAATGAGTGAATACTCTTTTAGATTATAGCCGAGTGCCTGTTCTGCACTGAAGGCTATATCTACATCATACCCCTCATTCTCGAGATTCAGTTTCAGGACTTCGCATAGAGTATCCTCGTCATCCACTATCAATATACGCTCTGTTGCCATATACTCATTATTTATTGTGCTACAAATGTATAGAGAAAATTTGAACGGCAGCATGGGTGATGGCAGATTTAACGAAAATGTCACATTTTCCCGGAAACATTATTTTAATGATACTCTAAATTTCTTGAAATCTTTCTGAAATCTTAAACCGATACTTTTGCAGCGTCAAACTTTAAATATAAATGACGATGAAAAAATTCATTCATGTATTCTTATCAGTGTTGCTGCTTACAGGATTCAGCAATGCGGTCCTTGCAGAAAACAGAGATCCGGAACCTAAGGTCGGTTCTATTCGTGGACGAGTAATTGACAATACCAAACAGGTATTACCCGGAGCTTATGTGTATATTGATGGCTTGCAAACAGGAGATGTCAGTGATGTCAATGGGTTCTACTCAATCAGGAATCTTAAACCGGGTAATTATAAGGTGGTCGTTTCTTATGTAGGCTACAATCCTTATATAATGGAATTGATTGTAAAAGAAGGTAAGGCTACTGAACACGATATTGAATTGACCGAAGGTGTTGAACTTCAGGAGGTGGTCGTGGTAGGTGCATTCTCTGGTCAAAGAAAGGCAGTAAATGTGCAGAAAAATAATCTGGGTATAACAAACGTCGTTTCTGCCGACCAGGTGGGAAAGTTTCCCGATTCAAACATCGGCGATGCCTTGAAGCGTATAAATGGTATAAATGTGCAGTATGATATGGGAGAAGCGCGTTTTGGGCAGGTTAGAGGAACAAGTGCAGACTTGGCATCGGTTACTGTAAACGGAAACCGATTACCTTCTGCCGAAGGCGATACCCGCAATGTACAGCTTGACCTGATACCGGCTGATATGGTACAGACAATTGAGGTCAGCAAGGTCGTTACAAGTGACATGGACGGTGATGCCATTGGAGGTGCCATCAATCTTGTAACCAAGAATACACCTTACGACAGAGTCCTTAATGCAACAGTGGGTACAGGTTACAATGCCGTGAGCGACAAGATGCAGCTTAATCTTGGACTTACCTATGGCGACCGTTTCTTTAACGGCAAATTAGGATTGATGATGGCTGCTTCTTACCAGAACTCTCCCGGAGGTGCAGACAATACAGAATTTGAATATGACGTTGATGACAATGGTAATGTATTTCTGGACAAAGCGGAAATACGACAGTATTACGTGACGCGTGAGCGACAGAGCTATTCATTGGCTACTGACTATAAATTCAATCCTTATCATAAGATCTCCTTCAAAGGAATATACAACAGACGCAGTGATTGGGAGAACCGTTATAGAATAACATACAAAAAGTTGAACGAAGCTCCTTCAAAACAGTCTGTCGTATTTCAGACTAAAGGTGGCAGTGGAGACAATAGGGATGCACGCCTGGAGTTACAACAGACTATGGATTTTATGCTGGATGGTGAACATACGTTCGGGAAACTGAATATGGACTGGGCCGGATCTTACTCCCGTGCCACGGAGGATCGTCCGGATGAACGATATTTTGGCGTTGCTATGAAGGGCAAAAAGAATGAAGATTATTTCAAGGATCTGAGTTTTGTGGGTGCAGGCGGACGTAATCCTTATCCCAACAAAGGTTTAGGTAATGTTGATAACTACGACTGGAGTATTGATGAGTTGACAAATTCGGACCAGCAAATCAAGGAGAACGAGTGGAAATTCCGAGTTAATTTTGAGCTGCCATTGGCTACCGGCGCATTCGGGAGTATATTGAAATTTGGTGCTAAATATGCAAATAAAAATAAGGAGCGTGAGACGCACTGCTATGATTATGTTGAGGTTTATGAAAATGAATCTGACAATGATTGGATGAACAACGTGAACGGACAGATTCGTGAAGGATTCATGCCGGACGGTAATTATCCGCAGAACACCTCATTTGTAACAAAAGAGTATTTAAGCGGTCTCACTATGAGTCCAAACCAGAAAGGTGCATATGAATTATATGAAGAAGCATCGGGTAACTACAGAGCCAAAGAGGCCATTACCAGTGCTTATGTACGCTATGACCAGAAACTGTGGAATAAATTAGACCTGGTGTTTGGATTAAGAATGGAACATACTTCACTTAATTACAGCGGATTCAACTGGGTCGTTGATAATCTGGAGGACGAGCAAGGCCGTTTGGAATCCACTGGAGATAAAAAGAACAGCTATATAAACTGGTTGCCAAGTGTCTTGTTGAAGTATAATGCGACGGATGACTTGAAGTTGAGAGCTTCATTTACCAAAACCCTCTCTCGTCCAAAGTACTCGGCATTGGTTCCTTGCATTCATTATAACATAGCCGAGGAGGAGGCAAGTTTTGGTAATGCAAACTTGAAACCGACAACATCATACAATTTTGATCTTGGTGGAGAGTATTACTTTGAGAGCGTTGGTCTTGTAAGTTTAGGACTTTTCTATAAGAATGTACATGATGTTATAGCTGATGAGAAATGGAAGAGCACAAATGACCCTAACATTCCAAACGGTCTGCTGAATGAAGATGGTGAACCAGTTAAATATGAGATTACCAAGCCCATTAATGCGTACGATGCCGATTTGTTTGGTGTGGAGGTAGCTTACCAGAGAGATTTCGGTTTCATTTCTCCAACATTGAAGTGTTTTGGATTCTATGGAACCTATACATACACATATAGTACAACAAAGAATTATCATTTTGAGCACCGTACATTGGAGGACGGAGAGAAAATAAAGATGACAGGATCTCCCGAACATACAGCCAACGCATCACTGTATTTTGAGAACAAGGGTCTGAACATAAGACTGTCATATAACTTTGCATCAGAGTTTGTAGATGAATTCGGTACTGTTGCAGCTTTGGACCGTTATTATGACAAGGTGAATTATTTGGATCTCAATGCCAGCTATACATTCGGCAAAAGATGTAAAACTACAATCTATGCAGATGCAAATAATCTGCTTAACCAACCATTGCGATACTACCAGGGAAGCAAAGATCGTACGATGCAGTTGGAATACTATGGAATCAGGGCAAATCTCGGAGTGAAATTTCAATTTTAAATTCAAATAAACAATATGACAATGAAAAAGTTAATGACATTGGCAATTGCTCTTATCCTTTCTGCAGGAGCATTTGCGCAAAATTATGAGGCCTGGAGTTCGTTAAAGAAAAATGCCAATTTCTTTCTGGCCAGTGATCTGGGGCGAAATGGGTATTACGACCAGAAACCGATAGCGGAACTAATGGGAATAATGGCAGAAGAAATTGGGCCGGAGTGTATAATTGCAGCAGGAGATATACATCATTTTGATGGTGTACAGAGCGTGGATGACCCGTTATGGATGACCAATTATGAACTCGTATATAGTCATCCTGAACTGATGATAGATTGGCTCCCCGTTTTGGGAAACCATGAGTATCGTGGCAACACGCAGGCCGTTATGGATTATTCGAATAAGAGCCGTCGTTGGAACATGCCTGCAAGATATTATACTAAAGTTTATGAAGAAGACGGCACTACCGTGCGTTTCGTTATGGTGGACACCACTCCATTGATGAGCAAGTACAGAAAAGAGAGTGAAAAATATCCTGATGCCTGCAAGCAGGATAATGCAAAACAATTGGCATGGCTGGATTCCGTACTTACCTCATCCAAGGAAGATTGGGTAATTGTTGTAGGACATCATCCTATTTATGCAGAAACCCCGAAAGATGCAAGTGAACGTGAGGATATGCAGAACACATTGGGTAGGGTACTGGCCAAGCACAAACAGGTTGCAATGTATCTATGTGGACATATACATAATTTCCAGCATCTTCAAGTAGAGGGAGACGGTATTAATTATGTGGTGAATTCATCAGCTTCACTGAGCCGTAAAGTGATGCCTTTGGAGGATACAGTCTTTTGTAGTCCTGAACCGGGATTCTTGGTCATTGCTGCTGATGAGAAGGAGTTGTGCGTACATATGATAGACAAGAACGGTAAAGTATTGCACACTGTAAAGAGAAGCAAATAACAAAGTACCATAGAGGTTTCTTTAACTTATCTGTTTGTCCCGAGCATTTGATTCCTCTTGTTAGAAGTGATTTCTGACAAGGGGAATACATTTATATCGTGAACAAGTATTTCACTAAAGCCTAATTGTTTTGTAACATTTATGAAATGTCTTCCCGATATTTTTGCAGTGTCAAATTTAATGAGACAAAAGACTATGAAAACAAAACTGATTTTGGCAGGTTTTTTAACCTGCATCGGCATCGGCGCACAGGCGCAGAATGCCAAGACAGAGGATCCCAAGGGCAAAGCGATTGTTCAGGTGTTCGGTAATTTCCACACTGGTTTCGGGGCTGATAATGATGACCGTGGCTTTGAGCTGGAGCGTAGCTATCTGGGCTATGAATACAACTTCGGCAAGGGTCTGTCTGCAAAAGCTGTAATGGATATCGGCAAGTCTTCAGATGTCAATGACTATCAGCGCATTGCCTATATCAAGAATGCACAGGTACAGTGGAAGAGCGGAAATCTTACACTCTCTGGCGGTCTTATCTCTACTACCCAGTTCAACTTTCAGGAGAAATTCTGGGGCTACCGTTACGTTATGAAGTCTTTTCAGGATGAGTACAAATTCGGCAGCAGTGCCGATTTAGGTCTCTCTGTAGCCTACAAATTCGCTGATTGGCTATCTGCTGATGCTATCATTGTGAATGGCGAGGGCTACAAGAAGATTCAAAAGAACGATGGACTCAATTATGGCCTGGGTCTGACTCTTACCCCGGTCAAAGGTCTCCAGGTCCGTGTTTATGGCGGTCTGAACGAGAGTGGCGAAGATGGCAAGAAGGATATTACAAACTTGGCTGCATTTGTCGGTTACAAGCACGAGAAGTTTACGCTTGGTGCAGAGTATAACCAGATGTGGAACGCCTCATATGCTGATGGTGCCGACCAGTATGGATATTCACTGTTTGCTTCGGCCCGTCTTACAAAAACCGCCGACCTTTATGCCCGCTTCGATGACTTGTACTCTAAAGATGACTGGAACATCTCCAAGGATGAGTCGGCTGCTATCTTCGGTGCACAGTTCAAGCTCGGTAAGTATGTGAAGATTGCTCCTAATTTCAGAATGACAATGCCAAAGGCTGACGGGGCAAAGAACGGACACTATGCATATGTGAGTTGTTACTTCGGGTTTTAAATAAAAATATCTAAAATAAATATTATATGAAAAAGATTCTATCATCAGTAATGATATTGGCTGTTGCACTTGCTTTTGTGGCTTGCGGCAGTAAAGAGAACAATGGCGGTCGTGCACCGCAGGAACTTTCCGGTGCGGGTGCTACATTCCCTCTCCCCTTCTACAATGTGGTATTCGAGCAGTTCGGACAGCTCGGCGGTGACCAGGTAGCGTATGGTGGTATAGGTTCGGGCGGAGGCGTACGGAACCTTCGTGACAAGATTGTAGATTTTGCAGGCAGCGATGCCTTTCTTTCGGACAAGGAGATGGCAGAGATGGATCCTGTAGTACATATCCCAACCTGTATGGGCGCTGTGGTTGTTGCCTACAATCTTGATGGCGTAAATGAATTGAAACTGTCAGGTGAGATTATCGCGGACATCTTTGCCGGTGAGATAAAGATGTGGAACGATGAGCGTTTGGCTGCTCTCAATCCCGATGTAAAGCTCCCGGAGGAGACTATCATCCCTGTATATCGTTCCGATGGTTCAGGTACAACATTCGTGTTCACTGATTACCTTACCAAGGTAAGTCCTATGTGGGCTTCAAAATATGGTGCCGGTAAATCGGTTGACTTTCCTGCCGGACAGGCTGCAAAGGGAAATCCCGGTGTGGCAGGTGTCATCAAACAGACAAAGAACTCAATCGGCTATGTAGGCTCGGAGTATGCTTTTGCACAGAAGATACCTTATGCATGTGTCGAGAATCAGAAAGGTGAGTTTGTTATGCCGTCATCAGCATCGATCTCGGCTGCCGCATCAGGTGAAATTCCAGCCGATACCCGTTGTTCAATAACAAATTCGGATGCTGCCGGTGCATACCCGATTTCAACCTTCACTTGGATGATAATATACAAGGAACAGAACTACTCCGACCGTACAAAGGAGCAGGCTTTGGCAACACTTGACCTCTTGGAGTACATCCTTTCGGACGAGGCGCAACAGATTACATCGGAGGTGCATTATGCTCCGCTACCGGCTAAAGCCAAGGAGTTGAGCCTTAAGAATCTAAAGACTGTGACATATGACGGAATCCCAATGTTGCAATAATAAAACGTTATGAGCGATAAGTTATACAAAATCCTATTGTTCGCAGCAGCATTGATAATGCCGATAGTGTGCGGGGGCGTAGTCTACGCCCTCGTCACTGACGCGTACGAGGCATTCGAGCATTTCGGGTTCTTTAAGTTCCTGACCTCTTCGGAGTGGAGCTACACGGAAGGAGCGGAACAGTACGGTGCACTGCCGTTCATTACGGGTACTCTGATGACTACGTTGCTTGCCCTTTTGTTCTGTATCCCGTTTTCGCTGCCCGTAGCATTGTTTGTAGGTGAGTATTTCAAAGGGACACGTATTGCTGCCGTGTTGAGCACTGTAACGGACTTGTTGGCCGGTATACCATCCATTATATATGGCTTATGGGGCTTCTACACTTTGCGCCCTCTGATTATGGCGCTCAATATTTCACCACAAGGTTCAGGCGTGCTTACAGCTTCGTTAGTGTTGGCCATTATGATTGTTCCTTACGCAGCCTCGCTGAGTGCCGAGTTTATAAAAATGGTGCCGAATGAGCTCAAAGAGGGTGCATACAGCCTTGGCGCAACTCATGCCGAAGTTATCCGTAAAGTAGTGTTCCCTGTTGCCGGCTCAGGTATCTTCTCTTCTTATATCCTGGCGATTGGCCGTGCATTGGGCGAGACAATGACTGTAACGATGCTTATCGGTAATACGAACAACATCCCCGATTCAATCACATCAACGGGTAACTCAATGGCATCAATCATTGCCAACCAGTTCGGTGAGGCTGATGACTTGAGACTCTCGTCACTGATTGCCATAGGCCTGATACTGTTCCTGATTACGGCATTCATCAATATGATAGGTAAAATAATGATTAAACGCGCAAGAATAGCATAACTATGGAAAAGTTGAAAATCAGGAATCGTCTGGCAAAGGATAAAGCGTTGCTATGGGCCGTATGTTTGCTGGCAGCCCTTACTGCTGTCCCTCTGTTTGCCATTTTGGGAGAGGTGTTCCTGCGTGGTTACGACCAACTTTCGTGGTCCTTCTTCACCGAGCCTACTCCAACAGCATACAAGGCAATGAAAGCAATTGAGGCCGGTGAACCTATCCCCGGCGGTATTGCAAACGGAATTGTAGGAACAATGCTGATGCTTGGCATGGCTGCGGTTGTAGCAATCCCGGTAGGCATCTTATGCGGTGCATTTCTGGCGGAGAATCCCAAAAGCAGATTTGCCCAGACAGTGAGTTATCTTACCGACCTGTTGCAGGGAACCCCCTCGGTCATAATCGGTATTGTGGTTTATATATGGGTGGTTGTTCCAATGAAAGGTTACTCGGCCATTGCCGGTAGCGTGGCACTATTTATCATGATGTTGCCGCTGATTATCCGTTCTACTGAAGAGACATTGAAGATATTGCCTACGTCACTCAAGGAGGCGGGGCTGGCTCTCGGTGGAAACCGTGCCCGTGTAATGCTTAAAGTACAGCTTCCCGCTGCTTTCGGCGGTATCTTTACCGGCGTATTGTTGGCAATCTCGCGCGTAATTGGCGAGACGGCACCGCTAATGTTTACCGCACTCGGCTGCTCATTCATCCGCTTTGCGGTTGACAAGCCGATATCGGCAGTTCCTCTGCTTATATGGGAGTTCTTCAATGACCCTAATCTCCAGGAACTGATTTGGGGCGCATCACTCTTCTTGTTATTATTTGTTCTTACATTGAATCTTTTATCTAAGTATCTTGCAAAAAAATGGAATCAGTAACACCTATACTTGAATTCAACAAAACTTGTGTATCATATACCAAGCAGACGATGGCAGTGAAATATGTATCGGCTGCCATCGATAAAAACAGTATAACTGCTATAATGGGTCCCTCTGGTTGTGGTAAAAGTACATTGTTGCGTGCTGTAAACCTGATGCATAACCTTTATCCCAATATCCGTGTAGATGGCGAGATTTTGTTGAATGGAGAAAATATCCTCTCAATGGAGCCGATAGATGTACGTCGCAGGGTAGGTATGGTCTTTCAGCGACCTGCACCTTTCCCCACTATGAGTATCTATGACAATGTGCTTTCCGGTTATGCACTTAACGGCATCCGTCTTTCAAAAACCGAGAAGGACGAAACCGTTGAACGCTGCCTGAAGAGTGTTGCACTTTGGGACGAGGTCAAGGATGTTCTGAACAAGAAAGGCACATTCCTTTCCGGTGGTCAGCAGCAGCGTCTCTGTATTGCCCGCGCATTGGCCATGAAGCCCGATGTGCTACTGATGGACGAACCGACCTCGGCTCTTGACCCGATAGCGACAGCGCATATCGAGGAACTGATGCAGGAACTTCAAAAGGAGGTAACTATCCTTATTGTTACTCACAATATGGGCCAGGCAATGCGTATATCCTCAAAATCGATGTTCATGTATCTTGGCGAACTGGTTGAATATGGCGATACGGCCACATTGTTCTCCAATCCTTCGGATGAACGTACCAAAGCCTATCTCACAGGCAAAATGGGATAATGGCCGGATGTTTTTTCACGCGTAGCTGTGCATGCCGCCCAGGATGAAGTTGACGCCAAAGTAGGTGATGAGCACTGTCAGGAATGCGAGTATGCAGTATATATGGAAGAACATCGGGCGACGCATTGCCTTTATCGAGCCGCTGTGCAGGGCGGCGCTGTAGACGAGCATGGTGATGAGTGCCCACACCTCCTTGGGGTCCCAGCCCCAGTAGCGTCCCCATGATACGTTTGCCCATACGGCTCCGATGAATATTCCGGCAGTGAGCAGGAACACGGCAGGGTAGAGCATGAGGATGCTTGTTCTCTGCAGTTCGGCAATCTCCTCTTCTGTATTCTTGCGGGTTACCTTTATTGCTACTGCTGCAATGCCGTTGAGCATGGTGACTGCCAAAAGAGTGTATGAAATCATTATAACAAGAACGTGTATGCACAGCAACGGTGACTGCAACACGGGCATCAAGGGGGTAATCTGTGGTGTTGCCTCGCCCATTGTGGCCACAAGCAGTGTGAATCCGCACACGATGTAGCCGAAAGGTAGCATCATCCTCATCCTGCCGGCAAGCAGGGGGGTGAGCGACATGCTGCACCACGCCATGAACATCATTGTTTCGTGACCGTTGGCAAGGGGAACGTGTCCGCTTATGTGCCAGCGCAGGAGTATCTGCAATGTCAGGTATGCAACAATACCCCATGCAACGGTTTTCAGTATAATGGCGGCAACGCGCTTTGCCTTGCTCTCTTTTGTATGCACGCACATTATGAAAAAGAGTACAATACCTATTGTGAGGCATGCCATTGCAAGCGGGCGGTTGCCGTTGATGCTGTTGTAGAGCTTCTCGGCCTTGAATGAGACCTCGCCGGGTATACTGTTGCCTCCCTCTTTTGTCTGGTATTGCCTTATCTTTGCGGCAATGGTTTCTACACTTGCATAGTCACACATCGCTACCTTCTCGGCAATGAGGCCCATGCTCTTGCTGATGAAAAGTTGCCGGTCGGGCTCTATCTCCAACGGGAGCCTTTCGGCAAAGGAGTACCATGTGATGCCGTCTGTCTCTTTTTCTGTGTATGGGAATATTTTCAACAGAGTGCCGGTGCAGAGCATGCTGATTATGCTGAACTTCTCGTTGGCAGCGGCAAAATCCTTTACTTTACGGTTGTCTTTTTCGCGTAGGGCGGTTTCCAATTTATAGCCGTCGCAGTTTGTAAAGTCGGTAAGCGCCGCATAGTCGCCATTTATTCCGAGCGTCTCTTTTACCTCTGTGCCTTTTATCTTTATCATTGGCTCGTTTTTCCACTCGTCGTAGTAGAAGAACCAGCCGCATAGGACCTGTTCGGCGGTGTACTCCTTGTAGCTCCTTTTGCCGTATACTTTTGCCGTAAAGTCAATGGCGAGTGTCTGCAATGGACATATACGGTCGTTATACCTGACATATATGTCGCAGAATTTCTCTGCAACATCCCGAGGCAGTGTCTGTGGCATTTCCCGGGCATTGGCTGTCGCTGATGCAAATATCAGAAGTAGCGCAACGCCACCTTTGCGCAATGCGGCACGGAAACGGCTGTCCGGCTGAACGAAAAACAACATCATCGACAATAGCAGCATCGCATAGCCTGCGTATGTGATACCTATTCCCCACGGGTCGTATGAGATTGAGAGGAACGTTCCTTTCTCGTCATTGTCATATCCCGACTGGTAGAAACGGTATCCGCGGTGCTTGAAGATGTTGTTCATGGATACAGTGCCCTCAATGCGCTCGTTGTCATATATAACGATTGTGCTTATAAAGTCCATGGGGGCTTGGGTACCTGCGTAACGTGTTACCTCAAAGCCGTGCAGTGAGATGCTGAACGGCAGTTTCTCTATTGTGCTGTCGGGTAGCACATATTGGTTGGTAAGCTCGCCTATGCGCAGGTGTGTCTGTCCCTGCTTGCCTGTAGTGTGCGTCACGAGTGCTCCTATGAGAATGACAGCAAAGGAAAGATGAAGACACAGGGTAGCCGGCTGCCTGTGCAGCTTGCGTTGCAGTATATATACAATGGCCGAGAGGGTGGCTGCTGTCCACAGTGCAATCATCCAGTGGGCGCAGTAGATATTCTCCAGCGCATATTCCGTGCCGTAGAGTTTCTCCATTATGGTGGCAACCATAAGAATGGCTGTTATCACGGCAAAAAGACCGAATGAAAGATATTTGAACAGTTTTTCTCGTCTCATTGTATCAAAGGGATAAAGGGATAAAAAATCTTTGGTCCCGCATGGGACCAAAGATAATAATATTTTAGATAGAGTCAATAAACTTTATGACGGCATCACGTTCTTCCTTTGAGAGGTTGCGGAAATTCTCAACGGTGTAACGTGCATCGCTTTTTGCATTGCCGTGCCACATGATAGCCTCCATTGTAGTGCGCGCGCGGCAGTCGTGCAGTCGGTCGGCAGTAGGTGAGCCTGTACATTTCTGGTGCAGGCCACGTCCCCACAACGGGGTAGTGCGGCACCAACCGGTGCGTATGTCATTCTCCATGTGCAGCTTGTGCTGTACCATGTCGGTATATGGCCATATCTTCTGGTGGGGGTAACGTGGAAGTTCGTCGCCGCCATCAGCAAAGAAACGTGCAGGGTCTCTCAGATTGTCCTCGCCTGTTGTCCACGATGGACGATGGCAGTAAGTACAGCCGATTTTCTCAAAGAGGTTGCGTCCTTTCTGTACATCCTCGTCGTGTACGTTACGGGCTGCCGGAACAGCAAGTCCGCGGTGCCATACCATAAGGTCGGTATACTCCTCGTCGCTTACCTCAACGGGCAGGTTCTTTGATGTGAGATAGGCGTATATGCGCTCCTCCATTGTGCCCTCCCAGAATTCGGGGTACTTCTTCTCGGGGTCAATGCCGGCAATATATTTCTCGAAGCCTGCCTGAACCTCGGGGTCCTTTGATGAGTAGAGTGCGTATGTTCCGGCAGCATCAAGATAGTGCATACGGCGGTCGCTGCGTGTGGCGTTGGTGATGTTCCAGAAAGCGTTTGCCCCTGCTCCGTCCTGCAACGGGCCACGGCTCATGGCGTATGTATAACGGCGTATGTACTTTGTGCCGTCACCGCCCTGGGCTGTGTTTGCATAGAAACTCTTCCACTGTCCGTTCTCAAAATAGGCTATGTTCAGTCCGTTCTGCATCAGTCCGTCCTGCTCCTGCTTCTTCCATTCGGCGGTTATATCCTCATCGCTGATTGCATCGAGCAGTCCTGTACCGTATATGCCGATGGTCGACTCGAGCTTTACACCATAGTTGCCCAATTGGTCATATCCCTGGTTGTATACGTAAACGGCATCCTCGGGCATATTGACCTCGGGATATTGCAGCTCGTATGTCTCGCCGTCGGGGAACTTGTTGCCCCATTCATCGGTATAATCTTTCCACTCGACGGTAATCTTGCTCTCGTCGACAGGGGCCTTGAACGGTGCCACTGCATGGCTCTGAGGCATTCCTGCAAGCCAGGGCACGTAACCCTCGGTATCCTTGTTATACACGACAAGCAGGTTACCGTTGCCAATCTCGTTGGTGTTGAATGTGCCGGCCTCAATACGTTTGCCGTGTCCGTAGCCCGGGTGGCAATGGAGGCACGATGTACGTATGTATATAGGGCCCAGGCCGTGGCGCACACCACTGTTGTTGCTCATGAACGGCTTCTCAAAGAGTGCTTCGCCGTTCTTGAACGACTGGTACATACCTCCCTCCTCAACAGAGACTGTCGGTTGCTCGAAGGCATTGAATGTGGCAAGATGTGTTGTTCCGAGCTCTCCACCGGTGTAATACCACTCGGGAAGATTTGCCTCGGGCTGTGGTGCCGGCTTTGAGTTGTTGTCATCATCGCTACATGAGACAATACCAAGGCTCAAAAGCGCAAAGAGCAATAAAGTATTCTTCTTCATAATGATTCTTTATCAATATCTTGACAATGCAGTCATTACCTCTTCGAGTGTGTCGACAAGGTCTGTACCTACTGCTGTTACTGCTGCATCGGCCTCAGGGCCTGTTGCGCTCTTTGCGAACGGCTCGGGAATCTTCTTGATGAGCACGATGCACTCCTCAATCTGCGCCTTGACTTTTGTGTCAAGCGCAGGATTTACGCTCTTTATGTAGTCGCTGATTGACGCGTCGCCGGCATTGCTGCCCTGATAAGCGTTGCGTATGCTTATTATGTTGCCTACAAAGTCGTTGATTGAGTTGAGGCTGTAGGGCGACTCGATGTAGTTCTTGTCATCCTCGGAACTGCCGTTCGCCGGGCGGCCGATTTTTGTATTTCCAACCTCGTCGGCAATGTCGATGCAGCCCTGTACAAGGTCCTCGGCTGCCTCCTGATAAGTCTTGTAGAGGCTGCCGCCCTCGCCTGCGTTCTTCATGCTCCAACCGTAGTTGATTGAAGGCTCAAGCTCGGCCTCGGCAAGGATATCCTGCTTCTCAACGCTTACATTCTCCATTCCTGCCCAAGAAACTTCAAGGCGTACGCACTGGTTGCGGAGGTCTTCGGCTACGGTGCACAGGTACACAAGTTCCTCTCTAGTGTAGTTGGTGTTGTGGGGGAGTGAGGTGTTGCCGTCCTCGCTCAGCTCAAAGAGCATATACTCTACAGCATGGAAACCGAGAAGGCCGTATCCTGCATTGTTGTCGATAGTCCAGCTCTTGCCACCGCGGAGGTCAACAAGCAGTTCTTCCATCGCGTTCTTGTCAAGAGGCCATGAATCGATGTGCGGGTCAATGTTATAGTCGGCTGCGGCACCGTAGAGGAAAGCCTCGCTCTTCTCCCAGTAGTCACGGCACAGGTTCCAGTAGTTGCCGGCAGCCTTTACATGCTCGCTTGTGAGCGTGCCGTTGTCGAAAGCCTCGGCAATGGCATTGCAGGCATCGGACATAAGTATCGCATTGTCGGCCATTCCCTTGTATGTGGGGACAATGGTGTTGTCAACGTATGGCACGATGGCTGCCTTGAATGTCTTCTCTTTCTGGCTCAGCTCATTGCCCGGGCCGTTGTTGTCATCATCGTCGCTGCAGGCTGTGAAACCAATCATGAGTGTCGCTGCAAGCGCAATGTTCAAAAGTTTCTTGAAATACATAGTGTTATTTGTTTAGTTGGTTCATTACTTGAAAAGTCCCGCGTATGCTATTCCCAGGGATATTGAAGGCTCGTTGTTGTAGCGGCTGTCGAGCAGGCCTATGCTGTATTCGCCTTTGATGACAATATCCTTTACCGGGCAGTAGTTTATGCCGGCTGCAATGCGCTGTCTGCTGCACCATTTGTAGTCCTGTATGCTGCCTTCGGTCTTGAACATTGAATCGTAATATTCATAGCGTCCGAAGAGGTAAAGCTTCTCATGCTCCACTTCCTTGCCGTTGAAAAGTGCGAGGATATTATAACCCGCCTCAACGCCTGCAGCAATGGCATCGGAGCCGACAGCCTGCTTGGGCGATGGGGAGTCCTTGCGCATTGACATATTGTACTTTGTTATCATCTCGGAGTCGGTGAGGTGACCATAGTCAAAGTTGCCCCTTACAGTGAGGTTCCTGCTCTTATAGCAGAAGTCGAATGCGCCGATGTATACTGTTCCTTTCACATCCTTGAACTTTGCATTGTCCGTTGCGCTCAGTGTGTTCTTGAAGGAGTTGCCTACATAGCCGCTGAGCGACAGACGCAATCCTTTTATGGATGTGTTGTCCACACGGAATGCTCCTGCGTAGCTGTTGGCAATCTTGAACTCGTATGGGCTTCCGGCACCTCCGGCAATCCATGTCTGGCGTCCGAAACGGTCGGAGTCGAGTCCCGGCAGGAACAATACCTCGTATCGCCAGTGGTCGGTCTCTCCCCACAGGCTTATACCGGTCTCATGCCAGGTGCAGGGCATGATGGTGCTCTCGCCCTCGGGACGGTAGTTGGTGAAGAACTCTGTGGGCATGTGGTACATGTTGGTCGCTCCCACGGGCACGATAATATGTCCTATCTTCAGGTTCAGTGCACGGCTGAAGCGTTTGTTTATCCAGAATTGCTCAATGGCAACCTCGCCTCCGCGTTCAACTTCCGACTCGTACTCGCCGGCCTCCTCCTCTTCAATCTCCACGGCGCTCTCAGTGCCACCGTGCTCAAATTCAATCTCTGTTCCAAGGGTCCAGCCCTTGCCAAAGTCGTAGCCTACCCAAAACACAATGTGCGGCAGGTCGAAACGGCCGTGGCTGTCATCGTCCTTGTATGTGGCAGCGTCGGTGTATCTCAGGTATTTGTCACTGTAGAAGTTGCGGGTGTATACTGCCTCGCCGTAGCCTCCTAATGAGAGCCTTGACCAGATGTTGCCTTTCCCGCCAGTCTCTTTCTTCTCCTGAGCTACCGCAAAAGTGGATGCAAAGGAGAGTATCAGCATTGTGATAATTATGTTTCTTTTCATTCCAATACATTTTTTCGAGTGCAAAATTATTGCGGCAGCCCGTGCCTGGCAATACCGAATTTGTGGTATTTTCTGATTGTGAAAAATTGTTGTTTTAATTATTTTTAGGTATTGTCCATGTTTCCGTATGGCAGTAATTTTGTGGTGCATAATATGCTCCGGGAGATAATATGGCCGATACGGTTAAATACAAACCTACGGACAAACTGAGGAATCTTGTCCGTGACAACTCGTCGCTGTTGATGGTGATGAGCCGTTTCGGCATATCATCAGGCTTCGGTGAAAAGAGTGTCGACGAGGTATGCAACATGCATGGCGTGGATGTCGCTACATTCCTTGCGGTGGCAAATCTTATAAGCGGAAAGGATAATGACCACAGAAGTCTCTCGCTATCCTCACTGATAGGCTACCTGCGTCGTGCGCACACCTATTTTCTGGACTACAATCTCCCCACGATACGCCGCCGTCTCATTGAGGCTCTCGACTGTTCCGGCTCCGATGACGTAGCTTTCCTTATCCTTAAATTCTATGATGAGTATGTCACCGAGGTGCGCAAGCATATGGAGTATGAGGATACCGTGGTATTCACTTATGTCGACGATCTGTTACAGAACCGTCTGGGTAGCGGATTTACAATCAGTGTATTCAGTGGAAAGCATAATCATATTGATGTCAAGCTCAAGGAACTCAAGGATATTGTCATAAGCTATTACCCCAACAAATGCAATGATATGCTCAATTCAGTGCTGTTCGACATCATCAATTGCGAGCAGGACCTTGCGTCGCATTGTAATGTAGAGGACATGCTTTTTATTCCCGCTGTTGAGGAGCTCGAGAGGCGTGTGCGCGAGCAGGGTGGTTGTGAGACTGTGGCACCTGCCGATGACTCCGATACATCAAAAGCTGATATCCTGAGCCAGCGCGAGAAAGAAATTGTCGTGTGTATCGCCAAAGGAATGAGCAACAAGGAGGTTGCCGATGCACTTAACCTGTCGGTGCATACAGTCACCACCCATCGCCGTAATATCTCCAATAAACTGCAGATACACTCCCCGGCAGGAATAACAATCTATGCGATAGTCAACAGGTTGCTCGACCTGCACGAAATTCAGAGGATGCAGTGAACTGCGGTTGTTCCTTTTCTTCTTTTTCATTTCTTTATTGTATCTTCGCAGGCAGAATAATTGTATTGCAGACGATATGAAAAAGATACTTGTAATCAACGGTCCTAACCTCAATCTGTTGGGGTTGCGTGAGCCGGCTCTTTATGGCGCGAAGAACTTCAAGGCGCTTGAGGAGTTCATCCTTTCTGTAGCCGGGGAACTCTCTCTTGATGTGGAGCTCTTCCAGTCGAACCATGAGGGTGCTATTGTGGATAAAATCCAGGCTGCTTACGGTGTGTTCGATGCAATCCTCATAAACCCTGCGGCATATACCCACACGAGTGTGGCAATCCTTGATGCACTCAAGGCGGTGGCTCTGCCTACGGTGGAGGTTCACCTCACCGACATATCAACCCGTGAGGAGTTCCGCCGTTTCTCATTCGTGTCGCTCCATGCCCAGAAGACAATCTGTGGCAAGGGCTTCGACGGTTATAAGGAGGGGCTTGAATATCTTGCAACATTATGAAATTCTTTTATACTGCGCAGGTAAAGGAACTCGATGCCTACACCATTGAGCACGAGCCAATTGCTTCCATTGATCTTATGGAACGGGCTGCGCGTGCGCTCACTGCAGCTGTTCTTGAGCGTTATTCCGGCTGTCACTTTGCTGTGTTTGCCGGCTCGGGGAACAATGGAGGTGACGGTCTTGCCGTGGCACGCATGCTTGCTGCAGAGGGTCACAGTGTGGCAGTTTGGCTGGTAAACCCTAAAGGTAAACTCTCACCTGATTGTGCAGTGAATCTTGAACGCTTGAAGAATACAACTGTGTCAGTTGTTGAGGTGAAAGATGTCTTTTCAATGCCTGTGCTCGATAAGGACACTGTAATAATTGATGCGCTCTTCGGTAGCGGCCTCAACAAGCATGTCTCGGGCTCTGTCTTTGCTGATGCAATCAATGGTATCAACGCATCGGGTTGCCGTGTGGTGGCTGTGGATATGCCGTCGGGCCTGTTGGGCGAGAATAATCACCCGCTTGAGGGCGTTGTCGTTTCGGCAACCGACACTCTTACCCTGCACTTTCCCAAACTCTCGCTGCTGATGCCCGAGAATGCTCCGTTTGTGGGCGATATCTCAATCCTTGATATCGGGCTTTCCCGGGAGTGGATAGATAGGGAGCCTTCGCCACTGCATTTTACCGATGAAAAGGAGATAAAGGCGCTGTTGAGGCCCCGTGCAAGGCATGCGCATAAAGGCAATTTCGGACGCGCACTGCTCGTTGCCGGCTCAAGAGGAATGGCAGGAGCGTCGGTGCTTGCTTCCCGCGCAACTTTACGCTCGGGTGTGGGGCTGCTCACTGTTCATGTGCCTGCTTGCAACAATCCCATTGTGCAGGTGGCTGTTCCCGAGGCAATGACAAGCATTGACAGCAACGACTGTTGTTTCAGTGACCAGGTTGATTCGTCAAAATATAATGCCGTTGCTGTAGGTCCCGGGTTAGGGCAGTGCAAGGAGAGTGAGGAGGCTTTGTATAATCTTATAAAGAGCAGCTCCGCTCCGCTGGTGCTTGATGCCGATGCGCTGAATATCCTTTCGCGCAACAAGGAGTGGCTGTCACTCCTGCCTGAGGGTAGCGTGCTTACTCCGCACCCGGGAGAGGCAGAGCGTCTTTTCGGCAAGTTTGCCGATAGATACGCAACCATTTGCGCAGTACGTGGAGTTGCACGCAAATATAGCATCGCTGTTCTTCTGAAGGGTGCATATACCACAATAGTTGCTCCCGACGGCAATATATATTTCAACAGCACCGGTAACCCAGGCATGGCAACAGGCGGTAGCGGCGATGTGCTTACAGGCATTGTCCTCGCGCTCCGTGCGCAGGGGTACAATAGTGTCGATGCTGCGCGTATAGCAGCTTACATACACGGCCTTGCAGGTGACCTTGCTGTGGCCGAAATTGGTGAGACTGCTCTTGTAGCAGGCGATATCGTCAATTATCTGCCAAAGGCATGGCTGTCATCTGGGAAAGGAGGCCTGCGATGAGAGTACCACAATTTCTGCGCGACTGGTCACTGCCCATTGCAATGGTGGGCGGAGCCGCGGCTTATTTCATATATAAGGCTCTCCCGTTGCCCGAAGGTACAAATGATATTGTCTCCTCTGTTGTCTCAGTGGTTCAGCCGGGGCTTATTTTCGCCATGCTCTTTGTCACCTTCTGTAAGGTACGTGTAAAGGAACTGAGACCCTCGCGTTGGCATCTTTGGCTGTTGGCGTTCCAGCTTCTGCCGTTCATGGTGCTCTCGCTTATGATAACTTTTTCCCACGGAATGCCGTTCGGAGTCAAGGTGCTTCTTGAGACAGCGATGCTCTGCCTCATATGCCCTACGGCAACAGCTGCAGCTGTCATCACGGCAAAGTTAGGCGGGAACTCTGCGTCGCTCATCTCCTACACAATGCAGATAAACATCGCAGTAGCAGTTGTTGCACCGCTTTTCCTTGCATTCTCGCACCCTGTCGAGGGGATGTCTTTGAGTGGTTCGTTCCTTGTAATTATCGCCAAGGTGTTTCCGTTGCTGCTACTTCCGCTGCTCTTCGCCTCGCTGGCGCGAAGGTTCGCCCCGGGTCTGCATGGCTGGCTTGTGACAAAAGGACGTAACCTGCCGTTCATGCTGTGGCTGGTCGCATTGTCGCTTGCCATTGCTGTGACGACAAGGGCAATAGTAAACGCTCGTCTCTCGCTGTTTGTCATGGCCGGTATAGGCGTGGTCTCTCTCATCTGCTGTCTGTTGCAGTTCTATGCAGGGCGCCGAATAGGTGCGCGCTACGGTGAGGTGGTCACCGGAGGTCAGGCTTTAGGGCAAAAGAACACCGTTTTTGCAATATGGTTCGCCTACACATTCATGACACCGGTCACTGCCATCGCCGGCGGTTTCTACTCTGTGTGGCATAATCTTGTAAATACCTTTCAGCTGTATAAAAAGAACCGTCTGATAGATAAGAACCTGTAAAACAATAGAAAAATGGAAAGCCTGAAGAAACTGTCAGTCCTTTTGCTGCTGTTGTGCAGTACCGTTGCTGCAGCCCATGATTTTGAGGTAGATGGCATTTACTACAATATAACCGATGAAACTGCAAAGACCGTGGAGGTGACATATAAAGGGGCATACAGTAACGAGTATTATTATGAATATTCCGGTAAGGTCATAATCCCCTCGGTGGTTACATATGACGGAGTGACATACGATGTGACACGTATTGGCGATGAGGCTTTTCTCAACTGCACATGGTTGGACGAGGTCGTTATCCCCAAAAGTGTGAGAGTCATAGGCAAGGATGTGTTCAAGGAGTCGAATAACGTTAGCAAGATACATATTGATGACCTTACGGCGTGGTGTGGTATTGAGTTCGACAATGTCGTCGAGACTCCTCTGGGTCGTGGATACAGTCTCTATGTGAAAGGTGAGTTGGTGACGGACCTTGTAATTCCTGATGCGGTTACCGTTATCAATCCTTTTGCGTTCAGCGGCTGTCTGGGGCTCAAGAGCATTGAATTTCCGGTGAATGTCACAAGCATCGGGAAAAGCGCTTTTGAACTTTGTCAAGAGCTCAAGAACGTCATAATTCCAGGCAATGTAAAGAGCGTAGGCGGTCACTCATTCAGCTATTGCACGGCGTTGACGGGTGTTACGTTTGAAGAAGGTGTTGCCGAGGTTGGGGACAATGCATTCTTTGGATGTTCGGCGCTGGATAGCGTAACAATCTCTGCAAGCGTTGTAAGCATCGGTGACGGTGCTTTCTCAAATTGCGATGGAATAGGCACGGTATATTCACTTGCAACGGTTCCTCCTACGACTACTCCGCACTGTTTTACCGGCAGTTATGATACGGCAATACTGTATATACCCGCAGGGGCGCTGGAAACTTATCGTTCTGCAATGGGTTGGGAAAACTTTACAAATATTGTGGAAATGCCGGTAACGGGCATTGATGATGTGAATGGTGAAAGCAAAAACATGGGAAATGTTTATGACTTGTCGGGAAGAAAGGTGGGAATCTTTGATAAAGGTGTATATATTATCAACGGCAAAAAGGTCTTTGTAAAGTAAAACCATAAGCAAATAGACAATAAACATAGATTGCACCGCCCAATTGGGCGGTGCAATCTATGTTATTATGCAGCATCTTATCTTCTGACAAGTCTGAAGTTCTTGAAGTATACCTTCTGCTCAGCGCCGCTCTTGTTTGTGATGCGGAGCTTTGTCGCAGTTTGGCCACCGAGCTCATTGCCTGTGTGGATAACGGGGTCGGTGTCTTTGTAGTGCATGATAGGAATCTCCTTCCATACGCCGTCAACATATATTTCGAGGCTGAAGTGCTGTGCCACGTTGTTCACGCCGAAGTTGAAGTCAAGGCCTTGGAATGTGATGGTTGTCTCTGTCTCAAGCAACAGCTCGCCGCCTGCCTGCCAGTTTATGACCTCATTTGACGGGTTGATCTCAATCACGTCACCGTTGAGCTTCACCGGGAGCAATGCAAGCTGTGTGACTGTTGAACTGAGCTTGTATGGGTTGTACTCGGCTGTTGTGTCAAGGTCTGTACCATTGATTTCATTGTACTTTTCTGTAGCCAATGCAAAAAGCTTGTTCAGTGTAGGGAGCATTACCTTTGTACCAACTTTTGTACCAATCTGGTAAGGGTGACGCATCTCTTTGTTGTTCTCAAGGTCGAACATCTGCTTCTGCAGTGAACGTGCCTGCTTGTAGAGATTCTCGAAGTTGATGAACTGGCTTGTCGTATTGCTGCTATCGGTTGTCTCGGCAAGCATATTCATGAGTGCCACAGCACGGCCGTATGCTGCGAGGTTCTTGCACTGGAGAACCCATGGACGGATCTCGTGGATGAGTTGTGGGTTACCCTTCTCGTTGAGCAGAATGTCACAGGCCATCTCAAGCTCGTTGCATGTAACGTTCAGCATTGCTGTTGCAAACATGTCGCCCTGTAGCACTCTATCTACGATATCCTTCAGCTCGTCACCCTCTTCGCGGCGGAACCCGTGACCGTTGGGGCCGAGGTCCTTGTTGTAGAGAGCGAATGTGCGCAGTGCCTGCGGGTTGCTCGGGAGGATGTTCTTGATACTCTTTTCCCAGTTGCTCTTGTAGTCATATGCCTCCATGTTCCAGCAGTAGTCGGCAATGCCGTAGAGCGAAATCTTTGATGTCTCGGCATACTCCATAGGGTTGCTTACGAAACCTGATACGTCACCGGCGATGTCAAGACCGTTGCCATATGCAGGGCCCATGAGGATGTGGTCGCGTACGAAGTCATTCACAGGGAAGTTCAACCATATATAACCCTTGCGCTGTATGCGCTCGTTGATCCACTCCATGGTAGGCTTGTCGATGCAGGCTACGACAGAGTTACCGGTCCACATAACCTCGATACCCTCGTTGAGCTCCTTACCCAGCGTGCGCAGGTAACCTTTCTCCTCGTTTGCCCAACTCTTGTTGTACTCTGTAGGGCAGAGGATAAGAGGAGCAACGTCTTTCTTTGCCTTTACGAAGTTGTCGTCAACATAGTTGAGCAGGGCTGCCTGCTTGTCGGCCTTTGTGCCCTCGCCCCAGATATCGTCGAAGAATACTGCGAATGAGCGTACGCCAAGCTGGTACATTACCTCGAACTTTGCGATGAGCTTGTCACGGTCCTCGTCGTTCCACTTGATGTCAACGCCCGGGTGGATAGCCCAGTAGAAGTTCACGCCGTTCTTTTTGGCAACCTCAACGAGCTCGGCAATGCGGTTTGCCTCAACCTCGGGATATGGCTCACGCCACTTGTCGCGGTGCCAGGGATCATCCTTCGGGCCATAGATGTATACGTTCATCTTGTTGCGGCCATAGAACTCAAGCTGGCTCTTGCGTGCCTCGTGGCTCCATGGAGTGCCGTAGAAGCCCTCGACTGTTCCACGGAAAGGAACGTCGGGCCAGTCGGTGATTGTGCAGGCCTCGAGCTTGCCCTCACCCATCATGCCCAAAAGGGTCTGTATACCATAGAAGAGACCCTTCTCGTCGTTACCGGCAATGACAACCTCCTTGTCTGTAACCTTCATGAAATATCCCTCGGCTTTTGCAGGGATATTCTTCTTGTACTTGCTTACCTTGCCGTCACCACGTACGCCGATGGTGATCTTGAAGTCAGCCTTGTTTGCCACCTCGGGCGATGCTGTAAGCAATGCATCATAGACATAGCCCGACATACGCTTCTTGTCGGCATTGATTTTCCACTGTGCGGGAGCCTCGAAAAGGGCTTCGCTTGTTGTAACCTCCTGCGGAACCGGGTTCACGAGGCTCACCTGTGCGGTGGCACCCAATCCGGCCATAAGCATAAGGCCTAATGTAAGAATCTTCTTGTTCATCATATTATGGTTTAGAAATTATATTTCAGCATTGTGCAGATGCGGAAATTTGTCACGTTGTGTGTGTCACTTACCTTGTAGCGGCTGTCGGGTGTACCGTATGCCACTGTCGTCGCGTCGAGCTCGATACCGATTGACATCGCGTTGTGTGTGTAGAGCACGCTTGGGGCAACGCGCCACATACGGTCCATGTTCTTTTCGCCACGCATGTAGATAGGGCCTACAATGTCATCGTTGCAGCCGAGGTTCTTTGTATAACCCCAGAACCAGCACCATGTGAGATAACCTTTCTTGAGCTGCTCCTTTTTCGTTATGTCGAACCAGCCGCCGATGCTGTTGAGTGCACCGTACTTCTGTTCGCCGTTGTCGTAGATCTCAGTTACACCGTAACCGCTTATCATGCTCAGGTGCGATGCGTTCTGTGCATAAGTGACACGGCCCTTGAAGCCCCAGTCACCTTTCTTGTACGATGCAAAGATGTTCGGTGTGATGCCTACTGCAAGGTCCTCATTGCACTTGATGGTGTTTGTAACAGTTTCTCCATTCTCTCCGGTTGTAGTATGTGTGTAGCTCTGGCGTGGCTTGATTGCCAAAAAGTCGACACCTGCACCAATCATGAAACCGCCGTTCTTGTACATTGCCTGGAAATAGAGCTCGGGAACAACGGCATTGCGTGCGTAGTTGAATGATGAGCCGTCAGGGCCGTTTGATGTATACTGGTACTGGTAGAGAGCTGTCGCTGTCAGGGTGAATCCCTTGTTCTTGTAGTCGTATCTCAACTGTGGCGAGCGGCTGAATGGTGTGAAAGGCGCACCTGTCTCAAGCGAGAATACATCGGGCATCATGTCGCCCATGATAGGGTGCCAAGCCTGACCGACAAGGACAGAACTCTTCTCCCACTCCATCTTTGCGTATGCCTGACGTATGCGGAGTACGGTGTTGCTGGTACCGAATCCTGCAAAGTCCGACTCAATCTTTGCCGATGTCTTTGCGCCCAGGAACTCGGGGCCTGTGATGTTCACGCCCAGACGTGTGGTGATACTCAAGAGCATCATGTTGGGCTGCTCGTTGATGTCTTTCCCGTTCGCGTCGAGTTTCTCGTCCTTTGGCATGTAGTAGAACTGCTCGCTGTTCGAGGTAAGGCTCTCTCGTGTGTCGAAGCATGCGTAGTTGCGGATAAATCCGTAGAGTTTCACGCTCGGCTTCTCCTGTGCCTTTGCACCGCCGAAGAACATTGCCATCAGCGCTGCCATAAATAGTGTTTTTTTCATATTTGTGTTTGTGTTGATTTTTATCCGAAATATCCAGTTCTGCCTACTGTAATTATCAGTATGTAACCTATGACAAGCGATATCACTCCAATTGTCATTCCGGTCACGAACATCTGTTTTGTCTTTATGAGACCGGTAGAGTAGGCGATTGCGTTAGGAGGTGTGCTTATAGGCAGTGACATAGCGAACGATGCCGCCATTGCCACACCGACAAGCAGTGTGCCTATGCCACCGTATTCGCCTAACGGACCTTCGATACCTTTGCCCACTGCAACCATGATGGGTATCATAAGGGCTGTTGCAGCCGAGTTTGAGATGAACTGTGACAGCAACCAGCAGATGAGTCCGCCTCCTAAAAGAACAATGATTGCAGGCCAGTTGTCAAACGGAATGGCCTGTACAAGGTTGTCGGCAAGTCCGGTCTTTGACATTCCCTCACCAAGCGCGAAACCTCCGGCAACCATCCACAGACAGGCCCAGTCGATATCCTTAAGGTCGCTTGACTTGATGATTCGTGTTATGGCAAAGACTCCTATGGGGAACAGTGCCACGACGTATGAGTTTATACCTGTCACCTTCTCGAACATCCAAAGCAGAATTGTTACCGCCAGTGTCCCGTATATCACGTATGTGCGCCAGCCTTTCTTTGCTCCACCGACAATGTGCATATTCACTTTCTTTGCGGTGAAAGGGTAAATGATGCGTAGGAGTATCCAGGATATTATCAATATTACAAGCATCAACGGTGTCATCACCATCATCCACTCGCCGAAGTCAACACCCAGTCCAAGTTCACCATTGATGTATTGCAGGGCAATACCGTTAGGAGGTGTCCCGATAGGTGTAGCCAATCCGCCGATGTTGGCGCCGATAGGTATTGCAAGTGCAAGGGCTGCCGTGCCCTTCTCTGTGGGTGGCAACTGACGCAGAACGGGTGCGAGGAATGTGAGCATCATTGCCGCAGTGGCTGTGTTGCTCACGAACATCGAGAATACGGCTGTAACAAGCATGAAACCGAACAGTACCACACTCGGCTTTGAGCCGAACGGCTTGAGCATGGCACGTGCCATACTCACGTCGACACCGCTTTTCGATGCCACAAGAGCAAGGATGAATCCACCCATGAACAGCATTACCGTGGGGTTGGCAAAGGTGTACATTATTGTCTTGTAGCTCATCAGTTCACTCTTGTCATATCCGCTTATCAGCGGGGTAATGGCGCTGTCCGATACCGTCAACAGCATTATTACTATGATCAGCAGAGATGTTGTCCAGGCCGGAACGGCCTCTACAATCCACATACAGGCAGCCCATACGAATATTGCAATCACGCGCTGCTGTATAGGGTTGAGTCCAGGGACACCGAACATCTCGGTAGGCAACATTGCTATAACAAGTGCAATGAGCGATATTAATCCTACTTTTATGTATCGGTTATAACGGCGCAGAAAACGCCATATTTTATCAACAGAAGTACGTTGTTCCATAAAAATATAAAGATATTTCCCAATTTATTGTATCAGGTGCTAATTTACTCTAAACTATTCAAACAATCAAAAAGTAAGGCGGTTTATTAATTATAATTATCAATAATTTTATTGTTGAATAGATAATGGAGGCTGTATCTACAGCTATGTGACTGTATTTTGGATTTTTTATGATATGGTGTGGCCTCTATGGAGTTTTTTGTTTATATCTTAGCGGCGTAAACAACTGAGAAACTATGGCAACAATACATTTGACAAAAGAGCAGTTCATCAAGAGAATTGCCGATTACGAAAAGAACCCCGGAGGGTTCGAGTTTTTGGGCGAAAGGCCTGCGTTGATAGACTTTTATGCCGACTGGTGCGGTCCGTGCAAGATGCTTGCACCTGTGCTTGAGACCGTGTCGGACAAGTTTGCCGGCAAGGTGGATATATATAAAGTGAATGTAGACCAGGAGGAGGAACTCGCATCGCTGTTCAATGTGCGTTCCATTCCCACACTTGTCTTTATCCCCATGAACGGAGAGTTGAAGATCGCCCAAGGTGCAGTAGGTCAACCGCAGCTTGAGGAGGCTATAAACAGGCTTCTGTTGTAAAGAAAAATCACTTAAAGAGGGTGACCCAAAAGTAAATGGGTCACCCTCTTTAAGTTTATCTCCAAACGTTCCAATTATATTCGCTCTCCACTACGTCCTCGACTTCGTCAGGCAGCTTGTGGAAAAAGTCAATACCGGTCATCTTCTCAATGCTGTCAATGCTCACGGCGTAGCTGCTCAATTTATTCTTGCCTGCAACATTGTCACAGTAGAAGCCTATGCCTTTGTAGCCGTCGTCATCTATGAGAAGCACCTTGTAGAATCCGTCGGGAATAAGTATCCTGTTCCTGCCGATGCTGCCAAGTCCCTTTTCTGTGGTGAACACGGGACCGGTGACAATGAGAATCTTGCCGTACTTTAAGGCATTGTCCCTCGCGATATTCTCAATGTATTTCCATACACCATTGTTCAGGTTGCCGTTCTGTGGTGATATGTTCGAGAGGTAGAAACTCTCGGTCATGCTCTCCTCGCTCCACTTCATGTCTCCTGCAGGAGCATGGTGTCCTCTGGTCCAGCCGCTGTTGTTATAGTCCCTGGTGTCACCTTGTGCACCTTTCACCAGAGGGTCGGGAATGAACTCTCCATTACGGGGTACTGTTCCTTCAGCCTCCTCTGCTGTCAATTCGTATGCCACCCAGTTGGGATTTTTGCGTTTCTTGTTGTACGATACGGTGTAGCCTCTGTGTTTAACAATCTGGCTCTCGGTGGCTTTTGTGAACTGCGGAATGGCAAGGTCAATGGAAAACTCCACATTATGCCCTGCTGCTGCAGATTGTTGCGGCTGTTGCAGTTGCGTCTGCTCGCCTTCTTTCTTTGTCAGGCAGCTTACGGCTATCGCAATGGCAACAGCAAACAGGAATCCGTAGAGTCTGCTCTTGCCTGTGCCTTTTTTCTTTCGCCCTGTGGTCATTCTCTCTTATGCTCTTTTTAGTTTGCCGTCCTTTAATACAACCTTGTAGCTCTTGCCTTTCTTTGTACCGAAAGAGAGTGTCTCGTTGCCATAACGCAGGTTACAGCGCTCACCGCTCTTTGACTTCACCACAACCTCGGCGAGCTTGCCCTCTTTCCAGGTGATGTCAACGTCAAAGCCGCCCTTTGCGCAGATACCCTTCACGGTACCCTCTTCCCATGCGTCGGGGAGTGCAGGCAGCAGGTGTATGAAGCCCATGTGGCTCTGCATAAGCATCTCTGTAATACCGGCTGTTCCGCCGAAATTGCCGTCAATCTGGAACGGTGCGTGAGTGTCCCAAAGGTTGTCAAGAGTGCCGTTCTTCAGCAGGTTGCCGAAAAGGGTGTATGCATGGTTGCCGTCATGCAGGCGTGCCCACTGGTTGAGCTTCCAGCCCATGCTCCAGCCTGTAGCACCGTCGCCGCGGTGGGTAAGCACCACTTTTGATGCCTCGGCAAGTTCGGGAGTTGTAACCGGGGAAATTGTGTGTCCCGGGTGCAAGCCGAACAGATGGTTCACGTGGCGGTGCTGGTCGTTGGGGTCATCGATGTCCTTGCTCCACTCCATGAGCTGTCCATAGCGTCCAATCTCATATGGCGCGAGCTTCGCAAGCACGTTCTTCCACTCCTTGCGCAGCTTTGCGTCAACACCGAGCTCCTCGCTGGCTGCGATTGCATCGAGCAGAATCTCGCGCACTACACCATGAACGAATGTCGCGCCCTGGTCAATGGGGCCATGCTCGGGTGATGTAGAAGGAGCTGCGGTATATGTGCCGTCGGGTTTCTTCCAAAGGTAGTCTACGGCAAAAATCGCGCTGCTCTTTATGATTTCGTATCCTGTCTCCCTGAGGAACTTCTTGTCGCGTGTGTAGTCATAGTAGTCCCACACGTGTGTCGCGAGCCATGGGCCTGCCATGGGGTTGAAGTTCCATGACATATCCTGGCTTATGAGCGGAGCCGTAAAGCCGAAAATATTGCCCGAGATGCTTGCTGTCCAGCCTCTTGCGCCAAAGTATGATTTTGCAGTAACCGCACCCGGCTTGATGAGTGTGCGTATGAAGTCAACCAACGGCAGCACGCACTCGTCGAGGTTGGTCGCGCATGCGGGCCAGTAGTTCATCTGCAGGTTGATGTTGTTGTGGTAGTCCACGCGCCATGGGCCGTCCACATTATTGTGCCACATTCCCTGAAGGTTCGCCGGCAGGTTGCCCGGACGTGAGCTTGCTATGAGCAGGTAACGTCCGAACTGGAAGTAGAGATGCTCAAGCCCGTAATCAGGCTTGCCGGTGCGGTAGCTCTTTAGACGTTTTGGGGTTGGCAGGCTTGCTACACCAGGATATTCCAGTGTGGTGGGTGCGTTGGGGTTGATGTCCAGCTGCACGCGGTTGAAGAGTGCCGAGTAATCGGCATAGTGCTCCTTGAACAATTCGTCGTATCCCTTTGCGACAGCGTTCTTCATCCACAGGGCTGTTGTCTCGTCCGGGTTCACGCCGACATATGCCTTCGGGTCGCTGAAATCAGGGTCAAAATTGATTTTATAATCAGTATCGGCGGTAACGTAGAAACATACCTCATCGGCACCGCTGATACGAATTTTGCCTTCCTTTACCTCCATCTTGCCACCTTTGTTGACAGCCTTCACTCGCAGGGTGTACTGCATACTGTTGTTGTCAAGTTTTGCCTTCCATACGATGCCGTTGTTTCCGTCACTCTCCAATTTGCCCTCCGATACAGGGTTGGGGGCATAACTTAATGTCAGGTCCTGCATTCCGGGTTTGCTTGCGTTGAACTTCATTACCAGCACGTTGGCGGGGTATGAGACAAATGATTTACGTTCATATTCGACTCCGTCCTTGCGGTACTGTACCACTGCAAGTGCCGAATCGAGCGAGAGAATGCGTTTGTAATCGCCAAGGCCAATCATGCTGTGCCCTGTCTCGATGTAAATCTCGCCCATTGTCGTGAAGTTGCCGAAACGGAAGGGTTTCTCGCCGTAATACTCGTATGCTGCTGTACTGTTGAAGTTCTCGCGTGTGAGCTTTGCAGCCTTCTCGTCGTCGCCGTCAAGGAATGCCTGGCGTATGTCATCGAGCAGATGTGCCGACTCCTTGTTCACGTTCCAGTAGTACTCGGCGCCTTTCTCTGTGTTCGGGCCGCCGCGCCACAGGGTCTTCTCGTTCAGGGTGATGCGCTCAGCCTCCAAAGAACCCATGATGTTGGCGCCAATGCTGCCGTTGCCAATAGGCAATGACTGCGACTCCCACTCCTGGTCGGGGTTCACCGCTCCGTCACCTGCCCACTCGGGCTTGTCGCGTCCCACCCAGAGGTCGGGGCGTCCGCCGTACCATATACTGCGGCCGTTGAGGGTTGTGGGCTGGTCGAACCACACCGAAAGGCCGTGGATATAATCACTCTGTGCCTTGATGCCAAGCGCACACATCAATAAAACGATTAAAGTGCTTGTCCTTTTCATATCATTTGGTTTTGTCTTCTTGCGTGTTTATATGCTGTATAAGCCTTGCCACGTGCTGACGGAAACTCTGGTTGTAGTCGCGTTCCAGCCCGGCCTGCTCTGTGAGTCTGCGCACGGTGCCCTGTATGTCATCCACGCGCTTGAGTGCCCCACTGCCGTCGCTTGCAATGCTGTATATCTCAATATCCTTGCTGCCGAGTTCAATGAAGTAACCGCCGGCAATCGCAGTCCTCTTTACTGTCGCCATCCTGATTACACAAAGAACATTACAACAAGCTGTATTATCACCACCCGCAGGAACATACACACGGGGTACACGGTAGCATATGCCACTGACGGGTTGTCACCGTCGATAGTCTCGTTGGCATAGCTCAGTGCCATGGGGTTCGCCATGGAGCCGCACAACATTCCTGAAACAGAGCCGAAATCGAGCCTGAGCCTGCGCATCGCGAATATTCCTGTTATCACCACCGGAACGAAGGTTATCAGCAGTCCGAGTGCCAGCCATAATATTCCCTCGGGGCGCATCACCGTCTCAAAGAAATGCTTTCCTGCATCAAGGCCCAGACAGGCAAGGTACAGGTTCAGTCCCAATGCCCTAAGCATCATGTTCGCGCTCTGTGTGGTGTATGTTACCATATGCAGACGCGGGCCGAATGTGCCTATGAGTATTCCCACGATGATAGGTCCTCCGGCAAGTCCCAGCTTCACGGGGAGTGATATTCCCGGAATCGAAAGTGGGATACATCCTACCATAAGTCCCAGAATTATACCTATGAACACCGATACAAGGTTAGGCTCGTTGAGGCTCTTGACGGCGTTGCCGAGGATGCCTTCAACGCGTTTTATGTCGGCAGCCTCACCCACCACGGTGATGCGGTCGCCAAGCTGCAGTATAAGGTCGGGCGTGGCAAGCAACTGCACTCCCGAGCGGTAAACGCGGCTGATGTTTATTCCGTAGTTGTTCCTCAACCTCAATGATGCAAGCTTCTTGCCGTTTATCTCGGGGCGTGTAACGAGTATACGCTGCGAGATGAGTTCACTGTCAATTTTGTTCCAGTCAATCTCGCTGCTGTTCCAGTCCTTCTTCTCCTTCTCGCCGAAGACAAGCCCCAGAGCCTCGGCTTCATTGGGTTTTGTTATCACTAATAGAATGTCATTCTCAAGCAGTTGCCTGTCGGACATCGGTATCAGCACGTGCCCGTTGTGCCACATACGTGAAATGACGAAGTGGTGCTTGCTTATGCTTGCGACCTCAGCAATGGTCTTGCCGAATATTCCTGGGTTTGTGACGCGGTAGCTTGCAATGAAAACATTCTTCTGGTGCTTGCTGTCGGGTAGCGGCATATCACTCTTGCGCACAAAAAACCTGCGCAACACTATTATCGCCATTATCACTCCCACAACACCCAACGGATAGGTCAGCGCGCAGCCCAGTGCAGCTCCGCTACTCTCAATGCCCATCTGTTCCAATGTCTGCTGTGCAGCAGCAAGTGCCGGAGTGTTGGTGGTTGCCCCACATAGTATACCCGACATATCCGACATCGGTACGCCGCACAATATGCCCAACACAATGGCGGCTGCTGTACCGGTGAACAGCACCATCAATGCCGGGGTAATGAGCTTTGCCCCCTCGGTACGCATGGAACTGAAAAAACCGGGACCGACCTGCAGTCCAAGGGCATATACAAAGAGCACCAGTCCGAATGTTTCGGCATAGTATAGCATCTGACTGTCTATGCTCAGCCCGAAGTGTCCGGCAAGAATACCGATGAAAAACACAAAGGTGATGCCGAGCGATATACCGCGCACGTGTATACGTCCCAGGACAAGTCCCAGGGCCGAAATGAGCGACAGCACCACAATCGCTTGCAGTGCCGAGTGCTCAATGAACAGTGTGCTTATATAGTCCATTCTCTATCTTTCTCCGTCTTTGTATGTTATTTTATGCCCATCTCCTCGAGCAGGTATCCGGCACCGCCTATGCGGTCAACGACGAACAGCACGTAACGTATGTCAACCGATATGTTGCGGCAGATGGTGGGGTCAAACTCTATGTCGCTCATTGTAGAGCGCCATGTGCGGTCAAAGTTGATACCTACAAGCTCGCCCTTGCCGTTGAGCACCGGTGAACCGGAGTTTCCGCCTGTAGTATGGTTCGATGCGAGGAAGCATACAGGCACGCTCTGCTTGCCGTTCTTGCCGATAGCCCAGCGGCCGTAGTCCTTGTTCTTGTATATGTCGCGCAGCGACTGCGGGATGTCATAGTCATAAATCTCGGGGTTGTCCTTTGCGATGATACCGTCGAGGGTGGTGAGGTGTGTGTGGTACTCTCCGTCGGCATTCTCATAGCCTGTCACGGTGCCGTATGCCACACGCAACGTGAAGTTCGCATCGGGGTAGAAGGCACGTTCCTTGTCCCACTCGCGCAGTGCCTGCATATATGTGCGGTACCACTTCTCGATGGCAGGTACGTTGCTCAGGTTGCGGTATGCATATTTGCGGTTATGTGCGAGCGCATCGGCAAACCAGCCTGCGAACTGCACCATCGGGTCGGCAATATACTTCTCGCGTGTCAAAGGGTACTCTGTGAGTATGCGTGTGTTGGCGAACATATAATCGACAAAAGCCTCGGGGGTTCCGTGTTCCTTTATTGCGGCAACGAGCGGAGCTGGGACATTCTCCTTCGGCATACGTGCGATATACTCGCTGAGCATACGGCGCGAAATGGCATGGTCAATCTCCTTCCTGTAGTCGTTGAGGTAGGTCTTGCGTGCCTCGGCCTGCTTGTCGGCAGTGAGCTTGTGCCCTGCGGCATCGTATATGTGGAACCAGTATGCAAAATTGAAGAACTCCATGCCAAGAATTGACTCATTGAAGAGCTCGCGTGCAAAGTAGTGCGGGATAACCTCCTTGTATGCGGCGTGCATCGAGTCGAGCAGGTTCGCATACTGTGGCTTGTCGGCGGCCCATGCCGCGAAAGCCTTCTCATACTCTTTCTTCTTCTCCACAGTACCTAACTTGCCCAGGCCGAGGCTCTCGCCCTGCCACTTCTTCCATGCGTTGGCAATGTTCGCGTGCTTTGCGGCGTATGCGATACGTGTTGCCACATCCTTTGACTGCGCCTCGCTGATGATGTCAAGGCGGATTGTGCGCAAAGCAATCTTCATGGGGTTAGATACCTCTGCAACGTACTCCACGGCATCGGCTGTCACATACTCCTGTGTGTTGCCCGGGAAACCGTAAATCATTGTGAAGTCACCCTCCTCGACACCCTTTGTCGATACCTTGAAGTGGCGTGCAGGGTGGTAAGGCACGTTGTTCTCGGAATATTCGGCAGGCTCGTTGTCCGCGTCAGCGTATACGCGGAAAATAGAGAAGTCGCCAGTGTGGCGTGGCCATACCCAGTTGTCGGTATCACCGCCGAACTTGCCTATTGATGATGGCGGTGCACCCACCAGGCGCACGTCGCGGAATGTGCGGTAGACATAAAGCACCTTCTGGTTGCCGTAGTAGATTGGCTCTATGCTCGCCTTGTCGGCATTGTGCTTCTTCTTCGCCTCCTCGATGATTGTAGCCTCATTCTCACCTGCGGCAATGCGTGCGGTGACATCCTCCATCTTTACAAGCAGTGTCACCGTGAGCCCCGGAACAGGCAGCTCCTCGCTGCGCGACATTGCCCAGAAACCGTCGGTGAGGTAGTCGTGCTCAACCGATGAAAGCTTCTGTATCGAACTGTAACCGCAGTGGTGGTTGGTGATGAGGAGTCCGTCGGGTGATATGAACTCACCGGTACATCCGCCACCGAACTGCACCACGGCATCCTTGAGTGATGCCTTGTCGTCGGAGTAGATGTCATCGGCTTTCAGCTTGAAGCCCATCTTACGCATCTCCTTGATGCGGCTCTTTATGTTGTTGGGCAACCACATGCCCTCATCGGCAGTGGCAGTTGCGAATGTGATGCACGCAAGCGCGCATAGGAAAAGTCTCTTTATCATAATTTATGTTGTGTTATATTTTCCGCGAATATAATACTTTTAAGCGAAATGTAACCATAAAAAACAGACAATCACCAGCCGTTGACCGATAATTGTCCGTTGTAATGTTTGTTTACCTTGTTGTCACTTCACTACCTTGCCCTTCAGAATCACCCGTTCAATAATCGGGGTCTGGTGTGCGTAAGGCATGAAGGCTAATGACGGCAATGGCTTTGTAATGTAAAGATTCGCCATTTTACCGCGGGTTATTGAACCGAAATCCTTGCTCTCGCCCATTGCGCATGCGCTGTTCAGGGTGGCTGCGTTCAGTGCCTCGGCAGGGGTCATCTTCATCTTTATGCTTGCGAGCGAGGTCACGAACCTCATGTTGCCCGACGGAGCAGTGCCCGGGTTGTAGTCCGATGCCAGCGCAACAGCCAACCCTGCATCAATCATCTTGCGTGCAGGCGGGTAGGTGATGCCAAGGAAGAATGCGCAGCCGGGGAGCATCGTCGGTATTGTCCCGCTGCCGCGCAGGGCCTCAATCTGCTCATCGCCCATCGATTCAAGGTGGTCAACGGAGAGTGCACCGTGCTCCACACCAACCTCTACACCGCCCGAGACGGCGAGCTCATTGGCATGAATCTTCGCGCGGAGGCCGTAGCGTGCGCCCGTCTCAATGATCTTTGCAGTCTCCTCGGGGGTGAAGAATCCGCGGTCGCAGAACACATCCACATAATCGGCAAGCCCCTCTGCTGCAACGGCAGGAATCATGTCGTTGCACACGTGCTCCACATATTCGCTCTGACGTCCTCTGTATGCGCGTCCCACGGCATGTGCGCCCAGGAATGTGGCGCGTACCTCAAGTGGTGCAGTTTCCCTTATGCGACGTATCACGCGCAGGATTTTCAATTCGTCCTCGAGCGTGAGTCCATAGCCCGATTTTATCTCCACAAGGCCTGTGCCCATTGCCACAATCTCGTCAATGCGTTCCATTGCCTGACGGTAGAGCTCCTCCTCGGGAGTGTCATGCAGACGGTCGGCAGAATTCAGGATGCCGCCGCCGCGCTTTGCAATCTCCTCGTATGAGAGGCCGTTTATTTTGTCAAGGAACTCCTGCTCGCGGCTGCCGGCATAAACGATATGCGTGTGCGAGTCACAGAACGACGGGAACAGCCAGCCATCCTGTGCATCAATGACTTCATAGCTGTCGGCATCGGGCATGGTGTCCATTGTGCCGTAATCCTTTATGCGTGCCCCGTCGGTGAGCAGCCACGCATTCTCAAGCATGGCAATCTCGTCCATGGCCTTGCCGCTGACGCGTGTGCGTCCGCTCTCGTCAATGCCTACAATAGTGCCTATGTTCTTAATTAGCAAGTTCATATTCATTCAGGAACTTAACCGATGATGCAATATGCGGGAACATCACTGTGTCGTAGTCAACGAATGGAACCACCTTGCGGTATGCCTCGAAGATTGCCTCTACTGTCTCCGAAGAACGCATCGGGCGGCGGAACTCCAACGCCTGTGCGGCGTTCATCAGTTCGATGGCAAGCACACGCTCGCTGTTCTGCACAACCTTCCACAGTTTTGTCGCTGCATTTGAACCCATGCTCACGTGGTCCTCCTGTCCCTGTGACGATGGAATGGAGTCGCACGATGCGGGCCAGCAGAGTCCTTTTGACTGGCTCACGATAGAGGCTGCCGTATACTGCGGAATCATGAAGCCGCTGTTCAGGCCGGGGTTGGCAACGAGGAAGTGCGGCAGATTACGTGCGCCAGATATAATCTTATAGATGCGGCGCTCCGAGATATTTGCGAGCTCGGCAACGGCTATGGCAAGGAAATCCATCGCAAGGGCAATGGGTTGTCCGTGGAAGTTGCCGGCAGATATAACCTCGTCGGTGTCGGGGAACACGGTCGGGTTGTCGGTAGCCGAGTTTATCTCTGTCTCAAGCACGCTCCAGACGTATGCAATTGTGTCCTTCGAAGCTCCGTGTACCTGTGGAATGCAACGGAAAGAGTAGGGGTCCTGCACATGCTTCTTCGGCTGCCTGATAATCTCGCTGCCGTCGAGGATGGTACGTATGTTCTTTGCTGTCTCAATCTGTCCTGCGTGCGGGCGTATGGCATGCACGTTATGCTCGAACGGTTCAATACGTCCGTCAAAGGCATCCAGCGACATTGCGCCTATGTGGTCGGCCCATCGGCTCAGACGCTTTGCGTTGATAAGTGAGTACACACCGTATGCCTGCATGAACTGTGTGCCGTTGAGCAGTGCGAGGCCCTCCTTTGAGCACAGTGTGATAGGCTCCCAGCCCATTCTCTGCATCAGCTCCCCACCGCTGATGATGTTGCCCTCAACCTCAACCTCGCCAAGGCCGAGGAGCGGCAGGCACATATGTGCCAGAGGCGAAAGGTCGCCCGATGCACCCAATGAGCCCTGCTCGTACACCACCGGAATGATGTTGCTGTTGAACATGTCGACAAGGCGCTGAACGGTAATCAGCTGCACTCCTGAATGGCCGTAAGATAGTGACTGCACCTTCAAAAGTAGCATGAGGCGTGCAATCTCCCTTGGCACGCGCGCACCTGTTCCGCAGGCGTGCGACATCATCAGGTTCTTCTGCAACTGCGACAGGTTCTCCTTGTCTACCGAAATGTTGCACAATGAGCCGAAGCCTGTTGTTACACCATAGATGGGACGCCCGGCGTTCTCCATCTTCTTGTCAAGATACTCGCGGCAATGGTTTATGCGCTTTACTGCATCGTCACTCAGGGCGATGTTGTAACCCTTGACCAGGATTTCTTCCACCCGGTCAATGGTAAGATGCTCTGCACTGATATAATGAGTCATAATATTGTTATGTTGGTTAGTCGTTATTCTGCTGTTGTTGAGGTCCTTTGACAATGCTTGCGCTGGTGCACTGACTTGTCATGCTGGAGCGAAGCATCTAAAACAACTGCAATGAAATAGATTCTTCGTTGCACTCAGAATGACAAAACAACGTTTTGTTATCGACGAGTTTTGCAGTGAACGTCGCAGGCTGCATCGCTAAAAGTGATGCCCTGCGGTGCACTAAAAGCAAAACGAGTCAATGGCAGTGCAAATACAGAATGACAGTTCTATGAAATGACAAGTACGCGAAAGTCTTGTATTCCTCCCCTGTTTTAGGGGAGGTGGTCAAGGACCGGAGGGGTTATCTTATTGCACCCCCTCCGCTATGCTCGTACCCCTAATGCAGGGGGACAATAAATCCTTTATCTATTCTCGTTGAATACTCTTTCAATCAGTTCCTTGTCGGCAAGGTTAGGCATTGTAACCTTAAGCAACGGAGTGCGCTCCATCTGTCGTTTGATGGCGAACATCGCGCCCTCGTTGCGTGCCCAGCTGCGGCGTGCGATACCGTTGTTCACATCCCATAACAACATCTCCTCGATGTGTCGTGCCGAGTCGTCGCTGCCGTCAATCACCATGCCGAAGCCGCCGTTCATCACCTCACCCCAGCCAACGCCGCCGCCGTTGTGTATTGACACCCAGGTGGCACCGCGGAACGAGTCGCCGATGACATTGTGCACTGCCATGTCGGCACAGAACTGTGAACCGTCGTATATGTTCGATGTCTCACGGTAAGGAGAGTCGGTTCCCGATACATCGTGGTGGTCGCGTCCAAGCACTACGGGTGCCGAAATCTCACCCTTTGCAATCGCCTCGTTGAAGGCAAGGGCAATGCGTGTGCGGCCCTCGGAGTCGGCATAGAGGATGCGCGCCTGTGAACCTACCACAAGCTTGTTCTGCTTTGCCTCACGAATCCAGTGCAGGTTATCCTCGAGCTGTCCGCGAATCTCCTCAGGTGCCTCGGTGAGCATCTGCTCAAGTACCTCGGCTGCAAGGCGGTCGGTTATTTCAAGATCCTTCTCGTTGCCCGATGTACATACCCAGCGGAACGGGCCGAAGCCATAGTCAAAAAACATAGGTCCCATAATGTCCTGCACGTATGAGGGGTAACGGAACTTGCCGTCGGCGGCAAGGATGTCCGCTCCTGCGCGTGATGATTCAAGCAGGAAGGCATTGCCGTAGTCGAAGAAATACATTCCGCGTGCTGTCAGCCTGTTGATGGCTGCCACGTGGCGGCGCAGTGACTCCTGCACGCACTCGCGGAAGCGCTCGGGCTCCTCAGCCATCATGCGGTTGCTCTCCTCGTAGCTGTAGCCCACAGGGTAGTAGCCGCCTGCCCATGGGTTGTGCAGTGATGTCTGGTCACTTCCCAGGTCAACGTTCATCTCCTCGTCGGCAAGACGCTCCCAAAGGTCAACCACGTTGCCCACGTATGCGAATGATACAACCTCTTTCTTCTCGACAGCCTCCCTGATGCGAGGAATAAGCTCATCGAGCGATGAGTGCAGTTCGTCCACCCAGCCCTGCTTGTAGCGCTTCTCGGCTGCTGCAATATTTATTTCTGCTGTCACGCTCACAACGCCCGAGATGTTTCCGGCCTTTGGCTGGGCACCCGACATTCCGCCCAGTCCGGCGGTCACGAACAGCATTCCCTTGAGGTCGCTCTGTCCGGGCTTCATGCGTTTGCGTGCGGCATTCATCACCGTGATTGTAGTGCCGTGCACAATGCCCTGTGGCCCAATGTACATATATGAGCCGGCAGTCATCTGTCCGTACTGCGATACACCCATTGCATTGAAGCGCTCCCAGTCGTCCTGTGACGAGTGGTTGGGGATTACCATACCGTTGGTTACGATTACGCGCGGAGCATCCTTGTGCGAGGGGAACAGCCCCAGCGGGTGGCCCGAGTACATCACAAGTGTCTGCTCGTCGGTCATCTCGGCAAGGTATTTCATCGCCAGGCGGTACTGTGCCCAGTTCTGGAACACCGCGCCATTGCCTCCGTATGTGATGAGCTCGTGAGGATGCTGTGCCACAGCCTTGTCAAGATTGTTCTGAATCATGAGCATTATGGCAGCAGCCTGACGTGAGCGTGCAGGGTACTCGTCTATTGAGCGTGCATACATCTCATAGTCAGGGCGCAGACGGTACATGTATATTCGGCCGTATCTCTTCAGCTCGTCTAAGAACTCCGGTGCAAGCTCGGCATGGTGCTTCTCGGGGAAGTAGCGCAGTGCATTGGCAAGCGCCAGTTTCTTCTCCTCATCGGTGAGGATGTCCTTGCGCTTTGGGGCATGGTTCGCACTCTTGTCGTACTCTTTCTTTGCAGGCAATACATCGGGTATTCCTGCAAGTATATCCTTTTGAAAGTCGGTCATTATATTATGGTTTTGGTCTGTTTGTTTTTGTTTTTTCTCATAGAACTGTCATTCTATATTTGCACTGTCATTGACTCGTTTTGCTTTTCGCAACCCAAACGGCATAACCTACGGCTATGCTACGTTTGACCTGTTGCTGCAAAACTCGTCGATAACAAAACAAAAGAGCATTGGTTCGTTCATTGTTACACTAATGAACTCACCGATAACAAAACGTTGTTTTGTCATTCTGAGTGCAATGAAGAATCTCCTTTTCCGCTGTTGTTTTAGAGATTCTTTGACAATGCCGCCTTTTCGCGACCCGCACGGCATGAGCATTGCCCATGCTACGTGCGACCATTCGCTGTCGGCATTATCTAAACCTGCGGCATTCGTCGTTTCACTCGCTCGGGATGACATTGTCCGCGTACTTGTCATCCTGAACGTATGTGAAGGATCTCTTTTCTTGCTGTTTTAGATGCTTCGCTTCGCTCGGAATGACATTTTTCGCGGTTTTTGAGATCCCTCGTCGCTTTGCTCGCTCGGGATGACATTGTTCGCGGTGCTTTTGGCGGACACTCCGGTACCGCCCCTACAGCCGGAAAGGCAACCCGGTTATGCATTTATCTTACTCTCAACAACGGCAAGAATCTCCTTCTCGGCCTGCTGTGCAAGTGCCTGAATCTCCTCGGCTTCCTTTACAAGCCTGTCGGCTGTCTCGCGGTCCTTGAGTCCGGCAGCGTTAATCTTGACGTTGAGGCAAGCGCCCATCACCGCCGAGCGTGCGGCCAATGCGCCCACTCCTGCGTCTGATACTGAATTCGGGTTGCCCTCTTCGGCCATGGCGCGTACAACGTCAAATGCCTTGTAGGCAGCCTTCATAGTACGCAGGGGAACCTCCGTGGCATAGAGTGTCGCGACCTGCATTGCTGCGGCACGTGCCGCTTTCTCCTCTGGGGTGTTCTTTGGCATTGCGAATACATCCATAATCTTGTTGAAGGCAGCAGTGTCCTCGTCGACAAGTGCAAGCAGCTCGTTCATCACCTGCATGCCGTTCTCGGCCCAGCCCGAGAAGTATTCCCAACGGTCGTCCCATCCGGCTTTGTGCGATGAGAGGTTGGCAACCATTGTGCCCAGTGCTGCTGCAAGGGCACCCATATATGCCGATATTGAGCCTCCACCGGGTGCCGGTGACTCGCTCGCTGTCTCCTCGGCAAAAGCCTTGCAGGTCATGTCAACGAGTTTGTTCACGCTCTTCTGCTCATCAGCCTCAAGCATATACTCTATGACCTTCTCCTCGGGCTTGAACTCCTTGAGTGTAGAAAGGCCCATTGTCTCAATAGCTATGCGCACCAGTTCTCTCTCGGGCACGCCTGTCGAGCGGTGCTGCTTGCGCAGGAAGTAACGGCCGGCATCAACAAGAACCTTCTTCGGCACAAGGCCCACAATCTCGGTTCCTGTCACGCGCACGCCACGGGCATCTGCCGCACGGCACACCTCGTCAAAGGCAACGTGCAACGGGGTGACAGAGAGGTCGGTCATGTTCATCGATACCTGTGCAATTCCATACTCGTCAATGAACCAGCCTATGGCCTTGCATGCCTTCAGTGTGCCGGGCTTCATTACAGGCTCACCGTTCTCGTCCTTTATTATCTTGCCCACGATGGGGTTGCCCTCACGCATGGGGCGTCCCTTCTCGCGCACGTCAAATGCTATCGCGTTCGCGCGGCGGGTGGATGTGGTATTCAGGTTATAGTTTACGGCAACAAGGAAATCGCGCGCTCCCACTGCGGTCGCTCCTGTACGTGCGATTCCCTCGTCAAAGGCACGTGCGCCAAAGTCGGGCTGCTCCTCGTTGCTTGTCATCCTCTCGGGCAGGGCCTCATACTCTCCCTTACGGCATACGGCAAGGTTACGGCGCTCGGGCTTGAAGGCTGCCGCCTCGTAGCAGTATGTGGGCACGGCCAGTTCCTCGGCAATGCGCTTGGCAAGGCCTCGCGCAAGCTCGGCACACTCCTCCATGGTGATGCCCGATACAGGAATGAGCGGACACACGTCGCAGGCACCCATGCGTGGGTGGGCTCCCTTGTGCTGGCGCATGTCAATGAGTTCTGTGGCACGTTTTATTGATGCCACTGCCGCATTCATCACAGCCTCGGGCTCTCCAACAAAGGTTACTACGGTGCGGTTGGTAGCTTCTCCCGGGTCAACGTCCAGTAGCTTTACACCCTTAACACTCTCGATAGCATCAGTTATCTGCTTGATTGTCTCTGCGTTGCGGCCTTCGGAAAAATTAGGCACGCACTCAATGATTCTCTTCTGCATATTATTGTTAATGTCTAAATCCTTGTTCTTGTCATTCTATATTTGCACTGTCATTGACTCGTTTTGCTTTTCGCAACCCGCACGGCATGAGCATTGCCCATACTACGTGCGACCATTTGCCGTCGGCATTAACTTCGTTGAACCTGCTTTCGCTCGCAGTGAGATTAAAGTAAACTTGTATCTCGCTTGCTTAATCGCAGCATTGTCGAACCCTCCGGATTTCGTCGCTACGCTCTGTCGGGATGACAAGTTCGCGTTTTTGAGATCCCTCCCTGCGGTTCGGGATGACAATGCTTGCGCAAGTTCACGCTCTATGACAAATGTAGGGATATTTTTCGTAAAAGCATGGACAGGGTGAATATTTTTTGCATATAAAAAAGGAGGGTGGCAAAAGCCACCCTCCTTGAAAGGTCTATAGTATGAAAATTACTTAACCATAATCTTCTTACCGTTTACAATGTAGATACCAGGCTTTGTGATGTTCTCGATCTTGCGACCTGTTACATCATAGATACCCTTAACTGCGTTGTCGTTGTTTACGCCGATGATACCCTCTGGGAGCTCAACCTCCTCGAGTGTCCATGTGGCTGCAATAGAAGGATCCTGAGCGTCGCAGAATGGATAGTCAATGCCGCCTACGTTCTCTACCTTGAAGTAGCCGTTAGCATTTGTGATGACAAAGTCTGTGTCGTTCACGTATGTGAAACCAAGAGCTGTCTTCTCGTTGTCGCAAGCGTCAACGTTCCATGCGCGGCAAACGATGTAGTAACCCTCAACAGTTGCAAGATAGTACTGACCGTCGCCAGTCTCCTCAATCTTGAATACCTGCTTTGCGTCAACAGCCTCGTCAGTAACGATTACAGAACCGATAGGACCGGTTGAATTGTCAGCGTTGTACTCACTTGCGTGGAGATACTTGCCGCTCTCAACATGCTTAACGCGGTATGTCTTGTTAAGGTCAATTACAGGAACAGAAGCAGCAACAACCTCAACGCTGAAGTTACCACCACCGTACTCAACGCCGGTAGCCTTGCTTGCAACCTTACCCTTACCGATTGTGAAGCCGTATGTACCCTCTGTTGTGAGAGCCTCGTCGAGTGTGAGTCTCAAGATGTTGCCCTCAGCTACGATGTTTGTGATAGCGATAGTCTCGGCACCCTTGCTGAGGTTAACCTTGCCATCCTCACCATAGTTAGAAACAATCTCCTCGGTGAACTCAATCTCGATAACCTCGAGTGACTCAACAGCCTCAGCAGGAGTTACTGCTACAACCTCCAGTGGAGCAGCAGGCTCAACAACTGTGAATGTGAATGTCTCACCGGCATATTCCTCACCGTTAACGCTTGTTACAACGCCAGCAGGGAATGCGATGGTGTACTCACCGGCAGCTGTGATAGCAGCCTCGAGCGGGAGTCTAAGAACTGTACCCTCAGTTGTAGCCTGGCTTGTCCAGATTGTACCAACAACGTTGTTGCCGTTCTTAACCTTGATGAACTGAACGCCTGCGTCAGTACCTGTGCCTGTGCCAGTGCCAGTACCTGTACCTGTACCAGTACCAGTACCAGTACCTGTACCAGTGCCAGTGCCTGTACCTGCGTCAGATGTACCCCAGTCTACTGTGAACTCCTTGCTGAACTCGAGAGTGATAACCTCAAGTGCCTCAACCTCCTCGGCTGGAGTTACTGCTACAACCTCGAATGGGATAGGCTCCTCAACAGTGAATGTGAATGTTTCACCGGCGTACTCGTCGCCGTCAGCAGTTGTTACAACGCCTGCTGGGAATGCGATAGTGTACTCACCACCGGCAACAATAGCGCTCTCAAGCTTAAGAGTAATCATGTTGCCCTCAACTACAGCCTGGCTTGTCCAGATTGTACCAACAACGTTGTTACCGTTCTTAACCTTGATGAACTGAACGCCTGCGTCAGTACCTGTGCCAGTGCCAGTGCCAGTACCAGTGCCAGTGCCAGTACCAGTACCAGTGCCAGTACCTGTACCTGTGCCTGTGCCAGTACCTGTACCTGCGTCAGATGTACCCCAGTCAACGATAATATCCTTGTTGAACTCGATTGTGATAACCTCGAGAGCCTCTACAGCCTCAGCAGGAGTTACAGCAACAACCTCCAATGGAGCTGCTACGTTAAGAGCTGCCTCAAGGTCAGCAGTTGCCTTCTCTACATCCTTAGCGAAAGGCTTCTCACCCTCGAGAACAGCCTTGGCAGCCTCGTTTGCAGCAGCGAGTGCTACATAACCGGCGAGCTTGTTGGCGTTGCCCTCACCTACTGAAGGTGTATCCTCAACAACTGCCTTGCTCATACCGAACTCAGAGATGAAGAAGAAAATCTTGCCACCACCGTCAGTCTGGTTACTACCGGTAGCTGTTACGCGGAAGCGGATATAACGGTAAGCTGTGCCGTCTGCTGTTGAAAGAACATCAGACTCGAACTTGTAAGAGTTCTCCTGTGGGATGTCAGTGATTGTTGCAATCTCTGTGTACTCACCCTCAGCCTCGTTGCTACCCTCAACTACGATTGTTGTCGGAGAGTTTACTGTGCAGTTTCTATCACGTGTAGTGAATGTGAACGCAAATGAAGAGAGCTCGTTACCCTCGCCAAGGTCTACACGGAGGTAGTGGTCAAGGCCGTCAACAGAAGTAAGGCCTGTACCGTTGTCATATTCAGAGTGGAAGAGAGTAGAAGGATCGTTGTCGAAGAGATACTGCCATGTTGTGAACTGGTCGCCCCAACTTGTATTTGTACAAGGTGCGTTGCTGTAGAGCATTGCATCGGCATTTGAAGCGATGTCAATAGCTGTGAGTGTTGTAGAAGTAGCTGAATAGCCAACCTCCTCCAACATTGCATCAGCCTGTGCAATCAACTCCTCGAGAGCTGAAATCTGCTCGTCTGTTGCATAGATACCTGCTACAGCAGCCTTGATAGCCTCAGTAGCGGCGATAAGCTGATCCTTGCCGTACTCGGCGTTGTCAGCATACTGACCTGCAACAACTTCAAGGTTTGAAATCTCACCTACAAGGTCAGCATACTCCTCGGCGATAGTTGCGGTAATGCTTGAGATACCGAACTCTGCCATGTGGAAGTAGTTGTGAGCAACACCGGCACCAGTGCGGTCTGTAGATGTCTTGGTTACCATGAAACGCAGATAACGATATGCTGTCTCTGATGTGATAGCAGGAGATGTGTAGCTTTCGTTGCCACGTGCTGTAATACCGGTAACATTACCAACCTCAAAGAATTCAGTTCCGTCGTTGCTACCCTCAACGAGAATGTCTACCGGGTAGTCGTTTGCGGCACCTGTACGTGTGTGGTAATTGAACTTGAAGTCAGAGATTGAAGCCTCTGCGCCCAAGTCAACAAGCAGATAGTGGTCAAGTCCGTCGCTTGATGCACCGTTGTCATGCCAGTTAGAGTGGAAGTAGTTCTGAGCATCACCAACAATGCCGTCAACAAGGTGGTGGATACTTCCCTCGCCTGTATCTGGAGCATTTGAGTAGATATAACCAGCTGCGGTCTCGTCTGTGGTCTGCAATGTGATAGCCTCTTCTACAGTCTGGAGGCCTGCCTCATCAAGGATAGCCTGTGCCTCTGCGTATGCTGCGTCAAATGCGTCGCGTGCAGCCTGGAGCTCAGCAATCATAGCGTCAACGTCAACCTCTGAGAATACCCATGTGGTACCGTGCCAGTCGGTTGCGCTTGGGTTCCATGAACCTACGCCTGTGTTGTAGTTGTTAGCGTCGATACAGCTGCTGCTGCTGATTGGGTTGGTAGAAGAAATTGCGTGACCCTCCTCGTTTACACCGTTTGCAAGAACATACCAAATTGCAGGAGTGTCAGACATAGCTCTGTCTGCACCGAGAGTCTGCTCTGATGTGTAGTTGTGGAAGTAAACACCGCCATTCTCGTCAGCCTTTGTGAAATACCAGTAGCTTGCCATTGTCTCAGCAACGTGCTGAACGCCTGCTCCGTCACCTACTGAAGAGAGGTAACCGCCACGGTTGTAGCTTGCTATCTTGTAGTAGTAACGAGTCTCGTCGTTAGAAAGCTTGGGGAATGTCTCTTCAACAACTGTACCAGCGATTGTCCAGCTGAACTCGGCAGCCTCACACTCCTTGCCGTCGTCGGTCTTCAAGCTACCTGCGGGGATAGTAAGTGTGTAAGTGCCGGCCTCTGTGATAGCCGGGTTAACCATTATCAGGACTGTCTCGTAGTCATATAGCCACTGAATGTTCATTTCGAACTCATCGCCGGCCTCGTTTGTAAGTGTCCACTCTGTCGGGAGGCTTGCAAGAGCAGCACCCTGACCAGCCTCAACGCGGATACCCTTGATCTCTGTAACGTCACCCTCGACTGTTGGGAAGAGGTCTGCTGTAACAGCAAATGTCTCAACAGATGGCTCCGGCTCGGTAACTGCGAATACGTTTGCAACCTCCTCGGCTGTGAGTGCACCGTTGTAAACCTCAACGCCTGTAACAGCGCCAGTGAATGCCTCTCTTGCGCCTTCAGCTGTCATACCACCACCGATGTAGATGTTTGCATCTGCGTAGTCAGCCTTCACCATCTGTGGAGTAGCAATCTCATAGGCAGCCATGAAACCGTCAGCGTGAGCGTTGTTCCACTCTCTTGCGAGTGTACCATCTACGTAAAGCTGGCAAAGGTTGTTTGTGGGGCTGATTACGTAAACCAGCACAACACCCTCTGCAGCTACAGGGATATTACCTGATGTGAAACGGTCACCGTCCTTGCAAGAAGCCAAGTAGCCTGTTGTTGCGTTGTTTGTTCCGTAAGCAACGTAAGCTGAATTCATACCCATAGCGCCTGTGTTTGCAGCCTGTGTGGGGTCTGATGTGCAGAAGAGTGCGCAACGGCCGCTCATAGTAGCAGGAGTGTTCACCTTGACAGCAACTGTCAGGTCTGACAATGCAAATACCTTAGCGGCATCCTCGTCAGAGAGCTGATAAGGAGCCTCGCCAATCTGGTCGGCTGTCAAAGCCAATACAAGCTCACCCTCAGCTGGAAGCTCTGGCTCTGGCTCTGGTTCTGGCTCAACAGTAGCAGCCTCAACAGCGTATATGTAGTGGATTGTCCATCCACCCTTACCTGTGTTGTAGAGAGGAGTACCTGCCTCGCCGTTCTGAACGTTAATCCAGTTGCCTGCAGCAGAGTTCATGAAACGTACAAGCAGTGCCTCGTCGTCAATGTAGGCCTGAGAGTCACCGTCGCCGTTGAACTCGCCGTTGGCAGTTGTTGGGTTAGCGGCTGTGAATACTGCGGCACCGTCAACAGTACCGAAATCCTTTGGTGATGTAGCCTGCATGTAAGTGCCATCGGGCTTCATCAGATAATAAGAGCCTGCAACTCCTTCCTCAACAGGCTGCCATACGAATACAGCTGCATCGCTGAACTCAGCTGCGCTGTAAGGTGTGGCACCTGTGTTGCCAACAAAGTAGTAATTGTTGGTAGCCGACAGGTTCTTAATGGCGATAAGAGTCGATGCGGTCTTTGCATTCAACTCGTCAGAGCTCAATCTTGTCTCGGTGAGACTGTAGCTCTGCGCCATCGCTGTTCCCAAGAAAAGGAACATCGACATTAAGAAAAGTGTAAACTTTTTCATAAATGTTGGTTTTGGTTAATAAATAGGTTAATTAAAAAATAAAAATCACGTCATAATGTAAGACTTCTTTTTTATAGCCTTACTTTTTGCTATTTCGCGGTTCTAATGCCTTGTAAGGCAATATAGTCCGAGCACACAAATATACTTATTTTTGAGTTTTAAACAAGAAAAAAACATTTTTTTTTACAATGAACTTAAAAAAAGGTTATGGGTTAAAGGTGAGGGGTAAGGGTTGGGGAGGTGTTGTAATGTGTAGCGCCCATTAAGGACCCTAAGGACTTTAGAGACCTTTAGGCACTTATAAAACGGCGCCCTTACCCGTTAAACGTTCTTTTAACAATTATTGTGAATGATTTTCCTGTATCAAATTTGTATTTATATACATTTGTGATAATTTTGCCTTTTTAAAGGAAAAATTTGTAAATATGTTATATAAAAACACAACTATGAAGAAAAATCTATTGTTCGCACTTGTGGCTGTTTTTGCCGTTATCGGCTCAGCAACAGCACAGCAGAGGACTACTTTGAGTGCTCAAGTCTATGGTTATCAAAAGGATATGGTCTACTTTGACTGCGTCCAGACACCGCTCATTGCGTCAGAGTTCCACACAAACCCAGGCGAGGAGCATCTATACAGCTTTGAGTGCGATGGTCTTGTGTGTATCACAATCAACGGCCGCGTGAATGTCTATCTGCAGCCTGGCGATAGCCTGCACGTCGATGTCAACTATGACGGCAAGAATGCAAAGGTGGAGTACAGCGGTTCGGAGCGCGCGGTAAAGAACAACCGCCTTATGAGGAGCATCGAAAATGTAAAGCGCACTATGCGTTACAAGAGCCAGTTGCTTGGATGTATCGCTCTTGATGTAAAGCCCAAAAAGCGTATCGACGACTCACGTGCCTTGCTTGAGAAGGTTACAGCCCTTATAGAGAAGAGCGCTGCAAGCCCCGAAATGAAGAATTATGCCACTGCACTGGTCGATTTCGATGTATATATGTCGTTCATGGAGTATCCTGTGATGTATGCAAGCACCCGTGGCCTTGCTGTTGCCGAGCAGGAGATTGGTGACTACTGGAACATTATGGACGGCTATGTTACAAGAACCGATGCGGAGTCAATGAACTGCCCCGAGTATGCGAGCCTGCTTATGCGTTACTCTTTCTTCATGAACGAGAAGGCTGCAAAGGAGAGCGGCAAGGAGTATGAAATGCCCAAGGTGATGGAGGATATGTACAAGGAGTTCGCCGCGTTCTACACAGGCGAGCAGCGCGACTTTGTGCTCTACACCCTGTTGCGTAACTTCATAATGAACGGTCAGGAGATTGAGAGAGCCGATGTCCTTTATAAGGATTATATTGAAAAGTACAATAGCAATACTTTCTATAAGGGAATCCTTGAAATGCTTCTGCAATAAGTACGCGAAACCGCAAGTATTGTCAAAGAATCTCAAAACCGCTGACTTGTCATGCTGGAGCGTAGCGAAGCATCTCAAAAAACCGCGGAAAAGAGATTCTTTCTCGAGATGACAACATTGCAAACTAACATTAATTTGGTCCAAAAACTAACTGACAATAATATGAGAAAAACTATTTCTGATTTCAGGTTTTTCTTCAAATTGCTTGTGGTTGCCATTGTGCTTGTGTGCAGCAATGCTGCCGTGCATGCGCAGTCGGCCGCCTCGTGGAAAGAAAAGCCTGTAACCCTGAGGGTCAGCAATCAGCCTCTGGGTAAGGTCCTTGAGATGGTTGCCGAGGCCGCCAATGCCAAGATTTCATTGCAGGAGGTCTCGCTATGGAACATAAACAAGCCTACAAGTCTTGTCGTTAAGGACAAACCGCTGGACAAGGTGCTGGGCGATCTCATCGGCGACCAGAATGTGGTTATCCGCTACGAGGGAGCCAACCAGATTATCGTTGAGCCTGACAAGCTGCAGGAGAAAGGTGAACAGCTGCTCACGGTGTCTGGTGTGGTGCTGGACAATGACACCAAGGAACCGCTCATCGGTGCTACGGTGCTCATCACGGACGGAACCGGCAAGAGCGACGGTGCCCGTGGCGGTATGACTGACATTGACGGAAAGTTCAGCCTGCGCCTCCACAGGAACGAGTCAATCAATGTCTCTTATGTGGGCTACACAGCACAGTCAAAGCAGATACAGAGGAATGAGCCCAACATTGTCATTGAGCTGAAGCCGAGCATTGAGCTCGATGATGTTGTGGTCACAGGTATCAGCCGCCGAAGCAAGAACAGCTTCACCGGTAACTATGTCGAGGTGAAGGGTGACGACCTGCGCAAGATGAGCCCGACGAACATCCTCAAGGGATTGCAGTTCTTCGACCCAAGCTTCAAGATTATCGAGAACAACAGGAGCGGTTCCGACCCCAATGCCGAGCCTGACTTCCAGATACGTGGTGACCAGTCTCTCGGTTCAAAGTCAATGAACAGCATGGACCTTATGCTCGACAATGTGTCGAGCCGTCCCAACACTCCGCTCTTTGTGCTCGACGGCTTCACAGTGCCGTTGAGCCGAATCCTTGACCTCGACCCTGAGCGTGTGGAGAGCATCACAATCCTAAAGGATGCCGCGGCAACATCGGTGTACGGTTCACGTGCCGCCAACGGTGTTGTAGTAGTGGAGACAAAGGTGGCTCCCGACGGCGCCCTCTCGGTATCGTACAACGGAACAATGACCGTACAGGCTCCCGACCTCACCGACTATAATATGATGGATGCGGCCACAAAGCTCGAAACCGAGTGGAGAGCGGGCCTTTACAACCCCAACAATGCCGCGCACATGAACCTTTATAATAAGTACAGGCGCAATGTGCTGGGCGGCGTGAACACCTACTGGCTGTCGAAGCCTTTGCGCACAGCGATACAGCACCGCCACTCGGTGAGCGTTGCCGGCGGTACCGAGGCATTCCGTTACAGCCTCGACGTGAACGCGGCAATGCAGCCGGGTGTCATGAAGGAGTCGGAGAACCAGACAAAGGGCGTGAACTTCAACATGACATATATGAAGGACAAGTTCACCATGCGTGCCAATGTGAGCGTCTCCGAGTCGGACAGCAAGAACTCGCCATACGGCTCATTCTCGCAGTATACAAGGCTCAATCCTTATTATATACCTACCGATGCCAACGGCAAGCAGCAGAAGGTGCTCGACAACAACACCGTCAGCGGCCAGAGCACAATCATCACCAACCCGCTCTACGATGCTACCGTGGGTATAAAGGACCTCACCAACAGCCTCAATGTGACGACAAGCATCGGCCTTGAGTATATGTTGCTGAAGAACCTGCGCATAACAGAGCAGTTCTCATATTCAAGAGGTATGGCCGGAACAGACAAGTTCCTCCCTGCCGACCACACAAGCTTTGAGCTCGAGGATGACCTCACACGCAAGGGCAGCTATTTCAAGAGTACCGGTAACATGTCCTCATGGTCAAGCAACCTGGGTATCAACTACAACCTTGTAATAAAGAAGCACCTGTTCAGTATCTTCGGTAACTGGACAATAAGCGAGGACAGGAACGAGTATGTTAACCTGTCGGCTACCGGCTACCCCGACCCGCACATGGATGACTTCATCTTCGGTAACAAGATGGAGACCAACATGAGCAACATCGGTAACGAGAATATCTCACGTTCGGTGGGTCTTATCGGCCAGTTCTCTTACAGCTACGACAACCGCTATTCTGTTGACTTCAACATCAGCGGTGAGGCTTCGTCACGCTATGCAAATCACGACCTCGTGCCGTTCTGGTCTGTCGGCGGACGTTGGAATGCCCATAACGAGCGTTGGCTCAAGGGCTATCTGTCGAACCTCGTCTTCCGTGCAAGCTACGGTGTGACAGGTGAGCAGAACTTCAGCCCGTCCGATGCCATCGAGTACTATACATTCTCGAACACCATGCGTCCTTACGGCTCGTTCCCTGTGCTGGGAGCGCTCCTCAGCGGCCTCAACAACACTGAGCTGGGCTGGGCAAAGACCCACAACACCAGCCTCTCCGTTGACTTCGGCTTCTGGAAGAACCGCGTGAACGTGTCGTTCAACTATTATAACAATATCACCAAGGAGCTGCTTACAAGCTACGACCTTGCTCCGTCAACGGGCTTCACCACCATGGTGATGAACGCGGGTGAGTTGCAGAACAGGGGCTTCGATGCTTCGTTGAACATCATTGCAGTGCAGGATTTGCGCCGTCAGTTCTTCTGGACCATCAATGCCAATGCCAACCGCAACCAGAACAAGATACGCAAGCTCTCCGATTACCTGAAGAAGGTTAACGAGGAGCAGATGAAGTCGGCCGATGCGCCTCTGCCGCAGTACCGCGAGGGCGAGTCAACCACAACACTCTATGTGGTGCGCTCGTTGGGCGTTGACCCTGTGACAGGTAAGGAGGTGTACCTGAAACGCGACGGAACGAAGACATTCGTGTGGAATGCCAACGACAAGGTGCCTGTGGGTGATACCAACCCCAAGATAAGCGGTACCCTCTCAACAAACATCAACTGGAAGGATTTCTCATGCTCACTCGGCTTTACTTACAAGTATGGTGGAGTGGTGTACAACCAGACACTCGTAGACAAGATTGAGAACCAGAATGTGGCATATAACCTCGACAAGCGTGCCGGTCAGGGACGTTGGGAAAAGCCCGGTGACGTTAAGCCTTATGTAGGTTTCAGCCCCACTGGTGCCAATACTCCTGCAAGTACGCGTTTCATCATGGACGACAACGAAATAAGGTTCGCGTCACTCAATTTCGGTTACAGGTTCAGCGGCGAGAACTTCAAGTTCCTGCGTCAGGCCAATGTGGATGTGCTTGCCTTGAACTTCACCACAAACGACATCGCGCGTATCTCGCCCATCAGAATGGAGCGAGGCCTCGATTACCCGTTTGCACGTTCATACACACTATCACTGTCAATAATGTTCCGATAAACGAAAAGAAATATGAAAAAGACCATTTATATACTTATTGCCGGGCTTGTGGGCATGTTCTCTCTTGCTTCGTGCGACGACTGGTTGGATGTAAGCCCCAACACCGATGTCCCGGCAAAGGAACTGTTCACCACGGAGAACGGTTACAAGAGTGCTCTTGCGGGTCTGTATATTGTGATGACCGAGGAGGATACATACGGCAAGAACCTGAGCTTCGGTCTCATGGAGCAGCTTGCGCAGATGTACGACAAGCTTCCCGACGGAACAACAAACCGCAGCACTGTCTACATATATGACCGCGAGACAAGCGGTGCCTACAACACCAAGGGTGTGCTGGCGAACCTGTGGCGCTCGCAGTACCACACTATCGCCAACGCTAACAATCTGCTGGAGTGGTGGGACATCAACGGCGAGATTGTGCTCACCGACTCACTGACACGCCGCATGATACGCGGCGAGGCTCTCGCCTTGCGTGCCTTCCTGCACTTCGACCTGTTGCGCGGCTGGGGGCCTGCAAACTATGCTGCCGACGAGGCTGCAAAGGATGTCAAGTGCATCCCTTACCGCCTTGTCGCCGACCACACGAAGCAGCCTCTGTTGCCGGCAAAAGAGATTGTGGACAATATCATCAAGGACCTCAAGGAGGCAAGGGAGTGCCTGAGCTATGAGAAGGACATTGACCTTGCCAAAGACCTCGAGAAGAGGCATCTGCGCATGAACTACCATGCTGTGAACGCGATGCTGGCGCGTGTGTACAACTACGCTGGCATCAAGGACAGCGCGGCAATGCATGCCCGCAAGGTGATAGAGGAGTGTGGCCTTGCCCTGCAGAGCGGCAACGACAATGACCCAGTCCTTTCAAAGGAGGTCATCTTCGGCATCAATATGCATGAGCTCAAGGATAACCTCTCCGATTATTTCGCTGTTGGTGACAAGATGACCACAAAGTATTATCTCAACCTCTCTACCCTGAACGCAATCTTTGAGACTGTGGGCAGCGAGAGCGAGGATATGCGTGCCAAGGGTACCGCATTCTACCGCAACAACGAGCTGCAGTGCGCAATGTCGCTCAAATATATCGACAATGACAATGAGGTTATCCCTCTTATCCGCCTGCCCGAGATGTATTACATTGCCTGTGAGGCGTGCGGGCAGGGCGAAGATGCCGCGGAGTACATAAACCAGGTGAGGAACAAGAGAGGTATCTCAAAGGCAAAGGATGTTGCCTGTGACACCGACGAACAGCGCGTGGCGGCCCTCAACAAGGAGTACCGCAAGGAGTTCTACGGCGAGGGACAGTACTTCTGGTTCCTCAAGGCGCACGGCATTACAGGCACACTTGCACACTGCCCCGAGGTGACACTCGCACAGGAGAACTTCATATTCCCGTTGCCTGATGCCGAGGTCGAGTATGGCTGGGCGCAGGACGACAAGGAGGTCGAGGAGGAACCGACTGACCCTGCCGGGGAGATAATACCAAGAGGATAAGAATTAGACTATTATATAGAATATGAAAAAGAGTATCCATTATATAATTGGGCTGTTGTGCCTTACACTCGCATTTACAGCCTGTGAGAAAATTGAGCCCGACCTCTTTGACAAGGGTGCCAACGGTGCTTACTTCGACTATGAGTATGCGGCCGACTTTGACCGCACGCTCAACTTCGGTGAGCATGTGGTGGGTAACCCTGACACCGTTGAGGTGGCGCTGAAAGTGAAGCTGCTTGGTTACCTCATGGACGGTGAGCGCACACTCGCGGTAAAGACAAAGGACATCGAGGGCTATGAGCTTGCCGACGTTGCCATTGACGAGGTGGTCTTCTCGGGCAAGGAGTATGAGAAGGAGATTGTTGTCAAGGTGAAGCGCCCTGCAGTTGAGGACCAGATGTATGCCGTGTGCATATATCTCGACGGCAGCGGTGACCTGGGTACAGGCATAAGCGGCAAGAACGAGATTAACCTCTATGTGACCGAGTCATACGAACAGCCTGCAGTGTGGTACAGCCATATCCTCACTTACCTGGGCGAGTGGAGCAAGGAGAAGCAGATTTTCCTTGCCAACCACACAGGTGACAACCTGTTCTACACAAGCCTCTTCGACTATGAGATGGGAATGCATGTGTTCGATGCGATTGTGGCCCTCAACGTGAGCGCTGTCAACGCGTTGCTCGCAAGCGAGCCCGAGGAGCCTATCGCAGTAGACCTGCCAATCCTCAAGGAGACTGAGTATCCTGCATACAACGAGCCTTACTTCTGGAGCGGATACGAGGAACAGCTGGGTGCCTTCAGGGCCGGCAAGTTCTGCCGTTTCACCACAATGTTGGGTGGCTCGAACACAAGGGATATTGCCGCACTGTTCGCAAGTGATGCCGCCGTGCAGAAAATGGAAGAGGAGGCCGACAATTTCCACAAGGACGATGTCCTCTTCATGCTTAACCAGTACTATGATTACGCATTGACAGGTACTCCGCTGTCGCAGTACAGGGACCTCTTCTGGGTAGAGTTCAAGAATAATGTGAACTACACCGTGAGAATTCCTTTCTGGTGGGAGGATTCCAAGGAGCTGGGTGCAGGCGCCATCGTAAAGAAGTATTTCGGCGAGTACAAGGACGACAAGTACCAGTTCATGCTCAAGACAATGCTTAAGGAGGACGGTGCCGCGGATTTTGTTGCCGAGTCTTTGTTCCCGTTCGTGTACGATGCGGCGAACAACACCTTCGCGTGGGACAACTCACCGTTCGGCACCAAGCAGCTCAGCGGCGAGGAGCGTCTGAAGGAGTGCTACCGCATCATAAAGGCCGCAAACGACAAGCGTCCGGCTTCACGTCGCTTCGACATTCCCGAGGTTGAACTATAATTAACTATCGAAAGGAAATATTATGAAAAAGATATCATCACTTATACTGTTTGCCCTTGTGCTGGCAGGCTGTTACGAGGATAAGGGTAACTATGACTATTCTCTCGGCACGATGAACGAGATCAAGTCCGTTACGTTCTCTCCGTCAATAGTGCAGGCTGTCGAGGGCAATGTGATTGAGGTGCAGCAGGCTCTCGAGGAGAGCAGCAGGACACGCCGTGTCGATGCCATCGTGGAGCAGTCGCTGGCAAAGGACCTTGAGAACCTCGACTTCTACTGGTGTAGGTCGTACATTAATGAAGAGGGCAAGAACGTCAAGGATACAATCCTGTCAAGGGGATTCCTTGAGTTTGACCTCCCTGTGGGCAAGGCAATGTCGTACGATGTGTTCCTGCAGATTTATGACCGCACCACAGACCTCTCGCATTACTCTTCGTTCAAGATAAACACACGCCCGGTGTTCAAGAACAGCCTCTTTGTGATGCACGGCCAGGAGGGTGACCGCAAGATAGGTAACATTGAGGTCATCGGCAACGAGACAAAGATATACACCGACGTGAAGTCCGTGACAAGGGACAACAACCATTATGAGAATGCCACGGGATTCGGTTACACTACCTATATGGACATTCCCGAGGATTTCGCCAATATCGGTGTCACCAGCGCGCTGACACTCTACGGCAGCAACGGCGAGACAAGGGCGTACGACCCGCACGGGATGAGGGTGAAATTCACCGCTCCGCAGATTTTCAAGCCCGAGAGCGAGAATTTCTCTTACAAGAGGACTGTGCAGACGGGCGACCCGTCGAACTACACCATGTGCAAGGTGGTGCTCTCCGAGAACGGCGAGGTGTATGTGGGCAACTATGTGCATGCTCTCTACAAGCCCGGCTTCGGCTGCGAGAACAACCCCGACCTGCCACATGAGAGTGACTACGAGATAACGGCAGCTACAATAACACACAACCGTTTCCTCATGTGGGATGCGAAGAACGACCGTTTCCTCTATGCCGCAAAACAAGACCCCGGCTTTGCCATGTATGAGGCCGGTTCTATAAGACCTTCTTATATCTCAATGAGCCCGCTGCTCGATGCCAACGTCAGGTTCGATGCCCTTCAGCACTCGCCCGAGGGTATGACGGCTGTGATGGGCTACATTAACTACCGCGACAGCTACGACCAGCAGAATGCCTACTTCATCTTCAAGGATGAGGCCACAGGCAACTACTACCGCTATGAGCTGCTGATGCAGAACATCGGCGACGGCAGCAAGGTGGCTCCGGCGCGCAGCGGCGACGGCAGTGAGAGCGAGAAACTCTCGGCATATACTGTCCTGAGCGAGAAGAGGCTCACCGGCCTTACTCCGACAGATATGTCGACAATCACATACAACTCATGGTTCACCACAACGAACCTCTTCTTTGTCGAGGGCAATGCGGTGTACCGCTACAATGTATCCAACGGCGACAAGTTTGTTGTCTATGAGGCTCCGGAGGGCTATGATATCACAAAAATCAAGTTCCGTACCGAGGAAAGCTCTGCTTTCAGCGCTGATCTCGGTCTGCATTTGAACATCGTATTGTTCAACGGTACGAACGGTGCTATCGCAGAAATCAAGTTCAATACTGCTGCCGATGTTGACAGCAGTTATGGGCCGAAGCTATACGATCGTGACAACGAGGGTAACATGTGGGGTGAAATCAAGGACATACAGTTTGTGAACGATTACATATACAAGATGACATATTGAGAAACCATATCTACTTGTCATCCTGAACAGCGCGAAGAATCTGCTCGGGATGACAGCATGATGTGATTTGATATCTCATTTACTTTTAGAATAATTATGAAAAAGATTATTTTGTCGGCATTGCTTGTGATGTGCAGTGCATTGTGCTCGGTTGCACAGACCGGGGACATAACAATAAAAGGAAAGATTGTGGGCATAAAGAAAGGCCGTCTCTATCTGCTTGCGCGTGCTTCGGAGGAGGTTACCGATACTTTAGGCTTTTGTGACTTCAAGAAGGGTAAGTTTGAGCTCAAGGCTACTGCAACGGAGCCTTTGGTTGCCCAGCTTGTGGTTGATGGCTTCTCGGGCGGCTTTATGCTGTTTGCCGAGCCCGGTGCGGCATACAAGGCTTGTCTGAGCGAGGGCACAGACTTCTTTATAAATGGCGGCAAGCTCAATGACAGCTACAATGCGCACATGAGGATGTCCGACTCTCTGCGTACTGTGGTAGATGGCATGCAGGTGCGTTACGACTCGTTGCGTGCAGCAAAGAAGTACCGTAGCGCAAGCCTTGTTAACGACAGCTTGCGTCGTGAGAAGGAACTGCTGCGCGATGCTACAAACAGGTTCCTCGCGAGCAACGATAACCTGATATCATCATACACTGTCTATTCGAACATTGTAATGCGTGATGCCGGTCTCAAGGAGACAAGGAGCATGTATGGCGCGCTGGGTGATGGTGCCAGGTCGACACAGTACGGCCGCATGATAAAGGAGCGTATCGACCGCCTTGCAAAGACCGACCAGGGCGCAAAGGCTCCCGATTTCACTTTGCCCGATACAAAAGGCAACCCCGTGACAATGAGCAGCGTCAAGGGCAAGATAAAGATTATTGACTTCTGGGCAAGCTGGTGCGGTCCCTGCCGCCTGAATAACCCTCACCTGAAGAAACTTTATGAGGAGTTCCATCCCAAAGGGCTTGAGATTATAGGCGTGTCGCTTGACACTGACAAGGATGCTTGGGAAGCAGCCATAGAGAAGGACGGTCTCACATGGGTGAACGTGTCGTCGCTCAACGGCTGGCAGTGCGAGACAATATCGCTCTACAGCATCAGCGGTGTGCCGTCACTCTTTATACTTGATGAGTACAATAATATAATGGCAACAGGTCTCCGTGGTGAGCGGCTCAAGGCTTTTCTGGAGGAGAACCTGAAATAAAAGACATAAACAATGAAAAAGTTATTACTATTTGCTCTGGTGTTCGTAGCGACTGTCACCACTGCGCAAGAGAGAAAATTCGTCATCAAAGGCGAAATGACAAGCAACAAGTTATGCTACAGCGATGAGACGGTGAATGAGGTCAAGCTGCAGCGTACAATTGACGGTGTGCAGGTGGAGGTTGCCACTGCTCCAGTGGTTGACGGAAAGTTTGTGTTTGAGGGAGAGGCTCCTGAAATGATTGAACTGTGCAACATTACCGGTTTTGACAACGGTAGTATACCGTTGTTCCTTGAGGAAGGCGAAATAAAGGTGTTCCCGTTCGATGCAGCATATCCGGTAGCCGCAAAGATTGGCGGCAGCCCCAGCAACGAGAAATATCAGGAGTACCTTGACCTCAACAACAAGTGTATTCAGGAGAGCAAAGTGCGAATGAAGGAGGTGCTTGCAAATATCCCCAAGGAGATACAGGGCAATCAAGATCTGGAAATGGAGTTTACCTCGCCTACATTCTATGTGAACAACATGCACTTCAAGGTGGCAATCATGGACTTTGTCTATGATAATATTGAGTCACCTGTAACTTTGTATGTGATAAAGTATGCTATGGTACCAACATTCAATTCCAATGTTATCCAGGGCTTCCTGGATGCTATGCCACAGGAACTCCACAAGCAGGCAATGTACCGTGAACTTGTAAACGATATACGCTCGGCTAACCTCAAGGAGGGCTCTGCCGCTCCTGACATTGTAGGCCGTACTCCACAGGGCAAGGAACTTGCTCTGTCCGATTTCAAAGGTAAGTATGTGTTCATTGATTTCTGGGCAAGCTGGTGCGCGCCATGCCGCCGCGAGATCCCTTATCTTAAAGAGGCACTTGCATATTCCGAGAACAGCGATAATCTTGTTGTGCTGAGCTACTCTATCGACAATGATATGGATGCCTGGACAGGTTGTATCGAGAGCAATGGGCTCGTGCACAAGAATTGGATACACATATCAACTCTCAAGGGCTGGAACAGTGAGGGTATCAAGCTTTTTGGCGTGACGGGTGTCCCCTTTACAGCACTTGTCGGCCCCGACGGTAATGTCGTGGAGTTCAACCTGAGAGGTGAGGAGATGGTGAAGAAACTGAAAGCCATCGTTGATGGTGCAAACAAATAAAAGAGTAGAGCCATGAAAAGATTATTGACTACAATATTATCAGTTGCTTTCTGCATTGCAGTGAGCGCACAGGGAACATGCGTCATCAACGGTGTCATAGACGACGTTAAGACTGCCGACGGCAAGAAGGTGAAGAAGGTGTATCTTACACGTACCAATGAGTACGGTCTGGCAGAGACCGTTGCCGAGGCAAAAGTGAAGAAGGGCAAGTACACATTTAAACGTGAGCTTGCGCAGGATGAGCCCGTGCTAATGTATGTTATAACGGGCTTCGGCGAAGGAGAGGGTATAGAGGTCTTTGTAGAGCCGGGCGAGGTTGCCGTAAACACAGCATCGGCAGCAACCCCTTGCGCGACAATAATTGCCGGCACACCAACCAATGATACCTATTCCGAATACAAGAAGATAATTGGAGAGGGTGTCAGTGCCGCAGAGAAATGTGCCGATGAGAGCGCGAGATCAAAAGAGGCTATCAAATCTCTTTCGCAGAGAATAAGATTCCTCATTGACCATAATGCGTCACCGATGACACCGCTTGAGATAGAGCGTTACCTGTTGCAACAGCTTACACCGTCCTATGCCGATCAGATGCTCAAGTCTGTATCTGCAACTTTGTATGATCATCCTTATTATCTCTCTTTGCGTAATAAGGTACTTGCAAGCGCCCTCAAGGTGGGCAATGAGGTCCCCGATATCACATTGCCGATGCTCGGTGGTGAGAAGAAGCACCTGAACGACCTCCGTGGCAAATATGTTGTACTAAGCTTCTGGGCAAACGGTTGTGAGAAGTCCGCTGCGGTTCTTGCCGAGTTGAAGAATGTATACAATGTAATAAAGGATAATGATGAATTTGTATTCCTCTGCTTTGCCCTTGAGAACGATGCGGCGGCATGGAAGGCTGCTGTAGAGAGCAACGGCACCAATGTTGAGGGCTGGCTGAATGCTTGTGATGGTATGGGTGCAGACTCGCCTGCAGCAAAGCTTTTCGGTGTCGATAAGGCTCCGAGGATAATTCTCATAGAGCCAGAGGGTCGCGCCGTGTCACTTGACCAGGAAGTTGAGGAGCTTCAGATGCGTATTGAGCAGATTATGGAGGGCGATCTTTATTACCTTGATCAGGAAGAATAATGTGAATGGCCTTAATGCAGATTCCTGCGTTATACAAGGCTTTCAATCTGTTATAAGCATTCCCTTTTGTTATGCAAGAGGGAATGTTTTTTATTGCGCGTGGCTGCTTCGGGGGCTTTAGGGTCTACAAGGTCATTACAAATCCAGAGGGATTACAACATGTACAAGAGGCATGAGGGTGCAATTGATAGAGTTCAGAAGGAGGTCAAGGAATATGTCAAGCAGAATGCAAACACTTGTGTACGTCTGGAGACTATCATCGGCAGAGTCGAGAACGTGCAGGGTATCAAGGCTCCCAAGAGACCACCATTCCCTTCATGGGCATGTCTAGCTTATCTCTTGTGGCACTGGCCAATGTATGCTTTCTCGTATCTCTGGCTGTCGAAGTACTTCCGCAGATTCTGTTTCTTGATCGCATTCCTTGTGATGGTGCTGGAGTTCTGTCTCATCGTCCTTCTGGCAAGTGAGAACGGTACTTTGCATCATGATCGCGTCAAGTATGTCACTGTAAGAAACTGGTCGTATGTCGCTGGCGACACGGCTGCCGTCAATCGCTTCAACGAGGTGGATATTCTCTTTGAGGACACCAAGTTCAACCGAGAGAAGATTGAGCAACTGAACGACCACATCCGTTCAAAGCACGAGCAGATGTTGCAGCAGAAGCAAAAACAAAAACGCAAGTGACACACTTGATGTACTCTCTAAATGAAGACGCACCATCCAGAGATTGGGTGATGCGTCTTTTGTTCTTACTTTTGCTTGCTCAAAGCCTAATAGGATACGAGTGTAGCTTTAATGGTGACTCGAATCAGTCTATAAAAGTTTCTTTTC
>SUXN01000067.1 GCA_015060965.1 Bacteroidales bacterium | reverse complement strand
ACAGCAGTCATTGAGTATTGCCGACCTTTGGGAGCAGGGTATACGCTGCTTTGAGTTCGGAGTGGATAGACCTAGTGACAATACAAGCCTTGGAGGTGTTACCGTGCGTTGTAACCTTGTTGATACAGACAAGACTCTTGATGACGCTGTTGGTGAAGTTGTTTCTTGCTTGGAAAATCATCCACAGGAATTCGCTGTGATTGTTGTTACATATCAAGAAACGTTGAAAAGCTCATGGGATAGAAATTCTGGTGATGATGCGTGGCACTTACTTGATGGAATACAAACAGGATTTGGTGGCCGTTTCCATAAATGGTGGAACGATTATACCCTACCTGAAGGCTTAAGTAAAGGAGAGCTTAGTGCAGATTTGTCTGTTTCTGCAGCACGTGGCAACGTATTTATGATACCAAGAGGAACATCAATAGGTATTGATGGCGGTTGGTATACAGGTTTTGCGGATGGATACAAAAGTAGTATGTGGGCTAGTGTACAAGAGATGTATAGCTCTACAAAGACTCCATACGTTAGTGCCTTAGGCTGGGGTGATCATGCCGACAACTGGTATATGCGTGGTTATGGAGTACTCGCAGTATCTAATACAACACTGACGCTTCCAACAACAGGCAGTCTCAATAGAGGATATGTTTATGGTAGCGATGAAGCTTCGGTTGCAGGAGATAACGCCCCCAAGTTTGTTGAGCCTACAAATAGTTTTGTGTACAAACTTGTTAGAGAGTCCGATGTCAATTGGGATACTGCTAGAGAGACGGCATATATTCAGGATTGGCGTCGTGTAATGCCAACCCCAGCATTACAGCAGCAATATGGTATAAAGGCTTTACCTGCCAAAGGAAAATCGTCTAGCGATAATGAATATTGGTATAATTGGGCCCCGTCGTCAGACCAAAAATGGGAGGATGTAGTTGCTGCATTGGATATGGCAATGGATAAGACAGGAAATCATAGCCTGTACATCAATAATCTTTGTGGATATTTTATTGACGGAGACATTCCTCAATCATATATGCCGCGTGCAACATTCCAAAGAAGTGACGGTAATTACTGTATTGACGATAAGTATAGAAGTGTTGTTTCCAGTTTGGATAATAGTAGTAGTGGCGCTCCAAATGCGGGTTGGCTTGGAACTGCATGGGGACCATATTTAATTACCGGTGGCTATAAAGGCAATATTGGTGACTATGCCCATTGGATCAACAACCTGTTCTATACTCACCTGCTGACATTGCAAGCAAACGGAGAACTTGATGGAACAAAGGGTACCGGTATTGTTATGATGGACCGTGTGTCTGCAACAGCTGATGACGCTGCCGGTTACTATATTCCACGTATCATTCTGGCAAACAACAAGTTTGATACGACAAAAACCCCTTCTGCCAATGGCTTGAGTATTACCGTAGCAACAGAGGAAATCAACTCCGACAACAGCGACGACTATAAGTTCGCTGCTCCCGAGAAACGCTAAACTGTAGAGATAAATACTTTACCTCTCCGCATTGACATTGCTGTCAGTGCGGAGAGGTTTTTTTATGCTCAATTCGTTAATTCGCGTTAAAAAAGAATGGTGTTTCTGATCAAGAGTTTTGCAAACGCATGTCTGGGGCTTTTCTTTGTGCTGTAAAACACCGGTAATTGTGCTTGATATTAGTTTTTTTGTCAAATAAGTTGTAAGATATTACAACATTAATTACATTTGCACTATGAGGGAAGAAAGGCGGATATTGTATTATAAAAGATACTTTATTGATTTCTTTAACTCTTTAGAGTGTGAAGCAAAGAGAAAGGTCGCATACGTTCTTGATATGCTCAAGACTCAGGAGCGTGTAAGCCAGAACTTTGTGAAGCATATTCGAGAGGGCGTCTACGAACTGAGAGTAAACCACAAAGGGAACATCTACAGAGCATTCTTCATTTTTGACGATGGGAATATCATTATGCTGTTCAATGGTTTCCAAAAAAAGACACAAAAGACGCCGAACAACGAGATTGATAAGGCGTTAAAACTTAAAAACGAGTATTATGAAAGCAATTAATGTCAACAGTATGGATGAGGTTCTTGACAACCTTTACGGAGCTGTTGGGACACCCGAAAGGGAGAACTTCAGGAAAGAGGCTTACGCCTATTGTGTCGGACAATTGATTCACGATACCCGGAAGGATGCCAAGATAACCCAAGAGACGTTGGCCCGGAGGGTCGGAACAGACAAATCTTATATATCAAAAGTAGAGAAAGGTATTATAGAGCCTGGAGCCGGCATGTTCTACCGTATTATTGAGGCCTTGGGGATGAAAGTGGAAATCGTCAAGACTGTAGGTTAAGTTTTTACAACCGATAGCACAGTAGGTCTGCGCAGTTGTCATACACATTTTGGAATATCTCGCGACACCGCTTTTCAGGTATCTTTATCTTAGTTCCGACTGATATGAAATCCTGCAAGGTTGGCTTGCCGGTGCCATTTACCGATGTTGCATGCTGCCCGTTGTATCCTTCGGTGCAATGGGTCAGGTCATATGCCGGCGCAAGATGCCAGTACCACTTGCCGCCATCGTTCTTGTGTATGGTATAGCTGAAGTTCTTGCAATGGTCGTCTTTGTTGTCGGTCAGGTAATTGAAGACCATGCGCCTGTACATCTCTTCAACATCGGAAGGGCGTTGTGTGATATATCCTGTAAGTGCCAACAGGTTGCTGTAATCAAGCACGGGAGCTGACAGTGATATGCCCAGCAGCCCTCCGGCTGTCGCCATATGGATGCGTTCTCCCGCTGTTGTGATATCAAAGCGTCGGGTGGTAAAATACTTGCCGTTGGTCAGCTTGAAGTCGGGTACATCTATACCGCATTTACGGGCTATCTCATTGTAATGATACTCTTGCAAACCCATGCCCTGTGGATCGTATGTGTGTCGGAACTTCACCAGCCAATGCCCCTCTTCGTCACTGTATATCGCTTTCGGACGGCAACCGCCGCTGTTGCCGCTGTTGTATAGAAGAAAGCCGGCATCATTATCCTGCTGTTCTTTCAGCACCTCAAAGGCCTTCTCCTGCAACAGGTCGAAGTCAAGGGTGTCATTCTCCTTGAATAGTGCTGTCGCAGGTTCGTATGTGAGTGCTCCCATGCCGCCATTGCCAATGATACTTAACTTATCCAGCGCCGAAAGGCTTCTGTCGTCAACACCCTCTCTGAGCAGGGCCTTGTGCAACAGATAACGTCCGTAGCCATCGGGTAAGCTGTCTTCAAAGATACCGAAGTTGCCATAGAACGGCTCGGCCTTTGCGATGAACAGACCTGGCTTCAAGGGCAGTTCAAGCGGTGATATGCTAAAGCCTTCGGCAAGCCATGCCCTGCTGTATTCGAATGCACACAATCTGTTGTCGGGAGTCAGAGACAATGTCCCGACCTCCAACCCTTTGAATCTTACTGTCAGTTTATCGATGTTCCTCATTGAAGATGTTTTAATTTATGAACTTTCTTTTTCCCCGAGTTCTTGCGTATTTGCGTGAGCTCCTCCATTGTAGAGTATTTAGGCTGGTCAAATATGTTCTTTATCTCCGAGGTATATTCCATTGCCATTGCTATGCCAATAAGATTCTTGAGTGAGATAAGCCCTTTTTGTTCAAAGCGTATGATGTTACTTACCGCCACGCCCGATCTTTCCGCCACCATTTCGCGTGTCATATTCTTTTCAATACGACGCGTACGAAAATCCGTAGCCAGCTTCATGGAGATGTCATCCGCATTTTCAAGAGTGTAATTCTCTAAAACTGATAAGATATTATTCATATGCAAGCATTGATTGTTGATAATGATAATATATTGTCATTTGCAAATATAACTCTATTCCTTCAAAACAACAAAATTCTCACAATGTTTTTGGTAATAATATAGATGTTGTCCAAAACGCATCGTGTCATGTTGAACGAAGTGAAACATCTCGCAAAGTCGCTGGCAGAGTCCGCTGAGAGATCCTTGACTTTGGCCCCTCCTGCTTAATGCTAAGGCTGACGCCGCGGCGTCGACCGTTGGTTCGCATAGCTCAAGAGACACCATCGCAGTAGATATTTGCATCGATGGACAACTCCTATGTTATTGCGATGTTTTTACACTTTATTAAACTCCATTCCCTCCTTGGGCAGGGCACATTTGAGCATCGCTAAGAGGTTTGGCGTTGTTCTACTTTTCTAAGGTTTTTAAGGAGTGCAAAACAGAGAGGATATATAGGCGATACTCTGCGAAAACCGTATTTTTTTTTCAACTTTCGCAGAGTATCGAGGTGTATTTTGAAAATACACAATGTTTTTGATTATTTGTTAGTTGATATGCCCCTCTCTAAAGGCCGGGCTGTAGCTCTTTCTATTTACAAGGCGGTGAGGGGTTTGAGACGGAATAAAACGAGCATCTGCTATTTCATACGCTTAATGCGAGAAAT
>SUXN01000006.1 GCA_015060965.1 Bacteroidales bacterium | reverse complement strand
GTGGCCATTGCGAACGAGCAATGTTTGCGACGACTGAAGCTTTAGCTTTACAAAGGAGTCCCGAAGGGCCCTCCGCGCAGCGGTGAGGGGCTAAAAATGTGTGATGTTTGTCGTTTAGGTGTAGCGCCCACTAAAGACCCTAAGGACTTTAAGGACCCTAAAGACCTTATAAAATGGCGGCAAACAAACAAAAAAACTGCTCCCCTTGTTTGTAATCAAGGGTGAGCTCCGCGCAGCGGTGAGGGGCTAAAATGTAACTTTTCAGCGTGTTTGTCATTCTGAACATCGTGAAGAATCTCTCTCCTTTAGCCTCGCACATTGTTATACCGATACGCAGTCAGCGCGGCAAGGTCGACGCCCTGCGGGATGCGATAAGACGGCGTTGTCAAAGCTGAAAAGTGAAAACTTGGTCGTATCTGCTTTTTATTCGCGGTGGTTTTATGCACCTATAATGGCGATGAGATTTTTCGCGTAATCTTCAAATCCTTTAAAATGTTAAGAAATAGTTTGAATAGTATTGTTATATTATTTATCTTTGAGGTAAACCTTGAAGATTTTCTGCACTCGCTTTGAAAAATATTGAAGTAAACTTCATATTTCTCGCTCGTTTGTATGTATCTTTGCGGTAAACCGCAAATATTGTGAACTGTGCAAGAATCGGTTTGTTTCATAATTCGTTGATATATGGAAGAACTGCGGACAATTTCAAAAGAACAGATATTGATGGCTTTTGTTGCAACATGTATTGAAACAACAGCCAGGTTCTTGAATGCCGATTATAAAGAGATATTCCAACGCATGGAACGGGTTGGGATGATTGACAACTATATTATACCTAACTATGACCCCCTGCATAGCGAGAGCCGCGAGGTGTTGGCACAGAGATTGGTGGAATGTCTTGATAATTGGGAGAAGAAACTATGAACGAGATAATAGTATATCACGGAGGAACAGAGATAGTAGATAAGCCGGACTGTAGACTCGGGCGCAAGAACCTGGATTTCGGGCAAGGCTTTTATGTGACAGATTTTCGCGACCAAGCAGAGAAATGGGCCAAGAATATGTCAAGGAGTCGTAATAAGCCGGCTGTCCTTAACCGTTACAGACTTGATCGCGATGCCGTAATAAAAGAGATGCATTGCAAGATATTCGATGCATACGATGTACAATGGCTTGAATTCATTATAGCGAACCGTTCCGGGCAGAATATTGCAAAACAGTACGACTATGTAGAAGGCGGTGTTGCCAACGACCGTGTCATCGATACCATAAATCTTTACATGGCAGGATTGATGGAGTTGAGTACAGCCTTACGAGAACTCTCCAAACACCGTCCCAATAACCAGATGTGTATTCTCAATCAAGATATAGTAGACAAATACCTCATATATGATGGAACAGAAGAATTGTGACAACCCCATGAAGTCTCCGGTTATTCAGGAAATCATTATGAGTAACCGCATAGGTGCCATTTCTGTAATCTTGGCAAAAATGTTGGATATTGATGTTGTAAAGGCATTAAAGATGTTCTATTCGAGCAAAACATGTGCAAACCTGCACGACAAGTCAACAGGCCTTTATCTCTATGGCGATATGTACATAGCCGACGAATTCATCATGGAAATGGACAAGACTGCATAGCATTTGAATAATAATTAATGTGTAGCATATTCGGGCGAACACACATGTTCGCCCGAATTGTTTAATGCAAAACACCAAAGCTGCTCCCCTTGTTTGTAATCAAGGTGCCATTGCGAACGAGCAATGTTTGCGACGACTGAAGCTTTAGCTTTACAAAGGAGTCCCGAAGGGCCCTCCGCGCAGCGGTGAGGGGCTAAAATAAATATGTATTATGTTTATTGTGTAGGGGCGTGGTCGGCCCGCCCGAACTTTTAGCGTTTAATGCAAAACACCAAAGCTGCTCCCCTTGTTTGTAATCAAGGGTGAGCTCCGCGCAGCGGTGAGGGGCTAAAATGTAACTTTTCTGCGTGTTTGTCATTCTGAACATCGTGAAGAATCTCTCTCCTTTAGCCTCGCACATTGTTATCCCGATACGCAGTCAACGCGGCAAGGTCGCGCCCTGCGGGTTGCGAGAGGACGGCGTTGTCAAAGCTGAAAAGTGAAAACTTGGTTGTGTCTGCCCTTTATTCGCGGTGGTTTTATGCACCTATAATGGCGATGAGATTTTTCGCGTAATCTTCAAATCCTTTAAAATGTGAAGAAATAGTTTGAATAGTTTTGTTTTATTGTATAATCTTGCTATTTTTACAATGTGTAAACCAAATGAAAAATAGAACCGATAGATTGTACTTATGACCGACCAAATTAAAGATAATAATGGTATTACTTTAGACATCATATATGCTTCTATTGGTAATAATGGTTTTTCGGAACAGACCCTTCAGCTGATTGATAACTACATAAACAACATATTGGATGGAAAAACAGACATTATTCAATTCAATCAACAAGAGCATGCGGGCCTCTGCTGCGCAGGTGAGGCGCTCATCGGGGCGTACATCGTATGCAACTACGCGCGAGCAAGCCTTGAGGCAGGTTCAGATGCTGGAGCAGGCAAAACAAACCCACCAAACTGGGAAATAGATGAATTGCAGGAAAAAATAGTTCAGCAATGGGCCGAAGCAAAAGGTCTATGGTTTGCTACAGCTGAACAGGATATAGAATCAGAGTATGGTCCGATGGTCGCAAAAGGCGCCGAGGCAAAAGTCTATTACAAAGGTGGAGATACCTCAGTTGTAAAACTACGTACATCAATTTATGCTACTTTGGGCAGGGCGTTAGAGTCAATAGTTCTGCATAATGCGCTTTTCCCAGAGACACAAATGAATGTAATCGGTTTTACTCGTGATGCAGACGGCCTATTTCGTTCAATATTGACACAACCGTATATTTGCTGCAAAAGATTGGCAACAAAACAAGAAATTGATGACATGGTGTCACAAAAAGGTTTTAGTGATAACCATGATGGACAAGGTGTGAATTATATTGGCGATAGATTGAACTTGGAAGATATGCACCCGGCAAATGTATTCATTGATACACTCTCGGTAGAACCCATTTGCATAGATTGCATAGTGAAATTCATAAGAAAATAGCTTCTTAAACAGATTTTCGCCCATTGTCAATGGGCTTTTATTGTATTTTGACATAAGTACATACAAATGTGTAATGTTTGTCGTTTAACGTGTTTGGGCAAACCGATGTGTTCGCCCAAATTGTTTAATGCAAAACACCAAAGCTGCTCCCCTTGTTTGTAATCAAGGGTGAGCTCCGCGCAGCGGTGAGGGGCTAAAATAAATATGTATTGTTTATTGTGTAGTGGCGGGGGCGGCCCGCCCAAATTGTTTATCGTTTAGTGTTAGGTCTTTCCTAAGCTACAAAAATGTTCCCAAATTTGCGGGAAATCGGGGAAATGGTGATTTTAAATATGTTGTATTGCTAAAATAGTTGCGAAATAGTGACGAACTGCTTGGAATCACTTCAAATTGACATTTACTTTGCTGCAAAATTTATATTATTAGATTATGGAAGAGAACAAAATCAATGCAGAGGCTAAAGCTAGCATTAAAGCGCTAAGGAAGTGTATAAATAAAGTAAATCCTGTAACAGGCTATCAAGCAAAACTCAAGAACGATATTGAATATATTAATTGCGAACTTGAGAGTAAGGATATCGAGCAACTGATAAATTGCAACAAGGTGATATCTGCCAACTATGGTTACTTGCTTGTAAAGAAAGGCTTCATTCCAATGCTCGAATGCGACATTCGCGAAAGAGGTTATGACTGGAATCTTGAGAATCTGAAACAAATGAGGAATAGTTTAGAAACGGAATTGCTTGTAGGAGCAGTATCATCCTCAATTGGTGAAGCAGGATTTGAATACCTTGCAGAAAAACTGTTCGGAATGAGGTGAGGTGGTTGATTGCTATGATATATTTTTTACCGAATGAATTAATGCCGAATTACCGAAAAATGTTCATCTAAATTGCCGAATTGAGAGAGGGGCTCTGGATGAATAGAAAAACTATATAATAGAGATTACAGGGTTCATATCAACAGAACCCTGTAATCTCTATTTACACAAAATTATGGATAGTCCCTCCGAATGAATTAATCTTATACTTTCAAACTATCTCTGTCAAGCAGAAACTCATAGATGTTCATAAACACAACGCCATTTTCGTCTTGATATCGTTTTATTGGGTCTTCGGTAATTACAAACTTCTGAAAGCTGTCCGATATGTGCGTCAGCGAACGTAGTTCCTGTTCTCGTTTTTCCTCATTAGGCAACCTTAATGCTGATTGTATGTAACATCGTTTACTACCTTCGTTGCATACAAAATCAACCTCCAATTGTTTACGTTGGCTTTTGCCCTCCTCATCTTTGGTGTTTACTACTACGACACCAACATCCACCATCAATCCACGGGTGCGAAGCTCATTGTATATGAGATTTTCCATCAAATGTGCAACTTCATGCTGACGGAAATTTATACGGGCGTTGCGTAATCCTAAATCTGCGAAATAGTATTTGGCAGGAGTGTCAATATACTTCTTGCCTTTAATATCGTAGCGTATAGACTTTTCAACCATAAATACCTCCTGTAGTATTTCAAGGTAGAAACTTATTGTATTGGGAGATATAGAAACATTCTTGACCGATTTAAAGGTATTCACCAACTTATTTGGATTGATAAGACCTCCGATTGACGATGAAAGAATATTGATGAGCTCCTCTAATTCCTCTTCATTCTTGATTTTGTATCTATCCAATATATCGGTAATGTATGTTTTCTTAAAGAGTGTCTGAAGATATTTCATCTTCTCCTCATTACTCTGCATTGTTGCAATCATCGGGAGTCCGCCAAAGGTCATATACTCCTCCATTGCCTCCTCGCGAGTGCCATTGAAGACCGAGAAAAATTCACTGAACGACAGAGGTGCAACTTTTATCTCATCACCACGACCACGAAATTCGGTAATAACATCACTCGATAAGAATTTGGAGTTACTGCCCGTTACATATACATCGACATTGGGAATTTTAAGATAACTATTCAGTACATCCTCAAACTCATCCACCCATTGCACCTCATCAAGCATCACATAATGCATACCCTCTTTTGTTATGCGGGCATCAATGTATTCGAGTAAAGCGTCTGGGTTTCGCAACTTCTTGTTACGACGGTCTTCTAAATCAACTTTTATTATGTGCTCATCATCTACTTCCTGAGCCTTTAGATAATCGCTAAACAAGTTGAAAAGTAGATACGATTTACCACAACGACGGATTCCGGTTACGACCTTTATCATACCGTTGTGCATACTCCTAATGAGTTTGTTTAGGTATAAATCACGCTTTATTTCCATAATTTCACTGAATATTATTGCGTATACACGCATTTTTGTTCAGCAAAGATAACGTCTATAAAGAGAAATGTCAAATAAAAAGTACTCAAAATGAAATTTTCCCATCTAAATACAACAATAGCCAGCAATCGCGGGCTATTGATGTATTTGTATCATGCTTCAAGGGTTTCTGTTTATGAATATCTGCGGTACAACATTTCGTATTTATCGGATTCATAGTCAATATACATGTCGTACTCGTCAATTCCTTTTTCAGATGCTATATGATGAAGTCGTGTCCTATCTTCTAATGAAATGTTTTTCCCGTAATATATAGCAATTGGTTTTAGTAATATGCTTGTTGTATTGTCTAACATTATGTTATTTCTTGTTGTAGTATCAATCAATCTCCATTCTTTCTCATATTCCCATTGTTTGGATTTGTATAACGCGCATTTTATGTGTGATATTAAATCTTGATTTGGGAAATTTGCACCTGCAAATTTAAGGAATTCCCACATAGTGTATTCTGTACCATCAAATCTTTTGTTGTCGTAAATTACAGGGTATATGTTAATGTTGGGGATTCTGTTAGATAATATAGGTTTCATATTATATTCTAAAGCAAAACCCTTATGCTTATTGGCATAATGGCTCCACATAATTACAGAAGATATGGTTTCTGTAAAACAGGATATAGTAAAGTACCTTTTATTTATTTTTGCATAGAATGGAAATAATAGATCGATAGAGTATTCTAGAGTATTTTTACGTTTTGTAATAAAACTGTCTATATCTTCATCTTTCAGGGATAAAAAGTTCTCTATAGTTTTTTTAATGCTATCTTGCTTAAAATACTGCTTAATTGGCTCTGGGAAATCTAGATTTTGTACAAGTTCTTCTTTCATTCTAATGACGACATCTTTTGTGAAAATAGAATTAAAAATCTTTTTAACTATGTTCTTGTCGTATTTCAATAAGGTGTCATAGGGATCATTGAACATGTCGGATGTTACTGCATATACTTTATCATTCTCGAATGCATTAATATTAGTATCGGAACATGTTCTATAACGGTATAAACTTTCAGGCATAATTTGAGATAATGCCTTATATATTGGAAGTGTTTCTTGCTGTATTGTTGTTAAATCGCATTTTTCAGAGATTTTTATTGAATTTAATATTTCAGCAAATTCCTTTCTGTCCATAAATAGTGTAGTTGTTAATTTAACAAAAGTAATGATTATAATGCAAATTCTTAATAATCTGTGATTGAAATAATCTATCTATGAGTTATGACAATTGTAATAGCATCATTTATGTTTTTTACAAGTTACTTAAGAGAAATGCATCCGGTATGATGAATTGTGTGTTTCTATGGAACTGCTCTTTTGTTTACATTTGGCTCTTTTGTTATTGATATTCTCTAAAAAATGTTATTTTTGCATTTAATATAAAACAGAATAATATCATCTGCAATGACAATAGATAAATTACAGCAGCGAACTGCTGTCAATATACAGGAGAAAGCAAACCTTATTTGGGCTATTGCTGATAAGTTGGTAGGAACATATAAACCACACGAATACGGCAATGTTATTTTGCCAATGTGTGTTATCAAGCGTTTCAGCGATACCCTTGCAGCCACCAAGCAGAAGGTTATTGATATGAACAAGACGCTCGATAGCCGTGGTATTCAGGTCAAGGATGGCTTCTTGCGCTCGGCATCGGGCTACGACTTCTACAATGTCTCTCCATTTACCTTTGATGGTTTACTCTCGGATGCCGAGAACATTGCTGATAACTTCCGCAGTTACCTTAACCACTTCTCGGCGAATGTGATTGATGTTATCGAGAAGTTTGATTTTGATAAGGAAATCACTAAACTCTCAAATAATGGCATTCTCTACAACGTTATTGCTGAATTCTGCTCGAAGAAGGCTTATATGGGTGTTGATGCTATCTCGGCAGTCGATATGGGCTACATATTTGAGGAGTTGGTGCGTAAGTTCTCGGAGAGTTATGATGAACACGCAGGAGCCCACTTCACCGCCCGTGATATTATCTACCTGATGGCGGAGATATTGGTTGCTCCCAAGAAGAACGCAATGCAGAGGGAGGGCATCACTGCCACTATGTACGATATGGCTATGGGTACAAGTCAGATGCTCGATTGTTTGTCTGAGAAACTGTACGACATTGACAAAGATGCACAGCTCACCGAGTTCGGACAGGAACTTAACGAGCAAACCTTCGCTATCGCCAAGGCAAATATGCTTATCAAGGGTGGCGATGCCGAGAATATGAAGCACGGCAACACCCTCTCTGACGATAAGTTCGAGGGCTACAAATTCGACTATATCATCTCTAACCCGCCTTTCGGTATAGAGTGGAAGAACGAGAAGGCTGCCGTTGAAGCCGAGCATAAGAAGGGCTCGATGGGACGCTTCGGTGCGGGACTCCCTGCCATTGGCGACTCGCAGCAGTTGTTTATGCTCAATGGCGTGGCGAAACTCAAGCCTACGGGACGAATGGCTATCATTCAGAATGGCTCACCGCTCTTCAAGGGCGATGCGGGCAGTGGCGAGAGCAATATCCGTGGCTACCTGTTGGAGAACGATTGGTTGGAGGCGATTATTCAGATTCCAAACGATATGTTCTACAACACGGGCATCGCAACCTATATTTGGATTGTGTCAAAGGATAAGGCTGTTGAACGGACAAGCAAGGTGCAGTTGATTGACGCAAGCAAGTGTTTCGTTAAGCGTCGTAAGTCGCTCGGCAATAAGCGTAATGAATTTACAGCAGAGTGTATAGCCCTTATTGCCAAGGCATATAACGAATTTGCCGAGGGCGTATATGAGGATGGAGCACTCGTTGTCGAGAGTAAGATTAAGGCTAACGAGGATTTCAAGTATAGCAAGGTGGTTGTTGAGCAGCCCGTGTGCGATGACGAGGGCAACCCAATCCTGAAGCGTGGCAAGCCTACGGCAGACAGCAGCAAGCGTGATACCGAGTCTATCCCTTGGACTGAGGAGATTGAGGCGTATATGGCAAAGAACGTCTATCCCTATGCCCCTGACGCTTGGATTGACGAGAAGAAAACCAAGATTGGCTACGAGATACCATTCACCCGTGAGTTCTACAAGTATGTTGCACCCCGTCGTAGCGAGGATATCTTTGCCCATCTCGAAAAGTTGGACAAGGCAGAAACCGCACTGATGGCTAAAATTATGGGACGATAATGAGGGCAATGAAAGATAGCGGTATCCCTTGGATTGGGGAGATACCTGAGGGGTGGAAAGTGTGTAAAACTAAGGATGTTTTCGTGCGTAAAAATGAAAAGGCACACCAAGAAAACCCAATAGTGCTTTCATTGGCACGAGCAGGAGTTAAAGTAAGAGATATAACAAAAAATGAAGGACAATTAGCAGAAAGTTATTATGATTACAACCCCGTAGAGCCATTTGATTTATTGCTTAATCCAATGGATTTATACAGTGGAGCAAATTGTAGCATTTCGTTAGTTCGTGGTGTTATTAGCCCTGCGTATGTTAATCTTAAAGCCAAGGCTAATGCTTGTCCACGCTTTTATGATTACTACTACAAGACTCAGTATTGGAGTATGGCTTTTTTTGCTCACGGTAAGGGTATCTCTTTTGACAATAGATGGACATTAGGAATGGACACTCTATTTCGTTATAATGTTCCCCTTCCCCCACTTGCTGAGCAGCAGAGGATAGCGGAGTTTTTGGATAGGAAGTGTGCCGAGGTGGATGAGATGATTGCGTTGCAGGAGCAGATTATCGAGGAGTTGAAGGCATACAAGCAGTCGGTTATCACCGAAACTGTAACCAAAGGACTAAATCCTGATGTTCCGATGAAAGATAGCGGAATTGAGTGGATAGGTCAAATCCCTGAACATTGGGAGGTTGAACCATTAAAATATAATTTTAACCGACGCTCTGAAAGGAATAATCCTATTATCACAACGGAACGCTTATCTCTATCAATCGATAAAGGCGTAACACTATATTCAGAAAAAACAACTAATCTTGATAGGTTTAAGGAGGATTTCACTCAATATCAATTGGCATATCCTAATGATATCGTATTAAATTGTATGAATATGATTGTGGGTGCTGTTGGTTTGTCTAAATACTTAGGATGCGTTAGCCCTGTCTATTATGTCATCTATCCTTTTAAAACCAAAGTAGATTCAGAATACTATTCTTATTTGTTAAACACGTCAACGATAAGAGGTGTATATTATAGTTATGGTAAAGGCATTTATGCCATTGAACGAGGAGAAGGAAGGGTTAATACCTGCCGTCTAAAAGTATCATACGATGATTTTGGTAGGTTTAATATTCCGATTCCGCCGATTGAGGAACAAAGGAATATTGTGTCACATATCAAAGAGAAGTGTGCCGATATTGATGCGCTGATAGCCACCAAACAACAGAAGATAGACTCACTCAAAGAGTATAAGAAGTCTATCATTTACGAATATGTAACAGGAAAAAAAGAAGTAACTGAATAAGTCATGAGGCTATTATTTGCAAACATAGGTTGGATGGAGCATTACAAGGGTAATTGTGATGCCGATATGATTGTTGGAGGTGGAAGTTATGACAACAAAGATAAACACGAAGCATTCAACTTTCAAGATTTCAAAGGTACATGTTACGGATACGTTCAGACAGTTCGAAATGCCAAGATAAGTCTATCACGTATTGATAATACCGTATCAAATTCTGCAAGTAAGATTAACAATGTATTAGTCGTATGGGTGGCAAGTCGTCCTGACAGTGGTGGTACATATATCGTGGGATGGTATAACAATGCAACTGTTTATGCAGACTATTGCTCTTCTAACAATGCAGAACGAAATCAATATGGTTATAACATTACTGCAAGGAAAGATGATTGTGTTCTATTGCCTGTTGATTCAAGGACAATGAATGTTCCAAGAGCGACTGTCAAAGGAAAAGGATTTTTAGGGCAATCCAATGTTTGGTATGCGGATTATGATGATGCATCAGTTCAAGAGTTTCGTGATGCAGTTGTAGAGTATATAACAAAATACCAAGTAAAAAGAAATGCTGTTATAAAATACCAAGTAAAGGTTGATGCTAAGGCAAGAAAGAAGATAGAGGAAGCGGCAATTAAATATGTAACCAAGGAATATCAGAGCAGAGGATATCATATCACATCAAAGGAGAAAGATAATGTCGGTTGGGATTTAGATGCTGTATATGGAAAAATTCATCTTAAATTGGAGGTGAAAGGATTAGCATCAAATACTATCAGCGTGCATATCACATCCAATGAACATGAAAAGATGTGTGATGATAGAAAGAATTACAGACTGTGTGTTGTAATCAATGCTGCGACAAATCCCCAAATGATAGTTTTTATTTGGGACAATACATTAAAACAATGGGTTTCAGAAGATGATTCATCAATAGTTTTGAGCATTGATATGAAACCATCATACATAGCATGTGTGAAATAATTACGCCTATGGAAACCAAGGAAAAGAATTTTGAGAACGACATTGAAACCTATTTGCTCTCACACGGATATCGCAAGGGGACATTGGCTACATATGACAAACAGAGGGCGATAGATATGCCTGTGCTTATATCGTTCATCCAAGCCACTCAGCCTAAGATGTGGCAAAGGTACGTCAATGTATATGGCGAAAAGGCAGAGAAACAGCTCTACACCGTATTCCAAAAGAATGTGGAGCAAAATGGATTGGTATGGGTACTCCGTAATGGTGTCAAGGACAGAGGTATGGATTTGCGTTTCGCATACTTTGCTCCTGCATCTAACCTCAATGAGGAGTTGGTTAAGCGATACAAAGGCAACATCCTTACTTGTACCCGTCAGTTCGCATACTCAGCCGATAATCACAATACCATAGATATTGTATTGTCGCTCAATGGTATTCCCGTAGTGGCATTGGAACTTAAAAACCAACTTACTGGGCAGTCGGTAAATAACGCCAAGCGTCAGTTTATGTATGACCGTAACCCCAAAGAGTTGTGTTTCCAGTTCAACAAGCGTTTCCTTGTTTATTTTTGCGTGGACTTGTACGAGGTTGCGATGACTACCGAACTCAAAGGCGAAAATACTTTCTTCTTGCCGTTCAATCAGGGTTCTAATGGTGCCGGAAACATCGGTGACGGTGGTAACCCACAGCCCGCAGATGGTAGTTATGCCACAGCCTATCTGTGGGAACGTGTGCTCTCGCCTGATATGCTACTCTCAATTCTGCAACGCTACATAAGCAAACAAGTAGAGGAGAAAGTGGTGTTGGAGAAGGGAGGGAGGAAAAAGAAGAAGTCCATAAAATTGATATTTCCACGTTATCATCAGTTGGATGTGGTTGAAAAGGTCGTTGCCGATACCCGCAAGACAAAAGAAGGACGCAATTATTTGTTGCAACACTCAGCAGGTTCAGGCAAGAGCAACGAGATTGCTTGGCTCACATATCGCCTGGCGTCGCTCCACAACGAAGAGGACAAGGAGATGTTCCAATCGATATTTGTCATTACCGACAGACGTGTGTTGAATCGTCAGCTGCAAGATACAATTCTTGGGTTTGACCATTATGAGGGAATGATTGCAACCGTTACCGACAATGATAACTCTACAGTATTGCGTGATGCCATTAACGACAAGAAGCGTATCATTATAACCACTTTGCACCGTTTCCCGATTATCTACAAGGAATTGGATAATCATAAGGGTAAGCAGTTTGCAATTATTGTAGATGAGGCGCATAGCAGCCAATCGGGTAAGAGTGCTGAGAAACTCAAGGCAGCTCTTGCTGATACAGATGAGGCACTGAGAGAATGGGCACGGATAGAAGATGTACAGTCGTATGAACCCGATGAGATAGAGAAACTTTCAGACCTTCTTACCCAAGGGTTGCACAAAAACCAGTATTTCTATGCCTTTACGGCAACCCCTAAACCAAAGACGCTACGTACATTCGGTGAATGGGATGGCGAGAAATACAATGCTTTCCATCACTACTCGATGAGGCAAGCCATTGATGAAGGCTTTATTCTTGATGTATTGAAATACTACACCACAATAGAAACATCATATAAAGTGGTGAAAACTATCACTGAGAATCCTGAATTTGAAGAACCGCCAGCAACAAAGGCTGTAAAGGCATTCCACGACAACCACGAATTTGTAATTGAGCAGAAAGTGGCATTGATGGTGGAAAAGATACGTGAAGTAACGCTTGGCAAGATTGGTGGCAAGGCAAAGGCAATGGTTGTTTCTCCTTCGCGAGCTCATGCTGTGCGTTATTATATTGCTATGAAAAAGTATTGTGCCAAGAATGGGTATAACGATATTAGGCCTATGGTTGCTTTCTCTGGTTCTGTCTCATATGGCGGACAGGAGTACACTGAACCCCAATTGAACAGTACCGAAGATTTAAGAATCTCGGAGAGTGCGTTGCCGGTGTATTTTGCATCGGATATGTTCAATGTGCTGATTGTTGCCGACAAGTACCAGACGGGTTTTGATGAGCCTTTGTTGCACTCAATGTTTGTGGATAAGAAATTGAAGGGTGTGAAGGCGGTGCAGACACTTTCAAGATTGAATAGAAGTTGCAGAGGCAAAGTGGATACGTATGTGCTTGATTTTGCAAATACAGAAGAATCTATAAAAGCATCATTCTTGCCTTTCTATGAGGATACTTGGCTTGGTGATGACATTGATGTGAATATCGTATACAAATATCTCAATGAACTGAAAGCGTACCATTTGTGGGCAACAGATCTTGAGCAGAAGGTATTTGAAACATACACGAGCACTCAAGATATGGGTAAGTTGACATCGCTGTACATACCAGTCTTGCAGGATTACGAGACATTAGAACTTGAAGATAAGTTTAAGTTCAGAAGCATGCTGAGAAACTTTAACCGTTTCTATTCTTATATGGCGCAGATTGTCCGCACCTTTGATGTTGAACTTTATAAGACTTATGTCTTTACAGAGATTCTTTTTAAACTAGTCCCGAAAACTCCGCACGAAAAAGTTGACCTGAGCGGGAAGTTAGCATTGGAACATAACAAATTGACAGAGGGTTTCTCTGGTTCAATCGTATTAGAACCAACAGCCGAGTACAAGACTCTGGAGAGCGAAAAGGGTGGTGCTGGCAAATCACCTGAAGAAAAGCGTGACTTGCTTGGTAACATCATTGAGAAAATCAATATAATGTACCAAGGCAATTTTACCGAGGCTGATAGAGTAATTGTTGAGACAATTTATGATGCTATGCAAAAACAAGGTAAGAAACTTACCAAGCAAGCCAAGAATTCCGATGTGAATATGTTTGCACAGAACATATTCCCTAAAGTCTTTGAAAAAGTAGCCCAGGAGTGCTACGTGCAGCAGATGGACTCTTTTGCCAAACTATTTGAAGAACCGTCATTCTATAAGCGTGTAATGGAAGAAATGGGCAGAGCAATGTACTTTAACTTCAAGAATGGAGAGGAGTAGGGGATATTTGTTATGGTGACTCAAAAGTCCTTTTCTTAGACATCACACCTCCGATAGAATACGCTCTATCGGAGGTGGTTGCTTTTTATATCTTACTTTTGGATGGATATCCTTCTGATGTTTTTTAATTGTTTTCAATTGCCTCTTCTTCAAATTTATAGCATATAAGATCATCTATAATCTTGTATAGTACAAGTATAAATAGTATTAGCAGGCGGTTGTAATCACATATCATCGTCTGTTCATCGTAATCATGTGAACCGTGCATATATTTATTTCTTAAATCTTCGCCATTTGAGAAAGACTTATTTAGAAAATAATTAAAGAATTCAGTTTCTTTTACTGTAAAAAGCGTATTTGTTGAATATATGCGGTTGTTATTTATCATATCGTCTATTTTGAGCCTTAATTCTTTTCCTAAGTGCCAATATGAAATTACGTTGTTCTGATATAAATCATAAAGAATACTAATTTCTAGATTATCTTTAATTCTTAATATCCCATTTTTGTCAACATGCAAGTAGTCGTTGGATATCAGTTCATCAAAACGTTTTTTTTCATAATCTTTTAGGTTGTTAAAAAATGGCTCCTCATTAACGAGTAGATGATATAAATTGCTATATTTCTTACCAAACTCCCAACAATATTTAGTAATACCTTGATTTGAAAATAAACTAAACATGATGCTTTCGATGCGTGGGTCTGCATATATGTATTTTGTCTTTGTCTTACTGGGAATCTCCTCAATTTTGTATGGTGAAGAACTTATAGAAACTAATTCAAGATCAATAAAACCATGCTCAACGTATATTTTGTATTTCTTCAGAATAGATTCTATCTCTGGTGCAATGTAACGGATTTTGCTTAGATTATCATTTAAAATTGGCAATGTTACTTTTAGGTTCGTTATTTGAGAGCAGAACTGATTGAAAACATTGTATATAACATCCTCTACTCTAATTTTCATATCATTCAGAATCTTAGTATATGCAATTATGTTCATCAATGCCAATCTGTTCTTTATATCAAATGCATAGCCGCTTTTAAATTCTTTATTTGAATGCAACCCAAAAGTGTCCCAAAGGTTCATTTCAGAAGTCTGTGAGACTAAGTTTATTCTTCCTTGATCATCAATGAAGTCAAATAAGTATTTGAAATTACAGAATAATTGTTCTATACAACAGTTCCTTTTTATCCATAAAGAACTAAAACTGCAAGTGTATGAGGAATCATCCTCTGAGAATATTTTAGGAAGATACTGTGTTTCTGAGTAAACTACCTGAAACTTTATCGAAATTTCTATGCCTTCATTGTTCTGGTGCATCCTATTGATTTCTGAGTTATACTTTCTTTTTGCTTTTAATTTAGTTACATCTGAAAGTTTAAGGTTGATGCTGTCTGTGGCAATGGATGCGATTTTTACATAATTTATGTTACAGTCATTATTATCGATATAACTTGAAACAATTTCATCTTTTTCTTGTAACGATAATGATTTCGGGAAATATAATTGTCTTGTTGTGTCATCATGGTGTACTTCATAATTAGAAATAAGTAATTCCGCGGTCTTGCAATATCCTTTAAGTAATTCAGTTAATGTTTTGTCGTATTTTTGAACAATACCACGATTCTGTAGTATTGCTTCTTTATGTTCTGTCTTATTAAATAGGTTTGTAAAAATATCTTTGGATATTTTATTATATAGTTTGCATTTTTCAAATAACTCCCAAAAATGTTCTTTGTACATGAAATCATTTATTTGCGAATAGATAGTTTCTATATTGTCGTTAGAAACATTGTTGAAATACAAATTGATTTTTGACCAAATTGTTTTATTAATCTCGCTTAAGGAGTAGTTGCATGTATCACGTAGGAACTTTTCGATATTCCCACAATCAATATATAATTTGATGTTATATAGCTCTATTATATCATTTATGTCATTATAATTCTTTTTGTGATCAAATTTGTCAATGAAAATTTTAATATCTTCTCTTATGCTATAAACGGCTAAATCGGACGCTGAATAAAATATGATTCGTTCTTTTTCCATGGTATGTTGAGTATAAACTTATGTTGACAAATATACTCATTATATGTCATGCCTGAAATATCGATACAATATTTTCCGTGATACAAATAAATTACAACTACTTTTCAATAGTATATTTTGCGCAGTCTAAATGATTATGTATTGTACATGTTGTTTAAAACAGCTATTTAAAAGTTGATATCTTTTGGCTTTTTTCTGTTGACATGGCTTGGGTTATGTGGTATCTTTGTGTAACGCAAAAGAAAATAAGACATGAAAAAAGTATTGATTCTAGGTAACGGCTTTGACCTTGATTTGGGTAGGAAAACATCATATAAGAATTTCTACAATTCAGAACATTGTCCTAAAGATTATCCTGCACCTATAATAAAGCATCTGAATGAAAAATGGGTAGATAATTTGGATTCAGTAAAGTGGTACGATCTAGAAAATGAGATATTGAATTACTACGAAAAAATCAAAACACAAGGTGATGATTACGATTTGTATAATGTAAGTGAAAGAAAACTTCTTTTACAGATAAAGCAAATTCCAACTCATATGACATGTCCTATAATACAAGATAATCGTGATGTTATAAATCGGTTGCTTGAGGACAATATCCTTAGTCTATCTTCGAATAATCATCTGATTGTGCATCCCGACGCCTTATTATCTCCAGTTGAAAGGGATAAAAGGGCTGTGATGCTTATAAAAGAAGGTTTGATTGAATATCTTAAGAGTATAGAAAAAACAGAAACTGACTATAATTCGGCCGCTATGATAGTAGTTCGAGCTTTTCTATATAACTACAGGGATATTGCAGACTATGCTGTATATTCCTTCAATTATATGGATTTGTTCCATCAGGATGAGAAGGTGGTAACAGGATTGTTTAATGGTATTACACAGTTCGTTCATGGTTCAATAAAGAATAGCAATATAATTATCGGAACAAAAGACCATGAGATATCGCATGATTACGATTTTATTCAGAAGTCTTTTGATGTGCAGTTTAATCCTCCCGCTATGGTTTACGATTTGTTACAAGCTGATGATGTAACATTTTTCGGCCATTCATTAGGAGTAAATGATAGTCAGTATCTTAGACCTTTTTTCATGCAGCAATCATCTACTAATGCAAAAAGAAAAAATATAACAATTTTTACAAAGGATGCAGAATCGGAAATGCAGATTAGGCGTTCCTTGCAATACATGACTGATTGGAAGTTATCATCTTTGTATAGTATGAATAATTTTCAAATTATTAAAACTGATAGTAATTGTAACAATAAAAAGCAAATAGAAACTTATGTTAGTCGCTTCTGTGAAAATGAATTTGATGCAGAACGTATTGTTACTGGTAATAACTATAGTATGATGCTTGTGAATATTATAAAAGAAGTGGATAATGTAATCTTTTGAAAACTGGTTTTCAATTGCTGTATGATTTAAGAGGGCTTGTGAATTGTCGGTAATGCGCGATAGGGTAGTGAACAAGACTTTTTGTGAACCCTTGCCACAAGTAAACAAAGAATGACGCTATTTATTTACTAAAACAATGGGCTGACCCCGTAAGCCTCAGTTTGGGAAGCTGAAGCCCCTACGGCTAACCGCTACCACACTTCGCGTATAAATACACCTACCAGAATTCTTGTTCCCACGTCCTGATACCAGCTACTATATCGCCGTGTTAATAGATGTTAATGGTGCTGAGATCCCTCGTCGCTACGCTCTGTCGGGATGACAAGGAGGGCGAACCGATGTGTTCGCCCAAGCAACATTGCACGTTTATTTTAGCCCCTCACCGCTTTGCGGAGCTCACCCTTGATTACAAACAAGGGGAGCAGCTTTTTGTGTTTTGCATTAAACAATTTGGGCGGGCCGACCCCGCCCCTACATATTAAACAATTACCCATTACACGTTAAACATTAAACAACACACAATACACGTTCACAGCTACTTTACTGCCGTGTTAATGGATGTTAATGACGCCTTTATGCTTGTTGCTTTGTTGCTTTGTTTGTTGATACCTGCAAAAATATTATATTTGTAGTTGCTACTATGCGAGGACTTGCCAAACGGAGTGCCGGATATGTAAATTATGTATCAGCTTTGATTGTCGAACATATGAACAAAACAGATAACAACATAGTAATCTACCAAAGTGAGGATGGTAAAGTCCATCTTGATGTTGTGTATAACGAGGAGACTATGTGGCTCACTCAACAACAACTTTGTGACTTATACCAAACGAGCAAATCAAATGTAAGTGAGCATATTAAGCATATATTCGAGGATGAAGAACTGATTGAAAGTTCAGTTGTTCGGAAATTCCGAACAACTGCTTCTGACGGTAAAACATACGAGGTAAACCATTACAACCTCGATATGATTATTTCGCTTGGTTACCGTGTGCGTTCTGTTACGGCAACCCGTTTCCGCCAGTGGGCGACCGAGCGATTGAAGGAGTATATCATAAAGGGTTTTACGATGGACGATGAACGCCTGAAACAGTTAGGAGGCGGTAACTATTGGAAAGAGTTGCTCGACCGAATTAGGGATATCCGTTCATCGGAAAAGGTTATGTACCGTCAGGTACTTGACCTGTATGCAACAGCGGTGGATTATGACCCGCGTAGTGATCTTTCTGTAGAATTCTTCAAGATTGTGCAGAATAAGCTACATTTTGCCGCTCATGGCCATACTGCTGCCGAGGTTATTTATGAACGCGCCGATGCAGAGCAACCATTTATGGGATTGACCACGTTTAAAGGGGAGCATCCAACGCTTGCCGATGTAAGAATTGCAAAGAATTATTTGAGTGAAGATGAACTGAAGATATTGAATAATCTTGTATCGGGATATTTTGACTTTGCCGAGATACAGGCAATGAAACGCCGTCCGATGTATATGAGTGATTATATACAGCAACTTGATAATATTCTTTCTTCTACAGGCGAATTATTACTCAATGGTGCCGGAAAAGTCAGTCATGCAATGGCATTGTCCAAAGCTGAGAGCGAGTACAGGAAATATGAACTTCGCACGCTCTCATCGGTGGAACAGGCTTACTTGGATACTATTAAGCAATTAAACAAAGAGGCGAAAAACAAAAGCAAATAGGACTGCGACTTTTGTTTGAGATCCCTCGTCGCTACGCTCCATCAGGATGACAAGCACGCGAAGAAATTGTATTTTAGCCCCTCACCGCTTTGCGGAGCTCAACCCTTGATTACAAACAAGGGGAGCAGCTTTGAATTAAACAATTACACGTTAAACAACAAACAACAAACAGCATACAACATACTCACTACACGTATACAGCTACTTTACTGCCGTGTTAATGGATGTTAACGGATGCTGAAATCCCTCGTCGCTACGCTCTGTCGGGATGACAAAAATGGCGAACACATCGGTTCGCCATTTAAACGTTTACTTGTTAAACAATACACATTTATTTTATCTCCTCAGTCACTATGTGACAGCTCCTCTTCAACCAAGAGGAGCACTAAGTCTTTGTGTTTTGGTTTTGATATGTTATTTGGCCCTTTAAACATTGCACGTTTATTTTAGCCCCTCACCGCTTTGCGGAGCTCCCCTTGATTACAAACAAGGGGAGCAGCTTTGAATTAAACAATTACACGTTAAACAACAAACAACATACAATATACAATACACGTTCACAGCTACTTTATTGCTGTGTTAATGGATGTTAATGGGTTGTAGAGATCCCTCGTCGCTACGCTCTGTCGGGATAACAAAAATGGCGAACTCCGGTTCGCCCAAGCAACATTGCACGTTTATTTTAGCCCCTCACCGCTTTGCGGAGCTCACCCTTGATTACAAGGGGAGCAGCTTTGAATTAACAATTACACGTTAAACAACATACAACATACTCACTACACGGTTACCCATTCTACATGTGCGGCACTGACAATGTTGTCTTATCGCAACCCAAGCGGTGCCACTATGCGGCACTTCGCTTGACAAGATGCTGCCAACATTGTCTATACCGCTATGATATTAAATCTATCAACAGTTGCAGTTCTGTTTCGCTTACTCCACGTTCAAGCATTACCTCTTTGTCGTTGAGGATGTGCTCTGCAATCTTGTCAGCATTACTGCAAATTTCTTTTGCTTTGTTGTAGTATTCTACAGCCTGTTTGTTGTTCTTTGTTGCCCATTCTACATGCGCGGCATTGAGGTAGTCCTCGAAGGTGGGGTGGGGCTGCTCCATCAGACGCCGGTAGTAGCCGCGGGCCTGGTCGTCCTTGCCGGTGATGAATGAGCACCAGGCGATGGCGCGCATGGCACGCAGGGAGTCGGGCTTGAGGTATTCTACCTTGTAGAAACGGGCGAAGGCTTCTTCGTACTGCTTGAGGGTGGCGTAGCTCTCGCCGGTCTGCATCAGCAGGGAAATGTTCTCGGGGGCGAGCTCCTCGGCCATGAGGTAGTAGCTGAGGGCTTTCTCCGACTCGCCTTGCAAGCGGTAACACTGTGCTATGTGGCGCAGGGTCCACAGGGTGTCGGGCTTCACGATGTCGGCCTTGGTGTAGTAGTCGACGGCGGTGTCGTAGTCACACTCTTTCTGTGCGCAGAAGCCCATCTCCTGGAAGAACTGTGCATCGCACTCGCCGCTCTTCTCGTAGCTACGGCCTGCCTTGAAGGCTTCGCTGTAGTACTCTTTCTCCACCAGATAGCGGAAGGTGCGCAGCAGGGCGTCGTTGCTCTCGATGAGTGGGGTAAGGGCTTCGCTCTGCAACAGGTTTAGTGACATGGCGAAGGGGTCGCTGAACTCGTGGCGGTAGTTCGATACCTTGAAGAACCGGTAGAGGTCTTGTATGTACTGGTTGCTCTCTACCTCTGCACGCTTGTCTGTGGGGATAACGGATTGCAGGTCGGGCATCTGCTCGGCCTGGTCGGCGCCTGTCATCTGTGCCATGAGGGCGTCGCGTTGCTCCTTGGGCACGCGCTCGAAGGTGAGGCAGAAGGAGAACTTGTCGCTGTTGCAGAAGAACGGCGATGCGCATATGGCGCTGATGATGCTTGTGCTGCTCTTTATTTCTTTGGGGAGTATGGCGGCGATTGCGGGGACGTTGGTGTCGAAGGGACGGAACCAGTTGCTTATCTCGCCGAAGAAGGAGAAGTTCTTGAGCTGCGAGAAGGTGCTCATGTATACGTCGGCACCCTCCATCTGCCACTTGCTCATCTCCTCTATCTTGCCTTTTATGCGGTCTTCCTCAATCCACTTCTTCCACTCGGGGTTCTTGTCCTCGTCGTCCTCAATCTCCTTGAGGATGTCCATGCTGAGCTTGTTGCGCAGGTTGGGGTTCTTCATTATGGCGGGGATTATCTCCTCGCGCATCTTGCGGTCTATCTTCTGTGTCTCGCGGCTGCGCAGCAGCTGTATCTGTATTGTCTCTATGCGACGCATGATGGTGGCATCGTCGCGCAGGGCTGCAAGGGCATTGCCTATCTCGGGGTAGTGCTTGATGCGTTGGCGGTAGGTGAACAGCACTATGATGAGTCCTATAATGGCGCGTGTGGAGAGCAGGCTCTCGGGGCTTGACGCGAGTTTGCATAGGGTGATAGCCTTCTGTGGCTCAAAGCACTTGAGGGCGCTCAGCGTTATGGCGCTCACGGCTACGGCGCGGTCATCGAGGGTTATCTCGGCACTGCTGATGCCGTTGTATATCTTCTCGGCATCGCCCTTGCTCCAGCAGTTGCTGCTCCACAGTATGCCGAAGAGCTGCTGCAACAGCTGCTCGTGCTCTGTGGCAAGTCTCTCATTGAGGGTACGGCACTCGTCGGCGGGGAGGCTCTGTGCCACCTCGCTGTTGGCGAAGTTCTCCCTGAGCCTTGCATATACGCCGTCGGCCTCGCTCACTCCCTTGTACTTGCGGCGCATCTGGCAGTAGACCTTGGTGGAGTGCTCGGTGAGCCTTGCCACGGCTATCTGGTCGTTGATGACGTAGCATCGGCCAATCAGCTCGCCGTGGAGCCGTTCCTTGTCGGGGTCGGGCATACCCTGCCGCAGATACTCCAGCATATACCTGTATGCTGTCTGCATCTCGGTGTAGCGTGTACGCAGTTCCCAATCCTGCAGCTCGTCGATGCCCTCTCCAAGGGTATCGATGGCCTTTTTCAACCTCTCCTCGGCCAGAGCGTCAGCGACGCTCTTCTGAATGTCTGTGATACGTTTTTCGTCCATGAAATTATTGTTGTTCTACTCCTCAGTCACTACGTGACAGGGCCCTTCGGGACTCCTTTGGGTACCTAAAGGTACCGTCGTCGCAAGCAGTGCTGTGGCTTCGCACTGCCCTCTTATCATGAGGAGCGCTGTTGTCTTTTATTTAAGTTCTTCTTTCTCAGTCCTCCTCTGTTTATAGAGGAGGTGAATTCAAACTTGTTTTGAAGACGGAGGAGTCTGTATATTCTCTGTGTTGTCGAAAGTTCAACAGTACGGTTGAACTTTTCCGTTATATAATAAACAGCGCGGTTGCCCGCGCTGTTTATTATAAATTCTTCAAGCGGGAGATTATTCGCCCTTGATAGCTGCTACGCCCGGGAGAACCTTACCCTCGATAGCCTCGAGAAGAGCACCACCACCTGTTGAGATGTATGATACCTGGTCGGCCATACCGAACTTGTTGATACATGCTACAGAGTCACCACCACCGATGAGTGAGAACGCACCGTTGGCAGTTGCCTTGCCGATAGCCTCGGCGATGGCACGTGAACCGGCTGTGAAGTTGTCGAACTCGAACACACCTGCAGGACCGTTCCAGAGGATAGTCTTTGCGTCAACGATAGCTGCAGCGAAGTCCTGCTGAGCCTGAGGACCTGCATCAAGACCTTCCCAACCCTCGGGGATTGCACCTGCCGGGCATACCTGTGTGTTGGCGTCGTTAGAGAAGTCGTCGGCAGCAACGCAGTCCTTAGCGAGAACGAGGTTAACGCCCTTTGCCTTTGCCTGCTCCATGATGCTGATAGCGAGGTCGAGCTTGTCGTCCTCAACGATTGAACGGCCAATCTGGCCACCCTGAGCCTTAGCGAATGTGTATGTCATACCACCGCAGAGGATGAGGTTGTCTACCTTGTCCATGAGGTTCTCGATGATACCGATCTTTGTAGATACCTTTGAACCACCCATGATAGCTGTGAATGGACGCTTGATGTCCTTGAGGATGTTGTCAACAGCCTGAACCTCTTTCTCCATCAAGTAGCCGAGCATCTTGTTGTCAGCGTCGAAGTAGTCGGCGATGACTGCTGTTGAAGCGTGACGGCGGTGAGCTGTACCGAATGCGTCGTTGATGTAGCAGTCAGCATAAGATGCGAGTGTCTTTGAGAACTCCTTCTGTGACTCCTTCATTGCCTTCTTTGCATCGTTGTATGCAGGATCCTCCTTGTCGATACCGACAGGCTTGCCCTCCTCCTCGGGATAGAAACGGAGGTTCTCGAGCATCAATACCTCGCCGGCCTTCAAAGCGGCAGCAGCCTCAGCAGCCTTTGCGCAGTCAGGAGCGAACTGTACGGGTACACCCAGCTTCTCAGAAACAGCGTCAACAATCTGGCTCAAAGAGTACTTTGCGTTAACCTTACCTTTTGGCTTGCCCATGTGTGACATGATGATGAGAGCACCGCCGTCAGCCAATACCTTCTTCAATGTGGGAAGAGCACCGCGGATACGGGTGTCGTCAGTAATCTTACCCTCCTCGTTCAAGGGTACATTGAAATCAACACGAACGATTGCCTTTTTGCCGGCAAACTTGAAATTGTCAATTGTCATAGCTTAATTGATTTTATGTTAATAAAATGTTGTTAAATGCTTGTTTGGTTATAGTGTCGTTCTTGTCATTTGTTTTTGTCATCCTGTCTGTTTGTCATCCTTCGTACTTGTCATCCTGACGGAACGGAAGGATCTCTTTCCCCGTTCTTTTAGATGCTTCGCTCCGCTCCAGCATGACATGTACCTGTTGTTGTCATCCTGCCTGTTTGTCATCCTGAGTGGAGCGAAGGAACTCTTTTGTTTTTTTTGAGATGCTTCATTTCATTCAGCATGACAGGTATTTGTTGTTGTCATCCTGACGGAACGGAAGGATCTCTAAATCTTTACACTCTGCGGATAATAACAATTACCGACACTATTTCATTCTGCGAAGATAATGTTTTTTATATAAAAGAGGTAATATTTTCAAATAAAATTTCTTTAAGGATTTCTATTGCTCTTTTATTCCTTTTGGCTGAAGTATTTGTAGAGCGGGGCAACCATCAGTGCCTGACATATACCGCCTTCATGGAGCAGTGACTTCACTTCGTCCTCGCTCATCAGCAACACCTCAAGGTCCTCGTTCTCGTCAAGTGACTGCTGGGCTGTCTTTTCGACGCCCACGGCAAGGAAGCAGTGCGCGAGGTTATTCATGGAACTGGGGTTGGGCGAGAGCGTCATCAGCCTGCTCCACTCACCTCCGCTGTAGCCTGTCTCCTCAAGCAGTTCGCGTTTGGCAGCCTCCAATGGCTCTTCGCCTTCCTCAATCACTCCGCACGGCAACTCGGTGCTGATCACTTCCAGACCGTGACGGTACTGCTTCTCCATAACGATTTGTCCGTCCTTGGTTATTGCAATGACATTTACCCAATCGGGGTATTCAAGTACATAATATTCGTCCATGATTCTGCCGTCGGGCAGTTCAAGCTTGTCGCGTCGTGCTGTCAGCCACGGACGTCTGAAAAGATACTCCCTGTCCAGGACTTTCCACTTCTTGTTGTTGCTCATTGGGATTTATACTCTTTTAGGGTGCTGTTTGAGGTACTCTTTACACACTTCGGTCAGTCCGCATCTGCCGCATTCAGGTGTGCGGGCCTTGCATACATACCGTCCATGCAATATGAGCCAATGATGGGCTTTGGGGATGATATCTTGCGGAAGGTGTTTCATCAGCTCCATCTCCACACTGTAGGGAGTGGTGCAGCGTTTGGGCACCAGTCCTATGCGGTGGCTCACGCGGAACACGTGGGTGTCTACGGCCATGGCGCTTCTGTCCCACACTACGGAGAGAATTACATTGGCAGTCTTGCGTCCCACGCCGGGCAGCGTAACGAGTTCCTCAAGAGTGTCGGGAACCTCGCCGCCGAAATCGCTGCATAGCTTCTGTGCCATGCCTACAAGATGCTTTGCCTTGTTGTTGGGGTACGATACGCTCTTTATGTAGTTGTAGATTTCGTCGGGGTGGGCCTGGGCCATCTCGTGTGCATCGGGGTAGCGTGCGATGAGGTCGGGGGTGACCATGTTCACGCGCTTGTCGGTACATTGCGCTGACAATATGACTGCCACAAGCAGGTCAAACGGGGTGGAGTAGTTGAGCTCCGTTTCAGCAACGGGCATCGCCACCTCAAAGTATTCTATGGCTTTTTTATATAGTTCGGCTTTTTTCATGGAAATTACATGTCTTGTTTGGAGAAGGTAGCTTGCTTTGAAACGGATATGTTGTTGTTTATGTGGTCATACATACTCCTCACCCCATTCGGGGAGCTCCTCTATCTTAGAGGAGCACTGTTGTCTTTTATTTATGTTCTTCTTTCTCAGTCCTCCTCTGTTTATAGAGGAGGTGTCCGAAGGACGGAGGAGTCTGTATATTGTTTACTTTGTCTAAATTATTGTCACTGCTCGTGTTGTTGAAGAGTAACCGCTTGCGACTTTGACAACGCCGTCCTCTCGCAACCCGCAGGGCGTGACTTTGCCACGCTACCTGCGACTAATTGCTGCCGGCGTTATCGAAGCCTACGGCTTTCCGTTTTTCGTTTTAACTTTTAACTTTTCACTTTGACAACGCCGTCCTCTCGCAACCCGCAGGGCGTGACTATGCCACGCTACCTGCGACTAATTGCTGCCGGCGTTATCGAAGCCTACGGCTTTCACCTTTCCGTTTTTCGTTATACAATGAACTCCCTTATCTCGCAGTTGCCGAAGAGGGTAACATCCCTGTGGGTCACTCCCTTTATCTCAGCCTCCATGATGCGGCAGAAGAAACCATGGCTGAAAGCGAGGATCTTCTTGTCCGGGTACTCACGGCGCACTTTGTCAAGGAACTTGTGAGCACGCTCCTTCATTGACTCCTCTGTCTCAACTGTGTCGTTGTAAACCGCGCCTTTGATGGGGGTGCCGGCAAGGTTGCCGAGGTCGCGCTCGCGCAACAGCGGCTCCTTGATGAAAATACATTCGCGGCCTTCAAGGGCAATCTCGGCAGTGTCAAGGCAACGCTTGAGGTCGCTGCAGAGAACCACATCGAACTCCAACTCGGCAATACGTGGGCGCAATGAGCGAGCCTGCTCTATACCAAGCTCCGAGAGGTGTCCCGGTGTCTGTCCCTGGAACAGTCCCTTTGAATTTTCTATTGTCTCGCCGTGGCGGGTCATATAAATTGTTGTAGCCATAATTTTCTTGTTTTAATCATTCTATTAGCAAAGATAGTATTTTCTTCTGAATGGAGTATTATTGTTGACAATCTTCTTTACTTACAATGCTGCCGTGTACCGATAATTTTGCTAATTTTGCAGCATTATGGAACAAGACAACAAGAATACCTCAATATTCCAGCGCCCATTTTGGGTGGTGACATTTGCTCTTATAGCAGCAATAGCGTGGGGATGGGCCTATCCGCTTATCAAACTGGGCTTTGCAGAGTTCGGAATAACACAAGTTATGACAGGCAGCAAGATGCTCTTTGCCGGTGTGCGTTTTATCCTCGCCGGCCTTATTGTGCTTGCCATTGCAGCCGCTACACGCAGGCGCTTCGCAGTTGCCGGTACCGGAGGGTGGCTATATGTGCTGCTGTTTGCACTGCTTAACACAGGTCTGCACTACTATTTCTTTTATGTGGGTCTCTCGTACAGTGACGGAGCACGTGCCGCAATCCTCAACTCTCTGGGTACCTTCCTGCTTGTGCTGCTGGCATGTATGTTTTTCAAGAGTGACAGGCTCACCTCGAGCAAGATTGTTGGCTGTGCATTGGGCTTTGCCGGCATTATGGCTCTGAACATAGGCGGTGGGGCAGGCGGTGGCTTCACCTTTATGGGTGACGGCATGATAATACTGAATACCTTCTGTGCTGCACTCGCCGGTCTCATGACCCGTGGATTGGGCAAGCGTGTCGATGTTTTTGTGGGAACGGGCTATAGCCTGGCTCTGGGCGGTGTCATGCTTGTCGTTCCGGGAATTCTGATGGACGGAACGCTTCCCGATATCAATGCTGTTGGAGTGGTGATTCTTATGCTGCTTGTCTGCATCTCGGCTCTCGGTTTCACGCTCTATAACAAGCTACTCACCTGCAATCCGGTGGGCAAGGTGGCGATTTTCAACTCACTCATTCCTGTGGTGGGCGCAGTCACATCGTGTATGTGTCTTGGCGAACCATTCTATTGGAAATATGTGGCAGCGGCTGCTCTTGCCACAGCCGGTATATACATCATCAATAAAGGTAAATAAGGGGATGCTTAGTGTGTAGTGAGTGATGTGTAATTGTTTACCCTTCACCCTTCACCTCTAATGGCAATGGCATACATCATATAGCCCGCAGCTGCATTTGGAACCAATCCGGTCCCTCAACGTGTCGCGGTAGAGTGCCCATAGCTTGCGCCTTAGGTCGGCGCGTTCCTCATTGTCCGATGGAACAGGGTAGCACGCGTTCTTTTGAGGGTCGGTGGCGTTGTTGCAATCCTCACCGAATATAATTGTGAACGACCATTTGCCTTCCAGCATTTCCGGCTTGTCCGACACGTGTATATGCATTCCTCGCCCGAACTCGTTCAGTGTCTCCTTGGCCCACTCGCCAACCTCTGTCTCTGTTGTATATATAAGAATTCTCATGTTTATTCAGTTGTTGTACAAACTTAAGAATATTTTCCGGTTGCGCTTTGTTTTATCGATAAAAAAGATAACTTTGTGGCAAAGTGCAACATATAACAATAAAAAATTTCTGTTATGAATAGTTCGTTGGAGATGAACCCTAACAGGGTTGTGGCTTTTCTGGGCAAGCCCAGCAGTGAGTTTACCAAGGCCGATATTGTGCAGTACATCAAGGAGAACGGCATCCGCATGGTCAATTTCATGTATCCCGCCGGTGACGGCAGGCTCAAGACGCTTAATTTTGTAATCAACAGCGCGGCCTACCTCGATGCCATACTCACCTGCGGTGAGCGTGTCGATGGCTCGTCGCTCTTCCCGTTCATTGAGGCCGGCAGCAGCGACCTCTATGTGTTGCCGCGGTTCAGCACGGCTTTCCTTGACCCGTTTGCTGAGATTCCTACGCTATCCATGCTCTGTTCATATTTCAACAAGGACGGCGAGCCGCTTGAGAGTTCTCCCGAGAATACTCTTCGCAAGGCGTGCCGTGCTTTCAAGGATGTGACAGGAATGGAGTTCGAGGCCATGGGTGAGCTTGAGTATTATGTCATTGCTCCCGACAGCGGCATGTTTCCTGCTACCGACCAGAAGGGCTACCATGAGTCGGCACCATATGCAAAGTTCAATGACTTCCGCACAACCTGCATGTCATACATAGCACAGGCCGGAGGCCAGATAAAATACGGACACTCCGAGGTTGGTAACTTTACCATCAATGGCAATGTATATGAACAGAACGAGATTGAGTTCCTGCCTGTTCCTGCCTGTGAGGCTGCCGACCAGCTGATGATCGCAAAGTGGATAATACGTAACCTTGCCTACCGTAATGGCTATGACATAACCTTTGCACCTAAGATTACCGCAGGTAAGGCCGGCTCGGGGCTGCACATACATATGCGCATAACAAAAGACGGCAACAACTGCATGCTCGACGGCGGTTCGCTCTCTGCTGTTGCCCGTCGTGCCATTGCCGGGATGATGGAGCTTGCACCTTCGATAACGGCTTTCGGAAATACCAACCCGACATCATATTTCCGTCTTGTGCCGCATCAGGAAGCACCTACCAATGTGTGTTGGGGCGACCGCAACCGCTCGGTACTTGTACGTGTTCCGCTCGGCTGGGCTGCCAAGAGCGATATGTGCCGTTTGGCCAATCCGCTTGAGCCTGTAAGCAACTACGACACTACACAGAAACAGACCGTTGAGATGCGTTCACCCGATGGCTCGGCCGATATATACCAGCTCATTGCCGGTCTTGCTGTCGCTTGCCGTCATGGCTTTGAGATGGAGAATGCCCTTGAGGTTGCCGAGCGTACTTACGTGAACGTGAACATACACCGGAAGGAGAATGCTGACAAACTCTCTTCCCTTGCCCAGTTGCCCGACAGCTGTGCTGCAAGCGCCGATTGTCTCGAGCGCCAACGTGCAGTGTTCGAAGAGCATAATGTCTTCAGTCCGGCAATGATTGACGGAATAATAAAGCGCCTTCGTTCATACGACGACCGTAGTTTGCGTGCCGACATCGGTGACGACAGGGAAGAGATGCTGGCTCTCGTCCGACGTTATTTCCATTGTGGATGATTTTGATAGTAAATAGTAACAGGTAACACAGCGCTCTCCTGAAGCAATCAGTGGAGCGCTGTGTTTTGTTTAGTTATCAGCCCATTAATGGCCCTTAAAATACGAAACTTTGTAATCTCGACGACTGTAAGGAGGAGAGATCTCTCGTCGCTACGCTCGCTCGAGATGACAACCAGACTCATTTACGCTAACATGATATTTATACCCCTCTGTCTTGCAATAAATTGCAATAGAGCCCCTAAGCATAAATGGCAACCCTTGTGGGCTGCCATTCTTGCTTAAGAGCGGTAAACGGGGCTCGTAACCGGCTTTGCCGCTTTGCTTGCAAAGAGCCCGCGACCCAGCTTCCCAAGCTGAGGTAACATAAAATGGCAACCCTTGTGGCTGCCATTCATGCTTAAGAGCGGTAAACGGGGCTCGAACCCGCGCTGCAAGCAGCGCTTTTCCTTTTATATTGGGTCGCGGCTTCGAACCTTTTTAATCAAAAATGGCAACCCTTGTGGGCTGCCATTCATGCTTATGAGCGGTAAACGGGGCTCGAACCCGCGACCCTCAGCTTGGGAAGCTGATGCTCTACCAACTGAGCTACTACCGCGTTGGATTTCTTGTGCGAAGATACAACAATTCTTTTTAATCCAACTGTTGTTTTGACAAAAACCTGATGGATTTGTTGTATTATCCTTCAATCTCCGGGAATGCTTTACCGCTTTCAAGTATCTCGACAGCCTTGAGAACGGTTGAATCCTTGAGGTTCACGAACTTTATATGCTCCATCATACCCAACATGTGGTAGATTATGTTGGAGTAAATCGAGCGTGTAAGCACCTCTTTTGATTCGGCTATCTCGTTTCCCTTGGGTGCAATATCTTTTGTCCGGGCAAAGCTGATGAGTCCGTCAAGCATGGGCTGCCTGTCCAGATATGTTACCAACTCCTCGTATGTCTGGTGTTTTTTCATCGACTGCCTGTTTGCCTTGCAGTAGTTCAATGTGTATTGTGCAATCAGGCGGTTGGTGAAAATATCCTTTGCATATTCGTTGACATGGGTTGTGTCGCTCGCCACGAAAATGTCGGGCATTATACCGCCACCTCCATACACTGTACGTCCGTTCTTGGTCTTGAAGATAAGCTCCTCGTTCTGGTGTATGCTGTCCTGTGAGAAGAACTCTCCACGGTTGTAGCGGTCTATGAGGTCCATTGCGTAGCTCTCGCCGTCACCTTTCGTGTAGGGCTTCTGTATGCAACGGCCCGATGGGGTGTGATAGCGTGCTATTGTCAGGCGCATCATAGAACCGTCGTCAAGGTTGATCTGCTTCTGGACGAGTCCCTTGCCGAATGTCCTACGTCCAATGACTGTTCCGCGGTCATTGTCCTGTATGGTTCCTGCCATAATCTCGCTTGCCGATGCCGATGTCTCGTCAACAAGTATCACAAGCGGTACATCCTGAAAGTATCCGTAACCGTTTGCTCTCTCAATCTCTTTCTTTATGTTTGCGCCTTCGGTGTATACGATGACCTCATCCTCACCGAGGAACTGGTTTGCCATCTCAAGGGCTACTCCAAGGTAACCGCCACCGTTGCCCCTGAGGTCAATGATGTAACCTTGCGCTCTCTGGTTGGCAAGCTCAATCATGGCCTTTATGAACTCGGCAAAGGTGTTCTCGGCAAAACGCTCTATCATTATATAGCCCCATTTGCCGTTCAGGAGGTATGCGGTCTCTATGCTCTTTACCTCAATGTCGTCACGCCTTATTTTCACCTCAACAAGCTCTTCCTCGCCGAAGCGCTGCAACCCTAACTTTACAAAACTGCCTTTTGGGCCTTTGAGTTTTTTCATGGCTGCTTGGTTGGTACATACATCCTTGCCTACAAAGAGCGAGTCGTTGATGGTGATGATCCTGTCGCCGGCAAGTACCCCGGCCTCTTCCGATGGGCCACCACGGATGACCTCACTGATGTCGATGGTATCTTCCTGAATGGTAAAACGTATACCTATTCCGCTGAAACTGCTCTGAAGGTCGGATGTCATCTCCTCAACCTCGTCCTTTGGAATGTATGTGCTGTGCGGATCAAGCTCTTCAAGCACTTTGGGGATACTGCGCTCTATGATTGAGTCAATATCGGCCTTGTCGACATACTCACTGTCGATTATGTCGAATATCTGTGAGAGCTTATTGTCGTTATTGAATATGATTGTTGTTATGCCACTCTCCTTTTGAGTAAAGTTCTGGCCTATGAAGAACCCTAACAAAAGGATGAGCACAACCAGAAACGGTAATGCTTTTTTCATTTAGTGCGGGTTATTTGTTGAACTCGAGGTAAACGGTCTCTATGCCGGCTCTCTCAAGCAGGTCGATGCCGTCGGTGAGACGATATTTCTCGCCGTACACCACACGCTTGATGCCCGACTGGATGATGAGCTTGGCACACTCGATGCATGGCGATGCCGTTACGTACATCGTTGCGCCGTTGCTGTTGTTGTTTGAGCGGGCAATCTTTGTTATTGCATTTGCCTCAGCGTGCAGAACGTAAGGCTTTGTGAAGCCTTCCTCGTTCTCACATACATTCTCAAACCCCGACGGGGTGCCGTTGTAGCCGTCGGAGATTATCATCTTGTCCTTTACGATGAGTGCTCCTACCTTGCGGCGCTCGCAATATGAATTTTCGGCCCAGATGTTTGCCATACGCATATAGCGAAGGTCGAGCTCGTGTTGTTTCTTATCTTTGTTTTCCATAATGATCATTTGCTGTAGAACTGCATGAATACGTTCTTGTGTTGTTTTATCTGTAGCCAATGTGTGTCGCCGTCATATTCAGTGGCATCGGTAAATATCTGCAACATTTTCTGGGCAATGGTGTCGCTCTTGAAACTGCCGGTTGTCTGTATGCCCCAACAGTGGAACTTACGGCTGTCGCCGTCGGCCTCCCACTTGCCGCTTATTGTGGCACCACCGGGTGTTGTGGCGTTGAAGCTGTTGTCAATGAACTGTACATTGTACCTCTTGTTGCTGTCGCTGAAGCGCTTTACATTCCCTTCCTGTACATATGAAAGTGTCCATTCGCGCTCCTCGAATATATCCTTTATGTCGTCGTCCTGTGTGCAGGCAACAGTGGCCAGCATCAGCATGACTGCAAAGATAGTTCTCTTTGTCCTTTTTGCAAACGTTTTCATTGTCCAATACATTATAAATGTTTACATATGGTCTTGATTCCATCACGTTCGAGCAATGGCTCAATCTGTGGCTTGCGGCCGCGGAAACGGATATATAGCTCCATGGGATGTTCGCTGTCACCCTTTGAGAGTATGTTGTCACGGAACGACTGGGCTGTCTTCATGTTCATGATGCCCTCTTCTTTGAATCTTGAGAATGCATCGGCATCAAGTACCTCGGCCCATTTGTAGCTGTAGTATCCTGCAGCATAACCGCCCGACATGATATGCCCGAACTGCGGTGTTATGCCGGTCTCTTTTATTACAGGCATCACCCTCAGTGCTGCCGTTACCGACTGTTCATACTCGAGTACGTCACCTTCAAACGGTTCCGATATGTTGTGCCAAGCCTGGTCAATGAGGCCCAATCCAACCTGACGTACACACTGGTATGCAGCCTTGTAGGTCTGTGCTTCCTTTATCTTCTGCAGAGTCTCTTTAGGCATGCTGTCTCCTGTCTTGTGGTGGAAGGCGAAGTGTTTTAGGAACTCCTCCTCGGTAGCGAAATTCTCCATTATCTGCGATGGCAACTCCACGAAGTCCCACAAGACATTGGGGCTGCATTGTCCCGGATAGGTGACATCGGAGAGTATGCCGTGGAGGCAGTGTCCGAACTCGTGCATCAAGGTGTTGAACTCGTCATGGTTCAGCAGTGTCGGCTTGCCCGGCATGGGTTTGCGGTAGTTTGTGGACAATGTGATGTGCGGGCGATGGTCGGTTCCGTTATTGTCCTTGTATTGCGGCTTGATGGAGTCCATCCAAGCACCTGCGTGTTTGCCTTTACGTGCGTAGAAATCGCAGTATAGCAGTGCTATGTAACGTCCGTCGTAGTCATACACTTCCCACACCTTTACATCGGGGTTGAATACCGGTATGTCGTGGTTCTGTTTGAATGTGATGCCGTAAAGGCGTGTGGCAAGGTAGAACGCTCCGTAAATTGCCTGGTTAAGCTCGAAGTAGGGGCGTATCATCTCGTCGTTGAGGTCATACTTCTTTTCCTTGAGTTTTTCTGAGTAGTAGGCAAAGTCCCAGCGCTGGAAATCGAAATCCTCTCCCTCGCATTGGCGTGCATAATCCTCAATCTCAGTCATCTCCTTGCGTGCTGCAGGCAGATACGACCATGTGAGTTTGCCAAGCATCGAGAATACTGCATCTGTGTTCTGCGCCATGCGCTCCGCCAGGACGTAGTCGCTGTATGTGTTGTAACCAAGCAGACGGGCCAATTCAAGACGTTTGTTTACAATCTCGGTCACAATCGCCCGATTGTCGTATGCGTTGCCTTTTGCACCTATTGTGTTGTATGCCATATACATCTGACGCCTCAATTCACGGTTGCGGCAGAAAGTGATGAACGGGAGATAGCTGGGACGGTGCAACGTGAATATCCATCCCTCTTTGCCGCTCTCTTTCGCAAGGTTGGCAGCCGACTCGATAACGTCTTCGGGCAATCCCTCCAGATCATTGCTGTCGGTGATGCATAGGGTGAACCCGTCGGTGTCCTTTATGCTGTTCTCCTGGAACTTCAGCGACAGGGCAGTGAGCTTTTCTGTAAGTTCGCGGTAGGTGTCACGCTCTTTGCCTTTGAGGTTTGCTCCTCCGCGCACGAACATCAGATATGTTTGCTCAAGCAATCTCTTCTGTGCGGTGTCCAGGTGGCTGTTCTCGGCCTCATAGACCTCTTTTATGCGTGCAAAAAGCCTCTCGTTGAGTGATATGTTGTTCTGGTGTACAGTGCACATCTGCTGTATCTGCTCCTCAACCGCAAGAATCTCATCATAGCTCCTCGCATTTATGAGCGCATTGAATGCGCACACCACAATACTCAGTTCTGTTCCCGCATAATCGAGCGGAGCAATGGTGTTCTCGAATGTCGCCTTCTGGCTATTGTTACAGATGCTCTCAATTGCGGCTTCCTCATTTTTGATGCACTCCGCTACCGCAGGGACATAATGGTCGAGCGTTATGCGGTCATATGGCACAGCACCATAGGGTGTGCCGAATGGCATAAGTAGAGGGTTCTTGTTTTCTGTATTATTGTTCATTTCAGTTGTCGTTGTTTGTTTGCATATGCTGTATGTGACGGAAACCGGTCGTCCGTTCCGGCGGTTGCGGTGCATATGTATCTATCATAACGCAAAATTAATCAATAATATCCTTACTTCTCCTTTCTGTTTTGATATTTTTAATATAGTTAATGATTTTTAGAGCTGACGGTAGTATATAAAACAAGGCCCCCGATTGTCGGGAGCCTTGCTGTTATTCAGTGTGTTTCTTGTTAAAGATTGTATGTACCCTCAACAAGCTGACCCATAGCCCATACTGCGCGTACGTTCAAATCGTCGTCGAGAATCATGATGTCGGCGTCCTTGTCCTTCTGCAGTGAACCCTTACGGTCGTACACGTTCATAATCTTTGAAGGAGTCTCTGAAGCCATACGTACAGCATCCTCCAAAGGAATTTCGGCCTTCTGTACGAGAGTGCGGATAAGGCGGTCCATTGTAGCGACAGAACCGGCAAGAGCGGTGCGGTCAGCAAGCTTGCAAACACCGTCCTCGATGATTACACGTGGGTCGAATGCTGTTGTGCTGTCACTTGCTGCGCAAGCAAGGGCATCGGTGATTACGCAAGCACGCTCAACACCCTTTATGTGATGTACAAGACGCAGGATTGTCGGTGGAACGTGGATGCCGTCGGCAACAACCTCAACAGTCATATCCTCGTGCAGATAGATACTCTCTACTGTACCTTCGTACTTGTACTCGCGGCGCTTGTGGAAACCGGGCATCGCGTTGTAGAAGTGTGTTGCGTGGGTGTAACCGTTCTTGCGTGCTGCATGGATGTCGTCATACTCCGCCTGTGTGTGGGCTACAGACGCGAGGATGCCCTTTGATGTGATATACTTACCGAACTGCATTGCGCCGGGGAGCTCGGGAGCCGCATCCCAACGCTTGATACAATTCCATTTCTCTACAAGAGGAATGTACTCGTTTGGATCGGGATCCTTGATGTTCTCGGGCAACTGGCCACCGGCCATAGCCATGTTCAGGTAGTGACCCTCGAGGTGAAGGCCGAGTACAGGGCTGTTTGGCTCAGCCATAAGCTTTGTACAAGTCTCGGCTGCTGCCTCGATCATGGGTACTGTGGATGATGAAAGGGTGGGGAATATACTTGTTGTACCGTGCTTCATGTGAGCCTTGATTGCTCCGCGGAAAGCCTCTTCAGTACCCTCCATGAAGTCGCAACCGCCACCACCATGGATATGGATCTCAACGCCACCGGGTACTACGTACATACCCTTTGCGTCAACAACTTCTGCACCGATAACAGCGAGGTCGCAGTTTGTAACTTCAAGAATCTTGTTATCGCGAATGATAACTGAACCATCCTTCAACCAACCTTGTGGGGTAAGGATTTTGCCGTTGATGATTTGCTTAAGCATAATATTTTTGGTTAGTGTTATTGTGTTTTCCTTTTATTGACCATAAGGTTCTTCTGTAGTCACAGATTGCCTGTAAGCCGCATTTCCCTACAAAGTTATTTAAATAATTGTATGGCTGAATATTTTTTTATCATTTTTTTGGAAAAATGTTGCTTCACTATGAGCAGGAGCCGTTTTTTCTCTTGAGGTAAAAGAATGCGTATTCTGTCTTTGTGTAAGCAGATGTCTTGGGTTGGATGCTTTATGCTGACATAATGTCAAATGGTCTGTTTTTCTTCTTTTTGGGTTTGTACCGACATTTTATGTCTGTTTTCCTTGAAAATGGCTTCCTTTTTTCTGAAAAGGCCTGTCGATTTTCGGTTCTTTCTTCAAAAAAGTGTTCCTTTTTTCAAAAAATCTTTGTTGTATGGCTGTATGCTGTTATATTTGCAGATATTATTTGTTTTTACAAAAAGTAATCAAAATGCGGGTTTGTATGGTTTGGTGTCATTGTGTCAGAATGGCCGATGAAATACGGAACCGTCTATGCTGGATATGAAATCACACATTATATTATAATATGTCAAAACTGAGATTTGAGGTAGTGACTGCTGCATTCGCAAAGAATGCCGTTGATGTTCCCAATAGCAAGGAACGTCCTTCCGACTACTATGCGGTCAAAGTGTTCAACCGTGAGAAGATGTTCAAGTATCTTCCGAAAGAGGTCTATAACAAGTTGATTGATGTCATTGACAACGATGCTCCGCTTGACAGCTCAATTGCTGACAGCGTGGCCGAAGGCATGAAGCGCTGGGCTGTAGAGAACGGTGCAACACACTATACACACTGGTTCCACCCGCTTACTGAGACTACTGCCGAAAAGCACGATGCCTTTATCGAACCCGACGGCAAGGGTGGTGTGCTTGAGGAGTTCTCCGGCAAGTTGCTTGTGCAGCAGGAGCCCGATGCTTCATCATTCCCCAACGGCGGTATACGAAGCACGTTCGAGGCACGTGGCTACAGTGCCTGGGATCCCACATCACCTGCGTTCCTTATGGATGACACCCTTTGTGTCCCCACGGTGTTCATCTCTTATACAGGCGAGGCACTTGATTACAAAGCGCCTCTGTTGAAGTCACTGCGTGCTGTCGACAAGGCTGCGACTGACGTGTGCCGTTATTTTGACAAGAACGTGAAGAAGGTGACCACCTATCTTGGCTGGGAGCAGGAGTATTTCCTTGTCGACGAGGGTATGCTGCTTGCACGTCCTGATCTTCTGCTCACAGGGCGGACGCTCATGGGACACGACAGTGCGAAGAACCAGCAGCTCGAGGATCATTATTTCGGTTCTATTCCAAAGCGTGTTGCAGCTTTCATGAAGGAACTTGAGATTGAGGCTCTCAAATTGGGTATACCGGCAAAGACCTGCCACAACGAGGCAGCCCCCAATCAGTTCGAGCTTGCGCCCATTTATGAGGAGTGCAACCTTGCTGTAGACCACAATATGCTTATTATGGCACTTATGAAGGAGGTGGCACGCCGCCACGGCTTCCGTGTGCTGCTGCACGAGAAACCCTTCAAAGGTGTCAACGGTTCCGGTAAACATAACAACTGGTCTTTGGGTACCGATACCGGTGTCCTTCTGATGGCTCCCGGAAAGAACGACAAGGATAATCTCCGTTTCATAACATTCGTGGTAAATACCCTTGCAGCAATATACCGTCACAATGGTCTGCTCAAGGCGAGCATCATGTCTGCCGCCAATGCCCACCGTCTGGGAGCAGCCGAGGCGCCTCCCGCAATTATCTCGAGCTTCCTTGGCTCGCATCTTTCTTCAGTGCTTGACCACATGGAGACAACCGATGATGTCGTTAGGATTCTCAGCAAGCGCGAGCTGCGCCTGAATATCCCTGCTATCCCCGAACTGATGATAGACAATACCGACCGTAACCGAACATCTCCGTTTGCCTTTACCGGTAACCGTTTCGAGTTCCGTGGCGTAGGTTCCGAGGCCAATTGTGCGTCGGCAATGATTGCCCTGAACACTGCAATGGCCGAGCAGTTGACTATCTTCAAGAGTGAGGTCGATGCTCTCATTGACAGGGGCGTGGCAAAAGAGGATGCTCTTGTCAAGGTTATACGTAAATATATAAGGTATAGCAAACCGGTCCGTTTCGACGGCAATGGCTACAGTGACGAGTGGCGTCGCGAGGCCGCCAAACGCGGTCTTGACTGTGAGGCAAGTGCCCCCATCGTCTTTGACCGTTATCTCGACAAGGAGAGCGTGGATATGTTCCGTCGCATGGAGGTGATGACCGAGACAGAACTCCGTGCCCGTAACGAGATCAAGTGGGAGATGTATACGAAGAAAATACAGATTGAGGCGCGTGTCCTCGGTGACCTCGCGCTGAACCATATTGTCCCCACGGCGACAAAGTACCAGAGCTCGCTCCTTGACAATGTCATAAAGATGGAACAGGTCATAGGCAAGGAAGAGGGTGACCGTCTGTCGGCCGAGAATATCGAACTTGTGAAGCAGATGGCTACACACGTTGCCGAGATACGCCGTCTGGTGACAGAGCTCGTCGAGCGCCGTAAGGTCGCGAACCGCATTGCCAGTGAGCGCGAGAAGGCTATCGCTTATCACGACACAGTGGCTCCCATGCTCGAGGAGATTCGCTCACACATCGATAATCTTGAGCTTGTCGTGGATAATGAACTGTGGACTTTGCCAAAATACAGGGAATTGCTATTTATTGTCTGATTATACCGTTTTTATGGTTAAGGATTAAAAAAGTTTGACAAAATTTCCGTATCTTGATTCTATTTTGTACGTTTGCATCATTGGGTGCATAACCGAATAATGATTTATAAACCTTAAAACACTATTATTATGAAAAAGTATCTTGCTGAAGCAGTCGGCACAATGGTGCTGGTGCTTATGGGTTGCGGTGCTGCCGTCAGCCTTGGTTGTAATTCGGCTGATCCTGCATTTGCATCTACTGTAGTAGGTACATCTCTTGCGTTCGGTCTTGCTGTTGTTGCTATGGCTTATGCCATCGGCGGTATCAGCGGTTGCCACATCAACCCCGCCATCACTCTCGGTGTATGGGTAAGCGGCCGTATGGGTGCCAAGGATGCTGCTATGTACATGCTCTTCCAGGTTATCGGTGCCATTGCAGGTGCTGCAATCCTTTATCTCTGCACCTCTACAAGTGGTGAGGCTATCGTAGGTACAGGTGCCAATGCTTGCCAGTCTGGCGTGAGCATCACCGGTGGTCTTGTAGCAGAGATCGTGTTCACTATGATTTTTGTTCTTGTTGTATTGGGTACTACTGACAGCAAGAAGGGTGCCGGCAACCTTGCAGGTCTTGCAATCGGTCTCTCTTTGGTGCTTGTTCACCTTGTTTGTATCCGTTACACAGGTACATCTGTTAACCCTGCACGTTCAATCGGTCCCGCTCTCTTCCAGGGTGGTGCGGCTCTTGAGCAGTTGTGGATATTTATCGTAGGTCCTTTTGTTGGTGCTCTGCTTGCAGCAGGTATCTGGAAGGTTATCGGTAGCGATAAGTAACCGGTTTTAAAAGACAAAAAAATAGGAGTCACGTGGCGTGACTCCTATTTTTTGTATATGTTCTTTTAGTTTGCGCTCTCGAACAGTTTGAGGAACCTTACGTCATTCTCACTGAAGAGACGGAGGTCCTTGACCTGGTACTTGAGGTTTGTGATACGCTCGATACCCATGCCGAATGCGTAACCCGAATACTCCTTGCTGTCAATACCGCAGAGCTCGAGTACGTTGGGGTCTACCATTCCGCAACCGAGAATCTCAACCCAGCCGGTGTGCTTGCAGAAAGGACAGCCCTTGCCGCCGCAGATGTTACAGCTGATGTCCATCTCGGCGCTGGGTTCGGTGAACGGGAAGTATGAGGGGCGCAGACGTATCTTCGTGTCCTTGCCGAACATCTCCTGTGCAAAAAGCAGGAGCACCTGCTTGAGGTCGGTGAACGATACGTTCTTGTCGATGTATAGACCCTCGAGCTGGTGGAAGAAACAGTGTGCACGGTAGCTGATGGCCTCGTTGCGGTATACACGGCCCGGAGCAATGATGCGGATAGGGGGCTGGCTTGTCTCCATCACGCGGCTCTGCACACTACTGGTGTGTGTGCGCAGGATGATGTCAGGGTGAGCCTCAATGAAGAATGTGTCCTGCATGTCGCGTGCAGGGTGGTCTTCGGCGAAGTTCATTGACGAGAATACATGCCAGTCATCCTCAACCTCAACGCCGTTGGCGATTGAGAATCCAAGACGTGCGAAGATGTCTACAATCTCGTTCTTGACAATCGAGAGCGGGTGGCGTGTGCCCAGTGTAGTGGGGTAGGACGGACGTGTGAGGTCAATCTCGCACTGCTCCTCCTCCTTGTTCTCCAACTGCTCTTTGAGTGCGTTGAAATGGTCCTGAACGGCGTTCTTCAGTTCGTTGATTCTTACACCTACCTCGCGTTTCTGCTCGGCCGGAACCTCGCGGAATTGTGCCATGAGTCCGTTGATTATACCTTTCTTGCTCAAGTATTTGAGGCGGAGCGCCTCAAGTTCCTCGGCATTTGTTGCTGTTGTGCCCTTGATTTCTTCGAGCAACTGATTGATTTGTGCTATCATATTTATTGTCTGTTTTTCCGGTTTTTACATCATACGGTCTGTCGCGGTTCCGTATAAACTTTGCAAAGTTAGTTAATTATACCGAATTTTCGGGTAATAAACGGCTCTATTTTCTCAAACGACCGATGAAAATCTTTTAATAAGACACCCTTTGGGTGTGTGAAATGCCTTTTCAGCCTCCAATGCATCCGTTACGGATGTTTATTTGTAATAAAAGTGTATTTTTATTTGTAATTTGCGGTTTTTTCGCCAAATTTGCATCTTGTGCGATATAATAATAAAGCAGAGAGCTATGGAATACAAGAAGATTGACCATGAGGTAGAAGAACTACTTGGACGTCTTGCACGTCGCTTGTCGGCCGAAGACATTGCAAGGATAAGCGATGCCTACCAGTTGGCACGTGAGGCTCATATGGAACAGCGCCGTAAGTCAGGTGAACCATATATAATGCATCCGGTGGCTGTCGCCAAGATTGTTGCCGAGGAACTGCGTTTGGGTGCAAACCCTATCATCGCGGCATTCCTCCACGATGTTGTCGAGGATACCCCATATACGGTTGAGGATATAACAGAGCGTTTCGGCAGTGATGTGGCCTTTCTTGTTGATGTGGTTACAAAGAAGAAGAAAAAGAGCAACTCTACTTCTTCGAGCCAGATTGACAACTACAAGCAGATGCTCAACTCGCTCCATTACGATATCCGTGCCCTGCTTATCAAACTTTCTGACCGCTTGCACAATATGCGCACCCTCGACAGCATGCGCCCCGACAAGCAGATGAAGATTGCCGGTGAAACCGACTACTTCTATGCACCTCTTGCACATCGTTTGGGACTGTATTATATCAAACGCGAACTGGAGAATCTCTCTTTCCGTTACCGTTGTCCGCGTGAATATGCATTCTTGGAAAGCGAACTCAACAAGGAACTCAAGGAGCGTGAGCAAGGTCTCAAGTCCTTCATGTTCGAGATTGAACGCCTGCTCGAGAACAATGATATCCTTATGGCCCGTACCGAGATATACTCCCGTGGCCCTTATAACGCATGGCGTAAGATGCATGGCCGTGGATGCGATTTCAATCATATTGAAGGCAAATATTACATCCGCATAATCTATCCGAATACCCATGACTACTCCGAGAAGGATATGAGTCTCAAGATATATTCAATCCTTACCGACCGCTTCAAGGAGAAACCCGGTAGTGTGGCGAACTATATTGATTCACCTAAGGAAAACGGTTATCAGAGCTATCATGTCAAGCTGCTCACCCCACAAGGTACTTGGGAAGAGATCCATATTTCATCGGAGCGCATGATACGCAAGTCGCAATACGGATGTATTGCCGAGAGCACCGAAACGAATATCACCAACTGGCTCGAGAAATTCAAGCATGTCCTTCAGGAGATTGCCACCCGTGGTAAGGAGGTGGAGTACATGGACGGTGTCACATCTTCTTTCTACAACGATGACATAATCGCATATACCCCTGAGGGTAAGGGCGTGATTCTGCCTAAAGGTGCCACGGCACTTGATTTCGCTTATGAAATACACAGCGAGGTGGGTGCACACGCACAGTATGCCCGCATAAACGGGCTGCTCTCGTCTGTGAAGACAGAACTTGAAAGCGGTGATGTTGTGCAGATAGGTTGCTGCGATTCAGTTTCTCCAATGAAAGACTGGCTAAACTATGTATCCACATTCAAGGCCAAGTCTCATATAAACAGCGCCCTCAACAAACAGCGTAAGCTCGAGTATGAGCGCTGTGAACAATGTCGTCCGTTGCCTGGTGACGAGGTTATTGGTTTCAAGGATGCCGATGGTAACATCACTTTGCACCGCCGCGACTGTAAGGTTGCCATAAGGCTTGCATCGCAGCGTGGCGATGACATTGTTGCCGTGGATTTTGAAGAGGATAAGGAGTTCCTCTATCCTGTGCGTGTGGATATTGTCGCAGTCGACCGCTACCATCTACTGGTTGACATCATTGACTGTATTACCAATAAGATGGAGCTTTCTCTCACACACATAACATCAAAGACCGATGACCAGATAGTCAAATGTACACTTGAGTTCAAGGTGCATTCATCGGATGAACTCCAGGCGGTCATTAACAGTATATCCCAGATTGAGAGTGTCGACGAGGTACAGCAAAGCATTGAATAATATAAACATAAATAATCAAAAAACTATGAAGAAGAAATTTTTACTATTGCCGCTTTTTGCCGCTGCACTGTCATTTACATCGTGCAGCGAAGACGAGTCTATGTTCATGAACCCATCGGTAGAGGTTGCTCCTGAGGAGCCTACCCGTTCGCTCTTCCCAGAGGATGACGGGTCAGAGGAGTTAAGTAGCAGCACTTCACCAATACTAAAAGCCCGTAAGCTTTTGGAAGCTGTTTCTGCCGATTATATCAAGGAAATGACCGATACACTCGGTCGTGCGAACATCACCGCTGAACAGTACGCCGAGATTCAGGCATTTGCTAAAGAATTGACGGCCGGCCTTACTACAGATAAAGAAAGATACCAGAAATGCTACGATTGGGTACGACAGAATATCAAATATGTCTATGAATATGTTGATAATGACCCATATCCTGTATTCAAGAGTCATAAGGCTATTTGCCAAGGATATGCCAATCTTCTCTTTATTATGATGCACAGCTTGGATATTCCAGCATTCGTATGCAATGGCATCCTGGACCCAGTAGGTGGACATGCATGGAACTATGTTTATTGTGACGACAAATGGTGGGTGAGCGATCCTACTAATAGCGGAAGCTTTATAATGAGGGTTACTAGTGCTTATTCTCACCTGCTGCCGTCATCATTTGATGTGGTGCTTGCTAAAAAGGATGGCGTGTGGTTCAACTATACCGAGTACAATCTGAATGTTTGCAAGATCGAGAGCAACGAAGAGGTCTTTGTGGTTCCTTTCAGTGTAAACGGCTTTCGTGTAACATCATTGAGTCCCACTGTTGAAATTTCTCCGAACATTAAGGAAATGTATATCGGTAAGAATATAACAACTCTCGGTGAGGCTTATGTAGGTCTTGCATACAATGCTCCAAACCTTGAGTATATCTATATCGATCCGGAGAATACGGCATTTGCAAGCTATCTTGGTGTAGTGTACCGCAAGAATGGCAGTGACTACCAGTTGACATACATCCCCGGTGGAATGAAGTGTGTTGAGCTTATGCCAATGGAAACTATGTACAAGAATACAATTTACAGACATGACGGTGTCGAGGCGCTGATTGTAGCTCCGGGTACAAAGAAGATCGAGGCATGGGGCGTTGAGAACTGTCCTAACCTCAAGATTGCGTATGTTCCTGAGGATACAGAGATTGCTGAGAATGCATTCGTGGGTGTTCATCCCGATTTCCAGATTGTACGCGGTGACTATACAAATATCCCTGAAATCAGAGAGTAAAATAACCCATATTACAACAAAAGCGAGGCATTTGCCTCGCTTTTGTTGTAATATGGGTTATAGGTCTTTATCTTAGCAGTAAGTGCATTATCGAATTTGGAACCAGAGTTAACTCTGGTTCCAAATTTCCCAGGAGGCTATTGCCTGCAGGTGCCACATCTCATAACCGCTTTTTGTCTTGGCCCCTTGCGCAGCACCTTTCTGCAGGAACAGGGTGTTCTCGGGGTTGTATACAATATCGTACAACAGATGTCTGTCGTTTATAAGCGGGTAGGGAATGTCGGGGCACTGGTCTACGCCGTGACCTACCATCCCAAGAGGTGTACAGTTGACAATAACGGTGTGGCTTTCCATTATCTCGGGTGTGATGTCACTGTATGCAATGGCTTTGCCTTTTGCTGTGCGTGAGACCGATAGGCATTCAATGCCCAACTGCTCCAGTGCGTATATGATGGCCTTTGAGGCTCCACCGGTACCAAGCACAAGTGCCTTTTTGTGATGCTCTTTCAGTAGCGGCTCTATGGAGCGTGTAAATCCTATGACATCGCTGTTGTAACCCCACAGGTGTGCCTTGCCGTCGGCGTCACGCATTACCTTTACTACGTTAACTGCGTTTATGGCCTTTGCACCGTCGCTCATACCCTCCAGGTGCTGCATTATTGCAATCTTGTGTGGAATGGTCACATTGAACCCCTGCAATTCGGGGTGTTCTTCAAGTATGCAGGGCAGTTCTCCGGTGCTTTCTATTTCAAAAGGGATGTACTGTGCGTCGATGCCTTCATCGGCAAATTTCTTGTTGAAGAATGCCGGACTCGCCGATTGAGCCAAAGGGTAGCCGATTATGCCGTACTTTTTCATTTTTCTCTCATTAGGTATGTATAATGGGGCACCAACAAGTGATGCCCCAACCATTCTTAAATGTGTACAGGTTCTTATCCCATATACTCCTTTACGTTCTTCTCGATGCGTGCGTTGATGTCATCGCACTCCTCCTTGACAAACTTCTCACCTGTAATGTTTTCGTAAAGCTCTATGTAACGGTTGCTGATGCTCTCTACAATCTCGTCGGTCATCTCGGGAACCTGCTGGCCCTCCTTGCCCTGGAAGCCGTTGTCCATGAGCCACTCGCGTACGAACTCCTTTGAGAGCTGCTTCTGTGGCTCGCCCTTTTCGAACTTCTCCTCATAGCCCTCTGAATAGAAATAACGGCTGCTGTCGGGAGTATGTATCTCATCCATCAGGTAGATTGTACCATTGTGCTTACCGAACTCGTACTTTGTGTCAACGAGTATGAGTCCGCGCTTTGCCGCTATCTCTGTTCCGCGTGCAAAGAGTGCGAGAGTGTACTTCTCAAGCAGTGCATACTCCTCGGGTGTTGCAAGGCCCTTTGCAAGAATCTCCTCTTTTGAGATGTCGGCATCGTGCTCACCGATTTCGGCTTTTGTTGTCGGGGTGATGATAGGCTGCGGGAACTTCTGGTTCTCCTTCATACCCTCGGGAAGCTGTACACCGCAGATCTCGCGTACGCCGCTCTTGTATGCACGCCAAGCCGAGCCGCATAGATAACCGCGTACAATCATCTCGATGGGGAAGCCCTCGCACATTACACCCACGGTAACCATGGGGTCTGGTGTAGCCAACTTCCAGTTGGGGACGATGTCGGCAGTAGCGTCAAGGAACTTTGCTGCAATCTGGTTGAGCATCTGTCCTTTAAATGGGATACCCTTGGGCAGCACAACGTCAAATGCCGAAATACGGTCTGTCGCAACCATTACCAGCTTGTCGTCGCCAACTGTGTATACATCACGTACTTTTCCGTGATAAACGTTTTTCTGATTCTCGAATTTGAATTCGGTGTTAGTCAATGCTTTTGCCATATTATTTCAGTTTTGATTCATTTCTTGTCATTGTTGGCTTGTTCGTGTCTCTCGTATGCCTCCACTATGCGTGTAACAAGCCTGTGGCGTACGATGTCTTTCTTGTTGAGTGTTACAAAGCCAATTCCCTGTACGCCTTTAAGCACCCTCTGTGCGTGCAGTAGGCCTGAGTTCTGGTGCTGTGGAAGGTCAACCTGTGTGAGGTCTCCGGTGATTATCATCTTTGTGTTTGTTCCCATTCGGGTGAGGAACATCTTTATCTGCTGCGGCGTGGTGTTCTGTGCCTCGTCAAGGATAACTACCGCATCATTAAGAGTACGTCCGCGCATGAATGCAAGAGGAGCAATCTGTATGATATTGTTGTCCATATGCTCCTTTAGCTTTGAAATGGGAATCATATCTTCCAAAGCATCGTACAACGGTTGCAGATAGGGGTCTATCTTGTCGCGCATATCACCGGGCAAGAAGCCGAGCTTTTCACCTGCTTCTACTGCCGGGCGGCTGAGTATGATTTTTCTTATCTCGCGGTTCTTCAGTGCCTTCACGGCAAGCGCGATGGCGGTGTATGTCTTTCCCGTTCCTGCAGGGCCCACGGCAAATACCATATCATTCTTCTTGAACTCATCTACCAGACGGCACTGGTTCTCGGTCCTCGGGTAGATGGGGCGTCCGTTTATGTTGTATACAATGACGTTGCTGTCACTGCCTTTGTCGCCCTTCTTCCCGTTTACGGCATCTATGATGGCCTCTTCGTTAAGGCTGTTGTATTTGTTGCAATAGGCCTTGAGCAGGCCGATGACATTGCCGAAACGTTCAAGTTCCTCTTCATCACCCATTGCGCGTATTATGTTGTCACGGGCTACGATGCGCAGTTTGGGGTGCAACTTCTTGAGCATCTGCAGATGCACGTTGCCGGCGCCGTAGAACCCTACAAGGTCAATTCCGTCAAGAATGAAATTCTTCTCAATCATCCAATAAATATCCTCCCTGAATAATCCTTATTTCTTCTTCATTTCGGCCTCGAAACGGCGTGTGGCTTCTCCGCCCTGGCTGCATCCGCAAGGGCCCGTGATGCAACCGCCCGGACATGACATCACCTCTACCAACTTGCCGGGGCATTTGCCGGTCTTCGCGTATGCCTTGAGCATGGCGATGTTCTTTTTGTTGAGGTCGGCAATGACAACACCTTCGAGTGCCTCGTTGCCAATCTTGTTCTTCACGGCAGTGAATACACCCGTTGTCTTTGCAAAGTTATGTGCGTCCTTGCAAGCGCTCTCGGCCGGTGTGTATGGCATACAACTCTCGATGTCAACACCCATTCCCTGGAATATTGCATCTATCTCGCGGAATGTAAGCACGTAATCAACATTTGCGTCTTTGAAGCCTTCGGCCTTCTTTGATGCACACGGTGCGATGAATACGGTAACGCAGTCCTCTCCGAACTTCTCCTTTGCGTAGATTGCAGTATAGTGCATTGGTGAACCTGTTGACGATACATACTTTACAATCTCGGGGATATGTTTGTTTGCAAGGTTTACGTATGCAGGACAACAGCTTGTAGTCATGAATGGCTGTCCTTCCTCGATCTTTTCCTGTAACTCTTCGGCCTCACGGCGTGTTGTCTCTTCTGCACCGTAAGCAACCTCTACGATATCGGCAAAACCGACACTCTTGAATGCTCCGTAGACCTGCTCGATAGGTTTGCCGAACTGGGCAAGCACCGCGGGTGCCACCATTGCAATGACTTTTTTCCCTGCGCGCATCTCCTTGAGAACGTCAAATGCCTCGCATTTGTCGAATATGGCACCGAACGGACAGGCGTTGAGACACTTGCCGCAGTATATACATTTATCGGGGTCGATGTGCTCTACACCGTACTCGTCCTTTGAGATAGCCTTTACGGGGCAAGCTTCCTCGCAGGGAATAGGCATATAGATGATAGCATGGTATGGACATACTTGATGACACTTGCCACAACTGATGCACTTGTCGTGGTCAATGTGCGCCTTGCCGTCCTTGTCATAGTAGATGGCGTCCTTGGGACAGTTTGTGTAGCAAGGGCGCGCAACACAACCGCGGCACAGGTTCGACACCTCATAGTTGATCTTTACGCACGATGAGCAGGCCTCGTCCATAACATGTAGAACTGCACCGTTGTTCATAGAAACTCCTTTGCGGTTGAGCATGCGCTGTGCATAGCTGTGCAGAGAATCCATCTCGTTGAACTCGTCCTCCATGGTAAAGCCCATCATCGCCATAATCTTGTACTTGATGACTGCACGTTCCTTGTGGATACAGCATCTTCCTTTAGGTTTCTGGTTACGTGGGTACATCCTGTAGGGCACACTGTCTATCCTGTCGACAAGATCACCTTCCTTCCACATTGCAACCAGTTTCTTCAAAAGTTTATACCGTACAAACATTACATTATTATTATATGCCATTGAACTTTTAAATTTTGCTGTAAAAATAACTAAAAAACATTGAATTCTGCTACATTTGCAGTAATGTTTCTGTATAAAAAACGAAAAAAATGGAGAAAAGTACGTTTGAAGCTCTCGTTGCCCCTTTGATGCAGCCGCAAAATGTGTCGGCAGCAGAGTGGCGTGCCCTCCTGCAGTCGTTTGAAGCAGATGGCAAGGGATTGCTGTTTGAGTATGCGCGTGATGTGTCCTCCCGGAATTTCGGCAGAAGGGTGTACCTGCGTGCTCTAATAGAGATTAGTTCATACTGCCGTAACGGTTGCCGTTATTGTGGGTTGCGTAGCCCAAATAATCTTGCCGTGCGGTACCGTCTTGATAAGGAACGGATATTGGAGTGCTGCCATAAGGCAGCCCGGCTCGGTTTCAATACCTTTGTATTGCAGGGTGGTGAGGACCCCATGCAGGGTGATGAGTGGCTGGCCGATGTGGTAATGACGATAAAACAGCATTATCCCGATAAGGCAGTGACCCTTTCTGTGGGTGAACGTCCGTTCGGGGGCTATGCCGCGATGCGGGCAGCCGGTGCCGACAGATATCTCCTGCGGCATGAGACAGCCGATGCAGCTCACTATTCACATCTGCATCCCTCACGCATGAGTGCAGCGAACCGCAAGGCCTGTCTGTATGAACTCAAACGCATCGGTTATCAGGTGGGGGCAGGTATGATGGTGGGTTCTCCGGGGCAAACAACGGAACATCTTGTCCATGACCTTATGTTCCTTGATGAACTGCAACCTCATATGATAGGTATAGGGCCTTTCATTCCTGCAAAAGGAACTCCATTCGCCAATGAACCGTCAGGAAGTGTTGAGGATACGCTTCTGCTTATAGCATTGCTGCGTCTGCGTTTCCCCCGTGCGCTCATTCCTGCCACAACGGCACTTGCAACGCTATGCAGTGACGGCACAGAGCGTGGCATATTGGCAGGAGCCAACGTTGTTATGCCCAACGTGACTCCGCTTGATGCAAGAAACAAATATACTATATATGACAATAAAAAGGTCACAGAGAGCGAGTCGGCCGAACAGTTCGACAATCTTGTCCGCAGATTAGAGAAAATAGGCTATCGCGTAGACCTCTCCCGTGGAGACTATGACTCTTCCGGTAGTGTTTGAAACAGCCTCTTCGCCGTCGGACACTCCAACAGGCCGGCGGGTATTTGAATAAGAACAAAACAGACATTGAATATGTATAACCCAAAATCAACAACAGCAACTGAATTCATCAGCGACAGCGAGATACGTTCCACTATGGAATATGCGCGCGCCAACAGTTGCAACCGTTCACTCATTGATGGCATCATGGCAAAAGCTGCCGAAGCCAAAGGTCTCAGCCACCGCGAGGCAGCTCTTCTGTTAGAGTGTAATGACCCGGAGGTGACGGAGCGTATCTTCTCGCTTGCAAACGAAATAAAACACAGGTTCTATGGCAACCGCATCGTTATGTTTGCGCCGTTGTACCTCTCGAACTACTGTGTCAACGGCTGTGTCTATTGCCCTTACCATGCAAAGAACAAGACCATACACCGCAAGAAACTGACACAGGAAGAGATACGTGCCGAGGTCATTGCATTGCAGGATATGGGCCACAAGCGTCTGGCGCTCGAGGCCGGTGAGCATCCGCTCAAGAATCCCATCGAGTATATCCTTGAGAGCATAAATACCATTTACAGCATTAAGCACAAGAACGGCGCCATACGTCGTGTCAACGTGAACATCGCGGCTACCACGGTCGAGAACTACCGCCGCTTGCGCGACGCAGGCATCGGCACATATATCCTTTTCCAGGAGACGTATAACAAAGAAAACTATGAGGCCTTGCATCCTACAGGCCCCAAGAGCGATTATGCGTGGCACACCGAGGCTATGGACCGCGCCATGCAGGGCGGCATAGATGATGTGGGCATCGGGGTGCTCTTCGGCCTCGAGACCTACCGTTATGATTTTGTAGGCCTGCTTATGCATGCCGAGCATCTTGAGGCTACCTACGGCGTGGGGCCGCACACCATCAGTGTGCCTCGTCTGTGCAAGGCCGATGATGTCGATACGGCAGATTTCAAGAACGCGGTGCCCGATGACATCTTCTACAAGATTGTCGCCATAATACGCATAGCTGTCCCTTATACCGGCATGATTATATCCACCCGCGAGAGCCAGAAGAGCCGTGAAAGGTTACTCGAAATAGGCATTTCCCAAATCAGTGGAGGTTCGCGTACAAGTGTAGGCGGTTACGTGAGCGAAGAACTGCCCGACGAGAACTCTGCACAGTTCGATATTGCCGACCACCGTTCGCTCGATGAAGTGGTGGGGTGGTTGCTCGACCTTGACCACATCCCGAGTTTCTGTACGGCCTGTTATCGCGAAGGACGCACCGGAGACCGCTTCATGACACTGCTAAAGAACGGCCAGATATCAAACTGTTGCCTGCCCAATGCCCTAATCACGCTAAAGGAGTATATCCGCGACTACGCATCACCCGCAACACGCGAAAAGGGTGAGGCTATGATAAGGCGTCTGTTGAACGATGTCCCCAACGAACGCGTCAGGGAAAAGACTACAGAGTATCTTTCAAAGATTGACAATGGTGAAAGGGATTTCAGGTTCTGAATCTCCTTTTATAAGTGATTTACAGATGTAATATATATGATTTTATGACTGAAACACCACGCTCCAACCGTTATCATATAGCCGTTTTCGGCAGACGTAATACAGGTAAATCCTCGCTCGTCAATTGCCTTGCAGGGCAGAGTGTATCCATTGTGTCCGATGTCGCAGGTACAACAACCGATACAGTGTGGAAGAATATCGAACTGCCGGGTATCGGTGCCGCAGTCATCGGCGACACTGCCGGCTTTGACGATGAGGGTGCGCTCGGTGCAATGCGCGTGGATGCAGCGCGCAGGGTACTTGCCCGCACCGACCTTGCCGTGATAATGCTTGGAGACCCTAATGATGCTTCGCTCGAGAAGGAGTGGTACGATAATATGACAGCGCAGCAGTTGCCTGTTATCCTTGTCGCAAGTAAATGTGACAGCGAGGGTAGCGGGCTGCGTGTTAAAGAATGGAAGAGAGCTTTTGCTGATGTAATTATCCCTTTTTCGGCAGTTACAGGTGAGGGGCGAGAGGCACTGCTCGAGAAGATGGCGCAGTGCTGCAGGCAGGATGAGAATCTTGACGATATAACATATACGTTGGTAAAAAAGGGCGATATTGTGGTGCTTGTAATGCCACAGGACAGCTCCGCTCCCAAAGGGCGCATCATACAACCGCAGGTACAGACGCTGCGCAACCTCCTTGACAAACATTGCATACCGCTATGCTGTGCACCAGAGGAGTTGCCGCAGTTGCTTGCTTCGCTTGTGGCCCCACCACGGCTCATAATAACGGACTCGCAGGTGTTTGCCCAGGTTGAGAAGCTCACTCCTGCCGGAACGCATCTTACCTCTTTTTCTGTACTTATGGCACGTCATAAAGGTGATATCGAGGCTTTTTTGGCAGGTGTAGCTGCACTCCGTTCAATGCCGACAGACGGTAGTATCCTCATTGCCGAGGCTTGTAGCCACATACCTCAGAACGAGGACATCGGGCGTGTGAAGCTCCCCCGTCTGCTGCGTAATAAACTGGGTGAGGGAGTACGTATTGACATTGTCTCGGGCAACGACTTTCCTGCCGACCTTGCAGGGTATGATATTGTCATCCATTGCGGAGCCTGTATGTTCAACCGACGCACGGTGATGTCGCGCGTTCGCCAGGCAAAGGCACAGGGCGTTCCCATAACAAACTATGGCATTGCCATTGCTGCCCTGAGCGGCATACTTGAGAAAGTGACAATATGATGTGAAATTATAGCCACTATTACTATGAACAGATATATTGAGATAGAGAGTTACGATGCGTTACAGCCACTGCTCTCACCCGGGGCGTTGCTTGAGCATTATGCTTTCCAGAATATCGAGTTCGGACGCAATGCCGTGCAGTGCCGTTTCAAGGATTGTATCTTCTTCGGCTGTACCATGCCTGGGGTGATGCGCGAGGAGCTTGCTCCCGATTGCTGTGTGCTCCCCAAGTTGCCGACACCCTTCAATCCCTTCCCGGCGCATCTGTACTCACCGTCGGAACTTTATGCCGGTTACGACTACCGCAATCCCGGTACCTTCGGACAATGTTACGATACACGCATATACGACCATTATATCTCCAATGGCAAGCAGGCTGCAGACATTGCCGAGACTCTTGCCCGTTCGTTGCACGACCACTCGATAAGCGATGCCTTGCACGATTTGCTTTCAAAATATCCGGAACGCAGTGTCGTTGCCGTGATGGGCGGTCATTCTCTCTCAAGAATTGATGCGAATTATCGCAAGGTGGTGCTCATAGGCAAACATCTGGCCGAACAGGGCTGTCTTATGGTTACAGGTGGCGGCCCGGGCGCAATGGAGGCCGCGCATCTTGGCGTGTGGCTTGCCGGACGTCCCACTGGTGATGTGGACGAGGCACTGGCGATGCTTGCCCATGCTCCCTCATACAAGGATGCTGAGTGGCTGCCGTCGGCATTTGCACTCATGGACAAGATGCAGCGTGTGAGCGACTGCTGCAGCATCGGTATTCCCACATGGTTCTATGGTCACGAGCCGGCTACTCCCTTTGCCACGCATATTGCAAAATATTTCGACAACAGCATACGCGAGGACGGGCTGTTGACCATCGCAAAGGGTGGTGTGGTATACTCCCCGGGCAGTGCAGGAACAATGCAGGAAATCTTCCAGGATGCCGCGCAGAATCACTATCTTACTTGTGGTTATGCGAGCCCTATGGTCTTTCTTGATGTAGAATACTGGAAAGAGAAGTTCCCTGTATATCCTTTGTTGGAGAATCTTGTGAATAAAGGATGTTACAAGAACCTGCTGCTCTCCGTTGCTGATGAACCGTCCGATGCAGTGCGGGATATAATGAAATTTGTGAATGGGGAATGATTGCCGGATGATGCAAGATGTCACACATAAAACAAGATGGGGCTTTTTTGAAGCCCCATCTTGTTTTATGGAAATTGTTCTTTCAAAGTCTGGTTACTTGACAAGCACCTTCTTGCCGTCAATGATATAAATACCCTTTGTGGGGTTCTCTACCTTGCGGCCCTGTAGGTCAAAGATTGTTCCGGCATTTCCGCTTTCATTTTCTACCTCTTCAATTGCTGTAGGAACTTCAATGCCGCTCTTCTCCAATGTCCATGCGCTGGCACCCCATGTGTAAGGCTTCGTGAGCACATATCCCCATGCGTCAGGGTTGACATACCAGCCCGAGGTGCCGTTGGCTGCAACAATGGCAATGCCCTTGTTGCCGGTGTCTGTCGTTACCTCAATGAGGTCCCAATTGTAGTCGTTGCCTACCATAAGGGTCTTGTCGTCACCTTCACTGCTGATGTATGCGGCTGTACCGCTGAGCTTGTTATATATGCGTACTGAGCCGTCGTCGTTCCTGTCAAAGCTCCAGAGATAGTTGTCCGATGTACTCTTGCTCTTGGGTTCCACACGCTTTGTGCTACGGTTCATCGCTGCATAATAGTTGGTGAAATATGCGTTGCGTATGTAGTAGTATTGTCCGAGGTCAAGCACGTCAAGCGCCGATGTGCGTGGCATCATCTGGAACTCGTAGTAAAGCTCCACATATTTGTTGTATGTCTCTTCGCTGATGATGTCCATCATTGAAAGCAGCATGTTTGCTGGCTCTATGATGTTGCCCATGAGGAAATCAAGCGCCTCCTGTGTATAATGGCCCACCTTGCCCGGCTTTGCTGTGTAGAAGTATATCTTCTCGCATTTGCTGACAAGTCCCAGGAACTGTTTGGTGAAGTCCTTGACCTCAACGAGTTTCCATGTTCCGTTGTAGCATAGTGCAGCGACATCCTTGGCATAAACGTCGCCTGATGGCTCGGCGCTCAGACGTTTTACGTTGCCAGTGACTGCAGCGTTGTAGCCGCTTACGGCAGATATTGTCACGGCGCCGGGGACGTATGTGAAGTCACGGGTTGCAATTGTTGCCTTGTCAATCCTCACCGGGGTACCCTCGTCACCCATCTTCACTGCCGCGTTCAGCGAGCCCATTGTCAGCTGCTTCCCGCTGAATGTGTTTGTCATTATGTAACCGCCGTCGACAACCTCGAACTTCCACAGCTCTTCGGGCTCTACCTGTGGGGTGTAGTGGAAGCGTACACCGTTGTCCTTGACGTACATTGTTGAACCGGCATACTGACGCTTGTAGTATGTGGATGCTGATATAATCTGATAGGTCTTGCCATCCTCGGGCAACAGGATTTCTGCGTTCTTGTATGCGTCGATTGCTGCTGTCAGTGCTGTCACGTCGTCGCCCTCGACGCTGTTTAGTGCTGCCTCAAGAGCGTCGTAAACCTCTGCCGACGGGTAGCCCACGCCGCCACGGATACTGCCTGCAATAATCTCCTCGGCCTCCATTATGGCTGTCTCGGCTGCAGTGTATTCCTTAGGCTCGATATAATGCTTTGCGTAAGTGTATCCAAGAAGGTCAAGAATCTCGTCGTGACTCTGCAGACGCTGGTAGAAACCGCTCCAGTTCTTCTTGCTTGCAGGCAACCAACCGGTCTCGGAGAGTGCCAGCATACGTGGCAGCAGCTGATATTCGAGCTCGGTATTGTCGTTGAGTGTCTCGGCCCAGAGGTTCACCTGTGTACCGAGGCAATACTCCTCGCGGCCAGCGAGTGAGCCTGCGGGGTTGAGTGCATATACCTCTTCGAGGGTGTTGGTGTTGGTATCGCTCCAACCGCCGTAATACGGCTCGTCAACGGTTGTCTTGTCAGGGCCAACCTGCATAAAGTCGATGTATACGTGTGAGTATGGGGTAGCAATGCTCTTGAAACCCTTGTTGGCGGCTTCGGCTGTCTTTCCGAGGCTGTTCCATGCCATGATGACAGGCTTAACTTTGTTGTCGCTTGTCCAATGTGAGAGCAGCTCGTCCCATACAACGATGTCCTTGCCGTGCTTCTCCTTTAGGTATGTTCCGAGCTCCTCTACCAACCACGATTGCAACTGGTTCACACCGGTAAGGCCCTCTTCCTGTACTCTCTTGAGGCAAAGCTCGTTTGTCGCCCACTGTGTCGTGGGACACTCGTCACCGCCTATATGTATATAAGGATAGGGGAATATCTCTGCCACGTTGTCGAGGACACACTTGAGGAATTCTATTACCCTGTCATCGCCGATATTCAGCACATCCTCCGAGATACCTCCGTCAAGGCGCACCGAGTACTCCTTTGTGGAGTCGCAGCTGAACTCCGGATATGCGGTCACGGCCGCTACCATGTGGCCGGGAAGGTCTATCTCGGGCATGATGTCGATATTGCGCTCTGCTGCGTACGCCACAATCTCGCGTAAATCATCCTGTGTGAAATACATTCCGCGTCCGTATTCCGTGTCGTCAAAGAACTTGCTGCCGTCGCCCGGGCTTGTGAATGAGCCTGAACGTATTGCACCGACAGATGTCAGTTTGGGGTATTCAGGAATCTCTATGCGCCAGCCCTGGTCGTCGGTAAGATGCCAGTGCAGACGGTTCAGTTTGTAGAGTGCCATGATGTCCAATACCTTCTTTACTTCCTCCTTGTCGAAGAAGTGGCGGGCTACGTCCATCATAAAGCCGCGATGCCCGAACTGTGGCTGGTCGGTGATGGAAACGAGCGGGAGTTCCCATTTTGCATTTCTGTTGAGTTCCTCGCCGAAAAGGTCACGTGGAAGCAACTGCTTGAGTGTCTGTATAGCGTAGAAGAAACCGGCCTTGGTAGAAGCCTTTATCTCCACGCCGTTCTCATTTACATTGAGTGTGTATCCCTCGGCAGGCAGTGTCTCGTCAACAGCAAGCCAAATCTTTCCTTCAGCAGTCTCGGAGGCACTCTCCAATAAGGGGAGTCTCTTTCCTGATGTCTTCTCAAGCATTCCGGCAAACTGCGATACATAGTTCAGGACATCTTCATTCGGGTATGTGATTGCGGCCAATGAAGATAGTGCAAGCTTACCCTCCGAAACGGTCAGTTCTGCGGGGTAGGGGATAATTGATATGTTTCCAAGGTTCTCGAATACGCTGTATTCCACGAACTGCACCGGATTGTTCTGGTCCGCCTTGTCCCATAGGCCTACACCGCGGTTCTCGCTCGGACCGCCCCACAGGTTCATGGATATTGAGGTATTGCCAGCAGGCTGAATCTCATAACCGCTACTGTATGTGCCGTTGGTAGTAGCATTGATGAAGAACTTGCTTACGCCGGTGGCACTTGTCGCAGATTTAACCATCTGGTTCTTGGCTGCTGAATTTACATAAAGGATGTTTCCCTTCTTGTTGGTGAACGTGTAGCCGTTTGTGGCGTCACCGGTAATCTTCCACATCTGTGCGTCGCTGCCTGTCGCAGTGGCTGTGGTGATGTCTGCCCCGGCAGTCTCGGCAGTGAGAGCGTTGCCGCCGTTCAAGAACTGGATGAGGTACCATTTGGTCTCATCATCGGTACTGATGGTGGGGAAGCTTTGCGAAAAAGCGTAGACTGTCCCTAAAATCAGACACGTCAGTAGAAAAAAGAATCTTTTCATAAAATGATTTGTTATGATTATTAATGTTTTTTCTTTTTTTGGTGATTTTATACGCATAAGTGCGGGCTATATTCATTGTTCACAACAAATATAGTTATTTTTTTTACATAGGTATATATGGTTTTGAAAAATTGTGAAATATCGGGCGTGAATATGGATTCGTGACTAATTTTTGATTCTTATAGGGTTGATGTAAAGATTATTTACCATTGTACGTGTGAACTCCCTGTTGATGAAAAAAGGGTAATTATTGGGCGTTTGGCGGTTTTGATATGAGATTCTCCAATTTTTTCGGTTTGACAAAGATTATCTGCCAATTATTTGCTATCTTACATCGCTTTTGGGGGATTTCATTTGATTTCTAACCGTGACACAAAGTTGGACGGAATTTCTCATATGGCAAAACGTACAACTCATTATCATTAAGATCTTATTTTTGTGTTGCGGATTGAAATATTATGAATAAAAGAATACTTTTTCCATCGCTAGCATTCTGACAATTGCAATTACGGTTGTTGGCTGTAGTAAAGATTACGAGTTTGAAGAGTATGACACCATTTTGGACATCAACTACAATACGCCTACAACAAGGAGTGTAGTCGAAGATGGTTTTATAGGAGATTCCGAATCGCTGAAAAGGCAATATTATGAAGTGAATACTAATTATAATAAGGTGTCAGCTGGCTGTGGTATTACTATGTTGGTCAATATTTGGATAAGCGAGAAACCCAGATATTATTTTGAAGTACACCCTTCTGAGTGTCCTAAAACAGCTCAACAATATGCTGATGAGCTTCTGGAAAGCTTTGGAGACAAATATGATGAATCAACGGGTATCTTGCCGTCAGAAATTCTGAAAGTTGCAAATAACGGAAACCCAACAGGACCATACACTCTCGAAACTTTGACATCAAGCGAGAAATCTGCTTTTTTCGAAGATAGGAACAACCGTGAAAAAGTATGCGGAATCACTTTGAAAAATACAAGAACGGGGGAATGTCACTCTGCAGCAACAACTTCTGTGAAATTCGATCGTGTAGAATTCTCAGGTTTTGATATATTTAATCCCGACAAGAATCAATATGGTGTTCACTCTATTCCTGTTTCTGGATCGAAGAAGGTCAACAAAAAGGACGGTAGCGATGGGGGATCTTGGGAAATCACAGGAGTATACTTACATTAAATCATAATTATGAAGTGCAAGAAATATTCTGATGAAAGACTGCATCTTACTTGTAGGTTTTGCTCAATCTAAAGAAACACTTTGCCAACAATTGGTTATGAATCGTGTATGGAAGCTACAATGTAAAAAGTAGTGTCTTACTGACTCTTCTCAAACAGAAGGTAACATATGCTTTATTAGTGGACTAAACGATCAAAATAACACAAACTTTTATAGATTAATATGATTCGTATTGTTATAAGCAGAATAGTTATTATATTCATTGCATTGTTTTGCTGTGCTGATTGCATAATGGCTGATACTTTTTTCATTGAATCGGGTATCAGATACAAGGTCATAGATAATGGCTATGTCAATGTCTCGGTACAGTATGACAGTCTGTACAGTTCTTATGATTTCAAGGATTCTGTTCTTGAAATTCCGGCAGTTGTGCGATACGAAGGAAGTAGTTATCGTGTGAAGGAAATTGAGAAATATGCATTTACTGCATGTTGCGCAATAAAACATCTAAAGATTGGTGAAGGGATTGAGGTAATTTCAGATTATGCATTTCAGGCTTGTGCTAATCTTGAGTCGGTAAGCATTCCATCTAGTGTAAGGGTCATTGGGGCTGCTCCGTTCCAATATTGTACCTCTCTGACAACGATTGTTGTGGATAAGACAAATCCAATATTTGATAGCCGTGAGGGAAGTAACGCGATAATTATGACGCAGGATAACTCCCTAATTGTGGGATGTGGTGCTACAAAGATTCCTTCTTCCATAAGATGTATCGACAAGTATGCATTTATGGGCTGTATGGCGGAGGAACTTGTAATTCCTGATGGAGTGGAAAAAATCAAATTCTTTGCATTTAGCAGTTGTCTTAACCTAAAGAAAATTGTCATTCCTGCATCTGTAGAATCAATTGAGGAACACGCTTTCTACAATTGCCCAGAAGTCATTTCTATTGTTGTTGACAAAAACAATACGGACTATGACTCTAGAAATGGTTGTAACGCAATCATCTATACCTCCGACAGCAAACTGATACTTGGTTGCAGTACAACTATCATTCCTCAGGATATCGAGATAATAGGTGAATTCGCATTCAAAAATAGCCGCAACCTTCAGAGAATTGTTGTCCCGGAAGGGGTATCTTGTATTGAAGATGGTGCATTTGAACATTGTTCAAGCCTGAAGGAAGTTGTACTTCCTACAACGCTGGAATCCTTCATTGGTGGATCAAACTTTGGCTATTGCACATCTTTGGAAAGCATCACCATTCCAAAGGGTGTATACAATATGGGGAGTGATATCTTCTGTGGATGTATCTCACTCCAGAAGATAACTGTCGATTCTGCTAACGCGACATTCGACAGCCGAAATAATTGCAATGCCGTGATTGATACAAAACAAAATAAATTGGTGGCAGGTTGCAAAGGGACGGTTATTGTCGATGGTATCAAGAGTATCTGTTCACGGGCATTTTATAAGAGTGGAATAACTTCGGTTCACATACCTTCTTCCGTTGATAATATTGAACCAGCAGCCTTCAAGGGTTGTGAGTACTGTATATCAATTACGGTGGAAGAAAGCAACAAAACTTACAAGTCGGCAGATTCGAACTCTGTAGTAGAGATGGCGACAAATGAGTTGGTCCTCGGTTGCACCACCACCAAAATCCTTCCTGAGGTAAAGGTTGTGGGTGCCTACGCATATATGAATACTCCATCTTTGGTGATTCTCCCTGAAGGAATCATTTCAATAAAAGAAGGTGCGTTTTCAGAATGTAAGACATTGCAGTCTATCATTCTTCCTGCCTCCCTTAAAATAATTGAAGAGCGTGCATTTTATGATTGCATAAACCTTACTTATGTGGCATTGAAGAGTAAGGACACCGAGATTCATAAATATGCATTTCCATTTAATAAAAAGTTTGGGAAATGAATTTTTTTCACATTCCAACACTAATTATCTTAGGTGGCTGCATCTTTTGCATTTCAGAGAAACACTTTGAAAGAGCCGACACTATCCAGATATATTGGACAAGTATATGCTTGTTTTTAGTATTGACTGTGTATTTTGTGTGTTCGTGCTATAATGACAAGAATATCTTTCCGCAGAAAAAGATTTTAAATACAGTATGCCTTATTGGCGTTATAGAAATCATATATTCCATTTTTCAATTATTTGGCGTAGTACCAGATAACTTTCAATACGCTTTTTTCTCAGGCAGTTTGAATAACCCCGCAGTCTTCGGAATGTTTATGTCTTGTTGTGATCTTGTATGTGTGTATTACTTAATTAAGACCACAGAAAAAGAGAGAAAAATCTGGGGGTATTTGACTGTATTGTTTGCAGTCTTTATTTTGCTGTCAAATTCACGTACAGCAATCATCTCATCTTGCGTGGGAGCATTCTTAATCTTGTCAATTGAACTGGTTCAATTTAAAGCTTTTTTTGGAAAGAAAAAAAATGTATGTTTATCAATTGTAGTGATAGTAATCGCTTTTTTATTTCTCTATTTATATAAACGTGATTCTGCAAATGGTCGGATTTTAATATGGATTGTTTCTCTGGATATGATAAAAGAAAGACCATTGTTCGGATGGGGAGCAAATGGTATGTCATCGCATTATATGGATTTTCAAGCAAGCTTTTTGAATAGTCATCCAAATTCTCCATTTGTAATGCTGGCAGATCAAACTTCGAATCCCTTCAATGAAATACTTCATCTCTCTATCTTGTTTGGAGTGCCAACAGCATTGTTGTTTTGTGGTATTGTAATCTGGGCAATAGTGTACGTATCAAAGAATGTCAAAGACAATAAGGGGCTTGTCTTGGGATTTATCACACTTTTTTTTATTTGGTGTATGTTTTCATATCCACTTAAAGTACCGTTCGTTTGGCTCATGTTATTATTTATCTTTCTATCAATATATAAGAATCTGACTTACCATCGCTCTACAAAAATAATGATTTCTTTGATTGTAATCTGCGGTGTATGTTTATATGGCTTGGTATATACTGCATTCTATGATTTCAAACGTATAAGTTTGCAAGAACGTGCAAATGTTGAGTTTAATAATCAAACACAAAAGGATTACGAGGAACTATATAAAGATCTCTCCAATGATGCTTCTTTCCTTTATAATTACGGAGCAATGCTACACCTATATGGTGAATATAAAAGAAGTCTTGAGGTATTTAAAGATTGCTCAAAATACCTTTCAGATTATAATATGATGCTTTTGATGGGTGATGATTATCAACAGATTGGGTTACTTGATTCTGCTATAGCTTGTTACAATCGTGCATATCAGATGATTCCGAATAGGTACCTTCCGTTGTATTATCAGATGAAATTATATAAAGACAATTGTAATACAGACAATGCCAAAGTAATCGCAAAGGAAATATTAAGAAAAGATAACAAATTCAAAAAGTCAAAAAAAGTTCAATTAATAATTAACGAAGCAAAACAATGTCTCAAATGAAAATGCTAAAAAACTATGATTGAGAAGTTTTCTAAAATAAGTTTTCGTATCTTCGCGTCACTATGGAAAATTTAAGAGTCAAAATACTTATAGGAGCGGCAATGCTGCTCTGTTTTGTGCTTGGGACATGCGTAGGTCGTGGTTGTGAAGACAGCCGCGATGAGGTCGTTGAGGGGGTTGCTGAGGTTGTCGAGGAACAGTTGCCCGAGATCAAGGAAAAGGACAAGGACAAGGACAATGAAAAGGCTTTTACCGGTAAGCCTAACAAGATTGTATACTTGAACCGCAAGCGTGAGTTCAATGACATGAACGATACGCATCTTGCTGCAGCAAAACTGATTGGAATAAAACCGCTTGCGAAACGCGAGGGAATTCCAGACGCATCGCGTCCGTTGCATCTTATCTGCGGAAATATGGGTTTTTGGGGACCGGAGCCTTATATTGTTGACCGTTTGACGCACTCCTCGCCTTATCTGGTGAAGGATGCTGCCGACCTGTTATATGAAATAGGTGTCAACTTCCAGGATTCGTTGCGCAACAAGCATTTGCCGGCCTATCGGGTGGTGGTGACATCTGTGCTAAGGACAGATGCCGATGTGAAGAGCCTGTCAAAACGCAATGTCAACGCATCTGAGCGTTCTGTCCATTGTTACGGAACTACATTTGATATCTCTTACAAACGCTTTGTAAAGATAGACGAGAACTCCGAGGATGCCCGCGATGTTGACCTCATTGCGGTACTTGCCGAGGTGCTTCGCGACCTCAAGAAAGCCGGACGTTGTTATGTCAAGTATGAAATCAAACAGGCTTGCTTCCACATTACAGCACGCAAGAACGGGTAGTTACTTCATCAACGAATGTCGGATAATAACTCCCTCTTTTGCAAAATATACACTTATAAAACAATAATAATCCCCTCATCTGCAATCTTTTGCTGATGAGGGGCTGTTGCTTTAGTTTAACTTGTCAATTGAAAAGTTCGTCGCGCTGTACGTAGGCAATCACCTCGCCACGGTTAACCAAGGCACCCTGTTTTGCGCATACTTCGATTACACGGCCACCTAAACCTGTGGCAACCGGCTGAAGCTGTCCCCAAGGGGTGATGACGGTGCAGAACATCTCGTCGGCATTCACATGGCTACCGATAGCAGGAGGCATTGACTCGCCGCTTACAGCAACTTCCCATACAATCTGACCCTTCTCGGGCGCTACGATCGGGTCGGCTTTAGCATGCTTGATAGCCTTTATTTCTTCTACACTGACGCCTTTGCTTGCCATCTCGCTCTCCTTCGCCTTCTCAATGTCGGCAAGGAAACGCTCTTTGGCAACACCGCTCTTGTAGTCGCGGTACTGGCGCTCATGCATGGCGAATTCCCAAAGTTCTTCATCGTCCTGGCCTTTGTCCCATCCAAGTTCCTCCATCTCTTTACGGTACTTGTCAAGAGCATCGGGATAGAAACTCTGTGGGTCGGCTGTTGTGAACTCGAAGCCCTTCTCTTTTGCGAGCTCTACAATCTCAGGAGCTACTTCGCCGGGCAAACGGCCGCTCTTGCCAAGGATCATACCCCACATGCTCTCGTCCATTCGGCTGAATCGTGGTTCGTCCTGTGCATTTGAAAGCAGGTTCATCAATGCTATGTTCTTTACATACTGGCTGAATGGGGTAACGAGCGGGGGATAGCCCACGCGTGGCCACACGTACGCTACCTCATTGAAAAGCTCTACCATAAGTTCATCAAGGGTGTAGGTCGGTTTGCCCTTGCTCTGGAGAATTCCGTTGATACCTTTATGTACACCTGCGAGGTCGGACATCATTGAACCCATCATACCGCCGGGGAGTCCGCTTGTGAGCAACAGAGAACTCATCAGCTTGTTGTTCTTGTCCATGAAAACACCCATCCAATCGTCAATGAATTCCTGTGTCAAACTGCGCACCTTCATGTATGCGTTCATGTTGATTTCAGGCACTTTAAAGCCTGCATCTTTAAGCATTGCTTGAACACTGATGATGTCCGGATGAACCTTTCCCCAAGAGAGTGGCTCAACAGCTGTATCAATAATGTCGCAACCGTTCTTGCACACCTCAAGGATAGATGCCATAGAGAGGCCCGGGCCGCTGTGTCCGTGATACTGGATTATGATTTCCGGATGCTTGTCCTTGATACTCTTTGTCAATCTGCCAAGGAATGCAGGACGGCCAATGCCGGCCATGTCCTTCAAGCAAATCTCTGTTGCACCGGCTTCTATAAGCTGGTCGGCCAGTTCGCTGTAGTATTCTACGGTGTGGATAGGGGAGCTTGTGATACAGAGTGTTGCCTGCGGGATCATTCCCGCCTCAAGCGCATATTTTATTGAAGGAATAATGTTTCGTGCGTCGTTGAGACCGCAGAAAATACGTGTTATGTCAACACCTTGAGCTTTCTTAACCTTATACATAAGGCGTCTTACATCGGCTGGAACAGGGAACATACGTAATGCATTGAGCGCCCTGTCAAGCATATGTGTCTGTATTCCAGCTTCGTTAAAGGGCTTTGTGAAGCGTCTTACGGCATTGTTGGGGTTCTCGCCAGCCATAAGGTTCACCTGCTCGAATGCTCCGCCGTTTGTCTCGACGCGTGCAAAGCATCCCATTTCTATTATAGCCGGGGCAACTTTCTCCAACTGCTCTGCAAGAGGCTGGAATTTTCCCGATGATTGGTACATGTCGCGGTAAACTAAACTGAATTTAATCTCCTTTTCCATAATAGCTGTTTTTAATGGTGTAGAGTAGCGTTATATACGCTTTGCTCCATAAAATTGTTGTCTCATTAGTTGCAAAGTTAGCCCCTTTATTTATAAAACCTAATTTTTCGGGCACAATTTTTAGGCTATGGATAAAATGTTATAAAATGCGGTTTTTCTCTCTTCTTTTTTAAGTCTTTTTCAGTTGTGACGGTTTTTGTAGCAAATTTTGTTCTTTTTCGGATATCTGGGGTAAAAATCTTAAATATTGCGGTGAAATCTGTAAAAACTATTTTGAATTTTACCACAAATAGTATAATTTCACCACACATACATGGTTTTTACCAACATTATCATGTGTATAGCGCCAAAATATGGTTGTTTGGAAACGAAATGCGACCTTTGCAATGAAATAGTGCGCATATATATGAAAATTGGTGCGTGCAAACATTTTAAACACTTAATAAATATTATCATGAAACATTTTCTTTATTATATTGAAGATGCTATCAGAAACAATTGGGACAAGCCTGCTATCTCTAATTATGGCGCCAAGACCTATACATTTGGAGAAATAGCGGCCAATGCTGCAAAATTACAGATATTGTTCGATAAATGTGGTATAAAAGAGGGTGACCATGTTGCAATTGCGGCAAGGAACTCTGCCGAATGGTGTATTGCTTTCATTGCTATTGCAAGCTATAAGGCTGTGGTTGTCCCTTTGTTGCCCGATTTTCTGCCTGAGAATATTGCCCAGCTGACTAAATTGTCCGACAGCAAGCTCCTGCTTGTAGATGCGAACATCCTTAATGGGCTCAAGCGCAGCAACTCTATGGAGAAGCTTGCCGATGAGAAAGGTTTTATAGGCGTAGTTGATATTGTAAGTCATGAACCTATAATAGGTTGCGATTGTTTAGTTAATGTGACAAAGGAAGAACTTGACGTGCTTTATAATGAGGAGTACCCCGCCGGTTTCTCAGTTGCCGATCTGAGCTATCCGCAGGATGGTCTTGATGACCTTTCTGTAATCAGCTACACATCGGGTACAAGCAGTTCTCCAAAGGGTGTCATGTTGCCCGCCCGTTCTCTCTCGGCCAATGTGGAGATTGCCCGTAAGTTGGTGCCGGTAGCTGTTAACGAGCCTGGCAATACATTGTCTATACTGCCGCTCGCTCACATCTTCGGTCTTGCTTTTGATTTCCTTTTGCTTTTCTCTTGTGGATGCCACATCAACATATTTACAGAGAAACCTGTACCGGCGCGTTTGCTTAGAGCTTTAGCTGATGTAAAGCCTTTTATCTTCTTGACTGTTCCTTTGTTAATAGAGAAAATATTCCGCTCAAAGGTAATCCCTACACTCAACAAGCCTGCGATGCGTTTCCTCACTTCAATACCTGGTGTCCGTCAGCTTATACATAAGAAAGTACGTGATACCATTATTGCGACATTCGGCGGTAATCTTGCTAAGGCAGGCTTCTTTATCGGTGGTGCAGCCATCAGCAAAGATGTTGATAAGGTTATGAAGAAGATCGGTATACCTTACGCTGTCGGCTACGGAATGACCGAGTGTGGTCCGCTTATCAGTTATGTGGCCTCTTCTCACCCCACGATTGATGACAGAGGCGGTATTGCGGCTCCTACAATAGAGTTGCGTATCGATTCTGACAAACCTTCAAAGGTTCCGGGTGAGATTCAGGTGTGTGGCGATGTCGTTACGTTGGGCTATTATAAGAATGAAGAGGCAACACAGAGCTCATTTACAAGCGACGGTTGGCTCAAGACCGGTGATATGGGTATTCAGGACCGTTTCGGAACCGTATTCATCAAGGGACGTTGCAAGAATATGATTCTTACAGGTAGTGGACAGAATATCTATCCCGAGGAAATTGAGGATCTTATAAACCAGCAGCCATACGTGGTTGAGTCGCTTGTTGTTGGACGTAACCATGCGCTTGTTGCCTTGATTGTTGTTGACAAGGATGCGATGAAGGCTGCCGGTATTTCTGAAGAGAAGGCTCAGGAGACTATTGAGGCAAGCGTATTCGCACTTAATGCGCAGTTGCCCCCATACAGCCAGATTGCCCGATGCGAACTGCGTACCGAACCGTTTGAAAAGACTCCTAAACTGAGTATCAAACGTTTCATGTATAACTAAAAGATTATTTGTATAAGCTAAAATAATTCAAAGAGTTATGAAACACTATTTGTCATATATTGATGAATCTATTAAGGCCAACTGGAACCGTCCGGCTTTAAGCAATTATGGGGCGAACACGTTGACATATGGTGTAGTTGCATCTGAAATTGAAAAGATGCATATCCTGTTTGAAAAATGCGGTATAAAGAAAGGTGAGAAAATCGCATTGTGCGCACGTAACTGCGCCGAATGGTGTGTTGCCTATTTTTCTGTGGTGACTTACGACGCAGTATGCGTTCCTTTGTTGCCTGACTTCCTTCCGCAGAACATTGCCGACCTTACACGTCTTTCCGACAGCCGTCTGCTGCTTGTTGACAACGCTATCCTCGGCAATCTCAAGCGTGACAATATTCTGCCACAGTTCTCCGGTTTTGCCGATTTCTGTGGTCTTATGAACATCATTGATTTCACTGTTGCCGAGAATTGCAACGGAAAGCTTGACGGCATTGTAGATGCAGTAGAGAAATCGTTTTCAGCGCGTTTTCCTAACGGCGTGACTCCGAATGCTGTGAACTATTCAAAGGAGAACCTTGAGGCATTGTCTGTAATCAGCTACACTTCGGGTACCAGCAGTTCTCCAAAAGGTGTGATGCTTACATCGCGTTCAATATCTTCTAACGTTGAGTTTGCAATTACCCATATTCCTGCTTCCAACGATGATAAAATCCTCTCAATCCTGCCACTTGCGCACATCTTTGGCCAGATTTTTGATTTTGTCTATCCGTTCGCTTGCGGTTGTCACATAAATATCTTTACCGAGAAACCTATTCCTGCCCGTCTGTTGAAGGCATTGGCAGATGTAAAGCCATATATGTTCCTTACCGTGCCTCTCCTTATAGAGAAAATCTTCCGCGGAAAGGTGATGCCTCTGTTGCAGACAACCAAGATGCGCATTATGCTTGCAATCCCCGGCTTGAGGTCAATTATATATAAGAAGGTGCGTCAGACCCTTATCGATACATTCGGAGGTAATGTTACAAAAGGTGGTATCATCCTTGGCGGTGCAGCGTTGAACAAAGAAGTGGAGGCTGTGATGCAGAAGATAAAGTTCCCGTACACCGTCGGCTATGGTATGACAGAGTGCGGTCCGCTGCTTAGCTATGTCAAGTGGGAAGAGTTTGTGATGCGTTCTTGCGGTGTTGTGGCACACCCCGGTGTTGATATCCGTATCGACTCAAAGGACCCGGCAAATGTTCCCGGTGAAATCCAGGCAAAGGGTGATTCTGTAATGTCGGGTTACTACAAGAACGAAGAGGCAACAAAGGCTGCTTTCACAGAAGATGGCTGGCTCAAGACCGGTGATATGGGCCTTATGGACAAGAACGAGAATATCTTCATCAAGGGCCGTTGCAAGAATATGATTCTTACAGCCAATGGACAGAATATCTACCCCGAGGAGATTGAGGACATCATCAACCAGTTACCGTATGTGGCGGAGTCACTTGTTGTCGGTCGTAAGCACGGATTGGTGGCACTTGTGGTTGTTAATACAGATGCTGTTGCCGAAGCCGGTATAGCGCAGACTGACTTGCAGGGCAGAATAGAGGCTGTGGTGTTCGAACTTAATGCAAAATTGCCTACATACAGCAAGATTACTGCGTGTGAACTGATGGCAGAGCCTTTTGAGAAGACTCCTAAATTGAGCATCAAGAGGTTTATGTATAAGTAAGTATATATAATGAATATATTTTAAATATATATATTGATAGAAGATTGATTGTGGGGCTCTTTGGCTGTGAAGCCGGAGAGCCTTTTTTAATGAATGTTTAAAAATGTTTGTTGGTTTTGTTAATTAAGGTTAAAATACGGTGGCGTTTGTACTTGAAATTAATGAATTGTTGTTCATTTTGAGTTAATCAATATAAAAGTCATTTGCTTTTTTGAAAAATTAGTTGATATTTGCAGAATAATTAAAGTACTTTCCTCATCGCATTTGCATTTTGGGGTGCTGTGTGAGGGATTTTCCACAAACAAATTACGTTTTATGAAGCACTTTATTAGCATTTTTAACGAATCGGTTAAATCAAACTGGAACTCTCCGGCAGTTACCAATTTCGGTGGTGTTACCTATACATATGCCCAGATGGCAGAGTGTATAGCAAAATACCACGTCCTCTTCAAAGAGGCAGGTATCAAGAAAGGCGACAAGGTTGCACTTTATGCCCGCAACTCTGCAGAGTGGGTGAATGCATATTTTGCAACACTGACCTATGATGCTGTGACAGTACCTTTCCTTCCGGACTTCATTCCTTCGGCTGTTGCCGAGTTGGGTTCATTCTCGGAGTGCAAGATGCTCTTGGCCGATGACATTGCAATCAACGGACTCAAGGATAATGCCGCAAATATCGAGATGTTCGAGAAGACAGCTGGTTTTGCCGGTATAGTAAATATAAAGGACATTTCTGTTGCCCACGCATCTGTCAAGGCGTTGAATGAGGCGCACGATAATATGGACAAGCATTTCAATGAGCTTTATCCATCGGGCCTCAGCGTGAACGATGTTGACTACAAGGGTGATGAGCGTGATATGGAGGCTGTAGTCGAGATCAGCTTCACATCGGGTACCACAAGCGCGACATCAAAGGGTGTTGTCCTTCCCGCCCGTTCACTCTCTGTTAACCTTGAGTTTGCGCAGCGCGAGATACCTGTTGCTGTGGGTGGTCACATATTCGCTATCCTTCCTATGGCCCACATGTTCGGCCAGACATTCGACGTGCTCTTCCCGCTTTCAAGCGGTTGCCACGTATATGTTATGCCTGGCAAGCCTACACCGGCACGTCTGTTGGGTGGCCTTGGAACAGTGAAACCTTTCATGTTCCTCACTGTACCTTTGGTGATAGAGAAGATTTTCAAGTCAAAGGTATTCCCTGCAACACGCAAGTTCCCTGCAAAGTTCCTTCTCAAGGTGCCCGGCCTCGACAAGATTGTCCTCAACAAGATTAAGAAGTCTTTGCTTGCCGCATTCGGCAACAGTTTTACGACTGGTCTTATTATCGGTGGTGCCGCACTTAACCGTGAGGTAGAGGATCTGCTCAAGAGAATGAACTTCCCATATGTGGTGGGTTATGGTATGACAGAGTGCGGTCCGCTTATCTCTTATCGTGACAAGAGCGAGTATGTGAAGTACTCTTGCGGTACAAAGGCTCATCCTATTGAACTGCGTATCGATTCAGCCAATCCACGCCGTGTACTCGGTGAGATTCAGGTAAAGGGTGATGCAGTGATGCTCGGTTACTACAATAACGAGGAGGCAACAAAGGCCGCCTTTACAAAGGACGGTTGGCTCAAGACCGGTGATATGGGTCTTCTTGACAAGAACGAGAACCTCTTCATCAAGGGCCGTTGCAAGAATATGATCCTTACAGGTAGCGGACAGAACATCTACCCCGAGGAGATTGAGGACAAGATCAACAACCTTCCTTATGTAATCGAGTCTTTGGTAGTAGGCCGTAAGAATGCCATTGTGGCATTGGTTGTGGCCGACTACGATGCTGCAAAGAAGGACGGCTTGAGCGATGAGCAGGTAGAGAAACTCATTGACGAGAATGTTCTTGCCCTTAACGCAGAACTTGCTGCATACAGCAAGATCGGTTACACCGAGATCCGTCGCGACCAGTTCGAGAAGACTCCAAAGCAGAGTATCCGCCGCTTTATGTATTCGTAAAGTACAGAATAGTATGTTAAAAATGAGAGTATGAGCACATACTCTCATTTTTTTGTATCTTCACCGAAAAATAGTCTTTTAACCGGATTTGGTGTTAATGAAGGTTAAATAAGTAGATTCTTGACGATGATTTTTGCACAAATATCATTGATTTGTGCAAAAATACTTTGCGGTTTGAAAAAAAAAATAGAAATTTGCACCGGAATTGAAATCCGCAATCAATCACACTATCAATATATATGAGACACTTAGTAAGTTATTTCAATGATTCTGTCAAGAATAACTGGGATTTGCCAGCCGTGACAAATTTCGGTAAGGAGACCTATACATACGGTCAGCTTGCAGAAAGCATTGCAAAGTACCACCTGATCTTTGAGAAGATGGGTATAGTAAAGGGTGACAAAGTGGCCCTTTATGCACGCAACTCGGCGGAGTGGGTCATTGCATATTACGCAACACTGACCTATGGTGCGGTTACTGTTCCTTTCCTTCCCGATTTCCTCCCCGCTGCAGTGTCTGAACTCAGCGCATTTTCCGATTGCCGTATGCTCATCGTCGATGACATTGCCATCAGAGGTATGAACGAGGACGTGGCAAACTATGCCAGAATGGAGACGAACGAGGATTTTGTCGGAGTAATAGACATCAAAGGCTTCAATGTGGTACGTGACTCGGCTAAGACGCTCTCTGCCGTATGTGCTGACATTGAGAAACTTTATACAAAGAAGTACCCCAATGGTATAACACCGGCCGATATCAACTATTATAATGACAGTTTCTGTATGGAGGATGTGGCTGAAATCAGCTTTACATCAGGAACGACAAGTGCTACATCAAAGGGTGTTGTGCTTCCGGCTCGTTCACTCTCTGTCAATCTTGAGTTCGGTTTGAGCATTGTCCCGGAGTGTAGGGGTGGCCACGTGTTCGCTATCCTTCCAATGGCTCATATGTTCGGACAGGCTTTCGACGTGCTCTTCCCGCTTTCAAGCGGTTGTCACGTGTTCGTTATGCCCGGCAAGCCCACACCGGCACGTCTGATAGGTGGTCTTGCCGTTGTAAGGCCGTTCATGTTCCTTACAGTACCTTTGGTAATTGAGAAAATCTTCAAGTCAAAGGTGTTCCCTTTGACACGCAAGTTCCCGGCAAAGCTGTTGCTCAAGATACCCGGTCTTGACAGGATTGTCCTGAACAAGATCAAGAAGTCGCTGCTTGATGCTTTCGGTAACAACTTCACTGTGGGTATAATCATAGGCGGTGCAGCCCTCAACCGTGAGGTGGAGGACCTCCTCAAGCGCATGAAGTTCCCTTATACAGTGGGTTATGGTATGACAGAGTGCGGTCCGCTCATCTCATACCGCGATAAGGACGAGTATGTGAAGTACTCCTGCGGTACAAAGGCGCATCCTATCCAGGTGCGTATCGACTCGGCCAATCCACGTCGTGTCCTTGGAGAAATCCAGGTGAAGGGCGATGCAGTGATGCTCGGCTACTATAACAACGAGGAGGCTACCAAGGCGACATTCACACCCGATGGTTGGCTAAAGACCGGTGATATGGGAATTCTTGACAGGCACGAAAACCTCTTCATCAAGGGCCGTTGCAAGAATATGATTCTTACAGGTAGTGGACAGAATATCTATCCCGAGGAGATAGAGGACAAAATCAACAACCTTCCTTATGTAATAGAGTCATTGGTGGTTGGCCGCAAGAACGCCCTTGTGGCATTGGTGGTTGCTGACTACGAGACTGCCAAGAAGGACGGCCTTAGCAGCGAGCAGCTTGAGCAGCTGGTTGACAAGAATGTATTGGCGCTCAACGCAGACCTTGCTGCTTACAGCAAGATAGGATATACCGAGATCCGTCGCGACCAGTTCGAGAAGACTCCAAAGCAGAGTATCCGCCGATTCATGTATTCGTAAAGATATTTTACTGTTCTATATTATTGCAATCCGGCCGACGGCCGGATTGCTTTTTTAGCAATGGTGAGTCGCCTTTCCTTGAGCTGCCATTTTGCTATGAACTCCAAAAGATGTATCTTCGCATCTGCAAACGAATGATATGATGAAAGTAACCGTAATACAACAAGATATAGTTTGGAAAGATGTGCAGAGAAACATTGCACGCATCAAGAAACTCATTATGGCGGCAGAGCGCTCCGATATCTATCTGCTCCCCGAGATGTGTTCTACAGGCTTCTGCATGCAGCCTCAGGGTGTTGCCGAGGAGGTTGAAGGCCCTACAGTGCAGGCTATGAAGCAGCTTGCAGTTGAACTTGATGCAGCTATTGCAGTACCGGTAATGACACACGAGAACGGTAAATATTACAACAGGATGTATTTCATTACTCCCGAGGGTGTTGCAGGGCAGTATGACAAACATAATCTCTTTGAATACAGCGGTGAGGACAAGGTGTTCCAGCCGGGTGAGGGCAAGGTCATATGGCATTGGCGCGGAATACGCATACGCCCTGCAATATGCTACGATCTCCGTTTCCCTCTTTTCCTCTACAACAAGGCGGAGTATGACCTTCTGCTCATTGCCGCCAACTTCCCCGATAGCCGTCTGCTTGCGTGGGACACTCTTGTACGCGCCAGGGCGATAGAGAATATGTGTTATGTGGCTGCAAGCAACCGTGTGGGTACCGATGAGTACGGTACATACAAGGGACACAGCGTAATCCTTAACCCTTACGGCATGACTCTCGCCAAATGCCGCACAAGCCGTCAGGGTAGTGCTACAGCATCGCTCGATGATGAGATGGTGGCGAAATTGCGTATAATGACCAAACTGAACAGATGATAGACGCTGTCGTAAGGTATTATCAAGAAAATAGTGCAGACAAGATTATTCTGTCTGCACTATTTTTGTATACTCCGGAATCTCCTGTAGGAAAGTGTAGCTGTTGTTCGGGTAATCCATCCTGCAACAGTAATGTTGTAGTCCGTTGCTCACAATCAGATAATCTACCTTGAGAGTGAGGTTGTAGCGTGATATCTGTGCAAACACCTCCTTTGTGATTTTTACCGTAGGTGCCTTGTACTCCACAATAATCCTCGGTTGCAACTGTTTGTCGTATACAACGGTGTCGCAACGGCGTTTCATGCCGTTAACCGTTATCGCAACCTCGTTTGCCATCAGTGCAGCCGGGAATCCTCTCGATTCTATAAGGAAATTTACAAAGTGTTGCCTTACCCACTCCTCGGGTGTGAGTGCGACATGACATTTGCGCAGCGGGTCGAAAATTTGCAGTTTCCCGTCGCGCTCGCAGATTTTTGTTTCGTATTTGGGCAAGTTTAATGACAACATTTATTATCTTTGTATAATTTAGCGCAAATATACGAATTCAATTTGATTTATGGCGAAATATACATACGAAAGCATAATGTCGGAGCTCAGGAGCGGTGTTTACCGTCCCGTATACTATCTTATGGGTGAAGAGGGTTACTTCACCGACAAGATAACCGACTATATTATAGAAAATGCATTAACCGAGGTTGAACGCGACTTCAACCTCACTGTCTTCTTTGGGCTTGAGACAGACATCGACACCGTCATAAATACAGCCAAGCGTTTCCCCATGATGGCCGAGCGTCAGGTTGTTGTCGTTAAGGAGGCACAGGCACTCAAGAACATCGACAACCTCATATATTACTTGCAGAACCCGCAGCCTACCACGGTCCTTGTATTTGCCCACAAGAACGGCTCGCTTGACAAACGCAAGAAGGTGGCTACCGAGGTCGACCGTAATGGTGTGGTACTTGATACAAAGAAGTTCCGCGAGGACCATCTGCCATCGTTCATCAGCTCTTACCTCAAGGAGAAGGGGCTCACTGCCGACCCGAAGTCGGTGCTGATGTTGCGTGAATCGATAGGTGCCGACCTTGCCCGCATTGCCGGCGAGATTGACAAACTCTCGATTTCTCTGCCACAAGATGCAACAGCCATCACTCCGGAGCTTGTTGAGGAGCATATCGGAATAAGCAAGGAGTACAACAATTTCGAGTTGCAGAATGCCATAGTAAACAAGGATGTCTACAAGGCAAACAAGATAATAAACTACTTCGCGCAGAATCCCAAGAAGAACCCGATACAGATGACACTCGCGTTGCTGTTCAGCTTTTTCTCGAACCTGATGATGTGCTACTATGCTCCCGAGAAGAGCGAACGCGGTGTTGCCGAGTTCCTCGGTCTCAAGAGCAGCTGGGGAGTAGGTGACTACCTTAAGGCCATGCGTAACTACCGTGCAATGCATGTGATGGAGGTGCTTCATCTCATACGCCTTGCCGATGCGCAGTCCAAAGGTGCCGAGGGTGCCGCATTGCCCGACGGCGAGATAATGCGCGAACTGCTGTATAAGATTATGCATTAATTACAATTTAAGCAACAGTATTGCTGTTACTCCAGCGTACATTGTCATACTGAGCGCAGCGAAGTATCTTTTTATGAATGGCTTTTAGATACTTCACACAAGGTTCAGCATGAGCATGTAAATAATTAAAAGAAAAACACAAAACAATGATAAACAGAAATCTTGACGGTTCAGATATAACATTCGAGCAGGACGGAAAGCTATCCTTCAATGAAGAGGAGCATATCTATTCGCTCGGCGGTGTTGAATTCAGCTCGGTCAGCAATATTGTTTCAAAGTTCTTCAGGGAGTTCGATGCTTTGAGCATCAGTCTCAAGAAATGCTACGGCAATGAACTGGAGGCTGCCAAACTGCGCGAAGTTTGGGAGTCAAAGGGTAGTGTGGCCAGCCAGGCCGGAACATTCCTCCACAAACAGATTGAGGATTACCTCAACGGCAAGGAGATACCCGACCTGTTGTGTGACGTCTGCTATCAGGGTAACTATGTGAAGTGCTCTCAAAGACTTGACATATCGCGTGAGTGGAGCTACTTCAAGGCTTTTGAGAGAAACACCCCGTTCGTACCTTTCCGCACCGAGTGGCGCATATATGATGCCGATGCACGTATGGCAGGAACACTCGATTTTGTATGTGCATGTCCCGACGGCACATACGAGATTTACGACTGGAAACGAAGCAACAAGATTGATCCGACAGAGCGTAATCCCTGGGCAAACGGTCTCAACGGCCTTGAGCATCTTACTGACACCTCCTATAGCCACTATTGTCTTCAGCAGAACCTCTACCGTTATATGTTGCAGAAGAACTATGGTCTGAAGGTGAGCCGTATGAACCTTGTGGTTCTTCACCCCGAACTTCCTACATACCGCGTGGTGCCTATTCCTCCGATGGAACGTGAGGTGGAAATAATATTGAAAAAAATCAGTAGACTTTAAAGGTCTACTGATTTTTTTATCGTTGTTTTGTCAGATAATGCTTTTATGGTTATTCTGCACATGTGCCTTGTCTTACTTCATCAGCTCTATGCTGCGCTTGACGAAGTTGTTCAGCGCCTCGCCTGTGAGCATGTTGTTCTGCAGCAGGGTGATGTCAATGAGCTGTTTCACTGTGTTGTCACCGGCTGCATACTCGGCAAGGATAGCCTCTTTCTCGCTCTTGGCGGCTGTAATCTCTTTCTCAATCTCAAAGAGCTCGTCCTTCTCGCTCTGCGATACCTCGTCCTCTTTCTTGCCGTTGCGTGCATCGTAGAGCTCCTTGCGGCGGCTCTCCTTTGCTGCTTTCTTCTCGTCAACAGGCTGCAGCTTCTCTGCACACTCCTTCTCGGCATTCTCAAGCACGCGCTTGATAAGAGGATGCTCCTCGTTCAGCAGCACGTTGAACATGTCGGGCATCTCGCCGTAGAACGACATTCCTGGCTGTATTGCCGCCATCTCCTTCATACGGCGCATATATTCGGCCTGTGTAATCATCACTGGGGCACCGTTCTCGCCCATGGCCTGTGTCATCACGTGGAACTCTCTCTTCTCCATCTGTGGCAGCTGGCTCTCGAAGATGCCTGTGAGCACCTCTCTCTTGTTTTCGGCAAGGATGCTCATCTTCTGCTCCTCCTTTACAATGAGGTTCTCAACAGTGTCGCTGTCTACACGTGTGAAGCGTGCCTTCTCGAACTTGCGCTCCAACAGACTGATGAGTGCCACGTCAAGCTGGCCGTCCATAAGCAACACGTTGTAGCCTTTGTTCTTTGCGTTGTCGATGAAGCTGAACTCCTTCTCCTTGTTGTTAGAGTAGAGGTATATAACGTTGCCCTCCTTGTCGGTCTGCTCGCCTGCAATGAGCTTGTTGTACTCCTCGTAGGTGTACTTTGTGCCGTCTGTGTCCTGCAACAGCGCGAACTTGCTTGCCTTGTCATAGAAATCCTCCTCGGTAAGCATTCCGTAGTGGATGAAGATCTTTAGGTCGTTCCACTTCTCCTCGAACTCCTTGCGGTCGTTCTTGAATATCTGCTGCAAGCGGTCCGATACCTTCTTTGAGATATATGTGGAGATTTTCTTTACATTGGAGTCGCTCTGCAGATAAGAACGTGACACGTTGAGCGGGATGTCGGGTGAGTCAATCACACCGTGCATCAATGTGAGGAAGTCGGGAACGATACCTTCGACCTCGTCGGTCACATATACCTGGTTGCAGAACAACAGAATCTTGTTCTTCTGGAGCTCGAGATTGCTCTTTACCTTTGGGAAATAGAGTATACCGGTGAGGTTGAACGGGAAGTCCACGTTCAGGTGAATCCAGAAGAGCGGCTCGTCGCTCATGGGGTAGAGCTTGCGGTAGAACTCCTTGTAATCCTCGTCCTTCAGCTCGCTTGGCTTGCGTGTCCACAGCGGGGTAGTGTCGTTTATGATGTTGTCCTCGTCGGTATCTACCTGTTTGCCGTCCTTCCACTCCTTTTTCTTGCCGAAGGCAATCTCAACGGGCAAGAAACGGCAGTATTTGTTCAGGATGGCGCTGATGCGGCTCTCGCTCAGGAACTCCTTGCTGTCCTCGTCGATGTACATGATGATGTCTGTACCGCGCTCGGCCTTCTCAACCTCCTCGAGAGTGTATTCGGGGCTGCCGTCGCAACTCCATTTCACAGCCTGTGCACCGTCACGGTATGACTTTGTCACAATCTCCACCTTCTTTGACACCATGAATGCCGAGTAGAAACCGAGACCGAAGTGTCCGATGATGTTGTTTGCGCTGTCCTTGTACTTCTCAAGGAAGTCTGTTGCGCCCGAGAGGGCAATCTGGTTGATGTACTTCTCGATCTCCTCGGCTGTGAGTCCGATACCGTTGTCACTTACAGTGATTGTGTCGCTGCCGAGAGTGACCTTTACTCTGGGTGTACCGAGCTCACCCTTGAACTCACCCTTCTCGTGCAGGGTCTTGAGCTTCTGAGTGGCATCGATGGCGTTGGAAACAATCTCACGGAGGAAAATCTCGTGGTCGCTGTACAAGAACTTCTTGATTACGGGGAAGATGTTTTCAGTCGTTACCCCAATGTTACCTTTCTGCATATTATAAGTTTTTTAGTTTATGATACATATATAGTGTCCTGCGCATAAACGACAGGAACGTTCTACATTATATAAACAAAAAAAATGCCAGTTGTTCCCAACTGACATTTTGGCAGAATGTGCCTGTTTGCTGTGGCCCTTTTGTCCTGTCAACAGAAGATGAGTATCATCATCTGTCCTACGAGTATCCTCAGGAACATCGCCAGAGGGTAGACAGTCGCATAGCCCACAGCAGCATCACCGCCTTTGCACTGCTGGTTGGCAAAAGCCAATGCCGGCGGGTTGGTGCATGAGCCTGATATGACACCGGTCAATGTGTTGTATTTTATCCTCAATATGTAACGTCCCACAAGCCCTGCAATTAGGATGGGGATAATTGTGATGATTGCTCCGTAAAGAATCCACATATATCCTCCCTTGTTCACAATGCTGTCAACGAACTCGCCACCGGCACCAAGTCCCACACAAGCAAGGAAAAGCGTTATTCCTATCTCCCTTATCATAAGGTTGGCACTGGTAGTCGTGTATGTAACAATGCCCAGTTTGGGGCCGAAATAGCTTACAAGTATCGCAACAATGAGAGGACCGCCTGCCAAACCAAGCTTCAATGGTGTAGATATCAGAGTACCACTCAACGGAATGCTTCCCAAGATACATCCCAATGCAATACCTATGAATATTGGTATAAGGTTAGGGTGGTCAAGGTACTTGCGCTCGTCGCCGAACATCTTCTTTATGTCGTTTATGGCCGTCTCATGTCCTACGACTGTGATTATGTCACCTACCTGAAGGCGGAAATTGGCTGTTGGGGCAAGGTCGACACTGGCACGGTGAACACGTGTCACATTCACTCCGAACCCTCTTCTTATGTTCAGTTTGCTCAGCTTCGTGCCGTTGAGCTTCGGGTTGGTGAATGTTATCTTGCGCGATATGAGCTCATCATCATTCTTTGTCCACTCCTGCTCAACAGGCTCACCAATGAGTGATGTCAACTTCTCCTGTAATTCCTTGTTGGCAATGACCAGTACACGGTCACCTGTCTTCAGCCTGCTCTGCGAGTCGGCAATGAGGCAATGGCCTGTAGCCTTGTCTATTATTCGTGATACAATGAAGTTGAGGTTATTCCTCTTGCGTATCTCCTCAAGGGTTATACCTGTAATATCCTTATTGGTGACCTCAAGCGAGAGACGCTGAATGTCGATGCTGTTGCTCTTCTCCTTGTTGAATCTTTTTTCACCTTTGTATAAAAACTTCAAGGCAATGAGTGACAGGATACATCCGATGACGCCAAGAGGGTAGGCCACGCTGTATCCCAATGCTATGTTTGAACTGTCGTGACCGAACATATCCTTGTATGCTGTAGATGCGGCTCCCATTCCGGGAGTGTTTGTCACTGCACCCGACATTATTCCGGTTATGGTGTCCACGCCTTCATTTGTGGTGAATATGAGCAATACTGCTGCAAGGACATCAAAGAAGACAATGATGCAAGTGATGGTATTTAGTTTGAGACCGCCGGCCATGAAACTCGAGAAGAATCCCGGCCCCACCTGCAGACCGATGGAGTATACAAAAAGGATAAGTCCGAACTCCTTGACAAAATGCAGCAGTTCACCGTCGAGTACCATCCCGAAATGCGATAGCAGGATACCGATGAAAAGAACCCATGTTACGCCGAAAGAGATTCCTGCTATTTTCACCCTGCTCAGATACACACCAATACCTACTGCAAGTGCAAGAATAATCATTGAGTGTGCGACTCCGGAACCGAAAAACAGGTTCCTGATGAAATCAATCCAAAATTCCATAAAGCAATATTTATAAAAGAATATCCAGTTTCTAAAAACTGTGCAAAATTACAGCAAAACGGTATGGGCTGAAATGTTAATTTATCTTTATTGACGATACCTGTTATTGGTATTTCCGATTCATAAGAGTGGCCCGTAAGAGTAGCATTGTGGACTGTGAAAACGGTTCACCTGCAAAGTCTGGGGGAATGGGGTGTTTTTTTCAATGAATTATAGGGAGTACTTTCACCAGCATAGCTAATTCCAATAAAAAACCGGCACTGTCAAAAACACAACAAACAACCGTCCAAACATCGGAGATAGGGCAAATGCTGTTTGAGCGGTGCATAATGTGTTGCTGTTTATGCGTGAAAAGCGAGTTCTTTTGCCCCCGATGTTTGGACGACAAGTTGTTTGAGGCAAATTTTGCGTGACCGAGGAATGTCGCTTGCGACTTGTGAGCAAAGCGCAAAATGACTGTTTTTGCCTGTGCCGGGCCTTTTGGTCCTTTTGAGCACCAAAAGGACATGATAGAACGATAACAGAAAGAATATATGATAACAGATTAAGGATAAGTTGTATATAAAATATAAGAGATTATTTTTAGTAATAATATAGATGTTGTCCAAAACGTATCATGTCATTCTATATTTGCACTGTCATTGACTCGTTTTGCTTTTCG
>SUXN01000066.1 GCA_015060965.1 Bacteroidales bacterium | reverse complement strand
GGGAAATATCCAAATTAATGAACATCTCCCCGATAATTTTGTCAGACCTCTATAAAGACTTTTTCAGTGCCCTCCCCATGTGGCCCCATTTTTTTTAGCAATAGCTCGACATCACGCGCTTCATGCGAGTGATGTCAAGGTGTCCCAGACGTAATTTAACGTGAGTTCGATATAAGAATTTATACTAAAATTTAGCGTATTTTGTCATTCCGAATCGAAGATCGACGCCCGTAGGGGCCAAAGTCAACCTTGTGTGAGGAATCTCATTATTCGCGGATTCAGAGATCCCTCGTCGCTACGCTCTGTCGGGATGACAGGTTCGCGATTTGATTTAGCTTATATCGAACTCACGTTAATTTACTGAGACTAAATAAAGGAATGGGGCCCTCGTGGCCCCATTTTTATATTTGCATTACTTTACCGATAGCTCTCCTCCTGTCCCTTCTTCCCTTTTGGCCCTTGCTGCCCTTTAGGCTTTTTAGGCCTTTCATCACTTCATTTACCCAGCCTCCCTTATAAATACAGCAGCAGCTGCACCACATCTGTGACACAACTGCTGAAATGATTTTAGAGCCTCTCTGTGTGTGTTACTCCTCAATGAGTCCCATCTCGCTCCAACGCTCTACGATGAGTCCGCAGTCCTCGCGTGCAATGGGTTCCTCAACCTCATATTCATCAAGTAGAATGTTTACCATATCGTCAATGGTGAATGACTGCATCTTGCTCACTCCTTCCCACAATGATGCCGCTGTGGGGTTCAGGCTGATGATTCTGCTGAAATCCACGTTCTCTGCACCCGCAGGTACAAGTATGTGCTCGCCGCACACGTTCTGTAACTCGAATCCTTCTTTTGTCTTCATATTAGAATATTTTTACTATTATACGTCTGTAAACCGCCAGCAGTATCCTGCGCAAGGGCCTCAATGTCATCCAGCAGCTTGAGTACCATCGCCACTTGCGGCTGCTTGTCTCAACGCGCTTTCCCTTCCTAATGAACGCCTCGGCAATACCCACAATGTTCTCCTGTGTGAACTGCTCGGTCATTGAAAGAGGGTTGCCGTCGCCTTGCATTGTGTATACACCCTCCTTGACGGCAATCACGCGGTGCAGAGCATACGTGCGCTCCTTTATCTCGGCAAGAACAACCTCGCCTATCTGTGGAGTGCGTGGCGGTACAAGAACCACCTTGTCACGTCCGCTTACGAGGAACGGGTTCATGCTTATGCCGCGAACCACAAAGGTGACGCTCTTGCGCCCCTCCTCGTTGAACATACGCCTTATCTCCTGCATGAAAGCATGGTTCTCGACGCGTATCTGTATGCTTGCGTTATTTCCTTTGCTCATATTCTGAAAGCGTTGCTTGACACCTCTGCTGCCTCGGCATCGGGTCGGCAGTAGAGAGTGTGTACGGGTACCTTCTCAAGCACTTTTGAAACAGTGCCGCATATCTTCATGTGCACCTCTTTGTCGAACTTCATTGTCGAGCATGAACTCAGCAGTATACCGAAGGCGTTGGGTATGCTCTCCTTGTGTATCTTATTCTCCTTGTTCTTCTCTATCGCTGCAAAGCCTCCGATGGGGTAGTGCACGTTCAGGTATACAGGGCGTTTGCCGCTCCACGGCGACCCGTACATCGTGGGTGTACCGTCAGGGGCAATGCGCAGCACAGGGTTGTCGTCGTTGACGAGGGTGCTGCCGGGGATATGCGCCACCCACATGTCGCTGTGTGTGCTCTTTCCGCTACCGCTTACGCCAAGGAACATATACGCCTTGCCGTTGTTCTCCACAACCGAGGAGTGCATCAGCAGGGTGTCATGTCCTGCGCTGCAGAGTGTATATATTACCATCAGCGCATTGTTAAGGCCGAACGCCATGTCGCTCTTTGTGCCGCGTGTAGCAATGTTGAACCTTTTGCGCTCGCTGTCACTTTTGATGAAGGCACAAGGGATTTTCCCTTCGGCAAGCACCAGTATGCGGTATGCATTGTTGTCCTGCAGGTATACCTCAAAACTGGCCGACGGGCAGGGGAAAAAGCCTATCCTTTTGCCGCGCCATGATGGGTTGATGCTGTTGTCCACGGTTATGGTAAACAATGGCTCGCCTTTCTCGTCGGTGATGAAAGGCTCCAGGCTGGGCAGCAGGGCAAGGATGTTGCCCTCTACTGCGTCTATTCTGAAAAGGTGTCCTGCCACCTTGAAGGTCATGCTTTCCATAAGATATGTATAGTTTCTGTATAAATAATATGATGGGTGAAAAAGTTCGCCTCTTCGTTCCTTATGTATCATTGATGACAGGAAGTGTGAGGCTAATAAGTTACAAAAATATAAAAATTGAGTGAATTTTTCAATTGGGTCCGTAAGTTGTTTTACTATTTATGAATTCTTCGTATTTTTGCAGTAACCGCAAGAACACTACCGTGGTAATCCGTGGCTGTTTTTGCGTTTGTTGAAGTTGTGGATTACGTGAAGATGTCATATACAATCAATATTAAAGGTAGGTTGCTTGAGCTTGATACCCCGTTGGTCATGGGTATACTCAATGCTACGCCCGATTCATTCCATAGCGCATCAAGAGTGACGGGTGAGGAGTTCGTAGTGCGCGCAAAGCAGATGGTTGCCGACGGTGCGGCAATCCTTGATGTAGGAGCCTGTTCCACACGTCCGGGTAGTGAACCGGTATCGCAGAAGGAGGAACTCAAGAGGCTTCATTCTGTGCTCTCGTTGCTCGATAAGGAATTGCCCGATGCTGTAGTCTCGGTAGATACTTTCCGCGGCGGGGTTGCACGCGAAGTCGTTCGGGAACATAACGTGGCCATAATAAACGATGTCTCAGCCTTTGAGTGGGATGATGATATGCTTCCGGCTGCAGCGGAGCTCAATGTTCCGTATGTGTTGACTCATTCTGTGGGTTTTGCCGGTAACGAGGTCTGCTATGATGATTTCCTGCCGCAAGTCCTGCAACGCCTGGCTGCCAAGATGTGGCAGCTGCGTCAACTCGGTGTCAAGGATGTTATTGTTGATCCTGGCTTCGGATTCGGCAAGAGCGTGGAGCAGAACTATGCAATGCTTGACAATCTGCGTGAGTTTGCGATGCTTGACGCGCCCCTGCTTGTGGGCGTTTCGCGCAAGTCCATGATAACTAAGCTGCTGGGTATCTCTGCAGCCGAGGCTCTTCCGGGTACTATAGCTCTCGGTATGGCAGCTCTGATGGGTGGCGCACACATATTGAGGGTGCACGATGTAAAGGAGGCAGCAGATACAGTCAAACTTTATATGGCAATGAAAGGTGCCGTACATGTTGCACCAAAGCTCGCTGAAAGTAAACAATGCTTACCCACAGTGTCCTCCTCTGTTTATAGAGGAGGGGGACCGCTTGCGGTGGAGGAGTTTTAAAAGTGTGGCATTACACCTTAAACATTAAACAATACACGTTACACATTATATATAATATGTTTTTTGATATTTCAATCAAGGATATTGTCGACATATTCCTTGCGGCAGCAATGCTTTATTATTTCTACCGTCTGATGAAAGAGTCGGGGTCGCTGAACATCTTTATAGGAATCATTGTGTTCCTTTTCAGCTGGATTGTAGTTTCCAAGATATTGCATATGCGTCTGCTGGGCTCAATCTTTGACCAACTGATGAGTGTGGGTACTATTGCACTGGTCGTGATTTTCCATGAGGAGGTAAGGAATTTCTTCAAACGTATCGGAACAAACAGCAAGGTGCGTGTGCTTTCTTCTTTATTCTCGCGCGACAAGGATACTGATAAGGGTAAGGAAGCGATTATGCCAATCGTTATGGCGTGTATGAGTATGTCACAGCAGAAAGTCGGCGCGTTGATTGTCATAGAAAAGGAAGACTCTCTTGCCGATGTCGTATCTACGGGTGAAATGGTCGATGCGAATGTCGGTCAGCGTCTTATTGAAGCTATCTTCTTCAAGAATGCTCCTCTGCACGACGGTGCCATTGTAATACGTGAAGGGCGTATTGTGGCTGCCCAGTGTATTCTGCCGGTGTCGCATAATCTCGATATCCCCAAGAAACTGGGACTACGTCACCGTTCGGCAATGGGAGTGTCCGAGAAGTGTGATGCTCTTGCAATCGTTGTTTCCGAAGAGACAGGAGCAATCTCTGCCGCCCGTAACGGCAAATTCATGCTTAATCTTGATGCCCAGAAACTCGAGGCGATTCTTTCGGAGTGATATGGTGGGGCAAACTCCGGTTTGCCCCATTTCTTATTGTTATTGAAGAGTGATAGGCGCACCTTGTATGGTGTTGCCTTCTTTTTTTTTGTTCAGGAAGATGTTTTTTTTCATCTATACGCATTTTTTTTGTTCATGGAACATTTGTCTTTTTCTTGTTTTATGGCATTCTCTTTTTCCTTAAAAAATACCTCAAAAAAACTCGTTTTGTAACTTGTTGAAAATCAATGGCGGTTGAAAAAAGTTTGATTTTTTATGAAAAAAAACATCGAAAAGTTTTTGTGGTTCGGAAATTTGCTCTACCTTTGTACTCGCTTTCGACAAACAACGAGGTTGTGAGTCAATAAGCAAGATGATCCTTGACAACATTCCATACAGACAAGCAGTACAACGTGGCCTTCGGCATTTTTTATGTTGGAGGT
>SUXN01000042.1 GCA_015060965.1 Bacteroidales bacterium | reverse complement strand
AGCAGTGCTGTGGCTCCGCACTGCCGCACAATGGCCTGCAAACAAGCGGCCATGAGCTGGATTTTTAACGGTGCCGGTTTTTCGGGAATTACCTATGCTGACGGAAATGTTCAGAACAACTCATTGAAAACTATCACCCCTTCTCACGGATTTTGCAACTGAGCCCAGGTCACCGATAAACACTTCTCTGTTTAACCCCACAGTCATTTATTTAGCAACATTATTATAGGTAATAATATAGATGTTGCCCAAAACGTATCATGTCATGTTGAACGAAGTGAAACATCTCGCAAAGTTGCTGGCAGGGTTCTGTGAGAGATCCTTGACTTTGGCCCCTCCTGCTTAATGCTAAGGCTGACGCCGCGGGCGTCGACCGTTGGTTCGCACAGCTCAGGATGACACCATCGCAGTAGATATTTGCATAGATGGACAACTCATATATTATTGCCTTATTATATAAGGTATAAGCAAGTTTGTGTCAGAATGAAAACTTTCCGTATAAAGATTATGAATAACGATATATTTCATTAATTTTGCCTTGAAGATTAACTTATAACTAATATAAAAACTATGGAATTACCTTTTGCAGAATCTTGGAGAATCAAGATGGTTGAACCCATCAAGAAAAGCACACGCGAAGAGAGAGAGAAATGGATGAAAGAGGCCAACTACAACCTCTTCCAGTTGAAATCGGAGCAGGTATATATCGATTGCCTCACCGACTCGGGAACAGGCGCCATGAGCGACCGTCAGTGGGCTGCCCTGATGATGGGCGACGAGAGCTATGCCGGTTCATCATCATTCTTCCAATTGAAGGACACTATCACACGTCTCACAGGCTTTGAGTATGTAATCCCCACACACCAGGGTAGGGCAGCCGAGAACGTACTCTTCAGCCACCTTGTAAAGAATGGTGACATCGTTCCCGGCAACTCACATTTCGACACCACCAAAGGACATATCGAGAGCCGCAAGGCCACAGCACTCGACTGCACGGTAGACGAGGTAAAGGACACACAGCTTGAGGTTCCTTTCAAGGGCAACGTAGACCCCAAGAAACTGGAGAAGGCTCTTGCCGAGCATGCCGACAAGGTTCCGTTCATCATCGTCACCATCACCAACAACACCGCCGGCGGACAGCCCGTTTCAATGCAGAACCTGCGCGAGGTACGTGCCATTGCCGACAAGTACGGCAAGCGCGTCATCTATGACTCTGCACGCTTTGTCGAGAACGCATATTTCATCAAGACACGCGAAGAGGGTTATGCCGACAAGACCATCAAGGAGATTGTTAAGGAGATATATTCACTTGCCGACGGCATGACAATGAGTGCCAAGAAAGACGGTATCGTGAACATGGGCGGTTTCATCGCTACCCGTCACGAGGATTGGTTCGAGGGCGCAAAGAAATATTGTATTCCTTTCGAGGGCTACCTCACATACGGTGGCATGAACGGCCGTGACATGGCAGCATTGGCAGTAGGTCTTGACGAGAACACCGAACTCGACAACATCGAGACACGCATCCGTCAGGTGCAGTACCTTGCAGCGAAGTTAGACGAATACGGCATCCCTTACCAGCGTCCTGTTGGCGGTCATGCACTCTTTGTCGATGCAGACATGGTACTCTCAAACGTACCAAAGGAAGAGTTCCCTGCACAGACACTCGCCATAGAGCTTTATCTTGAGGCCGGTGTCCGCGGTTGCGAGATCGGCTACATCCTTGCCGACAGAGACCCTGTCACACGCGAGAACCGCTTCGGAGGCCTCGACTTGTTACGTCTGTGCATCGCCCGCCGCGTGTACACCAACAACCACATGGACGTGATTGCCGCAGCCCTCAAGAACGTATACGACCGTCGCGACACCATCCGCCACGGCGTCCGCATCGTCTGGGAGACAGAGCTGATGAGACACTTCACGGTGAAACTGGAGAGAATAGAGGATTGAAACGGAAAACGGAAAGGTGAAAGCTCGTGCCAGCGAGTGAAACAGAAAGCATGCTTCAATGTTTCACTATAATAGTAACCATGGTTCAAACTGAAAACAAACGCACCAGTCATCACAGCGAACTATGTTTCTGAAACGCAGCGAGAAACTTATACTTATAGAATTTGGCGAGCAAATACAGCTCGCCAAATTTGTCTTTTGTAGCCCGTATTGTAGAAACATCAAACAACGTTTTTCGTTTTCACATTTCAGTTCTTCATTTATACAGTGAAGAGCTAAAATCCATCGGAAATACTAGTGACAGGCAGTGAGGAATCCTTTTTGTTTTAACATATAACATAAACAATGTGTGCGATATATAAATTCAATCAGTTTCTTAGCTTGTATTTAGGAAACTTTATTTACATTTGATTTTCATTATAATAGAATTTGATATGGCAAAGAAAACCCAAAATAACAGTGAAGAACAACAGGATTTTTATGATTTCCTAAATCAAGTCCCAAAAGAAGAGCGTGATATGTTGGAATCAATGGGGGTGAGTAGCTTTGAAGATTTGTTGGGGCTTTCCGTTATGTTAGGTATCGACCCTGATAAAATGCAACAATTCAGTGAGGAACATGGAGATGACGTTCTGCCTTCCATTGAAGAGGTTATGTTCGACGACAATGATCCTGCCGGTGAATTTTTCCGCACATTTAAGAATATGACAGGAACAGAAATGGAAGAGACAGACGATGATTCTCCATTTGCCCTCCCCGATAGAATCATGTTTGATGATGAACCGGCCAATGCTTATCATTTACGTATAAAATTGAATAATGCACCCGTACCGATATGGCGTGAGGTGGAAGTCCCATCCAATATATCTTTGGCGTTTTTCGCTTTTGTGGTTTTAGATGCTATGGGGTGGGAGAATGAGCACCTGCACCAGTTTATGAATAAGGATACTATATATAAGAACAGTGTCTGTGCCAAACATGACCAAAAGATGTTTGGAGACTTTATGTCGGGACGTAGAACTCTTGTCTCCGATGATTACTCCCTCTCCACAATCTTCAAAGGGAAAGGAGACCGCATCAGCTTTGAATACGATTTTGGAGATAGCTGGAACCACGATATTTGGTTGAAAGGTGTTCGCAAGTATGAGGATGACGAAAAACCCACACTAAAGATATTGAAAGGAAAAGGTGCCTGTCCACCTGAAGATTGCGGTGGAGTCGGTGGGTATGCTTACCTTTTGGAACTACATGAAAAGAAGCGTAAAACAGCCGAAGACAAGGAGCGCCTGCAGTGGTATGACATTGACAGATATTACGACCCGGAAGAGCTTGACATTGATGGGATAGAAGAGAATCTAAATGATTTGTGGTTAGATGCAACATCATGATTTTATTGGGGAATAATAACTGAAAGCACGACCTATCTGTTCATTCCAACAGAGTTTGTTGATGAGAAATTATCTTTATGCTACCAGATCCTTGACTGTCCAACAAACCACCCTTGAACAACGAATACGCTTTCTTGCGGCTCTGACCGTCAATGGTGTTGTCGCTGTACGTGAACCAATCGAGAAATGCATTGCATTGGCATTGGAAAACTCTTGGCAAGGAGCAGAACGCCATATTAGTGGAGAATTAGGTTCAAGTTCAATTACTCGGTGCCACATTTGAGATGCTTTCAGGTGGCCCTGCCCAGACTCATGTTGGAACAGGTGGAGGTGGTTCATCATCCGATATGCATTTCCAAACGATATCGTAATCGCAGACTTGGCGAATATCTTAAGGAATTGGATTTGACAGAGGGTCGCAGTACAGTTATTCCAGCTATCCAAAATGTTTTGGAGAATAATGGTTCACCAAGAGCTACTGTAGTGACTGATGATGAACGTACCTTCTTTAGAATAACTATTCCTTGTCACGAAGCAGCAGGAAATATTATTGCTGACATTGCACATAAAGATGGTTCACTGAAAGCATCTAAACGAGGTTCACTAAAAACTGCACTACAAAGTGCACCAGAAACTGCACTACAAATCATCAATGAAATTAGAAATAATCCTAATGTAACTCTTTCAGAGATTGCAGAAAAGATTGGTGTATCTCGACGTTGGATTGCGACTAATATGAAGCATCTTCAAGATACAGGAGTTGTTAAAAGAGTTGGACCCAACAAAGGTGGTCATTGGGAAATTATAGGATAGTTTAACCTTTAAAACAGAACATAAGATGCTGTTAGGACAAAAGATAAAAGAATTAAGAATGGAGTGCTACAAAGACAATTGGCCTCCCTCCTCGAAATTGACACCCCAATGTTTTCAAAAATCGAAAGAGGTGATAGACGTGCAAAACGCACACAAGTTATTCAAATAGCCAATTATTTCAATGTAGACGAAAAAGAACTTCTCATCCTTTGGGTGGCTGACAAAGTCTTGGATGCTATAAAAGGTGAAGATGAATTTAAGCAAGAAGCGATTAAAGTTGCACAATCAAGCATCAATAGTAATTACTGATTATCAGTATAATAAATTATCTGAATTACACATTTTAGGGGCAGATACATTGGCCTGTTCCCACATCACTAAACGTTACACGGTATACAATACACTGTACACAATACACAAAATTAGGGCACCCTTGCGAGGTGCCCTAACTGTATAAAAACATTTTAGAACAGGAATCCTGTATTGATGTAGAAGGCGCCGTTGCCGTCCTGTTTCTTGATGGCCTTGTCGCTGCTGAACTTGCTTATAGGCAAGCCGTACTCGAAGGCTACGATGAAGTTCTGGTTCATAATGAAGCGCAGACCGGCACCCACGGTGATGTGCGGGCGGTCGTTAGAGAGGCCTGACTTTGCCATGTACTCTTCATATTCCGCACGATGCTCCTCGGCGCCACGGAATGACATGTCGTAGTTCTTTGTGACCATTGTACCGTCGCTGAAGACGTTGAGACCGAACGCGATGTTCTGGTTCCAGAGGCTCAGGTTGACGAAGCGCCAGCGCAGCTCGATGTTGTATGTTGCCATGTCAAGGCCCTGCACTCTGTCGCGCATGATGCCTCGCACGGTGCGGTAGCCGCCCATGCCGTCGCGGTCGTATGTGGAGCCCATGGTTGTGATGAATGGCAGCATATAATATGGTGCGCTATTGCCGAATGTACCTTCGTAGTTAAGACGGTAGGCGAAGGTGAGCACGTCGTTCTTGATGATAGGCAGGTAGTGACGGAATGTCGCAGAATAGCGGTAGTAGGGGTGTGTCGTTCCTAACCATTTGGGCGCGAGTGTAACGTGTGCCTCGGCCCAGATACCCTCGGCAGGTGCACCTTCCTTGTCACGGGTGTCGTACATCAAGCCTAAACGCAACGCGCTGCTGAAGCCGCCCCATGCCTCGTCCTCGGAGATGATGCCCCAACGGCGGTAGAGGTCGAAGAGTGTAGGGTCTGTCTCGGGGTATTTCTTGTAATCGTCCTTGCCTTTGTTTATCTTGTCAAGGTCGAGTGCCTGACGGTCCTTGTAACCGGCCTCCACATTGTTCAGGTGGTAACCTGCCTCCCAGAAGAGTTTGTTGTCCCAGAGGTTGCCGGTGAAGTCGGTCTTGAAGTTGAAGTTCTGGCGGTTGAAACGGTACTTCGGCGTGTAGATGTAATGCAGCTTGTCACCGTCGTCGTTACCGAGCTTTACCATCTGGTGGTCGTAGTATGATACATAACCGTTGAAGCCGTAGAAGTCCATCGCCTGGTCATTGGTGAGCGCAGCAGTCGTTGACCAGCGTACACCCGGGATGAGGTACTTGTTGTCGTATGAGATGACGAACAACTGTGAACCCTTGGTGAAGAACGATGCCTCAAGATATAGTTTCTGGCGTGTGTTGGGATACAGGCTACCGTCGCCGAAATCATAGATGTTCAGCAAAGCACCGAGCTGCAGGCCCTTGTCGGCATCGAAAGCCACCACGGGCAGCGGACCGAAATTGAATCCTGTCTTGATAATCTCTTTCTTGCTGTCGTCCTGTTTACCGGCAGTGCCGTTGCCGCTCTGGGCAAAAAGGCTTGCCGATGCAAACAGCGCGCAGACGAGTGTAAAAATGTGTCTTTTCATAAGAAGCTGTTAATTGAAAAAAATGTTTCTTATCTCATCATATTTTGCCTTCAGCGGCTTGCAACGCCACAGATTGAAGTCGGACACCATCATACGCACAGCCCTGTAGGTGTCCTGTGCCACTGCCGGTGAGGGGAATATCGCCAATATTGCACACAATGCCCACTGTACAGGCATCGATGCAAAGGCAATTATCGCGTATATTATCATAAGCAACGGCCACAGCAAAAGCAGCAGCACAAAGCGCACCGAGTTGTGGAATGCGAGGTCCTTGAACTTCTTAGTCAACAGTGTGCTTACAGCAGCCAATGGCAGTGTCAGCACAGTTGCGATGAGTGTGTAGGGGAGTGTGACGAGCAACAGCAACAACCTGAATGTCTGGGACAGCAATGTAGGCTGCTTTGCAACAGAGCCAAGGCTTATCTGCATCCTGCGGCGCATCTGTGATGCCTCTTTACCCAATGCTATGAGGCGTTGTGCAACCTCGGGTTTCTCCTCCTTGAGGCTTTCGATGCGCCTTGCGGCCTCCTTGTTTACAGCAACGAGTGGCTCGGTGCCGTCGGGCGTATGTTTTTTGAGCTGCTCGCCTGATACAGCCGCGCATATCTCGTTCTTTGCATCGTACTCCTCGTCATTGGGGATATAAAGGATATTCTCTTTCATTCCTTCGTCAAGACGCTTGCGCATGATGTTCATCTGCTCCTGAGGGGTCTTGTCTTCATTCTCGGCAATGATTTCTCCCACGTTTATGGGGTTACCCACCTGCACGCGTACCGATGAACGGAAACGGAAGAAGTTGCCGTATCTTATACCCATAGGGACAATATACAGCGGTGTGTCACCAAGGTGCTCCTTTGCCTGCAATGCAATGCGGAATATGCCCTTTGAGAGCGGAAGCATGGAGTATTTTGTCTGGTGTGTTCCCTCGGGGAAGATGCACAAGGGGACTCTGTCCTTGAGGACGTCGGCCGATACCTCGATTGTCCTGTTGTTCTTCTTCACCTCCTCGATACCGTCGCGCATACGCATGATAGGCATCATCTTGAAGAGGTTGAACATCTTTGCCATATTGGGGTTCTTGAAGATGTCGGCACGTGCAAGGAACACCTTCGGCTTACTGTCCATTGCAACTACTACCAAGGCATCCAACAGCGCACCGCTGTGGTTGGGTGCAAAGATGACAGCGCCGTCCTGTGGAATACGCTCCATTCCTGTGTATGTGATAGTGCGGTACGAAGCCTTCAAAGTAAAGGATACAATGCTGTGAAGGATATCGTATCTCCAGTCATTGTCCTGGATTTTTCTTCTTTTTGCCATAATCCTTTATGCTTTTGAACGACGGAAATAAGATGCTACTGTCAAACCTGCGATGATGTGCCATATACCCCAAAGGGCCGCAACAATAACCATACCGCCATTGCTTCCCCACAGGTTTGGCGAGAAGATGGCAGGGTTGAACAGCAATGCCAGGGCAAGGCCCGAGTTCTGTATGCCAATCTCGATGGCAAGGGTGCGGCAATCCTTGTATGGTGCCTTTGCTAACTTACCACCCCAGAAACCTGCTGTCAATGCAACAGCATTATGTATGACCACAATCACCAATGCGCTCAGGATAGCAGCATAAACCTCCCAACGCTGCTCAAAGCCCGAAAGGACCTGAGTCATTGACACGACTACCATGGCAACGAAGAAGATGATCGAGAATATCTGTGTAGGCTTTATTATCTTTTTTGCTGCATTGGGGAATTTGTGCGAGAAGAAAAGACCCAATACAATGGGAATACCCAGGATGAGGATAATCTGTGACAACATCTCGGCAAACGGGATGTCGAGTGTAGGGATATCGTTGCGTATTGATGCGAAACGGCAGTAGTGTGTACCCCAGAACCAGAAGTTAAAAGGAGTGATGACAGAAGCAAAGAGGGTTGATATTGCTGTCATTGACACCGAAAGCTCTACATTTCCTTTTGAAAGTGATGAGAGGAAGTTCGAGATGTTGCCGCCCGGGCACGAAGCCACAAGAATCATGCCCAATGCCACCATCGGGGTGATGAACGGGTTGAGCACAATGGCAATGAGGCAGGTGAGTGCAGGCAAGGCAATCCACTGCAACAGCAGACCTAAAATTACCGATTTCGGTTTTTTGAAGATACTCTTGAATGTCGACATTCTGATGCTCAATGCGACACCGAACATTACAAATGCAAGAATGAGGTTTACGATAACCATTTCGCCCGAGCCCAGATTGATGTTGAGCGTGTCAAGGCTTAACAAGTGTTCTTTCATAGAGATTTATAGTGTTTTGTTCTTATGCAATATACGCACATTCAAGAAGCTGTCCTTTTGGGACAGCCCCTAAGATTGTTCAAATTTATAAAAAAAACTTGAACAATATGAAAAACAAGATTGTTTTAAAGCAGTTTTTTCACCAAACCGAACATCTTGTACGGCATATAACGGAAGGGCAGGTCGAGCAGGGTGGTTGTTGTCACCACAGAACGCTGGTGCGAGAACGCCTCGAAACTGAGCTTGCCATGATAGTGTCCCATACCGGAATTGCCTACGCCACCGAATGGGATATTCTCGTTGGCAATGTGCATGATTGTGTCATTGATGCACGAGCCTCCAGCCGATGTAAGACGTATGAAATCTTTGCCGTCCTTAACCTTGCCGAAGTAGTAGAGCGCAAGCGGTTTCTCCCTCTTGCGTATGAAATCAACTGCCTCTTTTCTGTCGTCGAAAGGAATCATAGGCAGCACAGGACCGAAAATCTCTTCCTGCATCACAGGTGAGTCGGGACTTACGTCGGTTAGGAGCGTAGGCTCAATGTAACGTTCTTTGGAATCGGTGGAGCCGCCAAGTACAATCTTGCCTTCTTTGAGGTAACCGCTCACGCGTGCAAAAGCCTTGTCGGTGACAAGACGCACATAGTGTCTGCTTGATTTGATTTCTGTGCCGTGCAGACGGGTTAGCGCCTTGCGGAACGCCTCCACAAACTCCTTCTCGCGGCTGCGGTGTATGAGCAGATAGTCGGGGGCGATACAGGTCTGTCCCGCGTTGAGTGTCTTGCCCCATGCTATGCGTCGTGCCGCAACCTCAATGTCGGCATCCTTATCGACAACACAGGGGCTCTTGCCACCGAGTTCAAGCACCACAGGGGTGATGTTCTTTGCTGCGGCAGCCATCACCTTGCGGCCAAGCTCGGGGCTTCCGGTAAAGAAAATTATATCGAAACGCTCATCAAGCAAAGCCTTGTTGACTTCGCGGTTTCCTTGAACAACAGCCACGTAACGCTTGTCGAATGTGGCTGTTATCATCTCTTCAATGACACGCGACACGTTGGGCACGTATGGCGACGGCTTTAGGATAGCCGTACAGCCTGCCGAGATTGCTCCCACCAGCGGGTTCAGCAGCAGTTGTACGGGGTAGTTCCAGGGCGACATTATAAGCGAGCATCCGAGCGGTTCACTCACTATGCGGCTGCACGACGGCATCATCTTGAGCGGGGTAGAGACCCTGCGGCTCTTCATCCAACAGCGCAAGTGCGACAGATGGTTCTTTATCTCGCCGCTGACAATGCTGAGCTCTGTCATTATGGCCTCTTCGGCCGACTTGTGGAGGTCGGTCCAGAGTGCATCGCAAAGTGGCTTTTCCCACTTGAGAAGTGCCTGTTGCAGCTTCTTCAGCTGCTCCTTGCGGAACTTGCGGTCAAGCGTCACGTTACTTGCAAAATAGTCGCGCTGTGCGTCTATGATGCTTTTCAATTCTTCTATCGGTGTGTTGCTTATGCTCATTATTCTTGTTTTTTCTGACGGCCTGTGAAATGGTCCATTGCGTGGAAGATACCTACAACCTCACCAAAGATATAATCAAAAATCGACGTTGGCAAAATAGCCTGGCAGAAACGTATGAAGTGGTAACCGAAAGGTATACCCTTGAAGTTCCTGTTCTTCTCGATACCGTTGATTATCTTGCGCGATGTGGGCTCGGGCTTAAGGATAGGGAATATGCGCGACTTGACCCCGTCGAACATTCCTGTGTTGATGAAGTAGGGGGCAATGGTGGTGAAACGCACCTTGCTCTTCATCTGCTTGAGCTCGATGCGTACACTGTCGCTCCAGCCTATGACAGCCCACTTGCTTGCCGCATAGACCGACATACGGGGGTTGGAAATCATTCCGGCTGCCGAAGCGATGTTGCAGATATGGCCGTGGTTGCGCTCAATCATTCCGGGAAGGAACTGCTGTGCAATAACCATTGGAGCAATTGAGTTTATCTTCATCGTGCGCTCGATGTCACTTGTGCTCTGCTTGTCGAAAGTGTTGTTGTTGGCTACTATACCTGCACAGTTGATGAGGATATCGACATTGCCGCACTCCTTTGTTGTCATTTCTGCAACTTCGGCAACCTTGTTGCTGTCCGATACATCCACTTTGTAGCCTATCGCCTTGCCAATCTTGTTGTACTCTTTTATTGTAGAAGCAATGTTTTCCTCATTGATATCCCATATTACCAGGCAACGGGCACCTTTTTCAAGTGCCATACGGCCCATTATGCGGCCAATTCCTGATGCGCCGCCTGTGATAAGTACACAATTACCTTTGATTTTGGTCATAATTGTAATGCTTTAATGTTAATTTTATCATTTTGTACTTTTGTGGGTGCAAAATTAGTTAAAAAAGAACAAATGAGCAAAAGTTTATTTCACAAATCGGCGATAATTGTGCAACAAAACCCTTGAATCTGCTGAAAATGGGGTTTCGGGCCACGCACTTCAACGCCATGACAGAATTATGAGATATCTCGCATACGCCCGATATGGCAGAACTTTGAAAGGTTTAACCGCATTGGTCCTCATCGCAATTGTTGTAAAATCACCGTACGGTCTTGTATGGCAGACCTTCGATGCGCTCCAACGGGTATTGCCCCTCAAGCAGTCCGCTTATAACTGTGTCGCGTGCTCCGGCACTCTGGAACGGATATAGTTCGAAAAGCGGCATCACCGATGCAAAATGTTCCATAATCTCGGACTGTATGCTCTCGTAATGGCTCCATTCGATGTCCGATGTAAAACAGTAGAACTGTATGGGCAGGCCGGTGTCACAGGGTTCAAGGGTACGCACCATAATCATCATGTCCTTTCTTATGAGCGGATGCTGGTGAAGGTATATGTCGGCATACGCACGGAAAAGCCCAGCATTGGTGTCAATGCTGCCGTTAGCTATGCCAAGTCTGTTCGCTGTGTTCTCAACCTCTCTTTTCTGCTTCTGTTCGATCTTCTTTGTTATGTAATCGGACAGTTCGCGGTTCAGGCGCCTTGCGCGGCCTATAACGTCGTCACTGCATGGCTTTATGCTGTCGAGCTTTATCGTGTAGCCGCGTGCTATGCGACGCCCGCCGCTCTCGCTCATGCCGCGCCAGTTGAGGAAACTCTCATTAATTAGCGAGTAGGGTGGAACGGTAGCTATCGTGTTGTCCCAATTACGTACCTTTACAATGGTAAGTGAGATATCAATTACGTTGCCGTTGATGGCAGTTCCGGGGACCTCTATCCAGTCGCCCAAACGTACCATATCATTCTCAAGCAGCAGGAAACCGCCAACAAAGCCCATTATGCTGTCCTTTGCCACAAGCATGAGCACGGCTGCAAAAGCACCGAGACCGCCAATGAGGTAAAGCGGAGACTTGTCGGTGAGGATAGAGACAAAGACAATTGCGGCAATCAGGTAAACGATAATCTTGCCAATCTGTATGAATCCCTTTATGGGGCGGTCGTGGTATTTGCTGTTGGTGAAAGCCGAGTCGGCCACAGCACTCAACAGGGCATTGACAGCCATCACCACAGCCACCACAAAATATATCCACACGAGTTTCTCGGTGTAGTGGAAGAAGAGGCCCGACGGGTCGGCAATGAACTGCAACATACTGTTGAGTATTATTGGAGGCAGCATATATGCCTGCATGCGCAGGCGGTCCTTGACATTGAGTTTCTCAAGAAAGAGGTAACGCTTGCGGCGCAGTATGCGCCTTGATGCCATAGCCAACAGCCGGTATACAATCTCCGCAAGAAGCAGGGTGACAATTGTGACAAGGATGAGCAGGATAAGGCTGTCAATCTTTCCGGCAACATCTTCGGGAACTCCCACCTTGTCAAGAATCCATTTTATCTTGTCCGACAGATAATCGGCAACCTCCTGTTTCATCATTTTTTTATTTCATAACAAACAGGAACGCTTGTTTTCTTTTTATGTAAGATTAAAAATGTTTATCTTCGCAGATATTAAAAATGATTGTATTATGCTTAAGGAAGGATTGACACATACAAGTAAAGTGACTGTCACGTTGGATAACTGTGCATCGGCTGTGGGCTCCGGCGGCCTCAATGTATTTGCCACGCCATCAATGGTGGCACTCATGGAGAATGCGGCAATGAATGCTGTAGCACCGTTCTTGCCCGAGGGCTCTACAACAGTGGGGTCGGAGATAAACACGACACACATAAAGCCGTCGGCTTTGGGTGCAGAGATAGAGGCAACGGCAACACTCACTGCCGTCGAGGGCCGCAAGCTGCTCTTCGATGTTGAAGCCCGCGACGCATCCGGCACAATAGGCAAAGGCACTCATGTGCGATTTATCGTAGATATCGAGCGCTTTATGGCTAAATTGGGATAGTAACCATCAGACAGCCATTTGAATAAGTAGAATAATAGGATTAAGGAACTACTGCCATCTGTTAAGATGAATATCTTTTATACCAGCAACAGAGCGGAGTGGAGGGCTTGGCTCGCGACAAATTTCGATAAGGAAAAGGAAGTGTGGTTCGTTTTCCCGATGAAGGCAGCCGACGAGGAGTCATTGTCATATAATGACGCGGTAGAGGAGGCCTTGTGTTTCGGATGGATTGACGGAGTTGTCAAGAACATCGACCCCACCCATCGGGCGCAACGTTTTACGCCACGACGAAAGGACAGTTCCTATTCAAGACCAAATATTGAAAGACTGATATGGCTTGAGAAACAAGGACTTATCCATCCTTGTGTACGTGAGAGTGTTCTGGGTATTATAAATGCGCCCTATGTGTTTCCTGCAGACATTATCGCAGCAATCAGGCTAGACAGTAAGGTGTGGGACAATTTCAACAACTTTTCGCCCTCATATAGACGTATCCGTATTGCCTACATCGACGCAGCCCGCAAACGCCCCGATGAATTCCACAGACGCCTCACCAGCTTTATCAAAAAGACCCGCGAGAACAAACTGATTATTGGCTACGGAGGCATTGATAAGTACTATAAGAGCTTCTGACAATAAAAGCGCTATCGTACTTGTCCTATTAATCTATTTTTTCTTTTACTTGCTGAACATCAAACCCCACGGTTTTGAGTACTACCGTTCCACTTCGGTCTATGACAAAACAAGTTGGAGTAGACTGTACACCATACTTTATCTTGAAAGGTGAATAATCAGACATCAGTTCAGATATAAATATATAGTCTTCGGAATATTGATTACGAAATTCTTTCAGCTCCTCAAGAGTGCTAACAGAATAATAGACAAGTATTGCGAGACTATCTCCTGTATATTCTTCGCGCAATGCAGCTAGTTCTCTACGACCAGAACGTCCCATGCAACCCAAGCCACCATAAATAAGCAATATATTTTTATTGCGGTGTTCATCCCAAACAAATTTATTCCCATGAGTATCAACAACATCAATCGGTACAAACTCTGCGCCTTCTTCTATTTGGCTTGTAGCGATATGCTCTTTGATCGCCTTTGCACACTCCGAATGACGGAGATTGCCAGGAAGATTATATAAGATTTCTTTAAGAGTATCCTTTTCGATGTCTGATCTAAGCATAAAACAACGTCTCAGCCCACTCGGTGTTGCCGAATAATTAATGGCAAGTTCCCTGTTTTTTCTATCCGCATAGGTTTCTAATTCTATTGCTTTTATATATAATGAATCTTCATTTTCTGCGTATAGCTTTGCTAATTTTTCACCTTCTTGCTCATACTCTGCCCATAAGGTACTATCAGCTTTAATATACTCTTGTTCACGCTTTGCATCATGCAACTCAGGAGTGCATTGAACGAATGCGAAACAATAAAGAATATAAAATATAAATCTTCTGTTCATATAAATAACTTAACGATATAAATTTAAACTGCTTCTAAAATCTTCTCAGAGATAAAAAGACATTAGATAAAATCTCACAACGCGCGTTGTGAGATTTTTTGTTTTTTAACACTATGCTGAAAAACAATCGCTGTAACATTAATGTTTAAATATTGCAAGTCACCCACAGTGGGGTACATCAATCCAAATCATGTACCGCACACGTTGCGAAACGGTGGGTAATGATAGCATAGTAGTTTTGTCGTGTTTTATTTTGTGTTTGTGTTTAGGTTGCCCTCTGATGTGAATCACGGGGCAACCGCTTTTTTACAGTCTCTTGCTCCAGCAGAACATCCCGGGGAAGAGTTCCTTTACTTTTTCAATATCCTGCTCCTGCCCGAAGATTCCGAAGAACGACGAGCCACTGCCCGACATCGATGCATAGATTGCGCCCATTGAGTAGAGTTTATCCTTTATTTTCTCCATGGAAGGATGTGCTGCAAAGACGCTCTTTTCGAAGTCGTTCTTCATGCGGCCTTTCCACTCATTTACAGGACCGGCGGCAATTTCGGTAAGAGGAGTCTCGGGCGCGGCCGGGCGTACAAGCGAGTATGCCTCCTTTGTTGAGATATGTATATCGGGTTTTACAAGTACAAGAGTGTAACCTTTGAGGTTGCATGGAGTGGGGCTGAGGATATTGCCAATACCTGTCGCATACGCGGGCGTGTTCCTTATAAAAAATGCACAGTCGGCACCTATGCGTGCTGCATACTCCTCAAGCTTGTCGTCACTCAAGCCCAACGACGCAATCTCATTGAGCATCTTCAGGGCAAAGGCAGCATCAGCACTGCCACCGCCAAGGCCTGCGCCTGTGGGTATGTTCTTATAGAGTGCCATCTGCACCTTCGGCAGTTTGTGGTCGGCTGCAAGAATCTTGTAAGCCTTTACAACAAGGTTGTCATTGTTGTCGCCCTCGAACACAGCGTTGTACATTGTGAATGTATAGTCGGGAGCATCGGCATCCTCGGCCGGGGTTATCTCAAGTACATCCTCAAGAGGAATGGGGTAGAACACTGTCTCAAGGTTGTGGTAACCGTCGGGACGCTTTGAGACGACATCAAGCCCGAGGTTTATCTTTGCATTAGGGAATGTTACCATATTGATAAGTTCTTGTTTATGCAAAAATAATATAATTTTCATACACCGTTGATAACTTGACCTTTTTTGTTGATAAAGGATGAGAATCGGGTTGTTGACATTTGCCGGGATGTATGTATCTTCGCAGCCGGAAATATTTGATGATGGAAGATACAAACACACCTAAGAGAAGGGCGCCTCGCCGTCAGGCAGCCGACAACACACCTAAGTTGAGTGAATATGGACACGTACAGCCTCAGGCCTTGGAGTTTGAGGAGGCTGTGCTGGGTGCCTTGATGATTGACAGCGATGCAATGGGACGCTTGGGAGGTGTTCTCAAGCCGGAATCGTTCTATGACAAGCGTAACCAGTTGCTGTTCGACGCGATACAGCAGATGGACCTCAGCGACCGTCCGATAGATATCCTTACCGTGACAGAGTTCCTGCGTTCAAAAGGAACCCTTGAAGAGGTGGGCGGCCCGGTGTACATTGCCCAGCTGACAAGCAGGGTGGTCTCTTCTGTCAACATCGAATACCATGCAAACATCATTGCACAGAAGAAGCTTGCACGTGACCTCATAAAGTTCACGAGCAAGACACAGGTGCAGGCTTTTGACGAGACACAAGACGTGGAGGAGCTTATGCAGCAGGCCGAATCGGAGCTGTTCGAGATTTCACGTCACAATATGAAGCAGGATTTTACCCAGATTAACCCGGTCATCAAGCAGGCGTATGCGCAGATACAGACAGCGTCAAAAAATACAAGCGGTATCAGCGGCCTCAGTACGGGTTATCATCGCTTGGACAAGGTGCTGTCGGGTTGGCAACCTACCGACCTCATCATTTTGGCAGCCCGTCCGGCGATGGGTAAGACTGCCTTCGCCCTCTCGCTCATCCGTAACATGGCGGTGGACCAGGGTATTCCTGTGGGTATGTTCTCCCTTGAGATGGGTAACGTGCAGCTTGTGCAGCGTCTCATCTGTAATGTGTGCCAGATTCCGGGTGACAAAATCCGTAGCGGTCAGCTCGAGCGTTACGAGTGGGGACAGCTCGACAGCAAGATTGTGGCACTTGAGAATGCCCCTCTTTACATTGACGACACTCCCCAGCTCTCGGTGTTCGAGTTGCGCTCCAAGGCGCGTCGTATGGTGCGCGAGCACGGTGTGAAGATGATTTTCATTGACTACCTGCAGTTGATGACAGCGAACACCGGCAAGGGAAACCGCCAGGAGGAGATCAGTACAATCTCACGTGCGCTCAAAGGACTTGCAAAGGAGCTTAACATCCCTATCATGGCGCTCAGTCAGCTGAACCGTAATGTAGAGGGCCGTGAGGGTATCGAGGGTAAGCGTCCGCAGTTGAGCGACCTCCGTGAGTCGGGAGCCATCGAGCAGGATGCCGATATCGTTATGTTCGTGAACCGTCCCGAGTATTTCCATATATATAAGGACGGTGACTTCGACTGGCGCGGCAAAGCTGAAATCATCATTGCCAAGCACCGTAACGGTGGACTGGACAACGTGCCTCTTATCTTCCGCAAGGAGTATGCACGCTTCATGAATCTTGACGACGAGTCGTTGGCACCGCCTCCGGGTGATATGCCCGTGATGCGCGGTTCAAAGATGAATGCTTCAATGCCTGCCGAGCCGGAATACATTCCCGACATCCCTACTTATATGCAGAACCAGCAGATGCCACCGGAATTGGCCGCAAGCCCTAACGAGCCGATGCCTTTCTAAACCGGCATCAGACATGAATCATATAAGACATTTCCGGCAAATTCCACTGAAATATGAGGATTTTTGCAGGAAATGTTTTGTGTTTCTGTATTTATTCCTATTTTTGCGATAGAAATGCGTAAAAGCATCGCTCTTTAAAATCAAAAGTCCGCAGTTGGACTTCTAAAACAATTGCAATAGTGAAATTCTTGACACAAAATTCAAAGAACAATGAAACGATTTTGACAGGGACGCGTATGCGCTCTTGTCAGACGTGATGTTCTTTGACTTTGTGTACAGAGCCGATAGATTGCAGGTCATTTACGTGTCTTTGTAATATGTAATTACAATCACCCGTATAATATGACTTATTGTGGCAATCTCATGATATCGGCACAAATGACAGTATTTTATTGTATGAAAATGACCTGTTTCTGCATCCGGCAGATAACGGGTAGTTTAACATTAAGCGTGCGACAATTATAAAGTGTTGCGCGTCAGACTTGTATTGCCGTAACCTATGCGGCAAAAACAATTAATCAACCTTTAAATTTTACTATTATGGAGAATATGACTATTGACAATTTCGAGTATAAGAATAATATGAGTGTGAACAATTTTACAGTAGCAGACGTGATGAATGCCGACGATGAAGAGTTTGAGAAGCTGCTGGATGAGTTTGTCAAGCAGCAGCTCGACGAACCGGACGATGACGAGAAGGAAGAGGATTATGATGATTCCTGCGAAGAGGATGATGAGGAGAATGATGATGAAAACGACGACGATGACAACGATGATGATGACAATGACGAAGAGGATGAAGAGGAATTCAAGGAATTCAAATTCGGACAAACCGAACTTGAGCTTGGCGGCTACCGCTATACAATACCGAAACAACCTTATTGCTGTAAGGCTTCAGGCCTGACGATTGACAACGACAGCTATGATAGACAACACCTCAAGGGCGAGCCGATTGTCATTGATGTCAATAACGAGCTGTATTCCGACATCTGCATCGTAGCAAAGGAGGTGAAAGGATTCAAGGAAGAATACACCCCAGTGATATACGTGTACAAGGCTTCGGAGAGTCACCCCATACTGCGCGTAGAGTCCTATTATTACGATGATGAGAATTTCATAGGGTACAATACAAAATATTTCATGAGCGAGTACCCCGACGGCAACTACTTTATGCTTATATGGGGCCTGGAGGTAGAGAATGTATCAACGGCATACAGAAACTGCGACGGCGGATTCTGTATACCTTTTGTCAAAGTGAACGGTGATATCGAGCTTCCTGCTGTTGCATTGGAAAAGATAGATATCAATACTGACAGTTCAGGAGAATGTCTTGACGTCTCTTTGGGATTCGGCAGCATGCTCGACAAGAGATATGCCTACTCGTTGTACCTGTATAACAGGAGCCATAACCTCGTGGCACGTGGCGCTACATTCCCTTGGGACACATTCAGCAACAGAAAGAGAAAGAACCTGAAGGCCCACCTTTATACGTCAAACGTCCTGTTCGGCGAATACACGCTCTGCCTCGTTCAGAACAGCACTCCTTGTTGGAAAATTGACATCTCCATTTATGACGGCAAAGTGGTGTCGACAGGCATATCTGCCATAAGACCGTTCAGTAAAGAGTACATAATCCTTTCGGAGCTTGAGCGCAGAACCTTATGGCGCTCGTTCCGCGAGAGCAACGCTCCTTTGTCAATGAAGGATTACTTCGTGAACAACCTGGCCCACAGCTACATGAACAACCTGCGAAATGACTTGAGACTCAAATTGTTGGTTCCTACCCGGAATTTTGTCTATAATGGAGGATATTCCCCCAACGAACTCGAGTCACTGAGCAAAATGATACGTTTGTTCTGGAACGTATCTTATTTCAATTCTGCCGACTGTGTTACTCTCACCGAAGGCAGTAATGCCGCATATCCCAACAATGATGCCAATGAATTCTTTGAATCCTGTAGACAGAAGTGTTTTGCCCTTTACAACATCACGGCATTAGTGGGCAACGGTGCGTATGTTGTCAACAAGATGCTTGAGACAATAGAGGATAATTCTTGCAATATAATCTGTCTCATCGGCACTCCTGGAGAGGTGGAACAGGTGTTTGAGAGTTTTCCGCAACTCCGAAGACACTTCCAGCCATCGGACATCATCCCTGGCGACAAGGTGTATGCCGACACGTTTGTCACCCAGGTTGCAGGTGAGTTGAAGAATCTTGACCTGAAACTCTCTCCTTCGGCGCAACGACATTTGGCCAATGCCGCAAGAGAAGCCGAAGAGACAGGAAACCTGAGAGGAATGTCGGTGACAGATATTACTGATTTTGTAAAAACGGAGATTGTGGATAACTTCGTAAGCCGCACATTGTCAACCGTAGACAAGAAAAGTGCCGAAGACAAGGAGTTCCTCATGACAGTGGAGCCATGCGACATCAATAAGGATAAACTTGTAATGGGCGCAGACAGGGAGTTCGAGGAGAGCATCAAGGAACTGAATATGATGGTGGGGCTGGAGAATGTGAAAAAGAATATAACAACCACGTTCAACCGTCTCAAAATCAGTGCTGAACGCAAACGTTTGGGACTGAAAGTCAAGAGGGGAGAGTGTCACCACATGATATTCACAGGCAACCCCGGAACGGGAAAGACAACCGTGGCCAAGATGATGGGGCGCATATACCGCTCTTTGGGGCTTCTTTCAAAAGGAGAGGTTGTGTTCACTGACCGCGGCAAGATTGTTGGACGTTACATTGGCGAGACCGAACGCAATATGCAACGTATTCTGCAAGAAGCGAGGGGCAACATCCTTTTCATTGACGAGGCTTATACATTGTGCGACAGTCTGCAGGACCGCAAGGATTTCGGATACCGTGCGATAGAGTGTCTGCTGACCGTCATGGCTCAGGAGAACAGCGACATGATTGTCATCTTTGCGGGCTATACCAAGGAGATGGATATGATGATGCGCAGCAACCAGGGACTTAGCGGCCGTTTCCCATACAAGTTCGAGTTCGAGGATTATACTGCCGACGAGCTGATGCAGATTGCCGAACACAACCTGATGCAGGAGGATTATGAACTCACAGAGGAGGCACGCTCCCTGTTGCACAAGACAATAGAAGAGGCTGTCGACAACAAGGAGTGGGACTTCTGTAATGCAAGGTGGATTAAACAGTATGTCAGCAACGGCATTGTCACGGCACAGAGTGAAAGACTGATGTCATTTTTCGGAACAAAAAGCCGCGATGACTACCGCTGTGTAACTGTTGATGATGTGGCTGCGGCATATGCTTTACATAAGCCTGTAAAGAAGAGCAGGAAAGTGTATCGGGAGATAGGGTTTACAGCCTGATAACCCTAAAGACGAAGAGGATGACTTTTGGGTCACCCTCTTCGTAAATATGATAACATAACCGTTATTTCCCTGCGGCGAATTTCTTTGCCTGCTCCTCGATGAGTTCCTTGTCCTCGAAGTAGTTGATTTTCATTGCACGACGGACATCGGCAAGAGTGTCGGCAGCTACGGCACGTGCAGTCTCGCATCCCTGTTGCAGGATTGCATACACCTCATGGATCTTCTGCTCCCACTCCTTGCGGCGTGCACGGATTGGCGCAAGTTCCTCCTCAAGTATTGCAATGAGGAATCTCTTTACCTTTACATCACCAAGGCCACCACGCATATAATGCGCCTTGAGTTCGTCAAGGTTAGGGTAGTCGGGGAGGTATTTCCCGAAGTGCTCGGGACGGCAGAATGCGTCGAGGTAAGTGAACACGGTGTTGCCCTCTACCTTACCCGGATCCTGAACACGGATGTGGTCAGAGTCGGTGTACATTGACATCACATGCTGCTTGAGTTCCTCGGCTGTATCGGAGAGGTAGATGCAGTTGCCGAGCGACTTGCTCATCTTTGCCTTGCCGTCAGTTCCCGGAAGGCGACAACAGATGCTGTTGGTCGGCAACAGAATTTCAGGCTCAACAAGTGTCTCGCCATAGATACTGTTGAAACGGCGTGCGATCTCACGGGCCTGCTCAATCATAGGCTGCTGGTCCTCACCGGCAGGAACGGTTGTAGCGCGGAACGCAGTGATGTCCGATGCCTGGCTGATGGGGTAGGTGAAGAATCCCACAGGGATGCTCGCCTCGAAGTTACGCATCTGGATTTCAGTCTTCACGGTAGGGTTACGCTGCAGGCGTGATACCGTAACAAGGTTCATATAGTAGAACGCGAGCTCGCAAAGCTCGGGAACCTGTGACTGGATGAAAATTGTACATTGTGACGGGTCAATGCCCACTGACAGATAGTCGAGTGCCACCTCAATGATGTTCTGGCGCACCTTCTCAGGGTTGTCGGCATTGTCAGTGAGTGCCTGTGCGTCGGCAATCATGATGAAAATCTTGTCATAAACGCCCGAGTTCTGCAACTCAACACGACGGCGCAGAGAACCTACATAGTGTCCCAGATGGAGGCGTCCGGTAGGGCGGTCGCCTGTAAGTATAATCTTGCTCATATATTGCTGAATTTTAATTTGGATGCAAATATACAAACAAACGAGCGAGAAACATCAAGCTTGCTTGAATGTTTTTTACTGCGAGTGCAGAAAATATTCGATGTTTACCTCAAATATAGTGAGAACTCGCGAGAAAAAGGCAGGAAATTGGGGAATAATGCAATTCGTTGGTAGATTGTTTAATACGCAACGGGCTTCCGTGGTTGTAATGCGGTCCTGAAAGACCGTAT
>SUXN01000041.1 GCA_015060965.1 Bacteroidales bacterium | reverse complement strand
GGGAAATATCCAAATTAATGAACATCTCCCCGATAATTTTGTCAGACCTCTATAAAGACTTTTTCAGTGCCCTCCCCGCTGCGGGTCATCATTTTTTTGTTATCACTTGTTATTCCTCAACTTCAATTATCTCGGTCTCTTTAACCGGACGTGCAAGTTGTTCACCCTTGATGTATACCTTTGTCATCTCATTCTTTGCGTTACTGTGGATGGTGATGCTTGTCCTGAACTTCTTGGGGGCCTTATTGGTTCCGTTGTATGTGACAAAGATTGTGTCACTCTCGCCCGGCTCGATGCCGTGGGTAGGGTAGCTGTTGGTGGTGCATCCGCAAGATGTGAATATCTGGTGGATATACAATTTGGCGTCACCGGTGTTCTTGAAAATGAAATGACATTTCTTTATGAGGTCATCTCCGCCGAACTTGCCGAGGTCAATCGTGGTCTTGTCAAATTGTATGTTTGCTTTCTGTGCCTGTGCCGACAAAGCGAAAGCCAGCGCAATGGCAACGAAAAATATCTTTTTCATAGTCTTTACATATTTTTATGCAAAAATACTCCTTTTTTATTGTAAAAAGTCTGTTTTATAGGTTTTTAACCTCTCTTTACTTGTTTTACACCTTTTATGCCTTCTATTTTGGCTATCAGTTTGTTGAGCTTGAGCCTGTCGTTGATAAGTAACTGCAGTGTACCCGAGAAGAGAGTATCGTGCGATTCGATGTTTATTCCGCGCATTATGACATCCTTCTCTTGGGAGATTATCGAAGTTATGTTGTTCACGATTCCTATGTCATCGTGTCCCACAATACGCAGGGTGACGGGGAACTGTGCTCCGCCGTTCTCAACCTCGCTCCAGCGTGCCTCGATGACGCGATAAGGGTAACGCTCCATCAGCTGTTTGGCATTGGTACAGTCCCTGCGGTGGATTGATATTCCGCCGTTGATGGTGACAAAGCCGAAGATGTCGTCACCGAAGATGGGGGCACAGCATTTTGCAAGCTTGTAGTCGACACCTTTCAGGTTACGTTCGATTACAAGCACATCGTTTGAGCCTTTGCTCTCCTTGTCAACGAAAGTGAACTCTCCTGCACTGCGAGTGTGCTCGGCATTCTCGCTTTCGGGGTTCTGTATTGCCTGGTATCTCTTCAGTACGTCGGCAATGTCGATATGCCCCTCGGCAACCTTCTGGAAGAAGTCGCTGAGGCGCTTGAATCCCATCTTGCGGATGAGGTGGTCCATTATTGACTCATCGAACTCGATCTTGTGGTTCTTTAATTTGCGTATAACAGCTTCACGTCCCATGTCGGCCTGACGGGAGCTGATTTCCTTGAGTGCCTGGCGTATCTTGTTGCGGGCACGCGAGGTGCGTGCGATGTTCAACCATGCCTGCTTGGGAGTCTGGCTGTTCGATGTGATGATTTCCACCTGGTCGCCGTTGTTGAGGACATGACGTATCGGTACGTTGCGTCCGTTGACGAGTGCACCGGTACATTTGCAGCCCAGTCCTGTGTGTATGCTGAATGCGAAGTCAAGTATGGTGGCTCCTTTTGACAGGCGGAAAAGGTCGCCCTTGGGCGAGAATATGAACATCTCGTCCTTGTAGAGCTCCATCTTGAACTTGTTGTCATTGCTCTCCTCTTCGCTCATGTTCTCCAGTGTGTCGCGGATTGAGGCAAGGAGGTTGTCAAGGCCTTGTTCGCTCTTGACACCCTTGTAGCGCCAGTGCGCTGCAAGTCCGTGCTCTGCAACGGCGTCCATGCGCTCTGTACGTATCTGCACCTCAACCCAACGTCCCTCGGGACCCATGACTGTAGTGTGCAGCGACTCGTAACCGTTGCTCTTTGGCACCGACAACCAGTCGCGCAGGCGGTGCGGGTTGGGAGTATACATATCTGCAATTATAGAATAGACATGCCAGCACTCGCTCTTCTCGTTCTTTGGCTCACTGTCAATGATGATACGTATTGCAAAGAGGTCGTATATCTGCTCGAAGGGACGCTGCTGTTTCTTCATTTTCTGCCAGATGGAGTTTATTGATTTGGTGCGTCCCTTGATACGGTATTTCAGGTGGGGCTGCATCATCAGCTGTCGCTCTATCGGCTTGATGAATGATGCGATATAATCCTCGCGCGATGCAGCGGTCTCCTCGACCTTGCGGCTGAGCTCGGCATATATCTCAGTCTCTGTATATCGCAGTGCAAGGTCCTCCATCTCCGATTTCAGTTTGTAGAAACCGAGTTTATGGGCCAACGGGATATACAGTTTGGATGCTTCGCGTGCAACCAACTTGCGTGCCTCGTCATCGGTTGAGTTGAAGAGGCTGCGCAACAGTACAAGGCGGTTGGCAATCATGATGAGGATAACACGCATGTCGTTCGTGAACGAGAGCAACAGTTTCCTGAAGTTCTCGGTCTCTATTGTGGGACTCTTTGCGTATATGCTGTTTATCTGGGCAAGGTTCTCAAGAATCTTTACTGCGCTCTCGCCCAGCTCCCCCTTCATCTCTTCAATGGTGGCAGTACCAGCCTGTATGCAGCGGTTGATGAGTATGCTTATTATGATTTCACGCTGGTAACCTATTTCCTGGCTCACCAGCATCGCTGTCTTGAGTTCTATGATGATTGGGTTGAAACCAAGCCCGTCGCGTGTAATCTTTCCTTGCTTTACCGAGTCGGTAATCCTCTCTTTTACAAAGCGGTAATCGCTGCTTGAGAGCTTTCCTTCGGCATTTTTTCTCAGCTCTCTGATCAACCCGAACAACTCCTTCTTCTCCTCCAATGTAAGTACTAAAAGTTCCTGCATAATCTTTCTCTTGTTGTTTCAAAGTGCGAAGATAGTTTTTTCTGCTTAAAAATCGGCTTTTTTTTGTCTTTTATGGAAATTATTTCTATTTTCGCTAACAGAAAGATTTTAACTTAAACTAACATATTATGATAAGTAAAGCTGATCAGGCTCTTTTGAGCAAGAAGGGTATCTCGGCAGAGCAGGTTGCCGAGCAGTTAAAGACATTCAAGACAGGCTTCCCTTTCCTTAAGATTGAGGCTGCTGCCACTATCGGAAAGGGTGTGTTGGCTCCTTCACAGCAGGAGATCGACGAGTATCTGAAGGTTTGGGACAACTATTGCGCAGAGGGTAACGCTATCCTCAAGTTCGTTCCTGCATCGGGTGCTGCCAGCCGTATGTTCAAGGACCTCTTCGCTTTCCTGAGCGCGGAGTATGACGTGCCTACAACAGATTTCGAGAAGAATTTCTTCGCAAACATCGAGAAGTTTGCTTTCTATGGTGACCTTGACGAGACTTGCCGCAAGAACAAGGGGCTTTCTGTTAAGGAACTTGTCGAGGGTGGTCAGTACAAGGATGTGGTCTTCAACCTTCTTGACTTCACAGGTATGAACTACGGTTCATTGCCAAAGGGCTTGCTCAAGTTCCACACTTATGACTGCTGTTCACGTACATCGGCCGAGGAGCATTTTGTCGAGGGCGCTCTATATGCCGCTACCGACGGTGTTGTAAAGCTCCACTTCACTGTATCTCCAAACCACAAGGCTCTCTTCGAGGAACTCGTTGCAGAGCGCAAGGCTTATTACGAGGAGAAGTTCGGTGTCAAGTACGACATCACATTCTCCGAGCAGAAGCAGTGCACCGATACAATTGCTGTTGATGCCGAGAACGCTCCATTCCGTGAGAACGGTGCCATTGTATTCCGCCCCGGCGGTCACGGTGCTCTCATCGAGAACCTCAATGACATCGACGCTGATGTAATCTTCATCAAGAATATCGACAACGTTGTGCCCGACCGTCTCAAGGCCGACACCGTTACTTACAAGAAGCTGCTTGCCGGTATCCTCGTGAGCGCACAGAAGAAGGCGTTTGAATATGTACGTCTCATCGACAGCGGTAAATACACACACGAGCAGGTAGAGGAGATGATACGCTTCCTGCAGAACGACCTGCAATGCCGTTGCAGCGACATCAAGGACATGGAGGATTGCGACCTTGTGCTCTACCTGCGCAAGAAGTTCAACCGTCCGATGCGCGTGTGCGGTATGGTAAAGAACGTTGGCGAGCCTGGCGGTGGTCCATTCCTCGCTTACAACCAGGACGGCACAGTATCTTTGCAGATTCTCGAGAGCTCACAGATTGACATGAACAACGCCGATGCAAAGGCAATGTTCGAGAACGGTACACACTTCAACCCCGTCGACCTTGTATGTGCTGTCAAGAACTACAACGGCGAAAAATTCAACTTGCCTGAGTTCGTGGACAAGAATACCGGTTTCATCTCTCACAAGTCAAAGAACGGCCGTGAGCTCAAGGCTATGGAACTTCCAGGTTTGTGGAACGGTGCCATGAGTGACTGGAATACAATGTTCGTTGAGGTACCTTTGGTAACCTTCAACCCGGTGAAGACTGTAAATGACCTATTGCGTGAGGTTCACCAGTAATGACGGTTGAACAATAACAAAAACGGGGATGACATTGTTTGTCATCCCCGTTTTTGTTTATAAGTATCCAGCCCTTTTATTTCAAATGCTCTGTTCTCCTTTTGATTTAGTAATAGAGAAGGAGAGCGCTTGCGGTGGAGGAGATAGATGATGAATGCAATTTGCTTTATCTCCTCACCCTTTCAGGGAGCTCCTCTTGAACCCAACCAAGAGGAGCACTTTTTTTAGTTGTTGCAAGAGTATAGTCCTCCTCTTGCTTTGGTAAGAGGAGGGGTACCGCTTGCGGTGGACAAAAAAAATAGTGGTGGCTTTGTTTTAGTTGGTTATAAAAGTATTCAGCTCCATCAAAGACCTTTAGGACCCTAAAGCCCTTATAACCTTGCACAAAAATTGCAAACTTTTGTAATGCTTTGTTAAGTGATGTAAAAAAGTGTGTCATAACCTCTTTTCTTTATTACAATATATACCATTTGTTTTTCATTTTTATGGTTAAATTTGGTTTGTAGTGTTTGTTTTGTATAAATTTGTTCCAAAATCAAAATAAGCTGTTTGCTATGAGAGACACTTTTGAGATTGACAAGAAGAGCAAGGACGATGTCCTGATAATGGATGTAAACGGAGGGTTCATTTCTGTGGGTGAACCTATAAGATGCAATCACCAGTTGCTCATTTTGTGTCGAGCGGGTGAACTATCGATTGAAAAGAACTACACAACCTTCACTATCTGCAAAGACACGTTGCTTATTGTGACGCCACTGGATATAATCATGCTCAAGTCATGTTCTCCCGACTTTGAGTGCACTGTGCTTGCGACACCGCCGGCTGTACTCACTGCCATGCTTGCCGATTTTGATATGGCACGTTTCGACTTCATAAGGCGATGCCCGATGATAACGCTTAAAGAGAAGTATCTGAAGTTCTTCAGCCACTCCTTTGAACTCCTTAAGAATGTACATGAGCTTGTTCCTAAAGACAAGTTCAACTCTGTTGCCGTAAAGCAGCTTGCTTCGTATATGATAATCCTCAACCACTATTTTACAGAGTGTTGCGATACCAAGGGTGAATACCGTGAGTGTATGTCACGTAAAAGGGAACTGTTCGGCAAGTTTATCAAGGCGCTCATCGATTCGCATTCATTGTCGCGCGAGGTGCTGTTTTATGCCAACGAGCTCGGAGTGAGCTGCGGTTATCTCAACGAGGTGTGCAACGAGGTGTCCAACCATTCGGTCAAGGAGATCATTGATACCGCTGTAGCGACAAGGCTCAAATATGAGCTTTCTTATACCTCAAAGACAATACAGGAGCTTGCCGACGAGTACAATTTTCCCAGCCAGTCCTATTTCTGCCGATACTATAAGCGTGTCACGGGTATGACGCCGAGTGACTTCCGCAAGAGAAGGAGTGAGGATTGATTATTGCTTATTTTCCCCTTTTGTATTATCTTCGCGCAATATGTGCGGAGATAATTTTTATTATAATGAATTCGGTGCCTACCTGCGTGGTATCTTCGGTTGTAAGGTACAGAAGATTACACTTGACGGAGGATTCACCTGTCCCAACCGCGACGGTAAGGTTGGGCGGGGAGGCTGTACCTATTGCAATAACCAGACTTTCAATCCGGCCTATTGCCACAGGCACTTGCCGGTAAAGGAGCAGATGCTTGAGGGTATCTCTTTCTTTGCACACAAATATCCCTCGATGCGTTATCTTGCCTACTTCCAGGCGTACACCAATACTTATGATTCGCTTGATAATCTCAAGCACCGTTACCAGGAGGCTCTCTCTGTCGACGGCTGTGTGGGGCTTGTCATCGGTACACGTCCTGACTGTATGCCCGATGAACTTCTCGATTATCTGCAGGCCCTGGGACGCAGCACTTTCGTGCTTGTAGAGTATGGCATTGAGAGTGTGAATGATGCCACTCTCCTGCGTGTGAACCGCGGACATGATTATGCCTGTGCAGTAGATGCCGTTGAGCGTACTGCTGCACACGGGATTCCTGTCGGGGCACATATGATTCTGGGTTTGCCCGGTGAGGACCGCAATGAGCTGATGCGTCAGGCAACGGTGCTCTCGCAGTTGCCTTTGACAACACTCAAACTGCACCAATTGCAGCTTATCCGCGGAACGCGTATGGCAAAGGAGTACGAGGAGTCCCCTGCCGACTTCTCGCTGTTTGCGCTCGACGATTACATTGAGACTGTGATTGATTATATCGAGCGTCTGCGCCCTGATATAGTCCTTGAACGCTTTGCATCGCAGTCACCCAAGGAACTGCTCATCGCCCCCGACTGGGGAATCAAGAATCACGAGCTCGTTGATAAGGTGAAGAGGCGTATGAGGGAGAGAGAGACATGGCAAGGCAAATTATATAAAGTTATAAATGGCTAAAACGTATGTTGTTTAGTCTTTATTGTGTAACGTTTGATGTTTACCGTGTAATGTGTATTTAGCTGCTCCACTTTTTTAAGGGGAGCTGTCACGCAGTGACTGAGGGGTATTGATACCAATTTTATTCAGGGGAGCACTTTTTTGTTATCATTAATTCATGATGAATATAAGACAAGAGTGCTCCCTTTTATTATACAAAGGGAGCACTCCTAAAACTTAATACGTTGAAGTTCTTTACAGGAATATATACTTGAGTACAAACAGTACTGCAAGGATATACATCATTATTGTGATATTCTTGAACTTACCGCAGAGCATGTTAATTGCGACATAGCTTATCATACCCAAGAGGATACCGTGTGAGATAGAGTAGGTGAGCGGCATCATGATGATGCAGATGAATGCCGGGATAGACTCTGTGAACTCGTTGAAAGGTATCTTCTTTATCGGCTCGATCATCATGAGTCCTACAAGGATAAGCACAGGTGCTGTAGCCGATGAAGGAATGGATAGGAATAGCGGTGAGAAGAACAATGTCACTGCAAAGCAGCATCCTACAGCAAAGGCTGTAAGGCCTGAGCGGCCACCCTGGTCAACGCCGGCAGCACTCTCAACGTATGTTGTCGTGGTTGATGTTCCCAACATTGCACCGGCTGTGGTAGCGATGGCATCTGCCATAAAGGCTGGAGTGATACGGTAGATGTTACCGTTCTTGTCTACAAGGTTCGCCTTGGTACATACTCCGATAAGTGTTCCGATAGTGTCGAAGATGTCAATGAAGAGGAATGTGAATACCACTACCAGCATGTCAAGTGTGAAAATATTGCCCCACTCGAACTGGCAGAAAATCGGGGCTATTGACTCTGGTGTAGATACTACGCCCTTGAAGTCGGTTACACCCATTGGAATACCGATGAGAGTTGTTATGAGAATACCCAGAAGCAATGCGCCGCGTACATTCTTTGCATAGAGGAAGCCTGTGATGAACAATCCTATGATTGTGAGCAGGGCTGCACCGCTTGTTATGTTACCGAGATTCACGAGTGTAGCGCCGTCGTCAACGATGACACCGCCCTTCTGCAAGCCGACGAAGGCTATGAAGAGTCCGATACCGCAACCTATGGCATAGCGTAGGTTAGCCGGGATTGCGTTTACAATTGCTGTACGCAGGTTGGTCACAGTAAGAATGATGAATATGATACCTTCAATGAACACTGCTGTGAGTGCAAACTGCCAAGAGTAGCCCATGGCGTTGCAGACAGTGAATACAAAGAATGCATTGAGTCCCATGCCGGGAGCAAGACCGAATGGCAGCTTGCCGATGAATGCCATGGCCACGCAACCGATTATGGCTGCAAGGGCGGTAGCTGTAAATACTGCACCGGCAGGCATAGGATTGTCCTTGATAGCACTGAAGATGTCGGGGTTCACAGCCAGAATGTACGACATGGTGAGGAATGTCGTTATACCGGCAAGAATCTCTGTTCTGATTGTGGTTTTGGTAGAGTCAAAACCAAATAGTTTCTTTAACATTTGTGTTGGTGTTTAGTTTTATTGTTTCTGTTTTGATCGGAAGTTGTTTGAATTTCCAATAAACTGGCTATATAAATTCAAGCAGCTTCTTAGAATGTCCACTTTGCACCGATTGCAGGCATTGCGCGGAAACCTTCCTCGACGAAGTTGTTGGATAGTTCTACCTCGCCGCCGACACTCAGGTTGATGTTCTCCCAACCTTTTATCTTGTTGAGGTTTACCCAGAACTGTGGCTCGGCCAGGAATATGTACTCTGTATCCTGCCATGGACGCATCTCGCGCCAGAAATCAATGAAGCCGCTGAATGAGCACCAGCCTTTGGCAAAGTTGATTCCCCATACACCTGTTATCTGGAAGTTGTGCTCCTGTGCATCGCCCGATGCGTCCTTTGTGTCAGGGATCAGCTTGTACATTGCACTGATAGACCATGTCTTGCTGAAGTCCTTTGAGTGTCCCGAATAGGTGAGACCGGCAAGCCATGAGTTGTTGAATGAGCCTGCGACATTGTTCAGTCCGCCGTCGAATTCAAGGTGTACCGACAGCCAAGAGAACTTGCTCTCCTTCCAGAAGCATAGCTCGCGGGCGATCTCCCAATAAGCGCCTGTTACCTTTGGAGTGTAGTCCATGTCTACAAAGAAGAATGTGCTACCGAATGCGTCCGGGCGGAACATCTCTATTGTTGATGTAACGCAATCACGCTCCGTGTCATAAAGAACCTGGATGTTCTGTGCGTTGCTTTCCTGTGTTGTACCTACCAAAAGCAGGAGGGTTGTCAAAACAACGGTCAGTGTCTGTGTGATTTTCATAGGTGTTTGTTTTTGGTTAATGACTATTGAGCAGAAATCCTGCTCTCGATTAGCTTTATTATCCCTTCGATGTCACTTGGGTGGAACCATGTTATCTCTTCGTCCTTGCGGTACCATGTGACCTGCTTGCGGGAGTATATACGTGTGTTCTGCTTTATTTTCTCTATTGCGAAGGGTAGTGTCCATTCCCCGTCAAGGTATTTGAAGATCTCCTTGTAGCCCACGGTGTTCAGTGAGTTGTGGTGCTTGAGGTGGTAGAACTTCTTTGCCTCTTCAATTAGTCCTTGCTCAATCATCATGTCCACACGTCTGTTTATGCGCTCGTAGAGTTCTTCCCTGTCGCGTTGTAACCCAATCTTGATTATGTTGAAAGGGCGCTCTTTCTTCTGTCTCTTGCGGAAACTGCTGTAACGCTTTCCTGTCATGTAGCATATCTCAAGAGCGTGCATTACGCGCTTCGGGTTCTTTATATCTGCCTCGCTGTAGTACTCCGGGTCAAGTATACGCAGTTCTGCTGCGAGGCTCTCAAGGCCCTCGCGTTCATATTTCTCAAGGATTGTGGCGCGTGTGATATCATCGACAGTAGGTATGTCATCTATTCCGTTGCACACGGCGTCGATGTACATCATCGAACCGCCCGACATGAGCATCGTGGGGTGGTGGGGAAACTCCTTCTCAAGAAGTGACAGCACCTCCTCTTCATAGCGGGCTGCGCTGTAATAGTCACCGGGACAAAGCTGCCCGACAAAATAGTGCTTTTGTCGGGCAAGTTCGTCTTTAGTGGGCATGGCTGTACCAATCTCCATGCCTTTGTACATCTGTCGTGAATCGGCAGAGATTATGGGGCAGCCCAGATATGACGCTATGGCAAGACTTGTATCGGTCTTGCCAACTGCGGTAGGGCCAATAAGTACAACCAGGCTATTCATAGTCTGTGTATGTGGGTTTTATCAGTACAGGTCGTCTATTGAACTCATGTCACTGACATTGCCCATGTCAAAGCCTTCAGGATCAAGATCTTCGTCATTGTATTCGTCGCTTCCATAGAAGTCCTCGCTGAACTCGTCGCTGGCAGCAACGACAGGGTTCTTGCTCATCAGCTCTTCGAAGTTGAGCGTCTGTGCAGGAGCCTCACCCACGCTGCGTGTACACACAGGAGTGTCAATGTCTTTTCCGAACTCAATCTTGCTCAGCTCCATGTAGAACACTCTGTCGGCAAGCGGGTCGAACACGTACATCAGCTTCTGCTTCTCTTCCTCGACAAGGTCGCCGATAACTGTCTCGTCCATGATGTAGTTCTCCTCCTCGGACATGCTTCCCATGTCCTCGCGGGTAATCTCAATCTCTTTTATCCACTTCTCGTTGCAGATGAAGAATGAGGTCATCTGGTCATCGGGGTAGCCCACTGACTCAAGGATAGCCTTGTGGAGCTCAATGAAGGTAGCGTCAGAATCTATCTCAATATCTCTTCTGAAATCATCCACCTCATCCGATAAGAGTCTGAATTTGTATACCATATCTATATTGTTTAATGATTATCCTAAGGTGCTTGTTTTGCTTCTTTAGCCAATAATGCCTCTCTCTGAAACCTTCTCGATGAAGTTGAGGATGTACTCAACCTCAGGAGTTATATTGCCCTTCTCCTTGATGCGTGCGACTGCTGTCGAAACGATAGTACCGCTCTCGTAGATCTCACGGTAGGCCTCGTGTATGCTTTTGATTGTCTCGTTGCTGAAACCGCGACGGCGAAGACCGATGATATTGAGTCCGCTGTAACGTGCCGGTTCACGTCCCACTATTATATAAGGTGGTATATCCTTGTTCAATCGGCTTCCGCCCTGTATCATTACGTAGCTGCCGATGTTGCTGAACTGATGCACGAGTACACAGGCGCTGAGGATGGCATAGTCGTGGATTGTCACCTCGCCGGCAATCTTTGTAGAGTTGCCGATGATACATCCGCTGCCCACTACACTGTCGTGACCGATGTGTGAGTTTTCCATCAGCAGGTTGTTGCTGCCCACAATGGTTGTGCCTTTTGAGGCTGTACCGCGGCTGATGGTCACGTTCTCACGGATCATGTTGTTGTCGCCGATTTCTGCAGTAGTCTCCTCGCCAACAAACTTGAGGTCCTGTGGAGTTGCTGCAATTACGGCGCCATGATATATCTTGTTGTTGTTGCCCATTCGTGTGCCGCTGAGTATTGACGCGTGTGCCATGATGTGGCAGTTGTCACCAATGACAACATTGTCCTCAATGTAAACGAATGGCTCGATGGTGCAGTTCTCACCTATTTTTGCACCCGGATGAATATGTGCCAATGGACTTATCATAGTTGTAGTATTTTATTCCTTGTTTTTAATTATCTGTCCTGTAAACTGTGCTTCTGCAGCGAGCTTCTCACCGACGAATACATATCCTTTCATCATTGCCAGTCCGTGACGGAGTGGGGCGGTCTGCTCTATCTTGAAGATAAGGGTATCTCCCGGTACAACCTTGTTGTGGAATATAACCTTGTCAATCTTTACAAAGTATGTAGAGTATTTGCTCGGTTCGTCAAGCATGTTCAGGATGTGCAGGGCACCGCACTGTGACATTGCCTCAACAAGCAATACGCCAGGCATAACAGGTTCGTCGGGGAAGTGTCCTGCAAAGAAAGGCTCATTCACTGTGACGTTCTTTATGCCGACAATATTGTTTGACCCCATTTCTGTCACCTTGTCTACAAGGAGCATCGGGATACGGTGGGGCAGCAACTGCTTGATGCGGTTGATGTCCATCACAGGCTCAGTATTCGGGTTGTATACGGGTGCCTGCACCTGATGCTCGCGGATGTTCTTGCGCATTGCGCGCGCGAACTTGTTGTTGATGGTGTGTCCCGGACATGTTGCGATGATGCGGCCCTGAAGCGGCTTGCCTATTAGCGCAAGGTCACCGATGATGTCAAGCAGCTTGTGACGTGCCGGTTCATTGTTCCAAACGAGTGGCTTGTGGTTGAGGTAACCCAATCTTGTGGCATCCATACGTGGAGTGCCGAGCATGTCGGTAAGCTTGTCGAACTTGTCCTGAGGCATCTGGCGCTCATAAATGACAATAGCGTTATCAAGGTCACCGCCCTTGATGAGACCCAGGTTGAGCAATGGCTCCAACTCGCGCACGAATACGAATGTACGGCTCGATGCAATCTCACTCTTGAAGTCCTCCATGTCCTCAAGTGTCGCATACTGGTTGTAGAGGAAGTCGCTGTCATAATGTACAAGCACGTTCAGGCTGAAAGCCTCGTCGGGGAGGATGATGATTGAACTGCCTGTATTTTCGTCCTTTATCTCTATCTTTGACTTTATCACGAATACGTCCTTCTCGGCATTCTGCTCCTTGATACCTATGCGCTCGATGTTCTCGACATAATGTTTCGCGCTACCGTCGAGAATAGGGAACTCGGGACCGTTTACCTGCATCAGACAGTTGTCGATACCCAAAGCAAAGAGTGCTGCCATGGCGTGCTCTACGGTGCTCACACGTGCCTCGCCCTTTGTGAGGACTGTGCCGCGTGTCGTCTCGGTAACATTCTCGGCAATGGCATCGATTATGGGCTCGCCGGGGAGGTCAATACGCTGTATCTTGTATCCGTAGTTCTCGGGTGCGGGGTTGAATGTCACTGTCAGACTGAGTCCTGTGTGCAGTCCCTTACCGAACAGTGAGAAACTTCCGTTTAGTGTCTTCTGTTTGCTCATAGAAGTATTGTTATTTGTTCTTTAATGCTTCAAGTTCCCTTGTAAGCTGTTTGATTTTCTTGTCCATGTCGGGCAGACGCTTCACATATGCCATGGCGCGGATATACTCTTTTGCATCCATTGCAGGAGCACCCAACAGTGTCTCGCCGCCCTTGAGGTTGCCGATAGTTCCGCACTGCGGGCCCACTGTTGTGCGGTCACCGATGGTGCTGTGCCCGGAGATACCTGCCTGACCACCGAAGATACACCACTGGCCTATCTTTGTAGAGCCTGCAACACCAACCTGGGCTGCCATGGCTGTGTGGCTGCCTATCTCGTCATTGTGTGCTATCTGTACAAGGTTGTCAAGCTTCACTCCGCTGTGGATTATTGTAGAACCCATTGTCGCGCGGTCTACACAGCTGTTGGCACCTATCTCCACATTGTCTTCGATGACTACGATACCTGTCTGCGGTATCTTGTTGTAACCGTCGGCAGTTGGGGCAAAGCCGAAACCGTCGGCACCGATGACGCATCCGCTGTGCAGTATACAGTCGTTGCCTACACGGCAGTCGTGGTAGATGGTTACGTGTGCATACAGTATACATCCGCTGCCTACCTTTGCGCCGTCACCGATGGAAACGCCGTCGTGGATGCAGCAGTTGTCGCCCACCTCACAACCCTCACCGATGACAACGAAAGGAGCGATGTAGCAGTTCTCGCCAATCTTTGCGCTCTGGGCAATTGAAGCGAGTGAACTGATGCCTGTCTTCTTGGGCTTTGCAGCCTCGTACATCATCATGAGCTTTGCAAGGCTCTCGTATGCATTGTCAACCTTTATGAGGGTTGCAGATATCTCGCCCTTGGGCTCGAAGTCGCGGTTTACAAGCACCACCGACGATTGGGTAGTGTAGATGTACTCGGCGTACTTGGGGTTCGCCAGGAATGACAATGCTCCTGGAACACCCTCTTCAATCTTGGCGAATGTGTATATTTCGGCATTCTCGTTGCCTACAACCTCACCGCCAATGAACGATGCTATCTGTTTTGCTGTGAATTTCATAATCGTTATGTTTGTCTTCTATTATTGCGAAGATAACCATTCCGCGCAAATTAGAGTTGTGTTTTTGTATAATTTATATCACAAGGTGCGAATTTGAACACTTTAGATAATATTTCTTGCCTTGAGCTCGCGTTCCATCTGCTGTTGGTAGTCGTGTGCCTTCTCGGCCGCTACAGCTGCAAAGTTCTCGGTGCTGTCAGCGAAGATGATTGCACGGCTGGCATTTACAAGCAGACCGCAGTCGCTGTTCATACCATACTTGCAGACCTCCTCAAGTGAACCGCCCTGAGCGCCAACGCCAGGAACAAGCAGGAAGTGGTTAGGCACGATACGGCGTACATTCTCGAAAGACTTCCCCTGTGTAGCACCGACAACATACATCATGTTCTCGTCGCTTCCCCATTTCTGTGATGTCTCAAGAACCTTCTCGAACAGCATTGTACCGTTCTCGTCCTTTGTGAGCTGGAAGTCGTGCGAGCCCGGGTTGGATGTCAGTGCAAGGACGATGACCCAGCTGCCCTCGTATGCAAGGAAAGGCTTCACGCTGTCCTCGCCCATATAAGGAGCCACTGTGATTGAGTCAACCTTCATCTCCTCGAAGAATGAACGTGCATAGAGCGATGATGTGTTGCCTATGTCACCACGCTTCGCGTCAGCTATGATGAAAATCTCGGGGTAGTTCTCCTTGATGTAGTTGACGGTCTTTTCAAAGCTTATCCAGCCTTTCACGCCGCATGCCTCGTAGAATGCGAGGTTCGGCTTGTAGGCAACAGTGTAGGGTGCAGTAGCATCGATGATAGCCTTGTTGAATTCAAAAACTGCATCCTCGTTGCCCTGAATATGTACCGGCAACTTCTTGATGTCGCTGTCAAGACCTACGCAAAGAAATGAACGCTTCTCTTTAATCTGTTTAATAAGTTCCTGTCTGTTCATGGCCAATATTTTTTATCTGTTATAATTCCTGTTCCTTCATTCTCTCAGCATTCTCGGCAATAATCAGATGGTCTATGCAATCCTGTATGTCGCCGTTGACGAATGCGTTGAGGTTATATATAGTGTAGTTTATTCTGTGGTCGGTGATGCGGCCTTGCGGGTAGTTGTATGTGCGTATCTTTGCCGAGCGGTCTCCTGTGGACACCATTGTCTTGCGCTTGCTTGCGATATCATCGGCGTAACGCTGGTGCTCGCGGTCATATATGAGGGTGCGCAGACGTGCCAGTGCACGCTCCTTGTTCTTGGGTTGGTCGCGTGTCTCGGTACACTCGATGAGTATCTCCTCCATCTGGTTTGTCTCGGGGTTGAGCCACGGATAGCGCAGGCGCACTCCCGACTCAACCTTGTTCACGTTCTGTCCTCCGGCGCCGCTTGAGCGGAATGTGTCCCACTTTATGGCGCTCTCGGTTATTTCCACGTCAAAGGCCTCGGCCTCGGGCAGTACGGCTACCGATGCTGCCGATGTGTGTACACGGCCCTGTGTCTCGGTTGCAGGGACACGTTGCACGCGGTGTACTCCCGATTCGTATTTGAGTGTTCCGTATACTTTCTCGCCGCTGACGGTGCAGATAATCTCCTTGTAGCCGCCCGATGTTCCCTCGCTGCAGCTCGATACCTCAATTCTCCATCCCTTGCTCTCGCAGTATTTGCTGTACATGCGGAACAGGTCTCCGGCGAATATTGCCGCCTCGTCACCTCCAGTGCCGCCGCGTATCTCAAGGATTGCATTCTTGTCATCCTGCGGGTCGGCAGGGATAAGCAGCAGCTTTATCTCCTCCTCGGTCTTGGGGATTTCGGTCTCGCACATCTCAATCTCCTCACGTGCCATCTCGCGCAGGTCCTGGTCGCTCTCGTTGGCGAGGATGTCCTTCGCGTCGCCCAATGATGTCAGCAGCTGTATATAGCGCTTGCGGGCATCAAGTATCTGTTCCAGCTCGCGGTACTCCTTGTTGAGCCTTACGTAGCGCTTCATGTCGGCAACTACGGCAGGGTCTGTAATAAGGGTAGACACCTCCTGGAACCTTGCTTCAAGGTCGTTGAGTTTGTTGAGCAGTGAATTGTTCTCCATTGTCTGTTTATGCAATTTATGCCCCGTGCACGTGCACAGAGCATAAATATATTAATATCTGAAAGTTCCGTAAGGACTCTCGATGATAAGTTCGTTTCTCTCGGCATCCTCTACACGGCCTACAATCTGTGCCTCGACACCGAAGCTCTTGCTAATGGCGATGATTTCCTCGGCGTGCTCGGGTTTTACATAAACCTCGAGTCGGTGTCCCATATTGAATACCTTGTACATCTCGGCCCAGTCGGTGCCGCTCTGCTCCTTGATTGTCTTGAACAGCGGTGGAATGGGGAAGAGATTGTCCTTTATCACTCTCTTGTTCTCGACAAAGTGCATCACCTTTGTCTGGGCACCGCCCGAGCAGTGTACCATTCCGTGGATTTCGGGACGCAAGGCATCGAGTATCTTCTTTACGATAGGTGCGTATGTTCTTGTAGGTGAAAGGACAAGTTTTCCTGCATCAAGCGGAGACTCCTCGACGCTGTCTGTCAGCTTCAGGCCGCCTGAATAGATAAGTTCCTGGGGCACGGCGCTGTCAAAGCTCTCGGGGTATTTCTCGGCAAGGTACTTGCTGAACACGTCGTGACGTGCCGATGTGAGTCCGTTGCTGCCCATACCGCCGTTGTACTCCTTCTCGTATGTTGCCTGGCCGTAAGATGCAAGGCCCACGATTACATCGCCGCCGCTGATGTTAGCATTGTCGATGACGTCGCTGCGCTTCATACGGCAGGTGACGGTGCTGTCGACGATGATTGTGCGTACGAGGTCGCCCACGTCGGCTGTCTCACCGCCTGTAGCGTAAACGCCCACTCCCATCTCACGCAGTTCGGCAAGCAACTCGTCTGTGCCGTTGATGATGGCCGAGATTACCTCTCCCGGTACCAACAGCTTGTTGCGGCCTATGGTTGATGAGACAAGGATGTTGTCTGTTGCGCCCACGCAAAGCAGGTCGTCGATGTTCATTATCAGTGCATCCTGTGCAATGCCTTTCCATACGCTTATGTCACCGGTCTCTTTCCAGTAGAGATATGCGAGTGAAGATTTTGTTCCGGCACCGTCGGCGTGCATTATGTTGCAGTATTCGGGGTCACCGCCCAGAATGTCCGGGATTATTTTACAGAAAGCTTTAGGGTAGAGTCCCTTGTCAATGTTCTTTATGGCGTTGTGTACATCCTCTTTCGATGCCGACACTCCACGCATCATATACCTCTGATCGCTCATTTTATGTAGTTTTTGTTTGTTCCAATTATTGTGCGAAGATAATATAAATAACGCGAAAGGCAAAATAAAAGAGGTAATTTCGTGTGGTGTCAAGGATTTGTTTTCGTGCGATGTTTACAGTGGGTGTTTATGTTTTAAGTATAATCAGTTTATTTATAATGTATTTGACACCTGTCGTTTATGTATTGGATAATGATTGCGGCGCACTTTTGGAGTCTGTTCTGTGTATTTGTTCCGTTAGGGTTAACAATTGTTTGTATATTAAATTATAATTTATTGTTGATTAAGTAAATAGATGTATTTATCTTTTGTGTAACATTAATTTTTTTCTCTTTTAAGATTGTGAGTTTCGTTCGGGAACAATGCGCTGGCTCTGAGTTTATCCGAAGAACTTATATTGATCTCTCGTGTTGTTTTCTTCCTTAATCGAAATTTGACAAATTTACTTCAAATAGCGGCGAATGGCGGCACTTTGTTTTGCTCTTGATGTCATGTGTCTATGTTGTCTGGCATCTTGGGCAAGATGTTCTAAATAATAATTAATATTAAAGATTTAAATGCGTATATCACTTTGAGAATTGCTCTTTTTTTGTTATGTTTGCGGTCAATTTTTGGCGTCTGCGCCATTGCCCGCTTTTCAGGGCGATGCAAAGTTTACGTATTGGGTCCGGTAGAATGTGTAAAAGATGATTTTTCATTGCTGTAATACCGATTGTTCCGGATGTCGTATTTCAGGCGCTTTTGTGATGCAGATTTATTAACTTTTAATTTTTTAATCTATGTTTGAAGGACATCCTAAAGGTCTATGGGCGTTGGCCCTTGCCAACACAGGTGAGCGTTTCGGCTACTACACCATGTTGGCTGTGTTCGTAATGTTCTTGCAGGCTAACTTCGGCTGGACATCAGCTACTGCAGGTACAATCTATTCTACATTCTTGGGACTCGTTTACTTTATGCCATTGTTCGGTGGTATCGCAGCCGACAAGATGGGTTACGGTAAGATGGTAACAATCGGTATTACCATTATGTTCCTCGGTTACGTGCTTCTCTCTTTGCCACTTGGCGAGGGTTCTATTGCTGTTGTGGCAATGGCAGGTGCGTTGTTGCTCATCTCTCTTGGTACAGGTCTGTTCAAGGGTAACCTCCAGGTAATGGTCGGTAACCTGTACGATGATCCTAAGTATGCAAGCAAGCGCGATGCAGGTTTCAGCGTGTTCTATATGGCTATCAACATCGGTGCCATGTTCGCTCCTACAGCAGCTATCGAGATCATGAAGTGGGCGCAGAGCGCTCTTGGCGTGAGCGAGGCCGATTCTTATCACTTTGCATTCGCGGTAGCATGTGCTTCTCTTATCGTTTCAATGGGTATCTATTATGCATTCCGCAGCACATTCAGCCACACCGACCGTCGTAAGGCCGATGTCGCAGCCGGTGACAACAAGGCTGACGAGCTGACTCCTGCACAGACAAAGGAGCGTATTGTTTGTCTTTGCCTTGTATTTGCTGTGGTTATCTTCTTCTGGATGGCATTCCACCAGAACGGTTCTACACTGACATTCTTTGCCCGTGACTATACTGCAACATCATCAACAGGCATCCAGAGCATGGCATTCGACGTTACAAACCTCGTGTTTGCAATCTTCATCGTATACGGTCTGTTCGGTCTCTTCCAGAGTGCTACAGCCAAGGGTAAGAGCATTGCCGGTGTCGTTGTTGCCGCTGCGGTTTGCGGATTGGTTTACAAGTATAACTCACTCCCTGCTGTTACAGAGGTTAGCGCACCTATCTTCCAGCAGTTCAATGCTTGCTTCGTTGTTGCCTTGACTCCAGTGTCTATCGCAATCTTCGGTGCTTTGGCAAAGAGAGGCAAAGAGCCTTCAGCTCCTTTGAAGATCGGTTTGGGTATGTTGGTGGCTGCTGCCGCATACGTACTTCTTACTGTTGGTTCACTCGGTTTGCCAGCTCCTGAGATTGATGCTGCAGGCCAGCCAATGCACATGGCTGACGTGTCAGCGAACTGGTTGATCTCAACATATCTTGTGCTTACATTTGCCGAGTTGTTGCTCTCTCCAATCGGTATCTCTTTCGTGACAAAGGTTGCTCCTCCAAAGTACAAGGGTATGATGATGGGTGGCTGGTTCGTGGCTACTGCTATCGGTAACTTCCTTGTTGCAATTCCTGCTCTTATGTGGGGTGCTTCACTTACAGTTGTTTGGGGTGTATTGACAGGTATCTGTCTCCTTGCGGCACTCTTCGTGTTCGCTATCCTCAAGCGTCTCGAGAAGGTTGCAAAGTAATAGACTGCTAATCGATAGAATAGTGCGCCGTTTTTGCGGCGCACTATTTTTTTCCTTCAAGTGAAGGACTATTGCAAGATAGACACATCATACACGCCCCTGCCTACCAAAGAAGCTGTTCATATTTCTAAAAACATTCTCCCAAATTTTTGTTTTAAGCGATATAAATGTATTTTTGCCGGCATAAATTGAACATTGGTGACGAAACAATGGATATTCCAAAGAGAAATATATTTATATACCTTGTACTCTCCGTTGCATTGCTTGCTCTTTCCTATGTTTATAACTTCAACGACAGCAAAGAGAGCATTTACAGCCGTATAAACAAGCGTTTCAATGAGGAAGCACCCTTTTGGGGCGACTCCATACAAAAGATTCTTGGCTTGCAGCGTATGGGACGTTACAACTACGAGCAGGACAAGCCCGTAACCACCATGTACTCAAAGGATGATACAATAGAAATATCTACAAAGTATTTTCCACGTGAGAATCTCAATTTCTGGCTGTCAAAGAACCTCGAGAGCGCGCTCTTAAGGGGCGGGCACTATTCATGCACCATTACAGACTCGTTGTTCAGGGATATGCTGCTTGGCATTGGCTTCGAAGCGGTGACAGCAACCGAACTGCATATAAGGGACCTGAAAGAGATGTTCCCCACAAAAGACTCAATGAACATCAATGCCCCGGTGAGGGAAGTGAGGAGAAACCGCATTGTCGAGGGGTTCGCCACCGACACCGTGGGCGTAGGTATATGCGACCATGGAATGCTTGTTGGCAAGGTTGCCATAAGCAATGCTGTTGTTATCAGTAACATGCAGTGGATAGCATGGCCGCAGATTATCCTGTTGGTAATCGTGGGACTCCTGTTTGTGACAGTCTCATACGTCAGGAAAAAAATCCGTTATATACAGAAACTGCATTTCATAGGCAACAGTTGCATCGATTTCAACAACAATGTCATATACCGCAGGAACGGAGATTGCATTCCTGTCACAGGCAACAAGGTGCTGCTGCTTGAGATACTTGCCGAATCAGCCCCTGAATACAGGCTGCTCAAGGAGGATGTGTGCCAAAGAATATGGAAGCGTGACGGCAAGGACGGACAGGCTCTCTACAATGTTGCAGTGAGCGACCTCCGCAAGTACCTGATAAACGATGACGACTCCCTTGAGCTGAAGACCCTGCCCAAAGAGGGTATACAGCTGCTTGTAGACAGCGAGAAAGTCAAGAGGTACAACAGGCTCTATTTTGTGTATACGATATTAATGTGAGTTCGATGTAAATTCAACCAAATATCGGAATTGTCATTGCCTTTAGCCCCTGCGGACGGCGACCTGCGGTTCCGACAAGGCGAAGCGACGAGGGAACTCAAACGAATAGGTGCGAGCTTGCTCACACACGCAATGAGCACTGCCTAAATTGCGCAACGCGAAGGTAGAGTAACCACGTTATGGGGTAAAAGACAATGATAAGTTGTATTTGGATAGATAGTAGTAAAAGATTAATTTTGCAAAAAAATATAAATAATGCAACATAAAGAAGCAATTACAATAGAAGAGCAAATAGCAAAGATGCAGGAACGCAAAATTCAAATAGCCGACATCGACAAAGCTAAAGAAATACTTCTAGATATAGGTTATTATCGTTTAGGGCACTATTTTTCTCCATTTGAAAAAGGGTATCCTAAATTGAAGATACGCGCACACAATTATACTGACGGAGTACAATTTTCCGATGCAGTGAGATTGTATTATTTCGATTTCGATTTAAGAATTATACTTTTAAGATATACCAGCCGTATAGAAATTGCGTTTAGGACATATCTTACATATGTCTTATCCATAAAATATAAAAGTAACAATAATTGGTTTGTTGATGAGAATATTGTAGATAAGAATTTTGTTGATTATTTCAAAAGCACTATTTACGAGAACATAAAAAAGAAACCTGCTATAATAAAGCACCACAAGAAATACAAGAAAGTAGATTTTGCTCCTGCTTGGAAAACTTTAGAATACCTAACATTGGGAGAAGTACTAACGCTGTATAAGAACTTGAAATCAACAGATGATAAACTTGACATTTGCAGGCACTTTGGCATTAAAATGACTGATGTCTTTGAGAATTACATTGAGACAATTAGAATTTTAAGAAATGATTGTGCACATGGTAGTCCATTGTTTGAGTTAAAATTGAACAAGAGTGTACGCAAAGGACCGGCATACAATGACATACCTCAAAATTCGCAAAGTCTAAAAGCTGCTCTTGATGTGATACATTACTTTATTAATGCCATCTCACCCAATAGAGCAAAAGACCTTAAAGACGAAATTGCTAAGATTCAGAATGATATTAAATCTAAAAATCCACAACTTGTACCAATTCTCAATAAAAGTACAAAGATGCGGTTTTAACAAAAAAGAAGCACGATTGCATTAAAAAGATATCAAATTATTTTGCACATTACAAAAACAAGTGTAACTTTGCAGATGTTTTAAGAACAGTGCCGGTGTATGCCTTTGTCGCTACACATTGCACTTAAAAAGGGTCAGTCGGGTTTATTCCTTTGTCGGATAAACCCGCTCTTTTTTTCTAAAACCAATACCTTTTACTCTCTTTTTTATTTTTGAAGGTGGGCGGTGTGAAGAGTGCAGCTGTGGGTGATGTGTGCCACTCCGGGAACTATTCGGGGTGGGAGCGCAGAGTGTTCACAATATCAAGTAGCGTGGTGCTGTAATCTTTGTTGCTACCTGTAAGCCTATCGACCACGATATTACGCAAGGCACTGATAATGATACTCTGCACCGGAGTAGCCGTACCCAAGAAATGAATATTACGCAGGGTGTTCATCTGTGCTGTGGACATATACTCTTCGGAGAGCAGCTGCTCGATGAATGAGGCGCGATGCTTCAGCCCAAGATAGTGCTTCCACCTCTCTTTATGGTAGCCACAAAGAGTA
>SUXN01000040.1 GCA_015060965.1 Bacteroidales bacterium | reverse complement strand
TCATTGCAATAGTATTTTCGCTTTGTTACTCTCTTTTCCTAAATCACTCAACTTTTTGCTTAGCCCCCAGACTTTGCAGGTGAGCCATTTGTATCAGGTATAGTCTTATCCTTTTACTTTTCTCTTTGAATTACATAATCAAGATATGCAACCAAAGCATCGTATATGTCCTGTGGCATATCAGCAGGCAACTGCTCAAGAGCCATTGCGCGGTAACGTTCGATAGTCTCGTTTGCATAAGCGATACCACCCTCCTCTACCGACAACCTGATAAGCGTCTCTATCTCGGCATCATCAAGATAAACCCCCTTCTTCAGCTTCTCTCTTATCGGATCCAATAGAGGATTATTACTCTCGCGCAAGACATAAAGTGCAGGGAGTGTTATCTTGCCCTCGCGCATATCACTGCCTGTAGGTTTACCGACATCTGCCTTTGAATAATCGAAGATATCATCCTTCATCTGGAAACACATTCCCGCGTATTTACCGAACTTTTTCAGGCATTCAGCAGTTTCATCAGGAAAGCCTGCAAGCAGACATGCACAAGCCGCACTGCATACGAAGAAAGAGGCGGTCTTGCAGTAGATGACATTCATGTAGTTCTCCTCACTGTAAGTACCTTCACCCTGCAACTGTATCTGCATGATCTCGCCACGAGAGAGTGCTTTACCCAAGATGGAGAGTTCCTGTACAATATGATAATCACACGTTACTGCGGCATTGTTGAGTGCCTGTGAGAAAAGATAGTCGCCGGTGAGTACCGCAATGTTATTTGTATATGCGACATTCAAAGAGGGACGTCCACGACGCTTGTCGCTCTCGTCTACAACGTCATCATGGAGAAGACTTGCCGTGTGCAAGATCTCGAGCGCTGTAGCAGCTGCATAAATCTTTGTATTCAGTTCACCTGCTATCTTGGCTATAAGCATCAGGAACATCGGACGCATCATCTTGCCACGCGAATCCACAACATGCTTCAAGGCATTGTCAAGAAGTGGATTGTCACTCTTGAACTGCGATGTGTAGTACCTGGTGAAGGTCTCAAGTTCACTCGCAATGGGCTTTTTAATAATTGAAAGTCTATCCATCCCGCTACTCTACTTAAATTTGTCTTCTAAAACGCAAAAGTAATAAAAAAGAAACGTATAGTGGCAAAATTTGTGTATTTTTACGTATTGTTAGAATTTTATGATAATGGAGAAACTGTTTTTGCTTGACGCATACGCGCTGATATACAGGGCATATTACGCATTTATCAAGAACCCGAGAATAAATTCCAAAGGGTTCAACACATCGGCCATTCTTGGTTTCGTAAACACCCTGGAGGATGTTCTCAAGAAAGAGAACCCCACACACATAGGAATTGCATTCGACCCGAAGGGGCCTACTTTCCGTCACGAAGCATACGAACAGTACAAGGCACAACGTGAGGAGACACCAGAGGTCATAAGGGAGTCGGTACCTGTGATAAAAGAGTTCATAAAGGCCTATAATATCCCCATTTTCGAGGTTTCGGGCTATGAGGCTGATGATGTCATAGGTACACTGGCAAAACAGGCGGAGAAAAGGGGAATTATTACATATATGATGACCCCCGACAAGGACTATGGCCAGCTCGTTTCGGAGACCACTTTCATCTACCGTCCCAAATACGGAGACAAGGAGTTCGAGGTAATGGGCATTGAGAGGGTGAAGGAAAAATTCGGAATAGAGACCACCGCCCAGGTCATTGACCTTTTGGGACTGATGGGTGACTCGAGCGACAACATCCCGGGATGCCCCGGCGTCGGAGAGAAGACTGCACAAAAACTGATTGCACAGTTCGGCAGTATCGAAAATCTTCTTGAGAGAACAGCCGAACTCAAAGGAGCACTCAAGACAAAAGTAGAAGAGAACAAGGAGAAGATTCTTTTCAGCAAATTCCTTGCGACTATAAAGACCGATGTTCCGGTTGAGCTCGACATGGAGTTATTGAAAAGAGAAGCACCCGACGAAGAGAAGCTCACTACCCTACTCGACTTTTACGAGTTGCGCGCGCTAAAGGAGAGAGTGAAGAAGACAAATCTTGCTCCTTCACTTTTTGATGAGTCGCCTGAGGTTGCAACGACAGCTTCGTCCGGCAACAAGAAAAAAGAGCCGGATAACACTCCAATTCAAGGCTCTCTCTTTGATTTTTTCCCGACCGATTATCAGGACGGTGAAAAAAAATCGAGCCATTTGACGTTAAAAGAGGTGGAATACACATATAAACTCCTTGAAACAGAGGAAGATATCACCTCTTTTGTGCTTGCCGCAAAAAATCGACAAACTGTGTGTTTTGACACGGAAACCACAAGTACCAACGCTCTTGAGGCCGAGTTGGTGGGTATCAGCTTCGCTTTTGAGGAAAATGAGGCATTCTACATCCCAATGCCGGCCGACCGCAAGGAAACAGATAAACGAGTTGCCCTGTTGAGAGAGATTCTCGAGAATGAGGAGAGCGAGAAGGTGGGACAGAATATGAAATACGATATCACCGTATTAGCCAACTATGGCATCGAGGTCAAAGGCAAACTTTTCGATACCATGATTGCGCATTATGTGCTGCAACCCGAGCTTTATCACGGCATGGATTACTTAGCCGAAATTTACCTGAATTACGATACAATAAAAATTGAGGAGCTCATTGGCGAGAAAGGCAGGAACCAGAAGAACATGCGCGATGTTCCCCCCACCCTTGTATGCGACTACGCCTGCGAAGATGCCGATGTCACACTCAAACTGAAGAACATTCTGCAAGAGGAGCTCAAGAAAGAGGGGATAGAAGAACTCTTCTACAACATCGAGATGCCGCTGGTGCCTGTACTTGCTTACATGGAGCGTAACGGCGCGCGCATTGACACAGCAGCACTGAAGGAGACATCTAACCTGTTCGGGAAGCGCCTCGCAGAGATTGAGGAACAGATATATTCACTCGCCGGCGAACCTTTCAACATTGCATCGCCCAAACAGGTGGGAGATATCCTGTTCGGAAAGCTGAAGATTGTAGACAAACCCAAGAAGACAAAGACAGGACAGTTCGTTACATCGGAGGATGTTCTTGCACAATTGCAGAACCGCCACCCTATCGTTAAAAATATTTTACAATACCGTGGACTGAAAAAGCTCTTGAGTACATACGTTGACGCACTGCCCGAACTTGTAAACCCAAGAACAGGAAAGATACATACATCATACAACCAGACCGTGACCGCCACGGGCCGATTGAGCTCGAGCAACCCAAACCTGCAGAACATTCCCATACGTGACGAGGACGGCAAAGAGGTGCGCAAAGCATTTGTTCCCGACGACGGTTGTCTGTTCCTGTCAGTGGACTATTCGCAGATTGAATTGCGCATTATGGCACATCTGAGCGGGGACAAGAACATGATTGAGGATTTCCGCAGCGGATATGATATCCATGCAGCCACCGCAGCAAAAGTTTACAAGAAACCTATTGAAGAGGTAACAAAAGATGAACGTCGCAAAGCAAAGGTAGCCAACTTCGGCATCATATATGGTATATCCGTTTTTGGCCTTGCCGAGAGGATGAATGTAGACCGCCGCGAGGCAAAAGAACTCATCGAGAACTATTTTGCAACATACAGCGGAGTACAGGAATATATTGAAAAATGTAAACAGGATGCAAAGGCAAACGGATATGTTGAGACCATATTCCACCGCAAGCGTTACCTGCCTGATATAAACTCGCACAACGCAGTGGTACGTGGCTATGCCGAGCGAAACGCGGTGAACGCCCCTATACAGGGCAGCGCTGCCGACATCATCAAGGTGGCAATGGTAAACATCTACCGCCGCATGAAGCAGGAGAATATGCGCTCTACCATGATTCTTCAGGTACACGACGAATTGAACTTCAATATCGTACCCGACGAGAAGGAGAGAATGTTGTCAATGGTTGTGGAGGAAATGCAGAACGCATTCGCAATGAGCGTACCGCTTATAGCCGACCACGGCTGGGGAAATAACTGGCTCGAGGCGCATTAATGAGGCAATTGATGCGCCCAAAATGGTGACAGAAACGGGTTTACATTTCGCAGTACGGAATTTATTCACTATCTTCGCGCCGAAAAAATAAAGAATAATTAAAATTAAAGTATCATATGGCTTTGAAAGCAGGTATCGTTGGCTTGCCCAACGTAGGAAAATCGACACTTTTCAACTGTCTGTCAAGCGCAAAGGCGCAGGCAGCAAACTTCCCCTTCTGCACCATCGACGCGCAGCTGGGACAGATAACCGTACCCGATGAGCGACTCAACAAGCTCGCCGAATTGGTACACCCCGGACGCATTGTCCCCGCAACTTGTGATATCGTGGACATTGCAGGCCTTGTAAAGGGCGCAAGCAAGGGCGAGGGCCTTGGCAACCAGTTCCTTGGAAACATACGTGAGACCGATGCTATCATACACGTTCTCCGTTGCTTCGACAACGACAACATTGTACACGTCGACGGCTCAGTGAACCCTGTCCGCGACAAGGAAATCATTGACCTTGAGTTGCAGTTCAAGGACCTTGAGACCATTGAGAACCGCATCAAGCGCGTCGAGAAACAGGCACGCGTGGGCGGTGACAAGCAGGCAAAGCTCGAATACGACGTGCTCATGCAGTACAAAGAGGCTCTGGAAGCAGGGAAATCGGCCCGCACAGTGGTTTTTGAGACCGAGGATGAGCAACAGGTTGCAAAGAACCTTTTCCTGCTCACATCGAAGCCTGTGCTCTATGTGTGCAACGTCGATGACACATCGGCTGCAAGCGGCAACAAGTATGTAGAGGCCGTACGCGAGGCCATCAAGGACGAGAATGCACAGTTGCTGATTATATCGGCACAGACAGAGGCCGACATTGCCGAGCTCGAGAGCTATGAGGAGAAGCAGATGTTCCTTGAGGACATGGGTCTGAAGGAGTCGGGTTGTGACCGCCTCATCAAGGCTATCTACACCCTGCTTAACCTGCAGACATTCATCACTGCCGGGGAAATGGAGGTCAAAGCATGGACATTCCGCAAGGGCTGGAAAGCTCCACAGTGTGCCGGTGTCATCCACACCGACTTTGAGAAGGGATTCATCCGCGCCGAGGTCATAAAGTACGACGACTACATCGCATACGGCTCGGAGGCTGCCGTGAAGGAGGCCGGCAAGATGGGTGTCGAGGGTAAGGAATATGTTGTTCAGGACGGTGATATAATGCACTTCCGCTTTAACGTATAACAGCCATGAACCCTTTGCACAGCGCAATCGTCTGGGACCCCTCGATAAGCCCGTTCTCAATACTCGGTTTTGAGGTGCGTTACTATGCCCTCTGCTGGATGATAGGACTCCTTGCAGCATACTTTGTTGTAAGCAGGGTATACAAGAACGGCGGTATCAAAGAAGAGCTTTTCGACCCGCTTTTCTTCTACTGTTTCTTTGGAATACTCATAGGTGCCCGCCTGGGACACTGTCTTTTCTACGAGCCCGAATATTACCTCAGCCACCCATTAGAGATGATTCTTCCCATAAAGGAGATAAACGGCTCATGGAAGTTCATTGGATATTCAGGACTTGCCAGCCACGGTGGAGTGATAGGAGTGGTAACAGGACTGCTGCTATATATACGCAAGACAAAACTCCCGTTCATGTGGGTCCTTGACAGCCTTGGTATAGCAGCACCGATATTCTCTGCCATGGTACGCCTCGGAAACCTCATGAACAGCGAGATAATAGGCTTGCCTACAGAGATGCCATGGGGCTTTGTATTCGTGAAGACGGGCATTACCGCCCCCTGCCACCCTGCACAGCTCTATGAATCGCTTGCCTATTTTGCAGTATTCATTGCCATAATAATACTGTACCGTAAGCACAAGGAGAAGGTAGGTACGGGACTTTATGCAGGTTTCACCCTGTTTACGATCTTCACATTCCGTTTCTTTGTGGAGTACATCAAGGACAACCAGGTTGCATTCGAGGACGGAATGCTACTGAATATGGGACAGATCCTTAGCATACCATTGGTGATTGCAGGAGGATATCTCATCTACAGAAGCACAAGAAACAAGGCCTGAAAGGACTACATAGGTAAATATAAAAAAGACTCCCGAGGGAGTCTTTTTTATGTTATTTGGTAACGGTTGCTTCCAACCTCGCCTTCTCACTCATGGCCGCAAGCCTCATCACCTCGGTGACATCAAGCTTCATGGCAGCGGCAAGGCGTTTTCCATACTCCTCGTCGGCCAGATAGCAATGCGCAGCATGACGGTATTTGATATTGTCGGTGACGGGCATCATATCCTCGGCAGTATTTGCAATGAGCAGTGCGCGCTTCTCCTCCGTCATGAGCCTGTAGAGATTGCCGGGCTGATAGAAACAGTCATCTGTGCGGTCTTCGTAAGGATTATAACGCATCGATTCGCCTGCCACGGCCGAGTGGGTGTAATGCGCTTGAGTGACATCCCACTCCCCTATACTGTTGGGAGAATAGCCTTTAGTGGCACCGTTGTTGCCGTCGACACGCATCAGGCCGTCGCGGTGGAAACTGTGTACAGGGCAATGCGCACGGTTAACAGGTATCTGGTCATGGTTCACACCCAGACGGTAACGCTGTGCATCGCCGTAGGAAAACAGACGCCCCTGAAGCAGTTTATCGGGTGAAAGGCCTATTCCCGGAACTACATGTGCAGGGTTGAATGCAGCCTGCTCAACGTCGGCAAAATAGTTCTGCGGGTTGCGGTTAAGCTCAAGCACACCCACCTCGATGAGCGGAAAATCCTTATGACTCCACACCTTTGTCACATCAAAAGGATTCTCGCGGTAATGCGCCGCCTGTTCCTGTGTCATAATCTGGAAATAGAGCTTCCAACGCGGGAAGTCACCATTTTCAATTGCTGTAAATAGGTCTCGTCCGTGGCTCTCACGGTCCTTTGCAATGACCGCTGCAGCCTCGGCATTGCTCATGTTCTTTATGCCCTGCTGGGTGCGGAAGTGGAACTTTACCCAAAAGCGCTCACCCTTGGCATTCACAAGACTGAAAGTGTGCGAACCGAAGCCGTGCATATGTCTGTACGAAGCCGGAATACCACGGTCGGACATTACTATTGTAACCTGATGCAGCGCCTCGGGAAGCATTGTCCAGAAGTCCCAGTTGCTCTGCGGTGAACGCAGGTTCGTCTGCGGGTCACGCTTTATGGCGTGGTTGAGATCGGGGAACTGCAGAGGGTCGCGCAGAAAAAACACAGGAGTATTGTTGCCCACAAGATCCCAGTTGCCCTCATCGGTGTAGAATTTCACTGCAAAGCCACGGATATCACGCTCGGCATCGGCAGCACCGCGCTCGCCCGCAACAGTTGAGAAACGCACAAAAACATCGGTTACCTTGCCGATTTTTGAAAACAGCGAAGCACAGGTGTAGTGCGTGACATCGTGGGTGACAGTAAACGTACCGAAAGCACCGCTGCCTTTGGCATGCATACGGCGCTCCGGGATGACCTCACGGTCGAAATGAGCCAGTTTCTCAAGCAGCCAGTTATCCTCTACCAGCAACGGCCCGCGCTCGCCGGCAGTAAGCGAATTGGTATTGTCAGTGACCGGAGCACCGACCTCATTTGTCAGGAATTTCTTGTCCATAAGAAAAGGGTGTTAAGTATTCAAATGAATTCTCAACACCCTTATAAAAGAATTTGTTCAGGGCCTAAGCAGCAGTTTGCTTTTCAGTTATTTTCCCCTGACGATTTTCTTTATTTCATTCAACTTATTCAGCGCCTCCAACGGAGTAAGATTATTAACATCGATACCTAAAATCTCGTCGCGCACCTGTGAGAGTACAGGGTCATCGAGCTGGAAGAAGTTGAGCTGAAGCCCCTCACGGCTGTCGGCAATCTCGGCTGTAGGAGCACTTTTGAGCTCACCGCGATTGTTGCCTGCCTCAAGTTTTTTGAGTATCTGCTCGGAGCGTTTTACTATGCTCTTGGGCATACCGGCAAGCTTGGCCACATGAATACCGAAAGAGTGCTCGCTACCGCCCGGCATGAGCTTGCGCAGAAAAATGACCTTGCCGTCAATCTCCTTTACCGAAACATTGAAGTTCTTGATGCGCGGGAAGCTCTTCTCCATCTCGTTGAGCTCGTGATAATGCGTTGCAAAGAGAGTGCGTGCCCTACCCTTCGAGAACTCGTGGATATACTCTACAATGGCCCAGGCTATCGACATACCGTCGTATGTGGATGTACCGCGACCGAGTTCGTCAAAGAGCACAAGACTCTTTTCGGACAGGTTATTGAGGATATTTGCTGCCTCGGTCATCTCTACCATGAATGTAGATTCACCGGCCGAGATGTTGTCGCTTGCTCCCACACGTGTGAATATCTTGTCCACAAGACCTATGTGCGCACTGTCGGCAGGCACGAAGCATCCTATCTGTGCAAGCAGTGTGATGAGCGCTGTCTGTCGCAGGAGAGCCGACTTACCGGCCATATTAGGACCGGTAACGATTATTATCTGCTGCTTGTCGCTGTCAAGATAAAGGTCATTGGGGATATAACTCTCGCCCACTGCCATCTGACGCTCGATAACAGGGTGACGGCCCTGCTTTATATTGAGTACATCATCCTCGCTCACTACAGGACGGATGTATTTATATGCACGTGACACGTTGGCGAACGAGAGGAGCACGTCGAGCCTTGCAAGATGCGACGCATCTACCTGGATTGAAGGGATATATGATGCCACATCGGCCACAAGAGAGTTGAAAATCTGCGACTCAAGAGCAAGGATTTTCTCCTCGGCACCTAAGATTTTCTCCTCATACTCCTTGAGTTCCTGTGTTATGTAACGCTCGGCGTTCACAAGTGTCTGCTTGCGTATCCATTCGGCAGGCACATTCTCCTTGTAGGTGTTACGCACCTCGATGTAGTAGCCGAAGACGTTGTTGAACGATATCTTTAAGCTCGGGATACCGGTACGCTCACTCTCGCGCTGCTGCAGCTGCATGAGGTAATCCTTGCCGTGGTATGCAATGGCACGCAGTTCGTCGAGCTGTTCGTTTACTCCATCGGCCACTACCCCGCCCTTGTTCAGCAGCAACGGTGGCTCGGGAACCACCTCACGTGCTATCCTGTCACGTATATCGGCACAACAATCGAGCTGTGCGCCTATCTGCTTGAGCACCTCGTTGCCCGAAGTCTCACAAGCATGTTTTAAGGGCTCGACGGCCTGCAGGGCAAGCTTCAGCTGAACAAGTTCACGCGGAGAGACACGTCCTGCCGCAACCTTTGCTATGATGCGTTCAAGGTCACCTATCAGTTGCAGGTTCTCCTCGACAAGCTCGCGGAACTGCGGCTCGCGGAAATAGTATTCCACGATATCCAGACGCTCGTCAATGGGCTTCTTGTCCTTGAGCGGGAATACCATCCAACGCTTCAACAGACGCGCTCCCATGGCCGTGAGGGTGCGGTCTACCACCGACAGCAGCGACGAACCGCCGTCGTGCATACTGCCCAACAGCTCAAGGCTACGGATAGTGAACTTGTCAAGACGCACGTAACGCTCCTCTTCGATGCGTGAGATGTTACGTATATGAGATATCTGCGTGTGCAGTGTAACGCCCAGATAGTGCAAGACAGCACCGGCAGCCACCACTCCGCTACGCAGATGCGAGATACCGAAACCCTTGAGGTTCTTTGTCTCGAAATGCTTTGTCAGCTTCTCGTTCGCGAACTCCTCGGTAAAGGCCCAGTCATCGAGCTCGAATGTGAGATATTTGCTGCCGAAACAATCCTCGAAACGGTTCTTGAGGCCACGCTCGAAGAGCACCTCCTTCGGGCGGAAGTTGATGAGAAGTTTCTCGATGTAGTCGAAAGTGCCCTCGGCAACAAGGAACTCTCCTGTTGATATATCAAGAAAAGAGACACCGCACATAGGCTTGCCGAAGTGCACCGCAGCAAGGAAGTTATTCTCTTTATAATCAAGCACATTGTCATTTATTGAGACACCCGGAGTGACAAGTTCGGTGATACCTCTCTTCACAAGTTTCTTTGTCATTTTGGGGTCCTCGAGCTGGTCGCAGATAGCCACGCGCTTGCCTGCCCTCACAAGTTTGGGCAGATAGTTGTCGAGCGCATGGAAAGGAAAGCCTGCCATCTCGATGGCTTTTGCAGTGTCACTTTTTCCATTGGAGCGCTTGGTAAGTGTGATACCGAGTATCTCCGATGCTACTATAGCGTCGGAACAGTATGTCTCATAGAAGTCTCCGCAACGGAACAGAAGGACCGCATCGGGGTGCTTCGCCTTGAGGTCATAGAACTGACGCATCATCGGGGTAACGGCTGTATCTTTTTCGGCCATATATTCAAGTAATTTTTATTCGGGAATAATTATGCGAAGATAGCGATTTTTATCCGATTTGAGAGCACAAGAAGCAAAAAAGAACTTTTGGCATCAAATTCATACGATAAAAAGGAAAATCATCCGAATTTTATATATTTTTGCAAGATATTGCATCTACTATGTAGATGAGTGAATAGAGAAAAATAAAAAATAAAAGAATATATGGCATACAATTTTAACGAGATTGAACAGAAGTGGCAGAAGCGATGGAAAGAGAACAACACCTATCGCGTAGTTGAGAATGACGAGAAGAAGAAATTCTATGTGCTTAACATGTTCCCTTACCCATCGGGAGCCGGATTGCACGTGGGACACCCTCTGGGTTACATTGCGTCGGATATTTTCGCACGTTTCAAACGCCTTCAGGGCTTCAACGTGCTCAATCCTATGGGTTACGATGCATACGGACTCCCGGCAGAGCAGTATGCCATACAGACAGGACAGCACCCCGCAATCACCACAGAGCAGAACATAAACCGCTACCGCGAGCAACTCGACAAGATAGGTTTCTGCTTCGACTGGAACCGCGAGATAAGGACCTGCGATGCAAACTACTACCACTGGACACAGTGGACATTCATCAAGATGTTCAACAGCTACTACGACAACGATGCAAAGTGCGCAAAACCCATTGCAGAACTTATCGATAAGTTGGCTAAAGAGGGTAGTGCAGACATCAACGCCGCTTGTACCGAGGAGGTTGATGTTACAGCCGAGGAGTGGAACAGCATGGACGAGAAAGCACAGCAGGAGCTGCTTATGAACTGGCGCATAGCGTTCCTCAACGAGACAATGGTGAACTGGTGCCCTGCATTGGGTACAGTGCTCGCCAATGACGAGGTTGTCGATGGTGTGTCGGAGCGCGGAGGTTTCCCTGTAGTACAGAAGAAGATGAAGCAGTGGTGCCTGAGAGTATCGGCATACTCACAGCGTCTGCTCGACGGCCTTGAGAGAATAGACTGGACTGAGTCGCTCAAGGAGACACAGCGTAACTGGATTGGACGCAGCGAGGGAACAGAGATGCAGTTCCGCGTAAAGGACAGGGACGTGCAGTTCACAATCTTCACCACACGTGCCGATACAATCTTCGGTGTCACATTCATGGTTCTTGCCCCCGAGAGCGAACTTGTAGCACAGCTCACAACAGAGGAGCAGAAAGAGGCTGTCGAGGCTTATCTTGACCGCACAAAGAAGCGTACCGAGCGTGAGCGCATGATTGACCGTAACGTGACAGGTGTGTTCACCGGCTCATACGCAATCAACCCCATCACAGGCGAGGAAATTCCTGTTTGGGTAAGTGACTATGTACTTTCGGGTTATGGAACAGGCGCCATTATGGCCGTTCCTGCACACGACAGCCGCGACTACGCTTTCGCAAAGCACTTCGGCATTGAGATACGTCCGCTCATTGAGGGTTGCGACGTCAGCGAGGAGAGCTTCGACGCAAAAGAGGGTATCATGACCAACTCACCTACAGCAGCATTCAGCGACTGCAAGCTCAATCTCAACGGACTCACAGTGAAGGAGGCCATTGCAAAGACAAAGCAGTTCGTTACCGAGACAAAACTCGGCCGTGTGAAGGTAAACTACCGCCTGCGCGATGCAATATTCAGCCGTCAGCGCTACTGGGGCGAGCCGTTCCCCATCTACTACAAGAACGGTGTGCCTTACCCGATACCCGAGGAGTGCCTGCCACTTGAGTTGCCCGAGGTAGAGAAGTTCCTCCCGACAGAGAGCGGCGAGCCACCGTTGGGACACGCAAAGATGTGGGCTTGGGACACGGCAAACAACAGCATCACAAGCAAGGATAACATCGACAACAGTACAGTGTTCCCTCTTGAGCTCAACACAATGCCCGGTTTTGCAGGCTCAAGCGCATACTACCTGCGTTACATGGACCCACGCAACGGCAATGCCCTCGTGGGAAAGGAGGCCAACAATTACTGGCAGAATGTAGACCTGTATGTGGGCGGTAAGGAGCACGCTACAGGCCACCTCATCTATTCACGTTTCTGGAACATGTTCCTGTTCGACACAGGCCTGAGCGTGAAGGAAGAGCCATTCCAGAAGCTCATCAACCAGGGTATGATCCAGGGACGAAGCAACTTCGTATACCGCATAAAGGACACAAATACATTCGTTTCGCTCAACCTTGCAAAGCAGTACGATGTGACACCGTTGCACGTTGACGTGAATATTGTATCGAACGACATCCTTGACATTGACGCGTTCCGCGCTTGGCGTCCCGAGTATGCCGATGCAGAGTTCATCCTAGAAGACGGCAAGTATATCTGCGGCTGGGCAGTAGAGAAGATGAGCAAGTCAATGTTCAACGTTGTGAACCCCGACGTGATTGTAGAGAAGTACGGTGCCGACACACTGCGCATGTACGAGATGTTCCTTGGCCCAATCGAGCAGTCAAAGCCTTGGGACACAAACGGTATCGACGGTTGTCACCGCTTCCTGCGCAAGCTGTGGGGTATGTTCTTCGACAAGAACGACAGCTGCATCCTCACTGACGGAGAGCCCACAAAGGAGGAGCTCAAGTCACTGCACAAACTCATCAAGAAGACTACAGAGGACATACCTGCATTCTCATACAACACAACAGTGAGTGCCTTCATGATTTGCCTCAACGAGCTCACAGCACTCAAGTGCAACAAGAAGGCAATCCTTGAGAAGGTTGTCGTTGTGTTGTCACCGTTTGCACCTCACATCTGCGAGGAGCTGTGGGAGATCATGGGACACAATACCACAATCTGCGATGCCGAGTGGCCTGCATACAACGAAGAGTACCTCAAGGAAGATACAATCAAATACACAATCTCTTTCAACGGCAAGGCACGCTTTACAATGGACTTTGCAGCCGACGCCATAAACGCTGACATCGAGGCAGCAGTCCTTGCCAACGAGAACAGCCGGAAGTATATCGACGGCAAGCCCATCAAGAAGGTCATCATTGTTCCAAAGAAGATTGTTAATATAGTTATCTGATAACGGAAAAGAGAGACAAACTATAAACGGTTTTAAAACTTTAAGAAGCTATGGCTAAACGATTCATCCCACGTCCTTCAATCTTGAGTGAGATAAAGAACTATTTCATGATCACTCTCGGACTTGCATTTTATGCCTTTGCATGGAACTTTTTTATGGAGCCATACACTTTTGTGACAGGAGGTGTAACCGGTGTCTGTGCCATAATACAGTACACTACGGGAGTACCTATCCAGTACTCTTATTTCCTCATAAACATGGTGCTGATATTAATTGCCATATGGCAGCTTGGACTCAAGTTCTGCATAAAGACAATATATGCTATCATAACCCTGACGCTGTTCCTTCAGCTGTTCCAGGTGGTGTTTGATGTATACCCCAATGCATCGGAGATTATCGGACCGGACAAACAGCTTGAATCGTGTATCGTGGGTTCAATCTTCACCGGACTGGGCCTGGCATTCTGTTTCCTTAGCAACGGCAGCTCGGGTGGTGTAGATATCATAGCCGCAATTGTGAACAAGTACAAGGATGTAAGTTTCGGCCGTGCCATGCTCTATGTGGACGCATGTATAGTAATAAGCAGTTTCTTCATAATCCCTACAAACGACACGGCACTGAGCCTTCAGAAGGTATTCTACGGATTCATCAACCTTGTGATAGTGAATGTGTCTTTGGACTACATGGTGAACAGCAACCGACAGACAGTACAGTTCTTCATATTCTCGAGCAAGTACGATGAGATTGCATATTACATTACCCGCTATATGAAGCGCGGTGTCACACTGCTTGACTCAATAGGATACTATTCGGGAAAGGAGAGCAAGGTTGTTACAACCATAGCACGCGCCAACCAGGCGAACCAGCTGCTGAGTGCAATAAAGCAGATTGACCCCAATGCACTCGTGTCACAATCGAAAGTAATGGCCGTATATGGATTGGGCTTCGACAAGATAAAAGCCAAGGCAAAGAAGGTCAAGTTCGATTCGAATGAACCCAAGGAACTTGTAAAAACAGAAGAGAAACAATGAAACTTGTATTCGCAACAAACAACAGACATAAGCTCGACGAGGTAAGAGCTATTGTAGGCGATAAGGTAGAGGTGCTATCCCTGAACGACATCGGTTGCCACGACGACATCCCCGAGACAGCCGACACCTTGCAGGGCAATGCGCTCATCAAGGCGCGTTACATACATGAGAAGTTCGGAGTAGACTGCTTTGCCGATGACACCGGCCTTGAAGTAGAGGCTCTTGACGGTGCACCGGGAGTATATTCGGCGCGTTATGCCGGTAAGGAGTGCGACTCCGAAGCCAACATGCAGAAGCTATTACAAAATTTAACAGGAAAAAGTAACCGCAACGCACAATTTCGCACAGTTATCGCGTTAATTATTAAGGGCGAGGAAAAACTATTCAACGGCATTGTAAAAGGAACAATCACCGAAGAGAAGAGGGGAGACTCAGGGTTCGGATACGACCCCGTGTTTATTCCAGAAGGTTTTTCCGAGAGTTTTGCACAGATGAGCGGGGAGATGAAGAACAGCATCAGCCACCGCTACCGCGCAACCCTGGAACTTAGTAATTACCTGAAAGAGAACTATGATTAAACGTTTTATTGCACTTTTTTCGATACTCATTGCCTTAGCAGCCAGTGCCGGAACAGGAGATTGGGTGCTGTACCCGTCGTACCACAACGCAACATACTGCCAGAAGGCAGGTGACAGGATATATATCCTTGCATCGGGAGCGCTCTTCTCATACAACACAAGCGATGACGAGGTGCGCACATACGACAAGATAAATACCCTTAGCGACATTGACATCACCCACATTGCATACTGCAAGGATATAAAGGCCCTTGTCATAGTATACAGCAACGCCAATATTGATATCCTTTATGAAGACGACGAGGTATACAATATATCGGACTTCAAGAACAAGTCACTCCCGAGCAAGAAAATCAACGGCATAAACATCCAGGGAACGACAGCCTATCTGTCGACATCATTTGGAATAGTGGAATTAGACCTTGAGGAGTATGAGTTCACAAACACATACAACACAGGCCTGAATACCTACTGTACCTACCTTTTCAAGGACAAGCTCTTTTGCGGAACAGAGACAGGAATGTTCTGTTGCGACATAAACAAGAACCTACTTGACAAGAACAACTGGGTAAAGAAGAACAACCACTTTACAAAAGCGATATGCGAGCTTGACGGCATGCTCTACTGCCACCTATACGAATATGGAATCTACAGTTACAATGCCGACACCAATATTCTCAAGGACCTCATCTACAACCATGGCGAGAAGTACAACGCCGTATACAGCACCGGCAAAGAAATCATAGCATCGGCAAAGAAGAAGACAACCGTCATCACCGGTCCGCAGAATATCGTAACATACAAGAATACAGGCAGTAACTTCATTCTCTGGGACGGAAACAGCTTCTGGGACTGCAAGGGATACAGGGGAATTGTCAAGTGCGACATAAAGGACAACAACATTGTTGAAGTTGCGACACCCATTGTCCCCAACTGCCCCATAAGGAACTACTGCGAGTTCATGCAGTTCACAAGCGACGACAAGCTGCTTGTAGCCGGCGGAAACCTCAATTTCTTCGACATCACATTCTACGACGGTACACTGATGGAGTACGACTACCTTGATGACAAGTGGACCAACCTCCCCGAAGATAACATAAAGCAGGTTACCGGGATTCCCTATCTGAACTTGTGTTCCATTGACGAGGACCCTACAGAACCCGGACACTATTTTGCAGGCTCGTTCGGATACGGACTATATGAGTTCCGTGACGGAAAGTTTGTAAAACACTACAATCTGGACAACAGCCCATTGGAGAGTGTATTGCCCACATCATACGAAGCCTACAGGTTTGTACGCATAACATCAGTTAAGTTCGACAACGAAGGCAACCTGTGGTGCACAAACACAGGAGTGAAGAACATTGTCAAGATACTTAAGAAAGACGGCACATGGACAGAACTTTACTACAAGGCCGTGGATAAACTGCCTACAATTGTAGACCCATTCATTGATTCGAGGGGCTGGCTATGGCTCACATCGTTGCAGGATGAGACAGGAGTGTTCTGTGCCAAGATGAACGGCACAACCTTTGATACAAGCGACGACGAATCCAAGATATGGCTCAACAAATTCACTAACCAGGACGGCATAAGCTACGACGTATACCAGGTATATGCAGTGGTGGAGGATATGAACGGCGAGATATGGGTGGGCACAAACACAGGACTCTTCGTTATTGACAACCCGAGCACTTTCTTCGACAAAGGCATCTTCAAACAGATTAAAGTGCCCCGCAACGACGGTACAGGCCTTGCCGACTATCTGCTGAGCGGAACATATATAAAGGCAATGAAGGTAGACGGCGCCAACCGCAAGTGGGTGGGAACAAACGACAACGGCGTATACCTGATAAGTGCCGACGGAAAAGAGACAATACACCACTTTACCACAGAGAACTCACCTCTGCCGTCTAACAACATCGTGAGCATAGCAATCAATGGCAAGAGCGGCGACGTGTTCATAGGAACCGACAAGGGAATGGCAAGTTTCATGAGCGACGCCACACGCCCGCAGGAGACACTTGACGAGAAGAACATATATGCCTATCCCAATCCCGTGAGAGCCAATTACAGCGGAAATATCTCCATCGTCGGGCTCACCCACGGTTGTAATGTCAAAATCGTCGATGCAGCCGGATTTTTAATCAATGAGGGCACGTCCAACGGCGGACAATACAACTGGAACGGACGCAACCAGCAAGGCGAGAAGGTACCGAGCGGAGTATATTATGTACTCACATACGACAGCAACGGCGATGAAGGAGTAGCTACAAAGATACTTGTTACAAGATAAAAAGTACTTGGAGCCTGATTACATTATAGAGAATAAAAACAATAGAATATTGTGAAATAATAATGAGGGTGACTCAAAAGTCATCCTCTTATTGTCGGTGGTGAATAAAAAGCAAAGTTCAAGGCTTGTGCAAACGAACGAGTGAAAGCTTGCTTACACACAAAGCGAGTGCAGCCAAGACAAGACACTTTGTGTCAAGGCTTGTGTAGGCTTCAAAACCGCAGTTTACTTGGCGTAAATGAGGATTTTGAAGGCAAACGTAACACAGAAAATTTGTGCAAACGAGTTAAATGCAAAGTTTACTTTGCTATTTTACAACGAGTGTTGCCAAATTTCGGGTACCAAATTTACTTTTTAGTCACCACCATTTTTATTAACTTAGCGGAACAATAACCAACTCAATGATAAGCATTACCCAAGCAACAGAATCAGACATTCATGTTATCAAATCTATGGCAGATGTCGTTTTCAGGTATACATATAGCAGTATACTTACCGCTGAACAGGTAGAGTATATGATGGAGTGGATGTACTCCAAACAGAGCCTTGAGAAACAATTTAGCGACCTACACATTTTCTTCATTGCATGGTGTAACGGCATTCCTGTAGGGTATATGTCAATACAAAAAGAAAGTATTACAGAAGATAACATTACTGTCTACCACTTACATAAACTTTATGTAATGCCAGAATGGCAAGGTAGAGGAGTAGGGGAGCATCTATTTAAACAAGCACATGAATATGCAAGCGAGAATAAAAATACCGCTAAAGTACGTATAGAGCTTAATGTAAACCGTTATAACAAGGCAGTAGGGTTCTATCTTAGAATGGGTATGGAAATTGCCCGTGAAGGAGATTTTCCAATAGGTGAAGGATTTTATATGAATGACTATATTATGAGTTTGGAATTATAAAATTTTGTCATTCTATATTTGCACTGTCATTGACTCGTTTTGCTTTTCGCAACCCAAACGGCATAAGTTAAATTCCTCCTCTGCCTGAGGGGAGGTGCCAGTTTACTGGCGGAGGGGTGGGAGTGCTACGTTTGACCTGTTGCTGCAAAACTCGTCGATAACAAAACAAAAGAGCATTGGTTCGTTCATTGTTACACTAATGAACTCACCGATAACAAAACGTTGTTTTGTCATTCTGAGCGGAGCGAAGAATCTCTGTGCGCGGTTTTGAGATCCCTCACACGGGGTTCGGGATGACATTGCTTGTACTTTTCGCGTACTTATCATTCCGATACGTAGTGAGACGTGTTGTTGAGGGCTTTGCCCGAAAAAATCTCTTTTCTTTATCAGTTGTTGTAGATGCTTCGCTTCGCTCAAGCATGACAAGTTCGCGGTTATTTTTGAGATTACTCGATGCTTCCTCTGTCTGAACCATAAATCGCCGCCCGCAGGGGCAAAAAGCAATGACAGATTCGCAATTAGGTTGAACTTACATCGAACTCACATTAAATTAAATACATATAATTGAGGTTCACCTCGAATATTTTCTTTGGGGCGGCAAGCCGCACTCCTTGGTGCTACTAAAGTAGCAGTCGTCGCAAACAACGCTTATTACGCGTCGTCGCTGTAAAAAACATTCAAGCAAGCTTGATGTTTCTCGCTCGTTTGTTTGTATATTTGTACCCATACGGGATGAAATTATATATATTACAACATAAATAACCCCGAACGGGGTTATTTTATAAAAAGCTGTATTATGAACTTGGGAGAATACATACGCGAAAAGAGAAAACTTTATAAACTTACACAGATTGAACTTGCCGAGAGGAGTGGAGTAGGGGTACGTTTCATAAGAGAACTGGAACGTGGCAAGACTACAGTTCAATTGGATAAGGTAAATCTTGTACTGGCTCTTTTTGGAGAGACATTGAAACCTGCTAAAATTAATAGCTTATAAATGAATAATATTAATGAAAAGAGCTAAAATATATATTGATGATACTTTTGCAGGGGTATTGACCGAGGACCACGACGGTTATCACTTTGTATATGATTCGGAATATATGAAATCAAATACGGCAAAACCTCTGTGCCCCACAATGCCACTACAGGATGAAGAATATGTAAAGGAATTCATGTTTCCTGTTTTTGACGGTCTTATTCCAGAAGGCTGGCTTCTTGATATTGTAGACAAGAACTGGAAAATTAACCCACGAGACAGAATGAGTCTGTTACTGATGTGTTGTAAAGATTGTATCGGTAATATTAGTGTACGGAATTATGAATGATAATAATGTAAAAAGATGTCTTTGCTGCTACAAGCCAATTGAAGATGAGCAAGGTTTTTATCATCCAAAATGCGCAAAGAAGCTGTTCGGGACTACTAAAGCTCCGCTATTGCCTTACACAAGAGACAATATTGAGGAACTGGCATTACATATACTTGAACAAAGTACTTCTGTTACCGGCGTACAGCCCAAACTATCCTTGGATATAAACAGAGGTGGCAAGAATGAACCCGATAAACTGACAATTGTAGGTTTGTGGGGTAACTACATATTGAAGCCGCAAAGTCCAGTATATGATTCTATGCCTGAACTTGAAGACCTTACAATGAAGCTTGCCGAGGCATCCGGCATTGCCACCGCACCTCATGGGCTTATAATGATGGATGACGGTGAACTGGCATATATAACAAAAAGGATGGATAGAGGCGAGAAAGGGGAAAAATACTCTATGCTCGACATGTGCCAGCTTACCAACCGGCTTACTGAACATAAATACCGTGGAGCATATATACAGCTTGCCGAAACAATCAAGAAATATTCATCAGCTCATATGCTTGATGTACAGCGTTTCTGGGAAATTGTAATTTTCTCCTGGTTGACAGGAAATTCAGACATGCATTGCAAGAATTTTTCACTTATTGAAAAAGGATGTGACGGTTATCATTTGTCTCCGGCTTATGACCTGTTGGCTGTAAAGCTCACAGGAATTAACGATGATGACGAACTCGCAATGCCTCTTGTAGGTTACGGAACAGATGAAAATAATGCTATAGTAGGATTTGACCGCTTATCATTTATACAAGCTATGATTGATAGCGGAATAACAGAAAAAATTTCGGAAATAATTATTGATAAAATGGTTTCAAGCAGTCATAAATGGAGTGATATTATAGATTCTTCATTTCTTGATGATAAACTTAAATCAGATTATAAATCACTTGTTCAAGAACGGATAAACCGGATAGTAAAAGTGTGACTTCAATGGTCACACTTTTACTATTATATAAATCACTTACTCTTCAACTCTATCAATGTAACTTCAGGTCTTGCTCCTATGCGGGCAAAGAAGCCTACACTGCCTATTCCGTCATTGATATAAAGTTTACCGTTAGGGCGTTCGTAAAGCCCGCTCCATTCATCAAACAACAACGCTGCGGGAGAGAACCCTGCAATCTTCATCTGCATTGCGTGTATGTGACCGGAAAGGGTGAGGTCGCTGTAACCACCGTCGCAAAGGGTGTACCAAAGCTGGGGCAAGTGGGAAATAGTTATATTGAAAGCCTCATCGGGTACATTTTCATATATTCCGCTTACGTCAAAACCATCTATCGAGCTGAAAGAGTGCTTGTAGCTCAAAAGCCTGTCGGAATAATCGATACCGGTAATAGCAATGGAGTCGTTTCCTTTATTTATATATACTGTACTGTCACGCAAAAGTACCCAACCTACCTTTGACAACTCATTGTTTAAAGAGGCTGTATTTAGCTTATAAAAAGCCTTTTCAGTGCCTTTTATATAAGTTCCCGTATCATGGTTACCCAACACGGCAAAAGTCCCATGTTTGCCTTTTATCCGTGAAAGGATATCAAGTATCTGAGGTGTAAGTTCAGAGTGATGAAGGTTCACCAGATCACCGCCGAATAGTACAAGGTCGGCACCTGTAGATGAAATGACACCTGATAGCTTATTGAGTTCTTTTTCGGCATTCCACATCGAGCCTATATGGATATCGGATATAAACGCTACCTTATAGCCGTCGAACGACTCAGGGAGGTTGTTGAACGCGAGTTTGACCTCTTTCACCTGGTAATTGGTACGGGTGACAAACGCCCCGTACATAAAATACAGCAAAAGGAACGATGATACCCCGATGCCTGTCCACATCCACCTGCTTTTTTTAGTAGGCAACCAGAAGGCATAGAGCGCCATTCTCGCTACCGAAAAGAAAAGATAGGCCGTGAGTATTGCCATCGAGAATTTCATCATCGATTGGCTGTTTTCGGGGCCTATAAATGCAAACATGAAGAGCGGAACCAAAAGGATGAGTAGATAAGAGAATAGTATCACTCCACCGAATGAATATCTTATTACTTTTCTCGCCCCGATATTTTTCAAACGCCTGTAGGCAATGAAATCGAGCAGCACCATCGTAAGTACCAATACAAGTGTTATAATCTTTGTCATTGTGTTTTATTATTATTCGCGAAGATAACTACAAAACGTACAAATGAAACTCCAATGAGAGTTAAATAAACTCAATGAGAACGATTAGTATTTAACGATTAACTAACACATTACACATTTACGTTTTCGGTTTCCACCATTTCAACCGATTTTATATTATATATCTCCTTTTTTAAAATATAAAAAAAGAAAAAACAACAATAACTCCTGTTGATACTGTAGAGAAAAAACTTGCGGTTAATTTGCTTTTTAGTTTATTAGTTGAAGAGGATAAGTTATTCATAAGATATAAACAATTCAATTTATTTGAAATCAATTTATTAATTTACTTTATCAACAATTATGAAGTTATCTTTTAATTTGAAAACTTTTATTGATAACTGTGTTGAAAACTGTTCAAAACTCACTTGAAAAGTTTAAATTAAAAAGTGGTAAAATAATTTGGTCTTTTAATATGGTTGAAGGCTTATTTTTTAATTCCTCAAAACAAAATTTTAATGCCACTTTTTTTATTTTATTTATTATACCGTTTTCAACAGGTTATCAACAGGAATTTGTGAATTGTTGAAAATGGTATCGTATTATAAAGATGCTTTATTTCGTTCCAGCATGACAGGTTCGCTGTTGTTTTTTTCATTTTCATCTTACAGTATTGTCATTCTATATTTGCACTGTCATTGACTCGTTTTGCCTTTTGCAACCCAAACGGCATAAGTTAAACTCCTCCTCTGCCTGACCTTAGATTTGCGCAAGATAAGAAAGATAAAGAAGAATGATTATATTTGCTTATGATGTTTA